>NZ_DAITQL010000024.1:0-52507 GCF_036833075.1 Hyphomicrobium sp.
CCGGTGTAGTTGTATATAAAGTCAAGCCCGGCGCGCTGTGTGGCCGTTGTGCAACACCTACTTTTATTCTTGTCTATACTTTTATTATATTGCCCGCCGCTATTCTTTATTATTCTACTACTTTTATTCTACTGCGGCTTTACTTGCCCTTGCCTACCCATGCAATCCGCGCATCCCTGTTGCGCCAATTGCGCATATTTCATATTGCATAACGCTCTAACTTTTATTTTTCTCTTGCCCTGCCCGGCAACTCCTGTATAATACAACCATGGTTTCAACGACTTAGGGACTTACGGCCATGGCGAAGACCCTCACGCTTGATGAGATGCTCGACTGCATCGAACTCCTTGGCGACAGAGAGTTGGCGGCGACCTTCGCTCGTCGGATGGAGGCTATCGGAGATGAAATGCGTGACTACCTGTCAAGCCGACTGCAAGTGCGCTCCACTCCTGCCCGCAGGGAAGAAAGCGCTTTCGCCGGAACGTGCGCCACCTTCGGCCCGGCGGAACCCGGCCAGCCATGCCCCTATCCCCTTACGCACTATGATGTAACCGAATGGGACGATGCCTCATGAACTATACGGTGGAACGCACTTCGGATGGGCGTTGGCTGGTTATCGATGCGGTTACTCGCTCGCCCTATGGCCAGCCCGTCTCATCGCCGCAGGATGCCCAACGGCTCATGATTGAGGCGGAGGCTTCAGCCAATCTACGACGCATGGTCGAGTGCCGATCCGGCTCTTGCTCGATCTGATACCCTCAAACTCAACGAGATCACCACCCATGGCTTACTACAAGGCAACTATTGAAATTCTGGTCGATGTAGGCTGCGAGGCCGAAGCCTGCGACTGCATCTCGGAGACCATGCGGCCATTGCTGCGCGAGTTTGAACCCAAATCCTCGGTAATCGACTGGCGCTATGTTGACCCGGCCCGTGACCCGGAGCCGCATGACGGCAGCGGCTTTGAGTATGCCGCATAAGACCCGAGGGAAAAGTCTCATGACAATGATGCAGCCGACAATCAGCCTCAACGGCACCAGCGCAGCCGATCTGATCCAGATGCGACTTGATGCCCGTGAGGCTCTTCAAAACGCGCGGGAGGCGCTTGGAAACGTCGCCCCCAACATGCGTGACTACATCGGCAATCCCGATGGATTTCGCCGGGATCGTGAAATCCACGACGCGCGGATGATGCAGATCGGACAAATCTGCGACGATCTGATGGCCGAGGCCATAGCCATTCAGGAAAAGGCACCATGACCCGCGAACAGAAATCTGGCGCTCCACCCACGACGACTTTAAGGGAAGCATCAACGGCACACGCACGCTCTTGGTCTATCGTAACGCAACCTGCCTTGTCCGGCTCGCGGACCTAACAGACGATGAGATTTCGGCGCTTCTGCCGAAGACCCGAAATGGAGCCTGATCCTATGACCCGCGAGGAAGCGATTGCCCTGATCATGGCGAGCGATAATGCCGAGTTCCGGAGCGAGGTCGATTACCTGCTCGATGTGGACCGCGAGTATCCCTATGACGCGGTTGATGCAGCCCTCGACGCGCTGGACCGGGCGGAAGGATGGGTTCGCGACGGTTCAAGCCCCGGCGCACGTGCTGTCCTGCGCGGTGCGCGCGAGGCCCTGATAGCCATCGGCTTCTTTCGGCCCATGGCAGACGAGGAAGTCGAGAATACCTTCACATCAAGCGGTCGTGCCCCGTGGGCTTTCAAGCTCAAAGGAGTGGCCTACACGAGCGATGATAGCGCCGAAGAATGGATGAGCGCGAAGGACGAAGACGACTCCGGAGAAGAATGATGACCACCGCAACCGAAACCATCGAGAGCAGGGCATTGCAGGTTCGACGTTGGATGATCGAAAACGTCGCCATCGACACGCTCAAATTCCCGAACGACGATGCTGTTTGGGAGTTTATCACGACGACATGGCCGAGAATATCGACGGAAGACGCTGAGCGCGTTCTGAACGAGGCAATGAGGCCGTTGGACAGATGAAACCCCAGCACAGCATTCCAGTCCCGGCCAGAATGCAGCAGCTTCCCCGCGATCAGCGAGGCTATCCAGTCCCTGTGATCGTTCTGCGCGACAACTCCGGTCGCCCGCACTTCACGATGAACGACGAGGCAAAGCGCCAGCGCATAATCCGCGAGGATCGCTGCGCCATTTGCGGCGGCAAGCTGTTTCGCGGACGCTGGTCGGTCGGCGGACCTCTGAGTGCCTTCCATCCCTTTGGACGGTATAATGACACGCCTTTGCACCACGAATGCATGACATATGCCCTACAGGTGTGCCCCTATCTCGCGATGCCGAGCTATTCCAAGCGGCTCGATGCCAAAACTGCGGCCAATGCCGAATTCGATGCCACACTCATCAACATTGATCCCACTGTGCTCGATGGCAGGCCGGAACTGTTCGTTGCCGTCATGCACATTGGGCAGAGCTATTCGCCCGGCCCTTATGGGCTCGGATATGTGATCCCGAAGCGGCCATACCGCCACATAGAATACTGGCAAAACGGCGCACGCATCGATCCTGATAAGGGGAAAACCCTGTCTGATCGCATTCTAGCCGATTATATAAAAAGAAATCCTTTGCCCGCGTCCACTTAAATAAAACTATTGTGTCTTGTTTTTATTTTGGTACTCTCTACCCCATCTACGCAAATAGGATGATCGCAATGGCCGAGACAACCGCTGAAACCAAAAAGGAAGCGCCAAAGCGCATGGGGCGTCCATCGGTAATTGCCGACGCTATTCCGCAATTCGTGGAATCCGTTCGAACGGTTGAAGATGGCTATGAAGACCTCTGGCAGAGGGAATGGGACGAGCGCATATCTGGCAAGGCGCTCTCCACCCGCTCTGCCTATGTGTCCCGCTATCGAACTGCCATCAAGGAAGCACTCGGGGACCGCCACCCGGCGCTGGCGTTCATAAAGGTTCTCGAAAGCCGCGACGAGCCGCTGCGAACGGCTCCTGATCGCCGGTCGAATGCTGGGCGGAAGCCTACTCGCCGCGAGGCCATCGAAACATTCGTCCAGCAGGTGCAGGCGCTCGACAAGGAGCGCCAAGCAATCATCAAGGCCGGGAAAAAGACACAGAAACAGGCCGACTATCTTTATAGGCGTCAGCTTGCCAAGCTCTGGAAAGCCATCACCGACGACTGGCGGGGCCGGATTGAGTCGACCACGGTCCTCGCCAATACGAGCTTGTTCCGCAATGCACTGCGCGAGGCCAAACTTGCAGACGAGGACACCCTATCGGTGGTGGTCGCGCCCAAGGACATCCAGCAGGCCGTCTCCGAGACGTACCGGGACTCGGTGATCGAGCAGCACAACGAATTGATTGCTGTCCCCCATTGGCGTGATCTAGTCGATACAGCAAGAGACGCATTGCCGAAAACAGATGCCAGTTGGTCCAAGCTGGAGGAAGCAGCGACGGAGATCGCCGCAAAGGCCCAGCGCGGGGAACTGGTTCGCTACGGTGTTGCTCTCGGCCTTCTTACTGGCCGTCGCCCCTATGAGGTATTCTGCCAAGGAGCCATCGCCCCGATGCCGCTAATGTTTGACCAGCAGAACCATGTGGCCGGACGGGGCTATGAAACGTGGCGCGTTCTCTTCAGCGGCCAATCCAAGACGAGAGGCCGGGAAGGAACACAGTTCGAGACCTCATTCGCCATCCCGGTGCTCGCACCTGCCAAGGAAATCGTTCTGGCGTGGACGGTCTTGCGCATGAGCGAAGACGGCCAGATTTGGCGTCAGATGTCCAACGAGGAATTCAAGAACGACCTCTTGCGCCTGCCGAACACCCTCTTCCGCGATATCCGCACTGAAATGTTCGCCCCTCTGTGGCCAGCACCGGCTCTGGACGATAGCAAGAATGCAACCGAAGGGAAGCGGCTGACCGCCAACAATCTGCGGGCGCTTTACGCCGAGATTGCGGATCAGTTCTTCCGCCCGAAGTCCAAATCGAAGGCTGCTTTTTTTGCCGAAGTCCTCGGTCACACCGAAAAGGACATCGAGACGGCTACCGCCTACATGAAATACTACCTGCCCGACCAGAAGACCGCAGGCCCTACCAAAAGGGTCAAGGGAAGGCTTGCACAGAAACAGGCCGAGCGATTGGACAAGCTTGGCCTTTCACACGAGTCAGACTGACCATTCCCGCTGCGCCAGTCTCAATGGCGCAGCCGTTTTCATGGCTCTTCAATCACGGCAACGCACCAGCGTGGTCTCATCTGGCTTTCCGTCTTCGCCCGTGATGACCTCCCGCATCGTATCCCCCTCCACATAGAGGTCGTATGTCAGGGGAAACCTCTGGCTCTCGTAGACGCCTTGGGCCTCGATCCGCCAGTGGCCGGGGGATACCTCCGAATAGCTGTCGCTGTCATAGACGGCGAAAGATTCCATTGTTTCGATCTCGTTCGCCTTGTAGGTCGTTACATTGTGATGAGCGCAAGCGTCCGGCTCTACGCCCGCCACTCCCCATGTTCCTATAAAGGCCGGAGCATCGGCGCGGGCCGTCGAACTCACCAGAATGGCAGCTATCGCAAGAATGTAGCGCACTTCGACTCCTTTCCTCGCAATCCCGCTAGAGAGCCTGTCTCACCCAATCGGCCAGATCGACCGTCCCCTTTGCCGCGAAGGTCTTACCAGCACCAGTCGTACCCACGATGGCGCTGGGCCGGTCGAGGAAAGCGGCGACATCCAATGCTTTCCTTTTCATTGCTCTTGCCCCTTGGCAGCGCATATTTCCTGCCAAATATGACGTGCCTTTCGTAAAGTTTCAACTCGTTATTTTACCGTGGGAAGTGCAGCCGGATTGGAATTTGCCTATATTGAGCAGGCGAAACAAGTTCAGTCGATGGCTGTTTAGGATTCGCTTGGGAACGTTGACCGGAATGGGAGGCGAGATGCCTAGAACGATGCGATTTGTATTCCCCACCTATCGAGGCGCTGATCCATGGAACATCAAGCTCATACTTGCCGGTCTCATGCTCCTCTGTGGCTCCGCCATATCCCTGAAGCACCCTGTTGGTGGGGCTATCATTTGTGATCATGGTCGATGTCAGCAGACGCAGTTCGCCGCCTTCGGAACGGAGACGGAAGCCCTCTCCTATGACGCCAGCGAGATCGAGGGCTTCCGAGTTGAGGTTGATCCCTCCAATTCGGCACGATCCCGCGCCGTAGCGAACGTTCGCGGTGAGCCGATCCCGCTCACAGCCGGTTTTGGTTTCGACGGACGCGAAGTCGAGCGTATTGTCAGCGACGGGAGCCGCTTCATAGATGGCGACAAAACCGAGCGCCTGACACTGCGATATGAAGAGCGAAGCGTGCCCATGCTCATCTCTTTGTTGCTGATGCTGGGCGGCGCTGCCTTCGGCGGTTGGCTATATCGCCAGCGCTACGCCAACGATGGCTGATCCGCGCACACACCAACGCTCAGGACTGCTAGGACAAAATTCCTCTTGACTCTTTTCCGCTTCGGGTGTTCTTCCTTTGTTCTCATTTGGCATTTGGAAGACCCCATCATGCGGAAACCAGAGACCATTGAACGGCTCTATCTGGATTTTGACGGCTTCTTTGCCTCTGTTGAACAAGCCTGCGACAAGCGCTTGCGCGGTAGGCCAGTGGGTGTGGTTCCCTTCGATGGAACCGACCGGACGGCGGTAATCGCTTGCAGCCGTGAGGCGAAAGCCTATGGCGTAAAGAACGTAATGCCCATCCGCGAGGCCAAGCGGCTTTGCCCCGAACTCATTCTCGTGCCGCAGAAGCCGGACCTGTACCGACGCGCGCACAATGCGCTTCTGTCAGAAATCGAGACCGTGATTCCTATCGATGCCGCCAAGTCGATTGATGAACTGACCTGCCGCCTAGACATGACAGCCCGCGCCGATCCGGTCGATCTGGCGGCGCGGATCAAAGTCGCAATAGCCGATAATTTCGGGCCATGGATCACTTGCTCCATTGGGTTCGCAGCGAACCGGCAGCTAGCGAAGATCGCCTGCAAGGAGGGGAAGCGCTCGGGCAAGCGCTATGGTGATGGGTTGGCAATTTGGAGACCAGAAGACCTTCCTGCGCCCTTGTTTGCGGTTCCCATGGAAGACATTCCTGGGGTCGGCGGGAACATGGCGCGGCGTCTTAATCGAGCCGGCATATTCACGACCGAACAGCTTTACCGCATAGAGCCGAAACACATGCGCAAACTCTGGCGCAATGTGACGGGCGAGCGGCTTTGGTACGCCTTACATGGCTATGATATTCAGGCCCCGCCTTCTGGCCGTGGGATGTTCGGCCATGGTCGCGTGCTGCCCCCCGAAGCACGATCTATCGGCGGCGCACGTGAAATCTCACGCCTGCTGCTGATAAAGGCCGCTCGCCGCCTTCGACGCGAGCGCTTCTATGCACGCGGCCTCTGGCTCTGGCTCGCCTTCCGGAACAAAGCTTGGATGGGAAAACGCCGTCTGCCGGTGGTCAATGATGATCAGGCCGTCCTCACGGCTCTTTCCGACTTATGGGATCAGGTAAGGCAAAGCTCATTGTCTGGCAGCACAATCTATCGGGTTGGCGTCACATTGTATGATCTGTCACCTGCTGACGAGAGACAGCTTGATATGCTGCTCAATGACGACCGCCAACGCTGCCGCTGGGAGCGAGCCAGTTCCACAATAGATGGCCTCAATTCCCGCTATGCCCGCACTGTGGTCAGTCTCGGCTACTGGAATCCGCCGAAGTCCGGCCATGTAGGAGGCAAGATCAGCTACACGCGCATCCCTTCAGCGGAGGATTTCTGGTGACAAGCTGGAAACACAAAATCCGTGTTGGCGATCTGGCGGATTCTCAGAAGCTTGAAGCACGGTGCAGGAAGTGCGGCCACATTCACTATCTCACACGCGAGGCGATATGCACGTCTCCCGAGCGGGAGTTTCTGTACATCGATGAACTGGAGCGAGAGACTGTTTGCCGGGCACGGGGCTGTCGCGGCCCGGTTCGCCTCTCGATGGTGCGTCTCGATGAACTGAGCGGATTCGTAGGTGGTCTAGCCTAGCCCACTCGCTTCATACCATGCTTCCAGAGCCCCACTCGCGCTGGCGAAGCGGATTTCCCGCAGGCTCGGCAGACAAAAGAGCTTGCGATCTCATCGACCGAAAGGTCGAGCTTGGACGCAGGCAGGGTTGCCAACGGCTTCTGCACCACATGACAACACATAATCTGGATGTGCGTATAACCACCTGCCTTCATCAGGACTGATATCGATTGGCTCCTTTGCATGCTCCACCTGTAATGGGGGCTTGCGTGCGCCTAAAACAGATCGATTATGCGCCCGTCACGCCGTGCCCTCGCTTCGGCCTGTTCCTCGAAGCAACCTTTTGCAATCCACTCACGGTCTTCTAATGCCTCTTCGCGAGTGATGCCAAATGTCCAGCGGTGGCACCAAGGGCTATCGACTGCCGGCACATAACCCTCGTCCATGCCGCAATACAGGCACCAGACCAGCTTACGTTCATATCCGAAGGGTGCCGAGATCGTCCGCCCACACCTAGCGCAGTGGCAACCGAAACCTTCGCCTCTGCGCACAGGGGCATCGCCGGCATGGGCGAAAAAATCCGGAGCGGACGAAACCAGCCTCAGCACGGAATTACTCGGCGGCACGCAGGATCACGTCTCGACAGGACTGTGCCGGGAACCCTCGGCGAAGCAATTTCCAGTGAGCGCCAATATCATCGCACCTGTACGCAATAGAAACCGCATTCTGCACTCCCCTGCTATGCTTCGCGCCAATTCTCCGGCACCGCGCGGCTCCACACCGCCATTGCACGCGAAAATGTGTCTGCGCTTTTCTGGCAACAGTCAGCTTTCGAGGCTATCCTCGTATTGTCGGCGGTAGCCGCCTCTTAATGTCATCGCCGGTCTCGCCAAGCACGCAATATCGATAAACAGCCCTTAGAACGTCTGGGGTCTCGGCCCCGCTGAACGTCCAGCGGGTAGCGAAGTAGTCGGCATTCTGGATGCGATCCTCAGCACTCTCTGGTCGGTTCGCTCGTTTCCCTGAAAATACCCGTTTGATCCCTCGGACCGTAAGAGCATCCATCAGCTCTTTGTCGATGAAACCCTGCCCGTCAAATCTGACGCTTTCAGCATCTATCGGCTCCTCCACCGCAATGATGTTGCCATCAATGATCATCGCGCTCGTGACGAGCATTCCAATCAATTTTCCTGCAAAGTCCGGCACGCCAATTTCCCTCGTGCGCACCTTGCGCATCATCTCCATGCTGGCGACATAAACACGCTTCTCTGCCCAATCGTAGAAGAAGCCACGAATCCGATCATCAGTCCTCCAATGGTCTTCCGCTTCCGTGGCATACCACTCCGCCAATGCCACTGCGTTAGCATCGACTGGATCGACAGCCTCGACTTCCACGGTCGAATACGGGAGGGGCGGCTTTACCTCTTCCTTCACCTGCCTGCTCTTCATGATCGCGCCAAGAAACTCGATGTTGAGTTCCCGATCAGCCGGTCGAAGATCACGATCATCGAAATAGATATCGAGCGTAACGTCCTGCATCATGATGCGAACTGCGCCGTCTTCATCTGGTCCACGCTCATTGAAGATACCTTCGATAAAGCTGACCAGATCATGGAGACCTTCCGGAGCCATCCAGTGGCCCCTCGCGCGCCCCATCTGCCAAAATATCTCGACCAGCAGATGCTCAGAAAGGCGTATGCTTTCCATCGTCATCGTTGCGAGCCTTATCTGGCCTAACCCACTTCCAAGGTCTCGATGCCACTAACATCGATCTCGCGCTCAGCGTGCCATGTATCGTAAGCTGCCTGCATCCTGATCCAGATGCCGGGACCGTCCCCGAAAAGCTTCCCAAGCCGAACGGCAATGGCAGGCGTTACCGGCTGCTTCTGGCTCAAAATCTCATAGAGCGTAGACCGCGAAATGCCGAGCAGGCGCGCGATCTCCGCCTTGCTCTTGCCGGTGGCCGGGATCATGATCTCACCAAGCATCTCACCCGGATGTGCAGGCTCAATGGACTGGTGGCGAAGCGTATCAGTCACCATGATAGTCCTCCATCTCGACTTCCTTAGCGTTCTCACCGTTCCATGAGAACGTGATCCGCCAGTTCCGAGAGACCCAAACAGCAAATCGCCCTGCCTGATCGCCCTTCAATGCGTGAAATCCGAAGCCGGGAACATTCATCTCGGCGGGGTCTCGGGCCATGTCGAGGCGAGACAGGACGATGCGAACCTTCTTCCGCCATTCTGGCCTGATCCCTGCATCGTCACCCTTAGTCCAGTAGCGTTTCAGGGCCTTGCTGCGAAAGCTCTCAATCATGGGCAATATGTACGGCATCGCCGGACAATCTGTCAACCATCGCCGGACACTTTTCGTTATCAAGCCCCATTGGAAGTCGCTAGACCTTTCCCACTCGGTTATTGCTCTTTCTAGCGGATGGCCGGCACTGGTTTTATGGAACGTGATGTTTATTCCGGAATACTGTCATTCGACACTACAAGTCGAAGATGCGGCCCGCGTGGCTTACTTGAGATGTATCCCGCAATGTTGTTGTTGCGGTCGAGCAGCAGTTCGCCTTCACTGGCCACCAGCAACATTGCTGCGCCAAATTCGCTGTCCTGACCCGCTATTTTTGGCATGTAGCGCGCGGGGTAAAAGCCGCGTGCCATAACCAGCTTTCTTGCCCTTAAGAGCCGATTCTTTTCTGCGCGACGGCGCAGTACATCCATGACCAGTGAGAAAACTCCGCCCAGCAATACACCGACAACGGCTCCAAAGACGAATTCGGGCGAGCTAGTAAAATCCATTCTCCGCGCCTTGAACCCTAACTGAGACCTCTGGCTGGCGCGATCCGCCAGCCGTTCATTCGACCGCCACCGTGGACGCGCCCCTGTCTTCCTGCTTCGAGACCAAAACGCCGGCCTTCCTCAACGCCAGCAGTTCGGCATAGGCGCGCTTTGTGTCCCACCCAAATCTATGTGATACCGCTGCTGTCGTTACCGCGCCCTCGCGCCTCACAAACTCTGTTAGGCTTTCAGAGGCGTTCCGCTGCCCTATCGGAATGTTCACTTCTTGGAGACAAGAGCGACGTGGCCCGAATGCCATCCGTGGGTTTCCATCCCCAGATAAAGCCCCTTCACAGCCAGACATTCCTTGACCTCATTGAGACACTTTCGTCCGAAGTTCGGCATCCGGAGCAATTCACTCTCAGTCTTCTGGACCAGTTCACCGATGAAGACGATATCGTCGTCCGCTAGGCATTTTGCCGGGCGGGGGGACAGAGGGAGTGAAGAGACCTTCTCCGAAAGTGCCCAAGAAATTCCTGATTCTCCACACTGGTCGAACCCGTTCGGCCCCTCACCTGCTACCAACCAAGCGGGCATGACCCCAAGGGCCTTATTCAAACGATAGATGCCCTCAACTGTCATTTGCCTAGCGAGGCCGTCTTCCCCTTTCCATGGAAGCGGTTCCGGTCGCCAAGTATTGCGTTGCCGGGCGGGGTCTTCGCCCAGAGCAATAGCGCTTAAATCATTGAAGGTGAGACCGTATCGCTGCATAACGGCTCTAAGACGTTCCTTCACGCCCTTCAAATGCTCACTCTGCATTTTCTCTCGCGGCATCCCAACGTCCTTCTCCGCGCCTTTTCTGGCCCTATTGGATCGTCCATGTGTCGATCTTTTCGACCTCGCGCGCTCGCTGGCGGATCGCTTCCGCCGAGGCACGCGGGCGACCGAGCCTGTCGTCTCGCCCGTTCAGCCAGCCGTGCCGGTAGCTTTCGCTGCGGTTCGCCAGCGAGGCCGGAAGCTCGTCCCGGTCATCGGCATAGCCATCGCGATAGCCCTCAATAATCTCGTCGTTCGTCATGGTCTTCGAGCCTTTCGATGATCCTGCCATCCATCCCTCACACAACGCGCCATTTCTGGAACCTTTAGACCTTGACTTGCGTAACCGGCCTTTCGGGATCGCCCGCCCCACGAACGTGTGGGCGTCGCCATATCAGCCGGTCTTGATGCCTAAAAAAATGCCCGCGCACAAAATGCGCGCGAGGCGAAGTTCGGGCACTGTCAGCATCCGGTGATTCCATGTGGCGCACACCAAGCTGACCAAGCTGAATGGTTCGACGCTGAACGAGGCGATCCTTGCCCTGCTTCTCTCTTTTTCGATTCAGCTTCTCGTAATCTGCCTCCGTCACGCGGATCGTCTCAAACTCGCGATGCTCAATCAGCAGAAACAACGGCATCCAGACCAGTCGCGACAGTTAGTGTCCGCGCACGTGGTGTAATTTCTGCGCCTTCATCGGTGTAATCCCGGGTGGCCATCGAGGTGTATGGTCGAGGTGGAGTTTGGCGACTTCAACCACGAACCTTACGGAGACCCCGATGACCAAGACCAACATGGACCTGTCCGAGCTACTGGCCAAGCACGATGAGGGCGACTTCCTGCGCAGCATCGCCGAGGCTGTTCTGCAGCTGATCATGGAGGCCGATGTCGACGGCCTGATCGGTGCTGGCCGGCATGAGCGCAACGGCGAACGCACGACCTGGCGGAACGGGTATCGAGAGCGCGCTCTCGATACCCGTTTGGGCACGTTGAACCTGCGGGTGCCGAAGCTGCGTCAGGGCAGCTACTTCCCCGGCTTCCTGGAAGCCCGCAAGACCTCGGAACAGGCCCTTGTCGCGGTGATCCAGGAGGCGTGGATCGGCGGCGTCTCCACCCGTCGTGTCGATGATCTGGTGCAAGCCATGGGGTTGTCAGGCATCTCTAAGAGCACGGTGTCCAAGCTGTGCAAGGACATCGACGAGCGCGTTGGCGAGTTCCTGAACCGACCGCTGACCGGCGACTGGCCCTATCTCTGGCTGGACGCCACCTACCTGAAGGTCCGCCAGGGCGGTCGCATCGTGCCGGTCGCGGCGATAATCGCCGTGGCAGCCAACACCGAGGGACGCAGAGAAATCATCGGCCTGGGTATCGGCCCTTCCGAAGCCGAGACCTTCTGGACCGAGTTCCTGCGATCCCTGCGCGCCCGCGGCCTGGGCGGCATCAGGCTGGTGATCAGCGACGCCCATACCGGCCTCAAGGCCGCCATCGCCCGGGTCTTCGAAGCCACCTGGCAGCGTTGCCGCGTTCACTGGATGAGGAACGCGCTGGCGCATGTCTCGCGCGGCCAGCACACCGTCATCGCCGCAGCGATCCGCCAGGCTTTCGACCAGCCCGACCGCGCCCATGCTGGCGAAACCTGGCGCAAGGTCGCCGAACAACTCCGTTCGCGCTGGCCCAAGCTGGCCGATCTCATGGACGCCAGCGAACACGACGTCCTGGCCTACATGTCCTTCCCGCGGCAGCACCGCACCAAGCTGCATTCGACCAACCCGATCGAGCGCCTGAACAAGGAGGTGAAGCGCCGCGCCGATGTCGTCGGCATCTTCCCCAACGAGGCCTCCATCATGCGCCTGATAGGTGCCGTGCTGTTCGAACAGAACGACGAATGGCAGACCGCAAGCCGCTACATGATGGTCGAAGCCTTTGCTCAGATCGACAAGGAGGAGATCGACCCCATTCTCAGCATTACAACGAAAGCCGCCTGATCATGCCCTCAGGCCATCCGGGAAATTACACCACCTTGACGGACGTGACCTTCGCGACATATCCGAGTTCTGCCGGAACACGTCTGCCACAGTGTCCATCTTGAAAGTCTGTCGCGCCCATATTCCCGCTTGTGTCGGCTGCACGCCTTCCTGCCCTATATCTCCGTCAAGCAACATGACTTTCCGGTTCATCGGGATTGAAAAGGCGAACCTCATCTTGTCTGTTTGTCCTCGTTTGGCTTCTTCCACCATTCCCAACAACCTGCGATCCAAGCCAACTTCGCCCGACAGGTCGCCTATATCAAAGTCAAAGAACTCGAACAGTTCGATGCGATCGGACTGTTTGCAGATCAACGTGCCAGTCTTCCAGTGCCCCGGCACGGTAAAGGCACTGCGCGTCTCCACGAACACACGATCAAACGGCAGGTTCACTTCACTTGCCTTGACCTGCAAGGCCATTGTGTTGGGCACTACGGAAAACAGAAATTGTAGGGCAGTTTCTTCAATGCAATAAGCCGGAGCCGATCCTATTGCAGCATGAAACTGAGTGATCTCCTCCGCAACCTCGCTCGGCATCTGGTTAAAATACCGCTCCAATCCCCACTTCAAGCGTGATCGAATTTCATCTGCAAAGATCATAGCCTCGTCTTCCGTCTATCGTGACGCGCCTTATTTGGAACTTTTCGCTTTCACGCTGTCGCGCCCGGCTCGCCATGCCGCATGCGCGAGAAGGGCCTGCCGTTCCGGCTCCATTATGCCCTCGCACCCACGGCGATAGTGATTGTGGAGATAGCTCGACCGACCTGCCTCTGGATCGTCCCTGTACAGCCGATAGACCTTCTCGGCGTCCTGCTTTGTCGTTCGTATCTCACCCATTGTCCGAGCCTATTCTGGAACTTCACGCCGGGCGGCGATTCTGTAGACCGCCCCGCGATCTCTCTTTCCTATCGCGACCACCACTACGAGGATTTCTGTCTCTCTGACCTCGTACACCAATCGGTAGCCTATGCCTCGCAACTTGATCTTGTACCTATCCTTGCTGCCCGATAGTTTGGCGGAGGCAACTCGTGGGTTTTCGCAGCGTTCAGCCAGCTTCTTCTTGAAGCGGTTCCGTGTATCGCTGTCGAGCTTGCGCCACTCTTTCAGAGCAGCGTCCACGAACCCAAGCTCATAGGTCATCCAGCGTCACCTTGGTGACGGGATCGCCTGCTCTGGCATCAGCGATAGCATTCAGTTCGATGTCTTCGAGGCGCTCCAGCATGGCCTCATAGGCACGGGCGGGAACGCAATAGAATGCGGGTTCATTTCGGTTCAGGATTGCAACCGCAGCCCCTTCGCCGGCTGCGACAGTACCCATCGGGTTCTTCTTCAGTTCCGAGACACTGGCCGTGATTTCTGCGAGGACTATGTGAGCCATAGGTTCACTCCTTGATCCTGTTAATGGTGCTTTATTTAGCACCATTAACAGGTCACTTCAATGACGCACAGGGGCCTATTCTGGAACTTACTGCGGCTTCCTGCGCTGGGCCTTCTCCATGGCCTCATATTCCGCCATCGCGTTGTCCCAAGCGGCTCGGTCGTCTGCGCTCAACCTCCGATAGCCTGCATCGTCCACGATCAGCCCAGTCTTTTCAAAAGCATAGATCAGGTGGCCCGGCGTCCCTGCCTTTGCCATGTTGTCGAGCATTTGCCTGCGCAGCTTTTCCTCGGTCATGGGAACCGGCTCGTCACCCGGCGCATCCTCATCCCAAAGCAGCGGATCGCCTTCTCTCGGCTCCCGCCCAAACCTCTTGATGAATTGCTTGCGAGCCTTGCGAAGCTGCTGCGCCAGCATCCGGTCCTTGTCGATCTCTTCTCTCGTCTTTCGTGCCATTGCCTCGCCTTTGCTGGAACCCGAGCCTTAGTTGAAACTCCGGTCGGACATGCTCCCATCCATAGAGATCAGCAAACGCCTGCTGTGACAGGTTGCGCTCGTCTCGAATGATCTTCAATCGACCATTCCATCCGCTGTTCGGAATATGCCGCACCGTCATCTCGCGCCTTATTTGGAACTCGTCAGGCCGCTTCGGCAGGCGTCACTTCTGTGGCGATCCGCGATCCAACCTCTCGCTCGGCCTGCGCAAGCTCATAAGCCGTTTGCAGGTTGAGCCAGAACCGGGCGCTGTTACCGAAATAGCGCGCGAGACGTAGTGCCGTATCCGGCGATATGCCTCGCTTGCCGTTCAGAATGTCGGTGATCCTGCCAGACGGCAGGCGCAGGGAAAGCGCAAGCTTGTTGGCCGACAGCGCGCGTGCTTCAAGCTCGCTTCTCAATATCCGACCGGGGTGAACCGCTATCATGTTCATCATCCTTTCAATGGTAGTCTGTTATCTCGACTTCCCATGCATTGCCGTCCTTGAAACGGAAGCAAATGCGCCAAGGGCCATTGATATTGATCGCCCATTGCCCTTTCCGGTTGCCCTTCAAGGGGTGCAGATTGAGCGATTTCAGTGGACTGAGATCGCTTAATGCCTCCGCTGCATCCAGCGCAGCCAAGCGCTCAAAGGCCAAATCTTCGTCCATTCCTGAAAACTTGCTTTTGCCATCGACAGCAAAGCGTTCAGTCGCACTGTTGGCCCATGTCTTTATCATGCGACTAGCATACTACGGTCGTCGTAGTACGTCAATCGTAAATTGCCGATGTCCACGCGCCTTATTTGGAACTGTCTTCTACTGACCTCCCGGCCAGACTGTGCTGTTCGCCACCTA
This sequence comes from Hyphomicrobium sp., assembly GCF_036833075.1. Classification (GTDB taxonomy): domain Bacteria; phylum Pseudomonadota; class Alphaproteobacteria; order Rhizobiales; family Hyphomicrobiaceae; genus Hyphomicrobium_C. Next base: position 15,367 of record NZ_DAITQL010000024.1, read on the forward strand.
TTTTGAACCCACACCACGAGGGAGGCCGCGTTCTCCAAACCGTCGATAGAGTGTATAGCCTGCGCGCCACGCCGTTCGTTCCTGCAAGATTTGCAGCGAGACAGGATATTGGTAACGTGTCTGTGGGACACTTTACCGATCATGGCTAGTTGGCTATCCTAAGAGATGTTGGCATGAACGGAGCACGTGATGGCGGCGACTGTCTTTCTTCAAGGTCCAAATCTCGAACATGATAACGAGTACGAAGGTTTGGACGAATGGGTTGGCAGGACCAAAAATACGACCTTCGTCCTATACTTGTCTGATACTGTCGTAGATATGATCGACTACAACAACACCTATCCCGAATTGACGCCAAAATGCGATGACGGGGATGAGCCTTGCATCTGCGTCTTTCCTTCTGAAGACGAAAACCAGACCTGCGCTTTTGCTAGGTATCAGGAGATCAATGACGGAGGTGGTCGCTATCTTATCGGCCTTCCCTTTCCAATCGATCCAGCATCAATGCTCGACCTGCTCAGGAGCACTCCTGATTTCGCAGACCACCCTACCCCTCTCGAAGAGTTGGCATGCCATCGCTGGTCACTGATTAGTCACGACACAGAGGTTGAGGAAACGGTGATCTATGAGCCTTCCGAAGAGATCTTCAACTATGTCCGTGAGAACACGGAAGAATGGGAGAGCCTTGCCCGAGAATTCGAAGCCGAGGACTTCGATCCAGCCGCCAAGAGTGAAAAGGACGCCAGCCCAAATCATAGGGCCTGATGCGATAAACCAGCTTGCCTTCGAGGGCTATTCTGTTGTCGCGTCCGAACCAACCATTGAAATGGTTGAGGCTGGCTTTCGCAAAGGTATGCGCTGCGTTCCCAAGTACGTCCGAGAGGTCATCGAAAGCTGGGCTCCAAATGCGGGAGCAAAGCATCCTCATGAACCCGGACTTGTGAGCGCGCTTCGAGAAGCTATAAAAGCTGGTTCATCCGATCCGGATTGCATCGGCTAACACCCGCTCGGCCCGGCGCGCTTTTTATTCGCCGGGGTGAAGGTGCTGGCTGTCGCTCCTGCCGTAATACGCAATGATCACTCCCGCTGCCGCGATGGCGATAGGCAGAACGAACAGGTAAAAGGCGGTGCCGAATGTCATTGCTTCAAGCCTCCGAGGACATGCCTCGCACTCAAATGTAGGACTAAAGCGGCAAAAAGCCAAATGGCCGTTGAAACAGACGCCAAGAAAGAAACGCCGATAGTAACCGTAGGGGCGACAAAACCCGCGATCAGACAGCCTGTCGAGGCCCTATCCAATGCGTTCGCCAAGAGCTTGGTTCGCTCGTTGTGAATCATGCTCATCGTGGCAAACGGCCCTTTCCTCCCGGAAACACGACTGAAATAAGCATCTAACCTCTGCCCCCGTTGACCCGGTGCGCGACAAGCCCCGCCGTTCAGGGCGGGGAAGGATAGCGCGGACGGCGCAGCCGTCCTTGTCTTTGGGTTTCAGTGTGGGGTTTGCTGCTGCTCGATGTACTGGCGCACGATGGAAATCGGCGCGCCGCCGCAGCTTGAAGCGAAATAGGACGGCGACCACAGCACGCCTTTCCAGTAGCGCTTCTGGATGTCGGGCCGTTCCTTCCGCAGCAGGCGACTGGAGACGCCTTTGAGGCTGTTCACGAGATTGGAGACAGCCACCTTGGGCGGGTATTCCACAAGCAGGTGAACGTGATCGTCCTCGCCGTCCATCTCGATCAGTTGCGCCTCGAAGTCGGCGCAGACCTTGGCGAAGATCGTGCGCAGCCGGTTGATGGCGTCGCCATCGAATACCCTGCCGCGATATTTCGCTACAAAGACCAAATGGACATGCATCTTAAAAACGCAGTGTCGTCCATGCCTAATATCGTTGTCGTCGCTCATAGGCCAAATTATAATATCCGCATGCAACGCCTCCAAGCCTTCGAATACGAACTGCGACCAGACGGCCAGCAAGAGCGGCAAATGCGCCGCTTCGCCGGCTCGTGCCGGTTCGTCTACAACAAGGGGCTGGCGTTGCAGAAAGAGCGCTACGAGCGCGGAGAGAAGAAGCTGGGCTACGCCGGGCTGTGCAAGATGCTCACCGAGTGGCGCAACAGCGCGGAAACGGCTTGGCTGGCCGATGCGCCGGTCCATCCCTTGCAACAGGCGCTCAAGGATTTGGAGCGGGCCTACAGCAACTTCTTCGCCAAGCGGGCCGACTTTCCACGTTTCAAGAAGAAAGGCCAGCGCGACAGCTTCCGCTACCCCGACCCGAAGCAGATCAAGCTCGATCAGGGCAACAGTCGTATCTTCCTGCCCAAGCTGGGATGGCTGCGCTACCGCAATAGTCGCGAGGTGCTGGGCACAGTCAGAAATGTCACCGTGAGCCAGTCTTGCGGCAAGTGGTTCGTAAGCATCCAGACCGAGCGCGAAGTTGAGCAGCCCGTGCCGCAGGCCACCACAGCAGTGGGTATCGACATGGGCGTGATCCGCTTCGCCACACTCTCGGACGGCACGTTCTACGCGCCGCTCAACAGCTTCAAGCGGCATGAAACGGCCCTGCGCAAAGCGCAGCAGGCCATGAGCCGCAAAACCAAATTCAGTAACAACTGGAAGAAGGCGAAAGCCCGAGTCCAGCGCATTCACTCCCGTATCGGCAACGCCCGCCGCGACTTCCTGCACAAGACCTCGACCGCGATCAGCCAAAACCACGCGATGGTGTGTATCGAGGATTTGCAGGTACGGAACATGTCCAGGTCAGCGGCAGGTACTACCGAACAACCGGGACGAAACGTTCGGGCCAAGTCCGGCCTGAACAAGTCCATCCTCGATCAAGGCTGGTTCGAGTTCCGCCGCCAACTGGATTACAAGCTGGCGTGGCAAGGCGGCTGGCTGGTTGCAGTGCCGCCACAGAACACGAGCCGTTCCTGTCCGTGCTGCGGCCATGTGTCTGCCGACAACCGGCAGACGCAAGCCCGATTTGCGTGTGTGGAATGTGGCTTCGAGGAAAACGCCGATGTGGTCGGCGCGATCAATGTGCTAAGGGCGGGACACGCCCGGTTCGCCTGTGAAGTGAGCGATGCAGTAGGGTCGCCAGCAGCAGGAACCCACCGAAGCGACTCAGGGGCGGCTCAATGCCGCCCCTGAGCGCCGTAGGAATCTCCGGCCTTCAGGCCGGGGAGGATGTCAAGCTCCCCTTTGGTGGCACCACCTTGATGCCATCCGGCCCTAGCAGCACCCCTGCTTGTTGGAAAACTTCCTCGATCTTGCCCCTAGTCTGGACGCTTCCGGATTCCCCCACCTCAATGCGCTGCATCTGACGCAGGCTTATACCGACGCGATCCGCTAATTCCCGCGTTGACCAGTTTAGCCATCCTCGCGCTGCTCGGACTGCCTTCGAAAACCATGTCATATTTTGCGACAAATCAGTTGGCATGGGGCTAGGTATGTCGTATTTTACGACAAATATCAAGTGCGAACACCACTTAGGAAACTACCAGCGCTCGGAGTGGGGACACGCTCTATGCCAATGTTGGACCGGACGGTATCATCGTCTTCGAGAAGCACCCTGATCCCGCATTGGGCCGGCTCCCTGTGCTGCACGGGCCGGCGTGGGCAGTGCAGAAGACCATTCGCCGCTGGGCATCACTGCACCACGACGGTGTGACCTACTACCTGCCAAGCGTGTCCCGTGCCTCTGGACAGGTCGAGGCAGTTGACGCCCTTGCTTGGTGGCGAAAATTTCTTAGCGACCGCATGCCCGTGGCGCCGTAACGTTTCTATTCGAAACTTTACCTAACTGACTCGCTCGGCTATCGTATTTCCCACCTTGAGGCAGCATGAAGGGTGGAAGGAATGAGCGACGAATCCGAACGCGCCAGCAATGGGAACGCGGTCCTGTCGGCATGGGTCGAAGCCAATGGCGACCAAGGTGACGCGCAGACGAACCTCACCGACTTGCTGACCGATCTCCAACACTATGCGGCTTCGCAAGATATAGATTGGGCGTCAGTGGAAGAGCGTGCGCGAAGCCGATTTAAAGAGGAGGCGCAGCAAGAGGAAGCCGCCCGCGCTGCCGGATGGCATTGGGACCCCGAAAATTCGGAATGGCGCAAGCCGGACGAGAATGCTGCCGATGGTTATCACTATGCGGCCACCGCCGAACATGCGCTAATCGAAGAAGCGCGACTAGCTGACCCGGAACAGCGTCTCTCACAGGCAGAGTTTCCGGACAGCCAAGAGCTTGTCGAACTCGATACCCTGCTCAAGCGTACGGACTTCCTATACCCGTGGTCGGATGATCCCGATGCCCGAGAAAGAGGGCGGCAACAGGTTTCTAATGCCAAACAGGTGGCAAATGCTTTTGCTGCCCGGTCCCCCATCCATGCTCAGTTGGCATCCATTGCTTGGGACCAACGGAAACCGGCTGATATGTTTTCCAGCTTCGAAAACTATGTGCCGGCGGCGGATCGCACGGTCACTGCCGCCGACTATGAAAGATTTTTGCGCGATAGCGAAGCGACAGCAAAAATAGAACCTACTGATTGGAAGCCCGATCCCGACTATCTCGCGTTTCAACATGAGCAAGCAGAGATCGAGGACGAGCGAGACAGGATCGCGGATGAACTGCGAACAGACTACGCAGCGCAGGTTTCCGAACATGAAGGGATTGCTGCCTTCGAGGCTCAAGAGCGCGAGCCCGACTTCGGCCCGCCAGCCAAGTATGAAATTCTCTACGACCGTCCCCACCCTACTGCGATAGCGGATGGAGATGTTTTCCGGCCTCTCTACCAGATCAGGGCCTTGATCGACATTCCTGCTCATAATGTGAAGGCAGGGGATCTAGGTGGCTATGTCGAGAACATGACCAACCTTAGCCAAGAGGGACAGGCATGGATTGCGGATAATGCCTATGCCTGCTCAAACGCCCGCGTCGAGGGAGCGGCACTCCTGAAAGACCACGCCGCAGCGACGGCACACTCCCGAGTTCACGGTTATGCGGTGGCAGAGGGATACAGCTACCTCTCCGGGGAATCCGACCTGTCTGGAAACGCCCGCGTGCGAGATGTTAGCATGTATGATCGCGCTCGCCTCGGCGGAGGGGTCAGAGTCATGAGCGAACGGGTATTTTCAGGCGACGAGCAGCATATGGACACCGGAGATATACCGTTCGATTTCAGGACCGCTACGGGTCGAGAGAAGGAGTATTTTGCCCATCTGGGCAGCGCCCTCGAACTCGATCCTAAGTTTTCCGCATATTTCAAGACGCTGGGGTTCGAGAGCCTTACAGACCAGAGGGCCGCGCTCATGGAGCTATGGACTGGTCCAGACCGGCAGGTTGGTCGCGAAGCCCTTATCGAGATGGCAAGGCTCGTAGGTGGCCGCTTTGTGGGCGGCGAATATCAACCCCGTGACGCCCAGAGTATCTTCAACGAGGCAGTCTTTTCGACCATGGCGTCTGCCTATGGTATGGTGGAATACCGCCATCCTAATATGCTCATCCAAGATGGCGAGGAATATCGCCATCCAGTGACCGGGCAAACGATCCATCCTGTCATCCTGCAAGCCGAGATGCGAACGGCTCCCGATTTCACGACTAAAGACCTGTTCCAGCCCGGCTTTATCATCGAGAACGACGATCCGGACACATCTCTGCTCGTTCCTCTGCCGGGGAGCCTTACAACGCTTCCTGCCGCCTACGACAAGCGGATGGAGGCAATCGACCACGCGATCCACCATGTGCAACTCATGACAGGTATCAGCAAAGATGCACCGAACTTGCACGGGGAACCCGCCACCATTGCCAAGCTGATGGCCATGCCGGTCCTGTGGAGCGCCAACCACAATTATCAGCGACCGGGGCACGCCTATTTCACGCGCGATTACAGCTTCCTTGTTCCCAACCGAAGCAGGGAAGAGATGGACAATCCGTTCCACCCCGAGAGCCCAGAAGGGAGAGCATGGGAGGCTGGGGATCGCTCGGCCATTGGCGATGACAATGAATTTAGTGGCTTTGTGACCCTAACAATATGCCCCGATCTTCTCCAATCCGACATGCCTGATGCTGATAGGATTGATATAGCCGCAGCGATACGGCAGGCAGGCACACCCGCCCCTTCTGTTTCCAAAGCCCGCGAACAGGCTACTGCGGTATATGGCACTCGTTCTGCAACCGTGGTGCGCATGATCCAGATCGACACTGACTACGACAGAAATGAAGCCAAGAAGCTGCGTGCCGCTCTCGCCAATCATCCGGACAAGGGCACTAACGACGCCCAGCAACTGCGGGAGAGGCTTTTCAGACTGGAGCCTGCCAATCAAGACGTTCCGGTCCAAGTCGCTCGCCATTACGCAGAGATGCCGGATGGTTCCATTGAAGTACCCTGCGCCATGCAGAAGCGCCATTCGGAGGGGTATTCGTTTTATCCGGGTTCCGTCACCGTCACCAATGGGGTGATCACAGGCCAAAGCTCGGTTCAACTGGCCAATGCGCCGGGGCAGTTCGGCAGTTTTCCCGACCCTGAATACGCGCTTCAGGCGGCGGTGCGGCATGTGGATGAGCGTGCCCGGCGAGAATGGGACATCGCCACCGGCATGCCGGCGAAGCCGTCGCCTGAGCCACAGGACGGCAAAGATCGAGGACCAGAGCCTGCAATCTCATTCTAACGCTATTATATTAGCGCATATATGTAGCTTTATTCCCTTTTATCGTGTATATATGCGCTATTATGGCCAAAAAACCTGTCCCCTCCCTGCGCATGCAAGCCGAGCTTCGGAAGCTTGGTGAGGACATTGCCATCGCCCGCAAGAAGCGCCGCTTTACCCAGCAGCGACTGGCCGAAGGCGCTGGCGTGAATGTGGCGACCATCCGACGACTTGAAAGCGGCGACGGTGGTGTATCGCTCGGAGTCCTCGCCATGGTCATGCTGACCCTCGGTGAGCACAATCGCCTCGCCAACCTGCTGGACGTTGCCAAAGACGATATCGGGCTGACCCTTGATGTGAACGCCTTGCCAAAGCGTGTTCGCCCCAAGAGGAGCCGCCCTCGCCGCCCTGAAGACACAGCTTCGGATCGGACGGAGGCTCCATCCAGCCCTGACAAGGAATCCTTTTGAATGGCGCAAGCAACCTACACGATCTGCATCGGAGACGCCGGTATTGAAGTCGGCACCCTCTGGTTCGAGTCAGTTGGTGGCCGCGAGCATTCGAGCTTTCAATATGCGCAAAGCTGGCTCGATCACCATCGGGGCTTTGCCATCGCGCCGGCACTCACCATGGACGGTGGACGCAAGTTCTTCAGGGCCGGCGAGGAACAACAGTCCCCTCTCCCGCCGCCTCTGGCCGACACCACACCGGATTCATGGGGGCGGTCTATCATCCGCAAGGATGCGCGAATGAGCGGCAGCAAGAACGCTCCGTTTACCGAGATCGACTTCCTCACCGCCGTTGACGATTTCAGTCGCGTCGGGGCTCTTAGAGTGCGTGAAGCCAAGGATGGCGCTCCATTCCTCGCCGCTCACAACCAGCAGAGAGGAAGGCACTCGATCCCACCGCTCCTGCATCTGGACCAAATCGGTCGCGCTATCGCGAATGTTGAAAGCGACGAGCCAGATGCATTGGCCCTCCAACGCCTACGTCAGCCCGGCACATCGCTCGGGGGTGCGCGCCCGAAAAGCTCCATCATCGACAGGAATGGTCGCTTGGCGATAGCCAAGTTCACATCGAGGCACGATACCTATCCGGTCGAGCGAGCCGAAGTCCTCACACTGCGGCTTGCCCGCATGTGCGGCCTCGACGTTCCATCCGCTCGGATCGAGATGTCCGACGACCTTCCCGTGGCGATAATCGAACGCTTCGACCGCACTGCCAATGGCCGGTCGCCTTACATTTCCGCCCAGACCATGCTTGACCTCCCCAGCGCAACCGGAGGCACCTATCTTTACCTTGCAGATGCCATCCGCGAACACTCTTCCGCGCCTGCGGCAGAGCTAAAGGAGTTATTCCGCCGTATCAGCTTCACCATTCTCGTTTCCAATGTTGACGATCATCTCAAGAATCACGGGTTTCTTTATACCGGCGACGGCAAGTGGAAGCTGGCTCCGGCATTTGACGTGAATCCAGCGCCAGAGCGCTTCAAGGAACTGAAAACGGCGATTGCCGATCCGGCAGCGCCGGACGCTTCAATCCAACTGCTGATGGAGCACGCATTCTACTTCGACTTGGAGAGCGATGAAGCTGCCGGCATCGTCGGAACGATGGCGCGGACGATCCAAGAGAAATGGGAAGGGCTCGCACGGGACGTTGGCATGCGCGCCACTGATATCGCCACCTACCGACCCGCCTTCGAGCATCCGGAAGCAGAGCGCGCCCGCGCGCTCGGCCTGCCGAAGCCGACCGCTCACGCCACCCGCACAAATGGCCCTACTCTGGGATAGTCTCGTGCTTTTCCGCGATCATCTCCCGCAAGGTGCGGTCGAAATCCCGCGATAGCTGAAACGACACGGCATGCCGGGCCGGCACATCAACCTTGCGCCCTGCCTGCGGAGCGAATGCCTGCCTCGGTGGCAGCTTCTTCACCTTCAAAAGGCCCACGGGAGCGAAGGAAAGATTACGCCCTTCCTCGATATTCTCCCGCACGATCTCCACCAGTGCTGCCCAGACCCGCTCGGCATCCCGTCGAGGCAGATGGGTCTTGACCGCAAGCCGCTCGATGATTTCTGTCTTGGTGGATGCGCGCGTGGTCATTCTTGTGTGCCTCTCAAGCACCGGAAGGGGCTCGTTCGGCGCTCTTTAGCAATTATATAACACAACCTCAAAGCATTCTCAGCCCGATTTGCGCAAGAAAATGCGCCGCAGCGCTGGTCGGCACGCCACGGCGCTCGTGAGTTCCAGCAAATGCGGATTCAGGCTTGGGCCTGCTCCGCCTCGTTGCGGCTCCTGCTGGGGAAGCTCTCGATGGCAACCGAATGCCCATCGGTGGTATCGACACTCAGAACGACATTGAAGACGACCTTCATCTCGCCCGTTTCCCTGTCCTCGTATTCCTCCCGCTCGCCGGTAATGGAGCCGTTGGCCTCGATCAGGCATCCCTTGATCGCACCTTCATTTCTCAGCTTGCTCGCCACTTCGCTGTTGAAGACCTTGAGCACGAAATAGTCGGTGCGAACGCGCGAGTCTCCCTTGCTGTCCACATAGGGCGAATCGACGGCGACCCGACCAAATGCCATCTGGCGACCGCTGCCGTCCTTGGCCTCCGTGAACACGGGATCACGCACGAGGCGACCTCGGACATAAGCCTTGTTGTTGATCCTTGCACTCTGCGTCATCGAATACTCCTTTGCTGCTCTGCTGGTTTGGGTCTGGCCGGCATCAGGACCGGCGCTTACTTGTTGGCGTCGATCCACGCCGAAAGGCGTGCCCGGTCCTGATAGGCTTCACGCGGCACTTGGATGCGCTTGCGCTGGGCGATGCGTTCGGCAAAACTGATTGCCTTTCCTGATGGCCTGCCATCATCATCACCCTTTGGCGCACCGTTTCCGCCATCACCATTCCCCTTCGGGAGCAGCTTTCCCTTGTGCTTGTTGATCCAGTCCGAGAGGGCTTTGGCATCACTCATGGCATCGTCGGGAATTGCCACACTGGCCGCTTCCGCGATCTTGTTGGCGAACTCGATCTGCTTTTCGGAAGGCTTGTGCGGGCCTTGGCCAGAATCGCGATCAGGCATCGGCCCGAGATAATCTCGGCATTTCTCGAAATCGCTCAGCACACCGGGCGGTGGTGATTTGCGGCCTTCGCGCTGGGCCTTGGCTTTGGCTGCGGCCTTCATTTTTTCGCTCGGCGGACGTTTGAAGCTCGCCGTGATCGCCGCGCCGCCCTCTTTGGCTTGCAGCATGTTCCTCAATGCATCCTCTGCAACGGCCACGATCTTCTCGACCGCAGTCTTTGCTCCGACCTCGCCGCTCTTGACCTTCTCCAGCGTGATTTCCATCTCGCCCGTCAGTCCCACATCAAGAAGACGCGGCTCGACCTTCTCCAAAATCTCGAAGAACTGCATGCCCGCATCTGTCGCCCTGACGGAATCGCTCTTGTCGAAGGTCTCGATCAGGTTACGGTTCAAAAGGTTCTTGATGACATGGGTCCGGGTCGCGACGGTTCCGATGCCGTCTGTTTCCTTGAGCGCTGCCTTGGTCTGCGGATCGTCCAGCAGCTTCCATGCCTCGCTCATGGCGATTTCGAGTGTGGCGGTGGTATAGCGCGGTGGCGGTGTCGTAACCTTCTCCGCCACGCCGGCATCCGTTGCCCTTACCGGATCGCCATCCTTGAAAGGCGGCAGGTCGCCAGCATCGCCCTCGTCTTCGCCGTTCTCGCTGTCATCCGCTGCATCATTGCCGGGAAGCCGGGCCACCTTGCCCGTCGCCTCCTTCCAACCCGGCACGCGCTCCACGGAGCCGCTGACCGCATAGACACGCCCGGCGACCGTCACCGACATTTTTGTGCTGTCATACTCGCGATCCGGGCCTATGACCGCCAGATAGCGACGAGCTATGATCTCGAAGAGCGCCCGCTCGTCTCCATTCATGGCGTCCCATTTCTGGCCCCACTTATCGACCGTGTTGACGTTCGGCACGATGGCATAGTGCGCCGCGCCCTTCAAATCCTTGTCCGAGAATGCGCCTCGCTTCTTACGGATAACGGGAGCTTCGCCAGACCAAGAGACATCGCCTATGAAGGGAAGACGGAGTATGCCCTTCATCATGGCAGGGGCATTTGCAATCTCGGCTTCCGGAAGGCTGATTTCCGATGATCGCGGATAAGTCGCTACCTGATGTGTCTCGTACAGGGATTGCAGGATTCGAGCGGTCTTTTCCACGCCCCATTTGAGGCGGCGCGAGGCTTCGGCTTGCAGCTTGGATAGAGAGAACAGGGGCGGCGGACCCTGCTTCTTCCGGGCCTTCTCCACTGAAATCGGCCCTTGATACGCCGCCGCCTGACTGGCGAGGGACTCCGCCTCCGCTTGATCGAACAAGCGCCCTTCCTCGCCGGGATTGAAGGTGAGCCTAACCGTGCCGGCATCGCCCATGGCGTCGATCCATGGGAGATAGTATTTGCGCGGCCTGAAGTTCGCCAGTTCACGCTCGCGCCGGCAGACGATACCGAGCGTTGGCGTCAGAACGCGCCCGACCGACAATGGGCCTCGCCAGCCGGGCGGCTTGAAAGTGACAGAGGCGCTGCGCGTCAGAGACAGATTGAAAATCTGGTCGGCTTGGCTGCGAGCGACGTAGGACTGAAAAAGAGGCCGGAACTCGTCTGCGGGTCGAGCCTGCGCGAACGCCTCCTGCAAGCTCTTGTCGTCGGTGCCCAGCGGCAGGACACGCAGCACCCGCCCGTTCCATTTCAGATCGCGGCGCAGTGCAGCAAGGATATTGCCGCCGATCCCCTCACCCTCGCGGTCAGGGTCGGTCGCGATATAGATAGTGGAGGCATTCTTCGCCGCCTCCCTGATTTCGCGATACAGGCGCTGCACCCCCGGATCAGACTTGATCTCGGTCGGATAAAAGCCGGAGGGCGGTCGCAGGATGCTGGCCGTCCACTCCTTCCATTCCGGGTTCACCTTTTCCGGGGACGCCAATTCGAACAGATGCCCGCGAGCGGCAAGAACCTTGCCGTATCGAGAGCCTACGGCGCGCACATAATCCCGCGCCTGAGACGGCTTCTCCGCTATGACGATACTGCCTGACATAAAGCGCCTCGTCCGGTAAAGTTTCCATTGGATTATTTACCGGTTTGCTGCTTAATGCAAGTCCGCACTGAAATGCCATCATGTACGCAATGCGTAGTCCTTCTCGACAAGCAGCATCGCGTTCATGCGGGCCTACAGGAGAGGGCGAAGTCGTGACCGTTTCACAGGCAAGTTTTGCGATGCTGGCTGCTGTCGGGATGGGCGGATTTTCAGGGTACTTTCTGGTGCAGGGCTTCCGCACCGGCACCATTCGCATACTGCACTGGCGAGACTTCCATGCAGTACGCGACCACCAGCCCATCCTGTTTTGGTATCTCGCCTTCTACAACGCGGCCATGGGGGCATGGTCCATCTGGTTGGCCCTTTTCGTCCTGCGCCACTTTTCCAACCTGATCGGCAGATAGTTCTGGATATACGCTCTGCGTATTTTCGATTGACAGCCTTATACGCTCTGCGTATATTTCTGCCATTCACGGAGGAACGGAATGTCCGATCTTGATTCACACCCCTTCTCGCCCGCCAGCGTTGCCCGAGAGAGCGGGGAACCTGACAGGACCGAAAGCGCCTGGGCTCCAATGGGTATCAGAAGCCGCTAGATGGCAATGAAGGAAGCGGAAGAAGAGAACGAGAAGAAGACCGCCATCCGCGTTCAAAACGGGCTGCGCATAAGAGCAGCGCGGGAAATGCTGGGCCTGACCCCCGAAGAAATGGCTCCCTTGCTCGGCTATCGCGCGAGGTCGCGCATCTACGAAATTGAAAGCGGCACTCGAACGCCGGGGCCGGCTGTGGAACTGTTGCTGCGGGCCTACCTCGACGGGTATCGCCCGGCAAACTGGCCGTCGCGCCTTCGAGCTAACGGCGATGGTCAGGATCGTAGCTCTATCAAAAAGCGCCTGATCCAGAAATATCGACAGAATTAGAAGGCGCGGGCAGGCATTGCGCTGGCCAAAGACGGCCAGCCGCTCAATGCGAATGCGAGCCGGCCTGCTCCGGCTCGATCTCGATATCCTCCAAGGCGATATCAGGGACAGGCATGGGCTCGCCTCCGAAAGCTGCGATCCACAATTCGGGATCGTCAGAAACCTCCGCGATCTGGTCCAGCGTCTGCCGCAGAGTGTCCGAGACCCATTCCCTGCCCAAAGCCATATCGCGAATGGCGAGATCGCCCCTCCGGGCGTCAGGACCAACCAAGAAGCCGATGGCAAGCCCGCCTTGCGGAAGATCCAGTTCCCGACTGTTGCTGATGAAGCGGGCCGAGATTTCCACGCCGGTCCTGCCCCTTTGCCTCTCCTGCCCCCATTGGACATTGCCCAAGTGGCCATAGGCCATGAAGCTTGCCGCCTGCTGAGCCAGATGGCGCTTTAAAGCAAGGATCATTCGGCGCAGCGTGTCTGGGCTGATCCCTTCCGCCCTGTCGCCTATTGCTGCATTGGCGATGTAGGCCATGTCCACGTAGCGATCCAGAACCGCCTCCACCGCGTCCACGTCATTGCGCCGGGCCGCAGCTACCAGATCGCTGATGAAGGTGCTGGCGAGCGTTTGCGGCGTATTCGCCAACGCTCGCCCCGGATGGCCCACGCCACCGTAGAGACCGAAAACACATGCGGCAAGCGCCAGAAAGCGCCGGCGAGCCACGTCCATCAGCCAAGCGCCTCACACAGTTGAGGGAAACCGACGCTTATCCCGAGGGTGGCTCCGATGATCCCGATGATGTCGTTTATGAAGAAGCAGGCCAGCCCTCCGAAGAAATACGGCACGGCTGTGCGATAGCCGTTGCGGTCAAATCCGCGTGCCTGATCATCGGCATTGCGGTAGGCCACATAAATGGCGATCAGGCCGATCAGGATGAAGAGCAACTGGATTGCAGACGCAAAGCGGTCGCAATAGTTGGTGCCCATATCACCGCCAATGTAGCCAAGTAGGTCGCTCTGGGTGACATTGCCGCCCTGCAAAAGCGCGTCCGCCGCGCGCCAGAGCGTAACGGACGGCGTAACCATTAACCCGCCGAGAAAGATGCGGATCATGGAGCCACCGACCGTGGTGCCGTTCTGGTTCACGGTGGTGTCGTCGGAGATCATCCTGTAGATATCGAAAAGCGCGATGGCGACAACCACGGAGCCGACGAGCGCCATCAGGACCATGGCGAACTGGACGCTTGTTGGCAGTAGTTCTGTGCCGAGACCTATCAGGATTTCGTCAAGATCGGGCATGGCTGGCTCTATTCTCTGCCACTCCGCCTCTCAAGCACGGCAATGCGCCCTTCAAGCGCTTCGACGTGATTGGAGAGCACTTCGATGCTTTCTTCCATCTGCCGCATAATCGCGCGCAGCGTCTCGATTTCCAGACCAAGGAGCGGGTCCGTTTCGAGCGGATCGGTAAGGTCGCGGTCGCGCTCCATGCGCTGCATCTCCCGCTCCGTCATCGGCGGAAGAGACGGCGATTGCTGCTGATCGGCACGCTGGCGACCGCCTGTCTGCTCTTGCGCAGGGCTTTGATCGACATGCGGAGGATCGCCTTCCTGTGCCTGCACTCCCCAGCAGCCAATCCCGATGGCAAGGGACAGCGCCATAGGCGCTGCCAATGCTCCCTTCCTGATCCCAAGAACAGTCATCATGCTTCCGCCCTACCGCTCGAACGCAAAGATCATTCCCGCCCAGACGGAAGCCGCAGTGCGGCGGGACTGGCCGTAATTGAGGTTGCGCGTTGTTTCTCCAATCGAGGACAGGCCACGTTGAATAATGGCGTCCCTTCCGTCCGAAGCCGCCATATTCACGAGCGTCTGCGGATTGCTGCCAGCGGCCTGCCCGGTAGCGGCCATGCCGCCGTTTACCGTCGAGCCGCCATTATCGGAGCGAAGCGGCCCCCGCGAGAAGAAATCTGGCGGCGGCGCGCAGGTCGGCTCAAGTGTCATTCCATCGGGCCGACTGAAGCCCTGACGCCGATATTGCTCCGAATTGAGAACGTCCTGCGCAAACGGAACCCGGTGGTGGAGATAGGTTTCCGGGTTGACCATGTAGAACGGTGCCGGCGCGCTTTCGGCCAGTCCGGCACCCGATAGCCCGCCCGACCGCTTGTCGCCCCAGAAATCGCCATCCGCGAGGGGCCAGACGACACCAGCCGCCTCGCCCATGCTCTTGACCAGATCACCGGACAGAGCCGTGTAAAGATGCAGGTGGACCGCGCCTTTCGATCCCGTATCACCCATGGTGATGACCTGCGTGTTGTTCTGAACCTCATCATCGACGCGGACGTTGATTGAGTTGCCGTGGAGATATCCGAAGCGCATGCTGCCGTCACTCGTCTCCACGAAGACCGAATTGGTGGCATTGTTCTGCGCATAGACGACGCGCCCCGGCACTCCCGCATAGATCGGGTCGCCTGCGCCTGCCGAGTTAACGAGATCGAGCCCAAGATGGTAGCCGGCAGACGCACGGCCAGTCCGATCAACGCCGAATGGCGAGGTCGCCCTTTCTCCGGCCTGCGACATGATCGGGATTTGGAGGCACATGCCTCCCGATGCACCACCACCACCGCCGCCGCCGCCACTGCCGCCATTGGCTTTTGCCGCCATTGTGCAGATGTTGACGTGTCCGTCGCCACCTTCTGCCGGCGTGACGCCAGAGCAGCCGTTATTGATGGATTTCTGGCAGTTGCCGACTCCAAGCTGAATGCATGCGGCTATCATGGCTCCATCGACCTGATAACCGCCGAGAGACTGACCATTTGCCTGCATGTCCAGCAATGTCTGGACTGACGAGGCGTTCGCTATCGATTCATAGTATCTCGCATAGATATTGATCTGCTCCTGCCCGCTCATGGCTGCATATTCGGCGGGCGTGCAGTTGCAGAATGTCCTTAAATTGGACTGGTTCATCTGCATGAGACCCGTGCAGCAGCTACCGTTGTTGATGGCCGAGTTGCCGCCACTCTCAACGTTGTAGGACATGGCCGCGAATGTCGCGGCGTTCTCAGCCAGATAAGCGTTGCCGCTGGCTTCGAAGAAGCCTTGAATTTCCTGCTGACTGTATTCAATGTTCGGAGCCAGATACGACCTCGCCACCGAAGGTTGTGCTAAGGCGATCAGGATCACAAAGGCCGCAAACAGGCCCTTTATGAAGTGCCGCATGAGCCCCCCCTACTCTTCAAGGGAGAATGTAAGGCGACAGTCGGGAACAGGCGTCCCGTTCTGCATCGCCTCAAGTGAGATGATGTCGCCTTCCATCTTGGCGAACGATCCCGTGTTCGGCTCTGGCTCCACAGCTTGGCTCGGCCAAATGGCGCATGCGCCCGGCTGCTCAACCGTGGTTGCATTAGAGCCATCCTTCGGGATGGTGGTCAGTCGAGCGGGACAGACTGAATGAATTGTCGTAGCAGTCGCACTATTTGGGCCATTATCGCAGGCCGGTGGGCGCTGGCCCATGATGGAGACGATATATTCCGCCCCTTCGGCTTCAAACCGTGCCCAAAGAAAGTCGGAAGGGCGGAAACCATCGTCCGGCAGGGTTGTGCGTTCCCCTCTCACATAAATCTGGCCGTCGCCTGAGCGGATGGTGTCGGCTTCCGCTTGCAGTACATCTTGCCATATCCGCACAACCACGTTGTCCGGTGGCTTTATTCCTGTCGTCAGTTCCTGCATTGGAATCCAAGCTGGATCGTCAGGGATCGACCCGCCTTCCTGCGAGGAAGCCGGAGCACTTGTCAGCCCGATCACGCCGGCCATGCATGCGGCGGCGAGAAACGCGCGTTGCCGTAGCGGAAACACGGACCCGGCAGCACGGGATATGGTATGGTTGCGAGGCATGGCTTCCCTCTTCCGTAAAGACTGTTTCTATCGTAAACTGCTTTACAGGGATCGCCAAGTTCAAAACACGTTCATCTGAAGCCACGAGCACACACTGATGGCCAATCTCACACCTCATGACCGCGTGGCAGCAGCCTTCAAGGCTTCTGCGGCTCCGCGCTTCCTCACACAGATATTTGAACTGCCGGCAGGAGCTTTCGAAATCCACGTCGATGCGCCGGAACTGGCCGGCGACGAGCGCACAGGTACGGTGACTGTCTGGCAAGATCAGGACAGCGGCGAACGCCGCCTACATCTGCGTTTCAGTCGGTTCGGGAACAATCCACGCGCGCAAGCGGCAGGATTGGTGCCGATCTACGCCCATTATGAGGTATTCAACGACAGTCTGTGGGTCAGCTATTCTGAGGACGAGACACCCCCTGAGACGAGGGGCAATTCCTTCGCCCTTCGCGACATTATTGATTCCGAGTTGGTCATCGAGGATATGTGCGATTTCCTATCCCTCGATCTGGACAGTGAAAGAGTGGGTTCCTTAGCCCCCCCGCCAAGCCCCCTCTGATAAAGAGTCCAGCTTCGAGGCAGCGGGGCGTCTGACCGCTTCGGACGCCCCGCTTCTCCCTCCCCTACTCCGCAGCAATAACCTTTTCGGCAGCATCCCGTGCGAGTTCCTGATGCACGAGTACCGCTTCCATAGACACTTTCGGCCTGTTTGAGGCTCCCGTGAGTTGGCTTTCCAACCCCCCGATGATCTCCTGATGCCAGTCGTTGGCAACGGATTGCGCAGCTAGGTACATATTGCTGCTGACGGGCGACGGTGCGGTGTTGGCCGCAAGCGCCTGCAATTTGCGGGACCAATTCTCATGAACCCTGTGATTTTGCTCGATGTCCCGCTCGATGAGCACTTTGGCAAGATGGTTCTTGTACCAAGCTTTCACAGCCGCTTCGCGCTCTTCAGCGCTTGTGGGCCACTCGCCTCGCTCCACGGCCTCACGGCGATGTTTGAGGAATTGCGCCATGAAGGTCGTTTCGGCCTCCGCAAGCCGCATGAGCAAGCCTTCTGGCGGATTTTCCATGACCGCCGAAAGCGACCTGCGCAATGCGCGTGAAGCCGTTTCAGCTTCCCGTATGCGCACCACTTCGTCCACGGATGGCGGCTTGACGATGACAAAGGGATTTCGACGCCAATCCTCAACATTTTCGATGTTGGCGGTATAGAAGGCCAGCATGCGAATGACGCGCTGACCGCCTCGTTCAAAACCCTTGTCATCCAAATCCTTTGCACCGACGATCAGGTGAAATTGGCCGTTCTCTTGCCTCGTCAGATCGTCGTAAGAGATCTGATATTGCTCTTGAAGTGCCGAGCGCTCTTCCAGTTTGAGAGAAGAGCCCATGACCCCAAGGTTGCGCTCATAGTGCATGGAATCCGCCACCTGCACATATGCCTTGCCCCCAGCGTTGATGGCGGTCTTTGCGGTGTCGGATTCCATGTCTGAGGCGAGGCGACCGAACAGCTTCAGCGCCGTGTTGTCGATGATTGCCTTGCCTTCCCCCTGATCGGCTTTCATCAGATCGGGAATTGATTGCGTCCCAAAATACACTGCCACGCCAAGTGAGCGGGCCTGCGCTGGAATGACCGAGACGCCCTTGACGATATAGTAGCCCACTTCGTCCAGAATGGCACCGAACGGTATCTTGGAGTTCGACGGATTGCCTTCGATGATCTCGCGCCGCGAGCCTTCCGGTCGCGTATTGAGCAGCGAGCCCAGCACCGATTTCAGCGCCAGCACGGTCAGCTTCCCAAGCTGTTCGAGGTTCGAGGTCGAACGCTCAAGCGACGGCAGGAGCACCACCAATGAGCGCCGGTTGAGCACCAAGTCCTCAAAGCTGATTTCGCCAATCTCGGCACCGTAGATGAAGCCATAGTTGTTCGACAGGTTGTTGATGGCGCGAACAAGCTGCATCGTGATGTAGCCGTGCTGCTCGGAAACCTTCTGGCGCGCTGTGGCGTCGCCATCGCTTTCCGCAGGCCCACCCCCGTATTTGGCCATCAGTTCTTCGACCATATCTTCATCCAGCCGCTGCGGCTTATGCGGCTTGGTCGGCCGGCACAGGCTGTACGATGGAAGGTTGTCCAGATACAGCATGATGCCGTTGCAGCGCTGCTGTAGCTCTTCCCACTCGGCCTTGGAGTTGTTTTTCAGGTCAATGATGCGACCGTTCAGGTCCACGAAAACACCGAACCATACGAGGTTCTCGATGTTTTCGAGCAGGAAGAAGTCGCCCAGAAGCGACGGATTGAGCAGCACATAGCCCCGCTCCGACAGATAGGAGAGCGGTGGAATGATGCTTTCGATGAAGGAGATCGCACGCCCCGACCACATATCCCCGTCGCTGTCGAGCAGCGACACGATCATTTCCGCCTTTTGCGCCGAACCTCCGAAGGCGAGCGGATTGAAAGTGTGCGACCGGCGATCCTGTTGAGGTCCAATCACGTCCTTGCCGCCTGTCAGATAGTCCATGGCGAACAGATCGACCTCACGCCCGAACAGACGCGCGATCTTATAGGTCGAATCGTAGGTGTTGACCGATGCCTTGCCGTCAACGATGAGCGTTCCCGAACCCCGCGCCATCAGGCCGAACACATGGCCCATGATGGCCTCTGTTTTGCCCGATCCCGTTGTGCCGATCATGAGTACGTGCTTGTTCACGTCGCTGGTCGAGGCCCACACTTCCTCGTTCGTCTCTTCATCCATCCCCAGATACAGATTGCCCGCTGCGGTGGCCTGTGTGGAAGCATCGAGCACCTTTGAGCCGGCGATCTTGGTGTTCAGGTAGGACGGGACACGGAAGGGCATGTCCCAGAACTTCTTTCCGAAACGGTAGTAGCGGAAGAACACGCCCAGCGAGATCAGGAATATGATCTCAGGGATGAATGGAGCCCATGAAAGGACGAGGGCCGCGCAGGCGAGAAAGCCAAACACCTTGAGGGTGCCGCCCGGCGTGGCGGTTTCCTCAAGCATCCTCTGGCTGAATGTGCGCGTATCGTCGCGCCGGGCATCAATCTTTACCCGATGCTGCCGGCTGACACCAGAAAACCGCTTCTTGCTGTCGGATCGGGCCATGGGGCTCCCCTTCCATGATCCGGGCCAGCTTTAGCTTGCCCGTAAAATCTCCGTAGGATACTTTACCGAATATGCGGGAGAGTAAAAGAGGGATTCCCCATGTCCGACACGGACGGAGACAAGAAATCGCGAAAGCGCTTCCTGCGCTTCCGCATGCCTCGCGTGCAACGCTCTCCCTTGCGGGTGGACGAGGAATTCAATCGTCTGCGCGCCGCAATCGAAGGTGCCCGCCGCACCTGCCCCAATGACGGCAGCTTGCTCAGGATAGAGGATGTCTACGACACTGCCGATTATGTGCAGACGGAGGATGGAGAGACACTCCCCGCCGCACTGCATCCACAAAGATCGCTGGTCTGCCCTGCCTGCGGCTACACGGTCAGCATCGATAAGATCATCAATGAGGCGCAATCCGACGCCGCCTATCTCAAGAGGGCATCGGATCAACTGGCGATGATGGCGTTCGCCGTCTGCGTAGGATTCGGGGCTCTCGGCTTCCTCGCAGGCAATATGTTCACCCTGATCGGTGGGCTTCTGTTCGGGACGACACTGTTCGTGCGCGCACTATCGCTACGCTACCGGCACTGGCAAGCAATCAACCGGCGCATGTTCGAAACCAGCCCGCCGATTTCAGAATGGATAAGGAGTGAACTTCGCTCCTGAAGGTCCTACGGCGTGAAGCTCGACCCGGAAGGCCGCTTAGGTTTTGCGGCCCGCTCTTCCCCGTCCTGTTGGCCTGCTTGCTGGCGCTCATTTGCATCGCGCACCAACTGCGCAGTCAAGCCGACATTTTCTAACATGAGATCGCGAAGGCTATCAGTGGAGGCGCGCTCGAAGAGCGTCTGAGCAGACTGATCGGCAATCTGGATAGCCCACAAGGGCGGGTCATTCTTGAATTCAAACCGGATTTCCCTGCCAATGGTGGCTACAGGAACATTCGAGGCTTCATAGAGCGTGGTCCTTTCAGCCGCCGAAGCAATCTGTGCAGCAATGCCCGCCTGCTCTGCCGGCCCCTGATAATGTACCTCGGTTTCAGGTTGCCACTTGAGCCATTCCAGAGCTTCTGCGGTATCCATGGCGCGCGGGAGATCAAGGGCTTTGGCTAGGGCCTGCGCTCGCTCCATTTGATCGGCCACAGCAATGCGATGATCAGATCGGGCCGCTTCGGTCGCCGCAGCGATGTACTGGTCCAGCGTGTGATCCAACCGCCGATACAGGAGATCATGAAATGCGCCGTAGTCGCCACCGGCCTGCCCGGCCTCCAAGGCATTTGTATATTCGGGGCGATCCTCCGGTCGGATAGCGATTGGAGGGTATCCGCCACGGATGAGGATCAGGTTCATGAGCAGGCGAGCCGTTCGCCCGTTTCCGTCATTAAACGGGTGAATGCCAACTAGCCGTCTATGAGCCTCGAACGCTATTTCCGGGGTATCGTCCGCCTCGGCCAGCCAGTCTGTGAAGTCTTTCATCAGCGTCGGCACGTCCACATGGGACGGAAAATGGTGCGCCCCAGCGCTGGTGTTCACAAACCGAACTGTATCCGCATAGCGGCCAGCAATCTCAGGCTTGGACTTGGCGACGACCAGTTGGTGCAAGGTTCTTATGTCGGTCTCGCGCAATGGAACACGGCCTTGCATGCCGATCTCGATCACCCAATCGAGTGCACGGGCATGGTCAACAGCTTCAAGGTGATCTTTCAGGGGCTTTCCGCTAACCGTTATTCCCTTCTCGATGACCAGCGCGGTTTCGCCAGCCGTGAGCGTGTTCCCCTCAATGGCGTTCGACGTGTAGGTGATGTCGATACGCTGTACGCTGTCCAGATTGTCCAGCGCACCGGGTCTGATCTTCGCCTTCAGCGCATCAAGCTTGCGCTTTTTCTCCACGACCTCATCTGCGATTTTCATGGTCTCGCGCCTAAACTGGTCGTTCAATGCTGGCCTAAGTTCGCTTCATCCAGTGCCGCGCTGCCGATCCCGATCACCAGCTAATGTCTGTCTTCCGGAATTCGTCCTTCCGATGGGCCACCTTGAGGCGATAGCCTAGTGCCGCCCTTTGTGGATTTCCGGGTCAATAAACCGGTCTGCATGCCTGCTTATCCGAAGGATGAAGCTGGATATACCTGATCGTCTCAATCCGCTGGTTTGTCGGGCCATGGATATAGTACATGGGCTCCTGCGCCGCTCTCATTTCGAGGGCGCGCCTTCTTTCCTCTTCGCGCCTTATTCTCTCCGCACGGCGCTGTTCAGCAATCTTCACCGTGTCCTGCACGATCCGGCCAGTATCGGACCAGCCGACCAGTTCGAAGCCGTGCATGTTGTCGATGCCGGCCAGATCAAGCTCTTGCAGCGTGCGGCACACCGCACTGAAAGTCGGAAGACCA
The DNA here is from genome assembly GCF_036833075.1 of Hyphomicrobium sp. Taxonomy (GTDB): domain Bacteria; phylum Pseudomonadota; class Alphaproteobacteria; order Rhizobiales; family Hyphomicrobiaceae; genus Hyphomicrobium_C. The sequence continues at coordinate 37,407 of NZ_DAITQL010000024.1, forward strand.
AATCGGAAGTCTTCGTTCGCCCTGCGGACGATCTCGACTATCTGGCCCTTGAGCCTCTTTTCGAGGACAGTGAAAGCAGCGTCCCTGCCCTTCTCCGCGACCAAGGCATCAAGCTCCGCCTGCGACAGTGGCTTCATCGTCAGGCGATACAGGCGCTCGGCTTCGGTGCGAAAGGCGGAAAGACGCTCGGCGCGTGCGCGTGCCTTGGCCTCCTGACGATCCTGCCAGCGACGAAAGCCAGCGACAATCCGCCCAAAAACCGAACCCGTCTCTCTTGTCTCTACGTTCATTGCATCACTCCCGCGACGCTGAAGCCGCTTGTGATCCTATTATTGCATAATAAAGGGCGGCTTAGAGCCGCCCTTCCGCCATCGCCGTATAGTATTCGGCCCTGTAGACTGGCTTGCAGTCGTACTTGATTGAGGGATGAAGCTGCATGTATGTGATCCTATCGACAGACCGGTTGGTAGGTCCGTGGATGTAGTACATCGGCTCCTTCAATGCCGCCAGTTCGGCTTTTTCGCGCTCGGCCCTTCGCCTCTGGCTTTCCGCACGGCGCTGTTCAGCAATCTTCACCGTGTCCTGCACGATCCGGCCAGTATCGGACCAGCCGACCAGTTCGAAGCCGTGCATGTTGTCGATGCCGGCCAGATCAAGCTCTTGCAGCGTGCGGCACACCGCACTGAAAGTCGGAAGACCAAATCGGAAGTCTTCGTTCGCCCTGCGGACGATCTCGACTATCTGGCCCTTGAGCCTCTTTTCGAGGACAGTGAAAGCAGCGTCCCTGCCCTTCTCCGCGACCAAGGCATCAAGCTCCGCCTGCGACAGTGGCTTCATCGTCAGGCGATACAGGCGCTCGGCTTCGGTGCGAAAGGCGGAAAGACGCTCGGCGCGTGCGCGTGCCTTGGCCTCCTGACGATCCTGCCAGCGACGAAAGCCAGCGACAATCCGCCCAAAAACCGAACCCGTCTCTCTTGTCTCTACGTTCATTGCATCACTCCCGCGACGCTGAAGCCGCTTGTGATCCTTACAATTGCATTATATAATACGTAATTTCGTCAGATCAAGAACCTCCCGTTCCGCGTATCCTGCCTATCCGCGAGGAAATTAGACGAGCCGACCCAGCAATTGCTTTCTGCGATCCCCCACGCAAAGTGTTGCCCGCTGCACCAAAGGTGCCGCCCACCTGTTCAGCGACGCTACCTGCACTCGTTGCACCAACAGCCGCTCTGCCCACATCGAGCCGCGTCGAGAGCGCACCGAAAGTCACTCCAAGCCAGTTCATGGCCCCATCGCCAAGCTCGCTGATCAATTGCGCGCCCAGAAGCACCGTAACGGTTGTGACGATGACGTACATCGTCAGGAAGCCCATCATCGAGAAGACGTTCCAGATCGTCTCTCCCGGCACGAGGAATTCCATGAGGATATAGAACAGATCGTAAAGGTAGAGCAGCGAAAAGCTGATGACCATCATGGCAAAGATCAGCCCGACTACCGTGAAGAATGGCCGGAAAAAGATGCCAAAGATGGAAAGCAGTATCCGGTTCCACGAGCCTATCAGGCTTCCTTCGCGAGCGGGCGCAAACAAGGTCAGAACAGCCAGCGGCACGGCAAACATGCTCTCCACCACCAGCATCACCCAAGAAAGAACCGCTGAATAGAAATAGACGAGCGGGATCATGGGCACCAAAGTGCCGATCACGAACCCGAGCACAAACAAGATTGTGCCCGCAGAGATCATCCATCCGCTCACCGCATCCGCCATTTTACCAATAAACGGAACCCAACTCACACCTGATGCTGCCGCTCCGCCCAACGAGACCGCCGCACCGGAGATCATCAGAACCTTGCCCTGCTGCGTGACCTGCACCATGGGATCGACATAGCCATATGCCTCTTCCGATCCGGGTTTGGTCGGGCTGAAAAACTGAAGCATGGTCTGGTAGACCCAATTCATCATCCGACCCATCACGCGGTCATCAGAATTTCTATTCAGAGACGAATAGCTGCCTTCCTCCTCGTTTTCTCCTGTATCAGCATCGGCAAGCGAGGCCAGATACGGGCTCATCATATCCCATGTCTCGAAGTCGTCGGTGGCCTTTGCCAGCATCGCGTTTGTGGTCGAGTCTCCGAAAAAGCCAGTCCGATGCCCCTGCCCTGACAAAAACTCAACCAGATTTGCCTCGCGATAGGCTTGGATGCGCAAATCACCATCCGGCGATCCATACCAAGAGGCCCCCATGGAGATTCCTCGCTGCCATGCCGGCGCAAAAGTCCAGCCATTCTTACTGGCATCTCTAAGAAGTTCTTGGTGCAGCGAATTGGCTTGGTCGCTATCGAAGGCAAGATTCGCGCTTGCCCCAGAGACATAGTTCGCGGTGGCCTTCTGAACAGCCGCCCGTGCCGCATCGCGCATAGCCTGCACATCGCGCTGCCCGTTGTAGATCTGCATGGCGAGATTGTGGGCATCGCTCGACAGGGTGTTGATGGTGCTCACGTAGTTTTCGAACTGCGCTCTCACACGCGCGCCGGCAACCTGATCCACAAAGGAGACCACGCCCGGCACCGAATTGCGGATCAGAGCACTGTTCTCCACCCCGCCGCAGAAATTGTCGCGCCCGGAATATGACTGCGAAGTGTCCTCGAACCTGATGGCGTGTTGCAGCGCACCGGATGAAAAACTTACGCCGCCCTCTCCGAGCCACGCTGCGTCATTTTTGACTTCAACAATGCCTGAACTCTTGGCGACGATTGGAGAAGAGAGATCGGGATCGCGGTCGCCGCCAAGGACCGATGCCATGCTGTTGGCGTTGATGGCGCACAGATGCCCGAGTACCAAGGCGTCATAGGCTCTGGCGAACTGGCCCTGCACAGCATAGTTGCTAACCGTCTGGCCGGCTGGCTGCACCAACAACGGCTGGCCTCTCAATGCTACATCTGCCGTCCGCGCCCAGACCACATCGCCTAATGCGGACCCTTGCAGGACGAGGAACAGCATTGCGACCTGCGCCAGCGAATACCCACCCGACACCGGCACGAACGCAATCAGGCCGGCCATGGTCCGCATGATCGTGTACTTGGTGTCCGTCCGCTGGCCGAAGACCTTGCCATCGGATGCGGTGTCCATGATGACTGTGTAGATCGTGTAAGAGGTCACGATCAGCACGGCCAGCAGGCCGGCAGTGTTGAACAGGCCGAAGATGGTGGAGAGCCAGTTGCCGGCACCCAGATCGTCGGCGGTTCCCTGCAAGTAAGGGATAACCCCTCCGAACAACCGCTCCAACAGCGATCCGGCATAGTCGCCCTCGCTACGCTCGAACAGGCTGCTGAAATCGTATTGTTGTTCTTCCATCTCGGCCCCTCAGTAGCCCGGTCCCGCCTCACCCTCGGGTCAGGGAGCAATCGACCCGTGGATTTCCGCCATCGGGCTGGCCGGCTTGATCGTCGCGCTGTGCTTTGCTTCCTTCTTGGCTTCCAGCGTTGATTTCAGCATGTCCATGAAGCGGCTGCTGGTTTCCAGATCACCAAACGGGGCGGCTAAATCGGCACCATAAGTGACCTGCCTCCCCCCAATGGTTTCAAGCAGCTTGTCGCCTCGGGATCGCGCCAGATTGACGAAATGGGCGTCGAATGTCCGCGCGAAGATTTCCTCTTCCATGGCGAAATAGTCGTATTGCTCGCCGCCATTGGGGAAGATGCGTTCAAGCTCTTCCCTCACCCGCATCAGGACACCGGAAGATCGAAGGATATCGTGGCGTTCCTCGTCCGAGAGCTTGTTCCCCTGATCCACCAGATGGCCAAGCTCATGAATGAAAGTGCCGCCTCTCTTAACCGACAGGGAGAGCACCAGTGGCCGTGTGGCGTCGTTTTCTCCTTCCTGCCCGTCCGCTTTCTGCTGAAAGGAGGCAACCCGACCCTCTGCGCCTTTATCGGCACTCACCGCATCGAAGGAGAACCGGGCAGGCACGTTTTCCTGACCGGGGAACAGAGCATTGGGCTCCATCTCCATTTCCGATGCGATGTATCGGATCGCCTTGGCGACGGCCTTCATATTCTGAACGAGTGTGCGTGTCGGCACTGAATTGTCGCGCAGGACGCGGAAGGGCACCTTTGCTGCCGCCGCCTCGAAGCTGTCATCCGGGCCGACAGCTATGCCGGTCATCATCGCCGCCGACATGTGCGACGAATTCTTCATCACCATGCCTGCCACGAAATCGCGCGGGCGGATCAGGCTGTCCTCACCAAGCCGGAGGGATATGGCTTGGAAAAGGCGCTCCTGCCGCAGCTTCTCTTGCTGATCGCCAAGCCCTTCCGCGTTCTCGAAGATCGCATCCATGATCCACGTCTCGGCGGATTTGATCTCCGTCTCGTCGCTGGCAGCGAGCGCCCTGCCAAGCTGTGTCAGGCGTGTGGCCATGCCTGAGTTCGGCATCGCCGCTGCTTCGGCAATGGTCCTGTAGGCCAGATATGACGCCTCCAAATCCATCCAGCCCTTTTGCTGGGCGATCCTGTCGGTCAGATGATCCCCCACCGCCATACCCTTGCCGGCGAACAGCACGTTGTCCGCCCGCTTCTCCCGTTCGGCCATATTGGCAATGGCCTTGGAGACGGAGGCTCGAATGCGATCAAAATTGTTCTTTTCGACGCCGTGAATGCTGCCTTCGAGTTCCTTCAGGCTGATGATTTTCGGTGCCTCGATGCCCTCGGCGCGTTCGCCTTGCCGCAATTGAGGAAGCGGCTTGTGTGCAGCAGCCACTTCCGCTTCGGAAAAGAAGCTGCGGATCGCCGTCACGATCTGCATGGCGGTGTTGAGCGGCTGGTGGTTTTCCAGCACCACCCGTTTGTCGTCGCCCGCCTCGACCGTCCACCCCATATCCATGAGCATATCGCCAACCAGCGTGTCACCCTCCGGCTCCGGCAGGCGCGCTGTCGGCATTTCGAGCCGCAGTATGTAATGCCCCGGCGCGGTCGATATCCGCTCCAGTTTGGCATCGTAATCCTTGAAGTCGAACCATTTAGCCGCCATCGCTTCCGCTCCCCGGCAAAGAATTGGTGGAATAGGTGACGCCATCGCGCGCATCGGCCTTGAAGCGCTGTGCGTCAGCGTAGAACTTGGACTCGGATATCTCCGTCACCTTGGTGACGACCATCCCGTTGGAGGCCAGACAGGCTCCGCCGACATAGTAGAAGTTGCGCATGTCCTCGATCAGCCCTACGGCGATCTTGGTGATCGAGATCGCCGGCTTCTGATCGGCGCGCTTCTTGACCTGCCCGATACCCACGATCACCCGGTCGCCCCGGTTCTTGACGTGATCGCCTTCCATCCGGGCGATCTGATCGTCCGACCATTCGGCATAGAGCCAGTGTCCAAGATCGTTCTCATTGGACGCCTGCCGGCGATCATAGACCACCAGATAGCTGTTCTTGCCGAACAGCGTCCCGTCCTTGCGGCGGCGCAGATATTCGAGCTTTGCGGTCAGCAGGCTTTCGAGCGTGCCAGTCGCCACCGTGCGATAGGCGGTGTGGACGAGCTTTCCGATATCCTGATCGCGAAACATCTCCATTAAGTCGCCTGCCTATTCGCTCTCCGACGAATCCAGATCGTCAACAAAGGGCTCTGGTTGATAGAGCACGGTTCCCTCATCCGTCGCCGGAGCGATTTCCGGCATGGCAACTCCCCTGATCGCCGCTATGCGTCCGGCAATCACGGACAAGGGGGCGATGAATTCCGCCTCCCCTGCCCGGCCCGCCCAATCGCGATTGAGCCGGGAGACCCAATGCTCGCCGGCATAGGTCTCGATCTCTGGATCGAAGCCATCCGGGTAATAGCCGGGCTCACCCTCATCGTCCGAGATTTGAGGGAGGACGGTGCGCACAACCGCATCATGGGGAGTGAGCCGGTTCATCGGACAGCCGCCCCGGCCAGAAGGGACGCGATGATCGCCTGCCTGCGATCAGCGCCTTCCTGCCTGTATTTGGTCAGCGTCAGATTGATGGCGCGCAGCCGGGCGATTTCTTTCAACAGCCCCGGCTCCGACTTGGTTACGAGGGCTGCTGACCATTCCTCATACCCGTCGCCGCCCCCGAACTGGTTTATGTAGTAATCCAGCGCCTCCATGTAGCTCATGGAGCCGCTGCCCGCCTCCGAAGCGGCCCGCACAGCCGCCAGAGACGCGATTGCCGGGCTGCGCAGAGCTTCCCATCGCCTCACCCTCATGAACTGAAGCTGATCGGACGTGCTGTCCATGCTCTCAGGCCGTGCGAACGGGAGCCCGATCAGATTGTTCATGTAGGCATCGCGCATCGCGCTCGATGTCGATCTGTCGAAGAAAGCTGCCGCCGAGACGGCTTCCGGCGCGTCGAACTGCAACCGCCGCGCCGCCGCCTGCAAAGGCGTCGTAGCGTTGCCCGGCTGAACGTCGATGGCATCGCTCGACATGACCTCGCCGGCACGCTCTGCTCGGGAGGCCAGCGCTGCCTCCGCCTGACCAAGGCTCGCGATCATGTCGCACGCGCCCACCATCTGCCCCTGCGGGCCGTAAGTCTCGTGCGCCTGCCTGATCTGCTCTGCCGTGCGCTGCTCGATATATGCCTGCGACACCGCCTCTGCGGTGCTCGCACGAGCGTTCGCCTCTCTTTCCGCGTTCACGCTCGACTGGCGCGTGGCAACCCGGATCGCGGAAATCAGTTGCTCATTGGTCAGCATCCGCTCGGTCGTGATCTGGGCCGCAGAGGCATCGACTGCACTGATCAGCGCCGCTTGAGCGGAATTATGCCCGGATCGCCAGATCGGATCAGTGACCGAACACGTCACGCCACCTGCCTGCGCCGAAAACGGGATCAGGCCAGCCGTGGCCGTCAGCGCCGCAAAAGCCGCTTTCAGCAACACCTTGCGCATCACTGGACCCCTCCTGCCTGCTGGACGGGTGCTGGCCGGGACGCCAGATCATCGACATATGACAGGGCGAAGCTCGCCAGCGCGAATTCCTCCATCACCTGCTGTCGCAATTCCAACGCTGACATGGCGATGTTCTGGGCTTCGATCCGGGCCGTATCGAGCAGGACGGTGCGCTGATTTTCGGTCGCCATCCGTGAGGCCCATTCTTCGCCGCCGTCCGCGACCCAGTTTTCCGACATATCCTCCATTGCCGTGCGAAGCTGCTGATTGGCCGCGATATCGGCCAAGACATAGACACCAGCCGAATTGCGCGCGTCATCGCGCATCGCCAGCACCCGGTCCTGCTGTGAGCGGACGCTGCCCGTCCCTGCCTGAACAGGAGGTCGAGGCGGACCAGCCACGATGGCGATAAACTCGCGAGCCGCATCCGTATCGCCGTTAAGAACGCTGGCGATGGTTGCGTCGTCGGCATTCGCGACCAACTCGCTCCACTCGGCAAGGCGTTCGCGGAATTCCGCATCGTTCGTCGCGGTGCGCTGCTCGCGGATGCTCTCGGCCATCTGGGCGCGTGCAGAGCCGTAGGCGGCATACATGGCGGCGACGTTCCGTCCCTGCTCGACAAGCTGGCATGCGTTGTGGCCGGTGGACCCATAGTCGGCCACCGCCTGCCGCATCTGGTCGTTCACGCTCTGCTCAATGATGACGTTCGCCAACGCTTCATTCGCGGCGCGATCCGCATTCGTTACCTGTTCGGAGGAAACAGCATCCTGACGGACGAGAACATGCATGGCCGAGAGCAGGCGCTGCCGCTGGTAGATCTCCTGCGCCACCATCGCTGACGTTCTCGTCGTGATATGGCTCGTCACCGCGCCTTGTAGCTGGCTGGTGGCGCTGTTGACACGCGACTCGACACCGGCACAAGTCTGGGCGAGCGCCACGCCGGGAGCGGCCAAACCCGCTGCAAGAGCTATAAGCGCTACGCCGCGCCGCATCCATTTCGTCTTCATCATTGCTCAAGTCCTCCTTCGAGGCCGCGCATCAGCACATCGGTGAAGCCGCCTCGTGCAATGGCGATCAGCGCCATTTCGCGTCTTGCGGCGGCGCGATTGAGCAGCCCCTGCACCGAACCGGAGGCTTCCTCTTGCGTCTCGATTGTTGGGAAGGGCGCAATGGTGTCCATGAATATGGTGCCATATTGCGCTTCGGCGGTTCCATATTCGCGCCGCAGGAGCCAAGCATCGGCAGCGCTGTCACCGGCTGGCATGCCGCCCATCGACCTGCTGGCTTCCGGCAGGCACAGCCCTGCCTCAAGCTCGCTATCGGTGCAGAACGCAGTGCGTCGAATGCGCTGCGTCTGCGCCAGCGTCTGACTGCGATCCCCGCCTACGGCCAGCCAATTTCGCTCATACTCATCGAGAGACGCCGAAGCGCTGGATGTCGCGTCGGAGGCGGTCGAGACGTTCCGCTGCGCCGCCACTGCCGCGCATAGACCATTGATGTCGTTCTGCATGCTCTCGTAGCGAGCAACTGCATCCCGCAAGGCGACGTTCTGCTCCATCTCCACTACAACATTCGACAGCGCCATGTTCGAAGCGGTGGCCGAGTTGGATAGCTGCTGGCCGTCAAGCGAATGCTGGCGGGTATCGATGCGCAGTCCCGAGACAGCGCGTTCGAGCGATTGCGCGAGACCGGCCATTGCCGTCTCGAATGTCTGGGCATGCGCTGGCGCGGCCAGAAGAGCCGCCGCCATGCATGCCGATGCGAGCTGGGAACGGGCGATCATGGTCAGAAACTCAGATCGCTCCAACCATTCGACAAGATGCCATCAAGCTCGCCTGTCAGGTTCGAGTTGAAATTGCTGATGGCCCCCTGCGCCTTGCCGATGGCTCCCGAAACAGCCTCGTTGATTTGCCGGCAGACCTGCTGTTGCGCCGACTGGATCGCGTTGTTGATCGCGTCCATGGAAAGGCTTTGCATCATCCCGGCCAGATCGGGAATGGCATTGGAGAGATCGAAAGACGACAGGATATCGCCGCTGATGCACGATTCCGGTCCCCGGAAACTATCCTTCGGATCGGTGGCCAGCGCCTTGATCAGTTCGATCTCGCGCTCCAGAGCAGCCTGGGCGGCTTGCTCCACCCTGCAATTCGTCTGCGCGTAGGCGCTCACTGCCGTGCTTGTCAGAATACCAAGGCAGATCGCCATGCTGGCCAGTTGCTTCTTCATCGCTGTGCTCCTGCGTAGTCCTCGATCATCTCCGCCATCTGGCAGATGGGGGGGTTCAATAAGGTCGCGCAGAGAACGACACGGCGTCCAACAAGCGATGACCCTGCTCCGGGCTGTTCGCGGGTCTGGGTGTCCTCTTCGATGAGACGAATTGGTGCCGGTTCCTTTGCAATCCTGTCCGCCAGTTGCGCGGCCAGTGATGCGCATTCACGGCAGATTTCCGCTTCGTCCATCCTGCGCTCCAATCAACGGTAAAGTTGCCACTGCATTTTTTACCGGATCGGAGCCGAAATCACAAGCTATTCAAAGCAAGCCGTCATTCCGCTGCCATGGCCGGGGAAAGGTGCGATGTTCGCGCGAGGAACCGGAACGGCGTTGTCCAGTTGACCGCCTGATTTTCCGCGCGATGCACCATCGCGAGCAACCACGCATCCATGCAGCGGACAGGATTTGCGACGGCCACAAGCACCAGCATCGCAGCTATCAGATCACCGGCTCGTGATTTGGCTATCAGCCACGCTCTCTCGCTGCCGCCCATCCGGTTGAAGAACTGCTTGGCAACAAGAACGAATGCACTCGTTTCGTCCATTCCGGATTCGCGATATATGTCGATCCACTCGCGCCACTCAGGCGGTATAGCGGCAAGGCATGCAGCAACGTTGAGCCTGTTTTCGTTGCCCGACACAGACGTTGATGCCTGCGCTGTCCCCGCAGCTTTATCCACACGCCGCGTCGTACTTATCATTCTTTCGTTATTATCTTTTTTAGTAAGAGTATAAGGTCGGTCATTTCTGTCCGGTCCATCGGACATTTTTGGCCGACCAACGCTATACTTATCCACAGGCCGATGATCGGGTTCCGCTGACTGCGGCGTGTCGTTCTGGCTGGTCTTCGCCGGTTCTGACACGTCCGCTATCTCGGCTACGGCCCGCGCAGCTTGCCGGCGTACCTCGGTCAGCGCTTCCAGCCGCCGCTCGCATTCCTCCACCAGTCGGGCCAGTTCGTTTGGCGAGAGACCTTGATAGCGGCGGGGCAAGGTCGAGAGCCATTCCAGCACACCCATGTCCTGCAATTCCTCGCAGGTCGAGCGCAGGCGACGGCGCAGGAACGATATTGCCCGTCGAAGGCTCAAAAGGCGGCTTTCCTCCAACCGCTTGGCGTTTACGTCGCTGCATAGTTCGTCCCAGCGATCATAGGCCCTTTCGAAGCAGACGCCGAAGACGACAGTCCCACCATTGAAGCAGCCGCGCAGGCCGTTCCCGGCTGTTCGGTTCTCTACCAGCCCCGCCTTCTCCAAGGCGCGGATATGGCGGCGTATGGTCCGCTCGTCGCGCCCTCGGTCGCGGGCGATCCTCTGGACCTCCACAGCGCAGAGCGCGCGGTCGAAATCATCCTTCACATAGGACGCCATCATTGCGGCGGTCCCATACACCGCGTCTGTGATCAGGCCGAGTTCATGGGCGGCGCGCAAAGCACCCTGTATCCGGGTTCGACGGGATGTGGTGCTCTTGGTCTTTTTAGGCACAGGTCGGGGCGGCTGCACATAAGCTCTTGATAAGCTTTGCATCTTTCAGTCCTCATTGGGTTCGAAAGACGCGAATTTCGGCACGCAAAAATTCATTCCCGAAAATGCACTTTTCGGGTTGATTGGGTTCTATCGAATGCGGTAGATTGAGCGGGACTTTAAGGCGCCTCGGTCGTTATTGGCGTTTCGACCGATCTACCGCAAACGATGAACCCGATGCGTGGGAAACCCGCATCGGTTTTATCGTTTTTGGGTTCTGCTTTTCTCCATAAGCCCTCCTTTCTGGTGATCCGCGAACTGGCCCCTTTCGGACGAATCGGGCATAGTCGCGAGTATGCGCTCCTTGGCGCGCAGGGACACGTAAAAGCCCCCGACTCGGCCAAATCACCCACAGCGTAAAATATCTTCCAGATATTTGACAAGAAAACTTTTTCACCCCAGATCAAAGCCTTGCGGCGGATATGGGCGATGGCTACATTTTCCGATAACCCATCCGGCACACCTGTACCGGTTCGGGTTGGCCAAAGCGCCCGGATACCGCAACGGTTTCCGGGCGCATTTGCACCCGGAAGCGGAATTGGCGGCAGGTGCGCTGCTCGTGCGTCAACCCGGCGCATGGCTCAACCCCATCTGCGGGCGCTGCACCACCGTAGCGTCGGACTGAAATGTGGTAGGTGCGGCTAGCGAAGCCTCACGGTCGCGCTCGATTTGCGCCATTCGCTCCCGCTCTGCCGCAAGACGAGCATCCAATGTTTCGCGCACATGCATGGCAAGTGCGTTCTGCACCTGCTTGAGCGTGCCGCCGATCATGATCTCGCCGTGGTTCTCGCGGGCGGTTTCCTGCATCAAATCCGCGACCATTTGGATTTCGCGCGGATCGTTGAGGTAAAACGTGCCGCTCAGTGTCCCCTTCGTAAGCTTCTTGTTCGTGAAATTCTGGGACAGGTGACTGATTATCGGATGGTCGCCATTGCGCAGTACCGGGTGGTCCTTTTTGATGGCAACGACCGCAACCCCCTCTGCGAACATCATGACGCCCATCTGCTTCTTATCCATGCTCTCGCACAGAGCCTTGGCGATCCTCTCGGTGTCATGACGCTGGGTGATGGACACTTCCCGAACGCCCATGGCATTCGGATCGTCCGCAATCACGACCTCCATCCGGGTAGAGCCCCCCTCCCCCGGTTTGAGCGCAATCCTGCCGCCTTTGCTCTTGCTTACCGTGGCCCGCTGGCTCTCGTCAGCCGCCCAGCGCCAAATGTCGCCGCCGGCCATCAAGGAGGGCGGGTAGCTCTTGATGCTGTCCACGGGCTGCACGTGAGCGCGGATGCGGTGGATTTCCGCCTCCGGGTATGCAGCGATCTCCGCAATCCTGTCCTGCGGATACGCCTTGGGATAGAGGCGGTGAAGCGCCTCGGCAAAGGCGTGAGCCGCCTCCTGCGTGCCACCGTAGCGAGGCAGACCATAAAGGACAGCGTTGGTGACGCGCAGATAGGCAATGATATCATCCGGGGAGTTGATACCCGTGGCCAGCACCGAGCGCTGCGATGCCTTCGCCTTCACAATGGGGATCATGTCCTTCGCGCCGCGATCATTGAGAAGGATCGCGTTGCGATTGTTCCCGGCAGCATCGGTGTAGACCACCTTCTCGCCCATGTTGTTGCCGTGCCCGTTGGACACAATGGACATGGCAGCGAACAGATTGCCCTCCATGGTCAGCCGGCTCTTCTTGACCGATTTCGCCGGCAGCGCGGCTGCGATGCCCGATAGAGCCTCCACGGCCACCTTGTTCACCGTGCGGTCTGCCGAAACGACAGGCCCAAGTTCCGGCTGCGAGGCCAGTTCGGCTGCGGCCAGAAACGCCTTGCGAGCGCCCTCTTCGCCCATCAGGTCCCTGATGGCATCCGCAGCCGATTTCTTCCGCTGATCGCTCGTGTACCGGTGCGGATCAGCCGCCAGTTCCAGATCGGAGAGGAAGTTGCGGATGTTCACGAGGCCCCGCTCCCGCGAAGCGTCATTGTGCTCCATGGCGGTGCTCAGCATCGAGACAGTAAGACCCTCGATGTGCTGATTGCCCGGCACGTAGACCGAGAAGTTCATCTTCGACTCCGCGAAGGGTGCGTCTTCGTCGTAGCGCGCGGAGACGATCAGGGCCGGAATGAACCCGTCCGTATTGGCCTTCCGATAGGCGTCGGCCCACATACCGCCAACCCATGGGCTCACTGCCCGGCTGTCGAGGGCCACCATCCTGCCGGGCTCGATCTCGCGCAGGATCGGTTCGAGACGGGTTGCCTGTTCGATGCGACGGTAGAGCGCCCGTAACGGCATCGCCATCTTGAAGTCCTCGAACAACGACGAGCCGTCCTTGTCCAATGTCTGGGGCGACCGAAGGAATTCCGCAAAGGGACCAACGGACGATTTCATGGCCTGCTCGGCCACCTGTTCGCTGATCTCCCGCAGCTCCTCGTCGTTGATCGTGCGCTTGACCTTGCGTTCCTTGTCCAGAACCTCAGAACGCATTCGCCCGTAAAGGTGCGCGCTGACTTCCTGCGGCAACGGCCTCGGGAAGAGATAGCGCATGCCCTCCTTCGAGCGTCCGGTAACACCCCCGAAGAGATGGTGCTCTAGGTTCATCCCTCCCGCAGCGCGCAGGGCTTCGGTGTAACCGAAGAAATCCGCCATATTCTGGAAGGGATCGGAAAGCCGCCGTACCAGATAGTCATCAACGTGCTCCAAGGCCCGCGATACCGGCAGCGACCGGATTGGTTCGTCATAGGTGACTTGGTTGAGCACGAGCCTGTTTGCGGACAGGCCGTCAACACCTACCCCGCCACCATCAAGAACCTCGACTTCTTCGATCTTGGCTTTCCAGTCATAGCGGCCCAATTCGAGCGGGTTGCGGCCTTCTGCCGTCAACTGGTCGCTAATCAGGTGGAAGGTAGCGTCCACGTCCGAAAGCACCGCGGATTGGGTATCGAGTGGCAGAAGCACAGACCGGCCCAGCAGCTTGCGGGCCATGTCCTGCTCCTTGTCGCTGAAACCGAGCATTGCCGCGATTTGCGGGTTGTGCTGCATCACCGCACCGACCGCCATTTCGCCTACCGGGTTCAGAATATCGACGGCGTGCTTGGCATTTGTCTTGCTGTCGCGCGTGGCCGAGGTTGAAGAAGTAAGCGAACGGTTCGCCCTGTTGAACAGATTGGCAATCCGGTCGTCAGCGGCAAATCCCGTCACGGGCGTGATATAGCGCGGCGGAGACACCTGCCCGGCGCGGTGAATACGCCCTTCTACCTGCCGCTCGTCGGTGATTTCGCGCTGATAGGCCAGCTTGATCATGCTGCGCCGTCGCAGATCGGGGCCGTTATGGGGGCTGGCCTGCGCCGAAACACCCGTTGCCGACCCCGAATTCAGGCCGAGAACGTCCGTCTGACCACGATTGTAGCGCTCGACCGCATCAATCACCGGGGGAATGTCGCGATTATACGCGCGAACGACCCCATCCTCGCCCTCGATGAACTCATAGGTGCGGCCCGTGATGTCCTCGAAGGTCATGCCAAGCTCTTCGCACGCCTCCCTAACCCGGTCGAATACGTTAATCCGCAACTCTGACAGGTCGAAATGATCGATGCTCTCGAAAAAATCGGCAAGCCATCCGTCAAAGCCCTCGACCTTGAGGGTTGACTGGTTTCCCAGAGCGTCTGTGCCTTTCATGATCAGCAGTTTTTCGGCAAACCGCTTGAGCACATCGCCCATGTTGGGGTGCCCGGCGACGGGCACGCCTTGTCCGCCCGTCATGAGATGATGCTGGTTGCCGATCAGCCATTCCGACACGCTGTCCCCGGTATATTCGACAACGACCGTCGGCTTCTCACCGCGAGCGATGCTGTCCTCGATAAGCTCGCGCACGAACATGCCCTTCACCGAGCCCATGAGATAGCGCGAGAAGCTGTCCAACTGACTCATCGGGCTGGTGGTCTCGACCCTGATCTTGTCGAGCGACCCGGCAGCGGCCATCCCGCCAACGTGATCCTTGAACTGCTTTTTTGCCGCCTGCGCGATCTCCGCAGACATTTCCTGCATTTCCTGCAACTTGCTGGCGATGAAGTCGCTGGCCTTGCGGGCATAGTCCATCTTCTCGGCGGAGATATCGGCAAGCACGACAAGATCGCGATCCACCCCCGCATCAGGCATCTTGCGCTCGATCAACGAGCCGCCTTGAGCCATTTCCGAAGCGAGCACTTCCTGCATCGCTAAAGGCATCTGCTCGATGGCCAGCATCAATTCTTCATGCGCGAGGCCGGTGTCGGGCAGAGCCGGGCGGTAAATGGGCAGGTTCTTGCCCGATTTGACGCTCGTCGCGGACGAATACACGATCTCGCAATCATGCCGCTCCGCATGGCTTTGTCGCAAACTTGCCATTTGGACGAGAAAGTTGATCAGATACGGTATTCA
>NZ_DAITQL010000025.1:0-50891 GCF_036833075.1 Hyphomicrobium sp.
TCATGGCTCCAGTCTCTCAAGAGTTGGAGCCTCCGGCAAACCCGGGGCGGTTCACATCTATCGTTATTCGGTGCATCGCTTCCAAGGTATCTAGTACCGGTCAAATCACATCCACCTCTGGATGTACAAACGGAATTGCAGTGTTGACCTGCGTTTGCATAATAGTAGCAGTACCCATCAAGGGCATAAGCCCCACTGCCACACGCCGACGCACAACTCCCCCCGCTTTGGCTGAGCACGCCGTTGTTGCAGGTGATGGTGCGCGTCCCTGTATAACCGGACGCGGTGTTGGTGATCGTGCGCCCCTCGCCATGGGCGAGCTGTGCGCCGGACAGAGCCGAACAAACGGGTGCCCAGCTTACCGTCTGGTTCGCGGAACAACTCTCGACGCAGGTCGCGCCGCCTTGGAGCGTCGCGGTCCCGCCGCTGCAGGAATAGGTCGCCGAGCCGGTTGTGGGCGCGGTTGAATCCGTCGCGGCGCCCGTGCTGCCATGCGCGATGACAAGATTGGATGGGACGGTGCAAATCTTGCTCGCCACCGTCCATGTCGTGCCCGCCGCCACCGTGCAGTTCCAGCCCGACGCCGTGCCGGAGAGAGTCGCGCTCGCGCTCACCGCGGCGTCCGATACGCCCAAGGTGCCGTTATAGGTTGCGTCGTTGCTCGCGCGCGGACGCACCGCGATCTGGCACGTGCCGCCACCGGCGAGTGTGCGGCCGTTGCAATTGTCACCCAGATGCCCGCCGCCGACATAAAATTCAAAGTGGGTGGTGTTGGACAGCACCGCCGCCTGCATATGCGCGCTATCCGCCTCGCCGGTGTTCGTCACCGTGAAGCTCACCGCCGTGCCATAGGCCGGGCTGCCCGGCCCCGCGACGTTCATCCCCGCCGCCGTCGACGGCGAGATCGACAGCGCCGCCGGGAAGCGGTCCCGCGTCGTGATACGCCATTCCCGCTTGATCGAGCTGATGGAGAAGGTGAAGACCCGTTCCGTTTCCGGCGTAGCCGCCGCATTCGCGACAAGGGTAATGACGTCATTCGCCGCGACTTGCGCGCTCGCGCCGACCGGGTTGCCGTTGATCTCGATAATCGCGCCGCCTTCCACGGTGGCCAGCCGCGTCCCGTGAAACCCAGTGAAGGAGATCGGCGTCGATGTGTGCGCACTGTTCAACGGCGCACCGGTCACGGGCGTGAAGTTGCCCGATCCGGTAATCGACGCGCCGACCTCTTCCCATCCGTCGCTGGTACAGACCTGAATGGTGTCCATCTCATCGCGCAACAACCCGGCGGTTTCCGGGGTACAGGCTTCGTCCGGCTGCGGGCCGATATTGCCCGTCGCGCCGCCTTCACCGGCGGCGAAGAGTTCCCCATAGGTATAGGCGAGCACGATGTCGTCGCTGCCCGGTGTTTTCTGGACGAGCGGTTGATCGGGTGCGCCGTCGCTGTTCGCATCGACGAATGCGCGGCAGGTCGTCTGGAACGCGCCGTCCGCCCCGGCGGAAATCAGCGCGATGACGTATTCGGTAATCAGGTCGCCGCCGTTCAGGCGATTCGCAGAATTGCCGCCGCAGCCGGCAACGTTATCCGATACGGTGGAAGAGCCGTGGTCCCACGCGCAATAGCCGATCGGGCGTTTCCATTGATCGCGCGTGGGCGCGGGCGTGCCTTCGGGGACAAGGCCGCCGCCCACCGGCGCGGGCGCGCCCGCCGGATCGCGCCACGGCAGCGGTTCGATCATGTCGTCGCCATCGCAATCGCCCACGGTGGCGCGCGCCGCCGCGCCGATGATCTTGGCGGCATTGGCCAGATCGGTTTCCGATAGAGCGTGCCGCGTAATCGTGCCCACGCCCTGCGCCGGGCCGGAGATGATCTTGGTCAGCACGTTGCCGACCCCGCCCAGCAAGATCACCGCGCCAAACAGGATGAGGAATACGTTGCCGCTTTGATGCCGTGGTTTCGCGCGCCATGTGCGTAGAGCGGCGCGGCGCACCGCAGGCAGCGCCAGCAAGGCCATCAGGCCCGTAACAATAAGTGCAACAATCAATCCGTCTTCAAACATCATTCCTTTAAATTCAATTCAGCGTGCGCTGGTTCTCGCTCATTAGTTGTTACACGCGCACGCGCGAAAAATAGCATTTTGCCTTCCTCCACAGCTGGTCATGGCCGTGTGTCTTATTCTATGACGTCCTCCCATCCCCACGTCTCTCGTATGACATCCATAAGAGCCGCTCGTAGAGCCGGCCGTGCCAAAACCACCCAAAAGCACCTCACTCAATACGGTAGTACATCCTTCATTCGTACCGTTTGGCCCAATATAATTAAGCCCTGCAAGATTGCATCCGCCCCTCCCACTGCATACCGTATCGCATGACTCATTGTTGCCTCCCCCATAGTAGCAATAGCCACCATAACTAAATCCTCCGCAAGCGCTGGTGCAGCTTCCGCCGCTTTGGCTGATCGTGCCGTCGCTGCAAGACAGGTTGCGGGTGCCGTCATAGCCGGATGCGGTATTGTTGACCGACTTCGTCTGCCCATGTGTCATCGCCCCAGACGGTGCGGAACAGCCTGGCGCCCAACTCATCGTCGTGTTCGAACATCCGTTGGCAGCACGTGTCGTCACACTCCAACTATCCGTGACACCGCCGACATTGACAGTCGCGCTGAGCGCCGTGCTGAAGGACGCCGAGCTCGTCAACTGCACGCGCAGGGTTTGATTGTTGCTGATCGTCCCGGACGTCACCCAGCTCCCGCCGTTGATGGATATCCGCGCCGACGTGTGCCCGCTGACCGACACAGTCGTACCGGTGTTGATGCCGCTGATCGTGACGGTATTCGATGTAATAGTCGTACTCAGCGTCACGTCGGTCTGATCGGTGAATGCAAACGCATCGGGCGTCGTGTCAAGTTCGTTGCACGCACAAGCGCGCCGAATGTTGCCGTGACTCCCGGCGCAGACAGTTGAAACCGTCCGTCGTCTCCCGGGAGGATAAGCGTTGTTCCAATTGCAGCCGTGGCCGGAGGACGCAGATGTTGTGACGCTTGTGGTCACACCACGCAGCGCAGTTAGTACGTCAACGCATCTGTTGTGATTTGGCGCGCCGCTGCCGATATAAATTGTCCCGGCTAGATTGCACCCCCCTCTCGATGAACATACCGTATCGCAATTCTGGCCTGCGTTTGCGTAGTAATAGCAATAACCATCGTATGGGTAACCGCCGCCCCCGCACGTTGCGGTTTCCACGCAGTTCCCCCCGCTTTGGACGAGTGTGCCGTCAGTACAGGTGATGACACGGGTTCCGTCATAGCTGCTATTGGTGTTCGTGATTGTCCGGTTTGCGCCGTTGGCCAATACCGCGCCGGACAGCGCAGTACAGCCCGGAGACCAGCTTACGTCCTGATTGGCCGTGCAGGTCCAGCCTGTTGCCGTGCCGGATAGAGAGGAATCATCGCTAACGCTTCCGGCGGCGATGGAGAGCGTACCGTTATAGGTGCCGTCGTCGGTCGCGCGGGGGCGAACGTCGATGAAGCACGTGGCGTTATACGCGAGAACCTGCCCCTGACACGCATCGCCAACATTCGCGCCGGACGCGTCGAAGGCGAAGTTGGTGGTGTTGCTGAGCTGCGCCGCGCCGAGCGCGACGGTCGGCGTCTCGCCGCTGTTGCGCACCGTGAAGCGCACCGTCGCGCCGTGCGCCGGGCTGCCCGGCCCGGTGACGTTCATCGCGTTGTTGGACGCGGGCGTCATGACGAGCACGGGCGGCGTGGGATCGCGCGTCGTGATCGTCCACGCCCGGCGCAGCGTGCTGACGCTTAGTGTGAAGGTGCTGGCCGTGGCCGGTGCGCCCGCAGCGGTGGCCTTGAGTTCGATCGTGTCGCCCGCGACGATCGAGGCCGTATTGCCCTGTTCGACGCCGTTGACGATCAGGACCGCGCCGCCGTCGACGCTCGCCGTGCGGGTGCCGAAGAACCCGGTAAAAGAGATTCCGTTGGACGTCGTATGCTCGCTATTCAGCTGCGCGCCGGTCACGGGCAGGAAGCTGCCACTGACCTGAATGGCGCTGCCGACTTCCTGCCAGCCGCCATCGCGGCAGACCTGCATGGTCCCGGCGTCATAACGCAGCGTACCGATCGCGTCCGGGGTGCACGCGTCGTCGGGAAGCTGTTGGAGCTGGTTGGTGGTGCCTTCCGCGAACAAGGCGGTGATGGCTTGAGCACGGACGATGTCGTCACTGCCCGCCGGGGTGACGATCAACGGGGCGTCGGGAACGCCGTCGTCGTCTGCGTCCACCCATGGATGGCACGTCGTCTGAAACGTGCGGTCCGGCCCGGCGCTGATGACCGCAATCACGTATTCGGATTTGCTATCGACGCCCACGAGGCGGTTCGCGCCCGCGCCGCCGCAGGTGGCAACGTCATGCGTCACGGTGCGCCGCCCGTGATCCCATGCGCAATAGCCGATGTCGCTACCCCACGGGTCGCGCTGCGTCGCGCCGAGGTCGGTAGGCACAAGGCCGCCGCCCGATGGCGCGGACAGCCCTCCAGCATCGCGCCATGGCGGCGGTTCGACGATGCCGTCGGAATCGCAATCCGCTTCGTCTTGAACCGCCCCGGCGATCATCCGCGCGGTGGTGTAGAGCGTGTTGTTCGCCGCCGCGACCTGATTGGAATGGGTGATGCCGCGCGTCGGCCCCTTCATGGTCGTCATGGTCGACACGCCGATCAACCCCGCGATCGCTACCGCGCCGAACAGCATGAAGAACACGTTGCCGGATTGTTTGAAGCGGCGAGCGGATAACGATCGCCTAAAGGCACGGCGCACCACAAACAAGGCCATCAGGCCCATCAAAATAAGTGCAACAATCAATCCGTCTTCAAACATCATTCCTTCAAATACAATTCAGCGTGCGCTGGTCCTCCTTTTTGTCATGGGCAACCGGATGCATACTCGTTGTTGTACCCGGCATCATAAAGGGGAAGACTGCCTCGCGCCGAGCACATCCCGTATCCTGGGCAAGTTCCGTTCGGATCCGGTATGTCCGCCATTTGGGCACAATGGTATGTACAGCAGGTAGCGCTCTGAGCGCTGCACCATGCGGCACATGCCGCGCGTGCCGTCACCATGTTGTGGCTCGTGAGAACAAGAGGCCCATCCCACATATCCATACCGGTACATCGGCGCTTTTTTTGCCATGAAGAACAAGGAGCTGCTGATGCGCAACTCCCGCCGCTTTGCGTCAATGTGCCGTTGTTGCAGGTAATCGTGCGCGTGCCGTTGTAACCGGACGCGGTATTGGTGATGGTGCGGTTCGCGCCATTGGCGAGCACAGCGCCGGACGGAGCCGAGCAACCGGGTGACCAGCTTACCGTCTGGTTCGCCGTGCAGCTTTCCGCGCAGCTTGAACTCGTGATGCTCGTCGTGCCGTTGGCGCAGGAATAAGTCGCCGACCCCGTCGTCGGTGCGGTCGAGTCCGTCGATGTCGCGCTCGCGCCATTTGCAATCGTCAAGGCTGTTGGAACGGTGCACGTCTTCCCGGATACCGTCCACGTTGTGCCGGAGGCGACGGAGCATTGCTCGACGCACGAGGATGTCGTCACGCTCGCGGTGCCGTTGTTGCACGAATAGGTCGCGGTGCCTGTTGTCGGTTGCGTGGCGTCAGTCGCAACTGCCGTTGCGCCGTGATTGATCGTGAGCGCCGTCGGCGCGGTGCAGGTCTTTCCCGATACGGCCCATGTCGCACCCGCCGCCACCGTACAGCGTTCGACGCACGTCGACGCGGCGACGGTCGCGGTGCCACCGCTACACGAATAGGTGGCCGTGCCGGTCGTCGGCTGCGTTGAATCTGTGGCGACCGCCGACGAACCGCTGGCGATGGTGAGCGCGGTGGGCACTGTGCAGGTCTTGCCCGCCACGGTCCATGTGGTGTTCGCCGCGACCGTACACATCCACCCCGTCGCCGTACCGGATAAGTCAGATTGCGCCGTGCGCACACCGTCGCGCGCGGTGAGCGTGCCATTATAGGTGCCGTCGTCGCTCGCGCGCGGACGCACGTCGATCACGCAGGTCTGATTGAGGCCGAGCGTTTTTCCTGCGCAATCATCACCGACATCCGATCCCCCGGTCGCGAACGAGAAGTGCGCCGTGTTCGACAACAGCGACGCGATCAGCGTGGTCGGCGTTTCGCCGGTGTTGCGCACGAGGAAGCTCACCGTCGCCCCAAAGGCCGGGTTGCCCGGGCCGGTGACGTTCATAGTGTTTTGCGTCGTCGGCTGGATGGTGAGGTTGACCGGCGTCGGGTTGCGCGTGGTCAGCACCCACGGACGCTGCACCGCGCTGATCGTGAGGGTATAGACGACGGGTGTCGCGGGTGTGGCCGACGCCGCGCCGCGCAAGGCTACCGTATCGCCCGCCGCAATTTGTGCGCTCGCGCCTTGATGGACGCCGTTGACAATGATCGCGCCGCCGTTGTCGACGCTCGCCGTTCGTGTCCCGAAATAACCGGAGAACGTAATCGTGTTGGACGTAGTGTGCGTGGTCGATAGCTCAACCCCGTTCGTCGGCGCGAACGTGCCGTCGGCCGTGACGGCGGTGCCCGGCTCCTCCCATCCGTCTTCGGTGCAGATCTGCACCGTGTCCATTTCAAAGCGCATCAAGCCGATGGTTTCCGGCGTGCAAGCGTCGTCGGGCAGTTCAGGAAGCTGCGCACTGCCCCCGGCCTTGAGCAGGGTTTCGAGGCTTTCGGTGTGGATGATGTCGTCGCTACCGCTCACGCGCACGACAAGCGGACTATCGGGTGCGCCGTCAGCGTTGGCATCAAGCCATGCCGCGCAGCTTGTCTGAAACACCCTGTCCGGCCCGGCGGAGATAATCGCGATCACGGGTTCGGTTTTTGTATCGGCGCCTTGAAGGCGGTTCGCACCGCTGCCGCCGCAGCCCGCGACGTTATCGGAGACGGATTGCGTGCCGTGATCCCACACGCAGTAGCCGTAAGCGCTGCCCCACGGGTCGGCCTTTGCCGCGCCGAGCGTGCTTGGCAAGAGACCCCCGCCGGACGGCATGGGAGCACTGCCGGCGGGGGCTTGCCATGCAACCGGCTCTAACGAGCCGTCACTGTCACAGTCATTTGTCGGTCCGTGAGGCGAACCGACAAGCCGTGCAGCAGCGTCCATTGCGGTTGCGGCAATCTGTTGTTTGGAAAGTTTGGCGGTATTGGCGACGGGGCCGCGCAAGATCGCGGTGGTGGTCGCGCCGATGACGCCCGCGCCGGCCAGCAGCGCGAACACGGTGAACAGCACGTTCCCCGATTGGCGCAAGCGGCGAAGAGGCCCGTGCGGGGTGCGCCGGCGCATCATGCGGCGCCTCTCTCAATGGCAGTGCGCGATCGGCTGGCTAAACCATGGCTGCGGGGCGTGGAGGTGAGGGCGGATGTGAGCCTGGCGTCTCGTGGCGCGATTGTGCGAAGAGGACCGCTCGCCGTTGCATTGGCGGGAGCGGTGAGAGACCTTGTGCTTGGCGCTTTCGCAGCACGCCCCGAATTCTGCAGTGAAATCGCCCCCTCTCGAAACCCTGTTTCCCCTCAAAAATATCTGTATACTGATAATTGTGAAGATGTTTTGTTTATCAAACCTTAATAACCCACATTTTTGTCGATGATCCGCTGTTTGAAGTTGAGGATAGACCGTTCAGATGCCTCGTACGCGTGTGCCGGGATAAGGCTTTCGACAGCGCGCTGTTCTGAGAGCGCCGGTCGGTTCAGATGAAGGATATGGAGGGTCAAGCGGGTAGGGACAGACGGAGGCTGATCGGCTATGCGCGCGTGTCCGCCGGTGAGGGAAACCTGAGCTCTCAAGTCGATGCATTGCGAAGCGCCGGGTGCGAGCGGGTGTTCCGCGACGACGGCGTCCTTGCCGTTGCGGCCGAGCGCCCGGGCCTCAATCGCGCGCTCCGTGCCTTGCGGCCCGGCGACGTGCTGGTGGTTTGGCGTCTCGATCGCATTGGGTCTTCGCTTCAGCATTTGATCGAGGTCGTGCAGACCCTGAGTGCCGACGGATACGGGTTTCAGTCGCTGACCGACAGCATTGATACGGGCCGTGCGTCCGGGCGGTATTTCCTTGCGACGATGCGGGCGCTCGCGGATTTCGAAAGCCGTGCGATCGCTGAGCGCACGCGCGCCGGGCTTGACGCGGCGCGCGGTCGGGGCAAGCGCCTGGGTCGGCGGCATCTCATGAGTGAAAAGAAGCTGGCGCTGGCGTTGCGTTTGATTGCGGAAAATATCCCGCGCAAAAGCGTTGCGGCCGCGTGCGGCGTATCCGTGCCGACGCTCTACCGTGAGCTCGCCAAGTACAGGGCGGCACAAAGCCCTGATTAGGAGAGGCGGATTGCGGGATGCCGGCATGGTTTTTGGAGCCGCCGTCGCGGATGCGCCAAGCCCGAACAGCGCCCGGGCGCAAGGTCGCGCAACGCGCGCCCCGCCAGGGGTTGCCTTGCGGCGGGAAGGGCGCGGATCGGGCACGCATTGCGTGCGACGCGGCGAGGATCTGCCGCCAACGGCCATGGTTTATGGTGAGCCAGAGAAGCGTGCGTCTGGAGTCCTCGTCGCGGTGCTATGAAAAGTCAGACCGCCAACCCACCGCAGAATTCCGCCAAAATCGGTCAGTGTGATAATGTTTGTTATGTCAAACAGGGCAGGCGTTCGAACACCAAACGCCGTCGGCGCGCTGACCGGTGTCCAGTGCAGCAGCCCTGCAAGACAAAATCCAATGCATTGATGATGGTGGTGCGTTGATCGTCGAGATTGCCAACGCGCTTACGAAGGAGTGAGGCCAGTACCAGTGGTCTCATGGACGCGATTTTCCTGTCTTGCGCGTCTTTGTGGATGACGACCGTTTGCCGGCGGCAGGCTTTTTCTTTGATGGTGTCGCGGTCTCGGCTGCGGACCTCTTCGATGGCTTCGCAGGTTTCGCCGGCTTCGGACAGATGCGCGCCGTGATCTTGGCAGCCGAGCGCTTCGAAACGCCGGCTTCTGCCGCGAACTCGGACCATCGGGCGATCGCGGCATAGACCGCATCCAAAATGGCATCTGTCCCCTTGAGCCCATGCTTTTTTGCGAGGGCGCGCAAGTGCTCGGTGTCGGGCGCACGTCCCTCGCCCATCACCATCATACTCTGTTCGCCGCCGGGCCCGGCCGAGAACGTCAAGTCATAGGGCGGCGCGAGCGACCATGCGCCTGTGGTGTCGTCGAGGAGATAGGAAAAGTTCTTGGCGTGATCGTCGCGGTTATGCGCCAGCACATTGAAGCACGCGAGGCGGAACGCTGCCGCCACCTGCGTCGCATCCTTGGTCAGCACCTGCGTGGCCTTGAGGAAGGTATCGTAATCAAGCGACGGCGTACGGTGATCTGTGTGCAGGAGGCCTGCGAGACTGTGCATGTGGATGCGCCGATCCCCGTCACGATCGAAGCGCTTGATGCCGAAATACCGCTTCCTTTTACTGCCGAAGAGATGCGTTTGCGGCATGTCGAGACCGGCGGCGCGGGCCATGCGGCTGTAAGCGTATTCGATGGCGCCCACGTCGGCTTCATCGAACTGAGCAGGAAACTTGATCATCCAGTGCCCATAGCCGGCCGGAAGCGGCCCCGGTCCATGAATGATCCTCTTTCGGTCGGCGCTGACCTGTGCCACCACTTTGGGACGTGCGCCGGCGGAGGCGCCATTGAGCTTCAGGAGTTCGTCGACGACGGCCCCCTGCTCTCCCGCGAGCACCATGACGGCGTCTGCGGCCAGCCTGTCGAGTTTCAGCACAATGGGTTCGCGCTCGCTTTGACTGTAGTCCGGCTCGTAGCTGAGCGCGCCCATGCCGTAACGGCCCACATAGGCCAAGCGATCGAGCGGCGTCAGGCTGCCACGCACAAGTCCCGCGCGCTCAACGGCGCGATCGAGCAGCAGCCGCCCCCACCCATCCGGCAGGCTATCGTTGAAGACGCCGAACAGTCCATCGAAAGGAGCCGGTTCGGCAATTATCACGCCGGAGCGTAACGGTAGCTGGAAGGGCGAGATCTCAATACCGGAAGCGAGGAAGTCCGGGTCGTACTCGAACAGAATGCGCCGGTCCTGCAGAGCCAGGCGCCCGACCTTGAGGCGCTTGCGCCCCTCAAGGAATACGGAGAGCAATGTGGCTGCAACGTATGTCATCTCAGACGTCCCTTCTTACGTCCCGGCTTTTGCGCCAGCACGGCGTCGAGCGAGCGACCCGTCAACGATTGCTCATCTGCGGCCGCGACTTTGTCGAAATCTGACAGGCACTCGAGGACCAGGGCGAGCTTGAGCAGGGACTCGAAGGCGATGCGTCCAGTCCGCTCGAAGCGGCGCAGGCTCGGCAGCGACACGCCCGAGCGCTTGGCCAGACCGTCCTGGGTGAGGTTGCGCCTCAGCCGCAGCGCGCGAAAGCGCAGGCGCAGCTCGCCCTGGACGTCATTGGGTGTTTTCAGAGTAATAGTCAATATATTATCACTTTCTGCGTACATTAGGCATTAAATGATAATATATGATCGATAATAGAATCGCAAGAGATCGCGAATCGGGGCTGGGTCGTCCCAGTGCCCTTGGACTGCCCGTGGCCGCGAGAGACCATGCAATGATGCCCTCGCCATGAGCGAGGAGCGGCACCAGGGCGAGCGTCCAGTTAGACGGCGTCGTTCTTGAGCCCGGTGTTTCTCCTGGCCATCGGCTGTGGGAGCTGTTCGATAGCCTTCTCGCGGCGTTCGATCACCTGCGCCGGTGTTGCGGAAGAGAGCACCGTGCCGGCGGTTGTCTCGACGCGTGAACGGAAGTTCTGCGTCAACGTATAGTCCTTTTCCTTGATCTTGTCGGCGTCCTCTTTGGTGAAGGGCTCAGCGAACTTGATGTTGACAGCGGGGACATAGCGATCGCCACCAAGATTGACGACGGCGACCCCCTGGCCACGGATGTCGTCGAGTGAGTCTTTGATGAGCTTGGTGGTCTTGTCGGCGAACTCGATCTGCAACTGATATTTGCTTGCGTCGTCGACTTGGTCGTAGCGTTCCGATATGCGCGTGCGGTCTTCTTCGGTGACGGGGCGGATACGTCGGATTGCGGATATGGGAACGGCGGTTCCTCCATTGATTTTGAGTGTCTTGGTCATGGCGTCTCCAAATGTGTTTCAGTATGCGGTGAAGGGAAAAGGCTACAAAGTATCCCAATATTTTTACGAAATAATCCGTATGCGGTCAATAAAAGCCTGGAAATGACATAACGTGGCACCGTCCTGGCGTGTAGGATGCAGGGTGCATGGTCTCAACCTGGCACTTGCCGTCAGTGAATGGGTGTCATTCCGTGGGCCACTTGCGGCAACGATCGTTCCCCGCATGGGCCGAGACGCGGGTGTGTATCGCGGCTCGGCTGCGCGGACCTTCGCCGCGCAGGAGAGCGTGGCCCGACCGCAGGGAGGGAGCCGTCCTACACCTCAACGTCATCAGAAACGGGTAGAATGTCCGTATTGAGAGCGGGCCCCAACATCGTATTGCCTCATCCACTTGAGTGTTTTAATCCTTGGGTGGCGTGATCTTCCGTAGGCGGTGCTCATTCAGCAACGTCGAAACGCCGAGAGAGCGGACTTTCGCATGGTGTCGGTCGCGACCGTACTGGGCTGACCTTAATATGACCGCAACACCTCCCGCAGCGGACAAGACCTATGCGAGGGCCGCCAACGGATCCGTTGTTCAAGTGCTCACGTGTTAGTAGCTGCCTCGTATATGTCTTCCTCCTGCGCATTGTGGATGCGCACAAGGGCTTCGATGGATCCGATTACCCTCTGGGCATCGCGGACGAGGTACTTGTCGGCGTCCTCGGCCTGCAGTCCACCGGCGAGGCGCGCCAGGAGCCTCGCCTGATGCAGTATCTCGCGATGTGCCCGGCTCATTGCCGACAACCCGTGCATATCAATAAGTAGCTTTGATAACCGCGGGTAAAGCGTAGCTTCGTCCTCGCGCTCGTGCGTCACAACGCTGTCTTCAACAATCGCATGCGCGCTGAGGATAAGGTCGACTGCGTACGGGCCGGTCGCGTCGTCTAGCGCGTCCGAGATCGATCGCAGCCGATCCAACTCCTGCTCGAGCAATCGGTGCTCGTCGCTCAAGGCCCGCACCATCTTGTCCGGTAGAACTTCTCGTGGTCGGTGCCAACCCGGTTTGAGAGCCCGCAGCGCATTTAGGATCACAGCGACATCGATGGCCTCCTGCGTCAAGGCACCGGCCACAGGCGTCAGCCAGCCGAAAGCGGCGAATAGCATGGCGATACTGGAAAGCCCCATGCCCGCTACGATGCTTTGGATCGCGATACGCCGGGCACGCCGGGCGATGATCACCGCCTCCGACACCCGATCAAGCCTGTCCACAACGATCACTACGTCGGCCGCTTCCGACGACGCGCTGGCGCCGCGAGCGCCTAATGCGACGCCAACGTCCGCCGCCGCGAGTGCCGGAGCATCGTTGATTCCATCTCCCACCATCAGCGTCGGGTGGAAGCGGCTCTCCAGGATGACGGCATCGACTTTATCTGATGGGACACGGTCGGATAGCACCGCATCGATATTCAGCGCAGCAGCAATCGTCTCAGCGGCGTCAGCATGATCCCCAGTGACCATCACGATGCGGGAAATCCCAGCCGCGCGCAGGGATTGCAGTGCGCGAGGCGTCTCCTTGCGCAGCTCATCAGCAAGGAGCAACGCGCCGACGACGCGGCCGTCGACCGATACGAACACGCTCAGGGCCGATCGCCAGGAGGCGCGGCGCAGCGCACGCGCGGCCCAGTCGTCCAGCTTGCGCTGCCCGAAGACGAGCTGGTGTGAGCCGACGCGGACCTTCCGCCCGGCAACCACTCCCTCGAGGCCAGAACCCATGACCTCATGCACCTCCTGGGGCATCTGCAGAGAATGACCTTGGCCGACGGCGGCAGCCACGATGGCGGCAGCCACGACATGCTGCGAAGCCTGCTCCAACGAACCGGCTAGGCGAAGCACCTCGCCAGCGTCTTCTCCGGGCGCGGTCTCGATCGCGATCAGGCGCGCTCCGCCGACTGTGAGGGTGCCTGTCTTGTCGAACAGAACGGTATGCGTCTGTGCCAGAGCATCCAGGGGCGCGCCGCCCTTTATGATGATGCCCCGACGCGCCGCCTGAGATACGCCGGCTATGAACGCGACAGGCGCCGCCAGTATGAGCGGGCAAGGCGTGGCAACTACTAGAACAGCGAGAGCGCGGATTGGATCACCCGACAGTGCCCACGCCAATCCAGCAACCACGATCGTCACCGGCAACAGCAACAGCGCGTAGCGATCCGCCAGCCGAATGAAGGGCGACTTGGCAGTCTGTGCGGCGGTCACAAGCCGCACGATGCCAGCGTAGGTGCTTTCGTCGGCCGTCGCGGTTGCCGTGATCTGAAAGGTGTCACCCGCGTTGAGCGTGCCACTGCGGGCGCTCTCGCCGGCTTGCCGCGTGACAGGGATTGGCTCGCCGGTGAGCGCCGCTTCGTCGAGGACCGCACGCGGAGATGTGATCAGCCCGTCGACGGGGACGATCTCGCCGGCGCGAACGAGGATCGCGTCGCCGACTTTGACGTCACGGATGTCGACGTCCGTGATGGTCTCATCTATGCGGCGATGCGCCAGCCGCGGCGCCCGATCGACGAGCGTTTTCAAGTTGCGCTCGGCGCGGCTGACCGCATAATCCTCGAGCACCGTTCCGCCCGTGTACATGATGGCGACGACAATCGCCGCCAGCGGCTGCTGGAGAAGAAGGGCGGCTGACATGGCCAGAAGCGCGATGGCGTCGACGCCCATACGTCCGGCTGTCAAATCGCAGACGATGGAGACGGCGAGCGCAATGACGACGGGGATCGTTGCCGCGGTCCACATCCACCCAGCCGTCGCAGGATAGCCTGCGAGAAATGCGCTGCCGCCGAATATGAGGCCGAGCAGAGCGGCAACAGCAAGGGTGCATCTGGCGAAGCGTTCCTCGACCATGACGCTCCTCGAAGGTCGACGACAGAGGCAAGCTCGCATCCTAAGGAGCGTCGGGCGGAGGTCGCGAAAGTATTTTGCGGCCGGTGAACATTGCCGACGTGATGCTGCCGCCCTCACGCACTTCGGTGACAACGATCGCGGCGATGTGGATGGCGATCAGAACGGTCAGTGCATAGAAGCCGAGTTCGTGCACTTGGACAAACGGACTGCGGAACGCGCGCATGGCGGCGTAAGACGTTGGATCGATAAGTTCGGTTGCCCCCGGTACGACCGAGGATGGGTCGACGCCTGGAGCGGCAACCCACGCCGCGAACCAATGGCCAAACGGCGGCCAATAGAGGTCGGCCCCTGCCAGAATTAGGCCGGTCACCGCCTGGAGAAGTAATAGCAAGAAGAGCAGCGCAACGGCGATGCGCGCAAGCGGGTTGTGCCCCACATACTGTTGGGGTTCTCCCGCAAGGAACGACGCTGTATAGGCGCGCAATGCTGCAAGATAGCCGGGACCGCCGGGAATAACGGCACGCCAATTCGCGTAACTGTTCCCGAAAAACGCCCAAGCAAACCGCCACATCAGATTAACAGCCATGACGTAGCCGAAGGAAACGTGGACATCCTTGAGTATAACCTTACCCGGCGCGGAAAGTCCGAGCGGATTGCCGAAAAGAATGTCGAGGCCGGTACCCACGAGGCCAATGACGGCGAGCACGTTGATCCAGTGGAACCAGCGGGTAGGAGCATCCCACGCGGCATATTCTTTGAGCTCAGACATGAACTGTTCCTCGCGGTAGTGGAATTCTTACATACGTGCGGGCCGGCCCATCTTGATCCGCATCAATCGGCTCGCTGGCTCAAACTGGGCAGCGCGAGCTGTGCTCTAAGGCCGCCGAGTACTGATTGGCCAAGCGTGATCTTGCCACCGTAGAGCTGCACCAGATCACGAACGATAGCCAGGCCGAGCCCAGAGCCCCCGCCTTCATTTCTCCAGCGCTCTCCGACGTTGAAGACGACGTCCCATGCCTCGGGCGGCAACCCTGGGCCGTCGTCCTCGACGACAATCCGGATAAAGCCGGGTGCAACCTTGTCGTCGAGCCGCACTGCGACCGCCGTCTTGGCGTGCTTGCAGGCGTTGTCGATGAGGTTACCCAGCATCTCGTTCAGATCCTGGACTTCGCAGGCGGCCATCACGCCGGGAGGAATCTCGTTGTCGATGCGCAAGCTGCGGTCCGCATGCAGACGCGTCAACGCTCGGACGACAGAGTCAGCCGCATCGGTGAGCGACGCAGCGATACCGGGCCTTGCCCTCGAAGCAGCAGTGCGCGCACGCGCGATCTGATAGTCGATCTGGCCCTGCATGCGTCGGCATTGTTCGTAGATGACCGCGGCCGATTGTTCATCGCCTTTCTGTCTAAGCTGGTGCGCCTCATCGGTCAGAATCGCCAGCGGCGCCTTGAGGCCATGCGCGATGTTTCCCGCCTGCGCCCGAGCGCGTTGAATCTGCTCGCCAGATGCAGCAAGAAGACTGTTGAGGTCGTCGATAAGTGGCTGCACCTCGTCGGGAAATTGACCTCGCATGTCCGCGGTTGCGCCGGAACGGTAGTTCGCAAAGGCTGTCCGTAGGCGGCCGATGGGCGCCATGGCATAGGCCAGCAGCAAGCCCGCTACGACGATCATGGATAGCGAAAACAGGCCGAGCGACCATAAAAGCACGCTGTTGAACCGGTCGAGGACTTTATCGAGGAGGCGTTTGTCCGTCCCCATTATGATCCGGGTCGGCTCCTTCACTCCGCCCATCCAGCGCAGCCGTTCGGCAATCAAGAGCGCGCCGGTCGGCCCCGAAATGCTGTGGTAGTGAACCTGAGCATCGCTACCCGCATCGATCGGCACCTGCAGCATGGGCCCTTCGAGCGAGTTCGACCGAGCGGAAATCGCTCCGTTCCTCTGTACCTCCCAATAAAAGCCGGAGAGCGGCACCGAGTAGCGCGGGTCACTTAATGCGCGCTGCATATGAACGCGACCGCCTTCGTCGACCTCGGCGATGCCTTCGAGTTCGTCGAGATGCTCTTCCAGCTCCTGGTTGAATTGCTCCGTCAGAAAGCCCTTGAACTCACCGGACAGAAGAACCCCAGCAATGCTGACGCCCGCCACGACCCAGATGGCGGCGACGATGATAAGGCGGGCACGGAGACTGCGCATTGCTGTGCTTCTCAATCCATGCGATAGCCGAGGCCACGCACCGTGGTGATGATGTCGCGACCCAGCTTTCGCCGTAGGCGGCTGATGTAGACTTCGATGGTATTGGACTCAGCACTTTCCTCCAGGGCGTAGAGATGCTCCATCAGCTCGTTCTGCGAGATGACGCGCCCCGCGCGATGCATGAAGTAAGTCAGCATGCGCAGTTCCGAGGCGGTGAGATTGACAGACTTACCGGCGATGGCGACCCTGCCGGCGACGGTGTCGAGGCTGATGTCCTTGTGCGTCAGGACAGAGTTCGCTGCGCCGGACTTTCTGCGAATGAGTGCGCGCAGCCGCGCCACGACCTCGGGAATATGGAACGGCTTGGTGATGTAGTCGTCTGCACCCGCGTTCAGCCCCTCTACCTTTTCTGCCCACGTGCCGTGGGCGGTAAGGATGAGCACAGGCATGTCGCGCTTTGCGGCGCGCCATTTGCGCAGAACTGTCAGTCCTTGCATGTTGGGTAGGCCGAGATCGAGTATGGCGGCATCGAACTCATCGTGGGCTCCCATCGCGTAGCCGTCCTCGCCGTTCTGCGCGCGGTCGACGACGAACCCTTCCGGGCGCAGCCCGGTGACGAGGCGCGCGGCAATGTCATTGTCGTCCTCGACCAGCAGTATGCGAATGACGAGCCTCCACAGCCAAGGTCGCACTTTTAGGCGCTCTACCTGAATTCGACCTGAAAAGCTCGATGCCCTGGGCAATATGTCGTCCGGCAGGGCGACGCACCCGCGTTTCAGGTTGGTTTCAGGTACGCGTGCGACAGCTGTAACCCGATCTGGAGGTTACGGCCCATGTCTTTAATCAAATGTCTGACAGCTTCAGTGGCATTTATCGCCTGGGCGGCGCACGAGTCTGTGCAAAGCGCTGAAATCGCCGTTTCCCAAGCCCAGATCGACCGTCTCGAGATCCACCTCGAGGAGGCGCGCCCGGCCACACAGGAGGCGGTTGCCCTCCTGCCCGCCACCATCATCCCCCCGATGAACAGCCGCATTGCTGTGCCCGCGCCCTTCGCCGGCACCGTCGTATCCGTGCACGTTCTGCCCGGCCAATCCGTCGAGCAGGGTCGCACACTGATGACGATTGCAAGCCGCGAGCTTGTCGAGACGCTCTCTCAGTTGCGCCAAGCGGAAGCCAACCTCGCCGTTGCGAGCGCCGTCGCCGAACGCTATCGCGGGCTTGCTGAGAAGAATATCGCCTCTCCGACGCGCGCAGCCGAGACCGAAGCGCAGCGCGCAGGACTTGAGGCTGTCGTCGATGAGCATCGGCGGCTTGTTTCCCTGGGCAAAATCAAGACCGATCCCGACGGCAGCTATGCACTGATCGCCCCGCGTGCCGGCCGCATTGTCGAGGCGAACGTCGCGCCAGGGGCCAGCATCGGCGCCATGCAAGCGGCCGTGGTTTTCGACACGAGCGATGAGCTGTGGGTTGAGGCGCAACTGCCGGCGTCGTTGGTCGGCAAAGTGCATCCCGGCGACAGCATCACGTTGGAGGATGGCACTAAGGGCAAGGTCCTTTCGGTTGGGCACACGCTCGATCCGAAGACTCGCTCGAGCACGCTCACCGGCACCATCCCCGGTTCGGCCGGTGTCGTTCCGGGGCAGATGGTGACCCTCAGCATACATAGACAGGCCGCCATCAGCAGCGTCGAGGTTCCCGCACAAGCGGTTGTTTGGCTGGGCGCGGCTCCCAGTGTCTTCGTGCGAACGGAAATGGGATTTGCCGTGCAGCCCGTAGTCCTCAAGGGCAAGACGCTACGCGCGGCCACGATCGGAGGTGGCCTCACAGCGGGGCAGAAGATCGCCGTATCAGGGCTCGCTCAGCTCGAAAACATGATTGGTGCGGAGTAAGCTATGCTGCGCCGTATAGTCGAGTTGACACTCACGCAACGGGCCTTCGTGCTGCTGTGCACGCTGCTGGTCGCCGTGGCGGGCAGCTATTCCTTTCTGCACCTACCCATCGACGCTTTCCCGGATATCTCATCTATCCAGGCGAAGATCATTATGAAGGCGCCGGGGATGACGCCTGAGGAGGTGGAGACCCGAGTCATCGCGCCGATCGAGCTGGAACTGCTCGGCATTCCGCGCCAGACGGTCCTGCGCTCGTCGGCGAAGTACGCGATTGCCGACATCACCATCGACTTCGAGGACGGCACGGACATCTATTGGGCTCGCCAGCAGGTGACTGAGCGACTGGCCGACGCCAGGGACGCGCTACCATCCAACGTTTCCGGCGGGCTCGCGCCGATTTCCACGCCGCTGTCTGACGTTTTCATGTTCACCATCGAGGGCGGCAACCTCTCGCTGGAAGACCGGCGCAGTCTGCTCGACTGGACCATCCGCCCAGCTCTCCGGACGATACCGGGGGTCGCCGACGTCAATGCGCTCGGCGGTTTGGTGCGCACGTTCGAGGTCGTGCCCGACAGCGCGGCGCTGGCGTCTGCGGGGTTAAGTGTCGCCGATATCAAAGATGCGATCGCGTCGAGCAATCGCAATGACGGTGCTGGGCGACTTTCCGACGGCGAGAAGGCACTCGTCGTGCGCTCTGAGGGCGCCATTCGCACGCCAGCGGACTTACAGCAGGTCGTCCTCAGGTCGGAGGGCGGCAAGGTATTGCGACTGCAGGATGTCGCCACGGTCGGCATCGGTAGCCTCACCCGCTATGGAGCCGTCACCAAGGATGGACGCGGCGAAGCAGTGCAGGGCCTCGTGCTCTCGCTGCGCGGCGCCGATGCCAGCGCGATCGTAAAGGACGTGCAAGCGCGGCTCGAAACGCTAAAGCCAAGTTTACCAGAAGGCGTAACGCTGCAAGTCTTCTATGACCGTTCTGACCTCATTCAACGCGCCGTGGGTACCGTCACCAAAGCACTGATCGAAGCGACGGTGCTGGTCGTCATCCTGCTGCTCGCCTTTCTCGGAAGCCTACGCGCCTCCCTCGTCGTGGCGGTCACGCTGCCAATGGCTGCGCTCAGCACATTTTTGATGATGAAGCTCTTCGGCATGTCCGCGAACCTCATGAGCCTCGGTGGGCTCGCCATTGCCATCGGCCTCATCGTCGATGCTGCGGTTGTCGTTGTCGAGAATACGGTCGAGCGTCTCAATCATCATGCGGACGACGCGCGCATTCCGCTCTTGCGTCAAGTCTACCAGGCGGCAGCAGAGGTCGTCACGCCGGTTGCCTCGGGCATCATTATTATCTGCCTAGTCTTCCTGCCGCTGCTCTCGCTTCAAGGGCTCGAGGGCAAGCTGTTCGCGCCCGTGGCGATTACTATCATTTTTGCTCTTTCGAGCTCGCTGCTGCTCTCACTCACCCTGATCCCGGCTCTGTCGTCGCTCTTCCTGCGCGGCCGCGCCCATAAGAACCCGATCTTGATGCGCGTCATCGAGGCCGGATACGGCCCACTTCTGCGCTTTTGCCTGGCACATCCTATGCCCGTCTACGTCGCCGCTGCCGCCGGAGCGGCCGTAATGGCCTTTGCCTATCTCGCCGTTGGCAAGTCGTTTATGCCGACCATGGACGAGGGGTCGGTCATCATGCAAACGACCAAGCTCCCCTCGATCAACCTTGAGGAAAGCGTTGCGACCGACCTGCGCATTCAGCGCGTCCTTCTAGAGAAGGTGCCGGAGGTCGACCACGTCGTAGCGCGCGTCGGCTCTGATGAGCTGGGGCTCGACCCCATGAGCCCCAACGATACCGACGCGTTCCTGGTCCTCAAACCCAAGGACCAGTGGCGCGTGCCGGATAAGGAGTGGTTGCTGGACCAGCTGCGCGCAGCCATGACCGAGCTGCCGGGTGTCGAATTCGCCTTTACGCAACCGATCGAGATGCGCACTTCCGAGATGCTGACCGGCGCGCGCGGCGACTTGGCGGTGAAGATTTTCGGGCCGGATCTTAAGCAGCTCGCCCAGCTTGCCGGTCGCGTCCAAGCGTCGATCGCTGGGGTCAAAGGGGCGTCCGAGGTGTTCACGGCTTCCAACGATACGGTGGACTATCTGCAGATCGACGTGGATCGCCTCACGGCAGGGCGCACGGGCCTTTCTGTGACGCGTATCGAGGACGAGCTGCGCGCGCTTTTGGAGGGTGCACCGGCCGGCATCGTCGCCGAGGCGCAGAAGCGGACCAACATCGTGATCCGCGGACCTGAGGCCCTGCGCAGAGCGCCCGAGCTGTTCATGCAGAGCCAGTTGGCTGCCGGAGACGGCGGCCTCGTCCGCATCGGCGACATCGCCCGACTGCATCGCACGGCGGGCCTCGTCAAGGTGGACCGCGAGAACGCTTCGCGCTTTGCCATTGTGCAGGCCTACGTTTCCGGGCGCGATCTCGTTGGCTTCGTTGAGGATGCTCAGAAGGCAGTTGCGACCGCGGTAGAGCTCCCCCCCAGCTACCACCTCGTTTGGGGCGGCGAGTTTGAGAATCAGCGGCGAGCAGCCGCGCGCCTCGCAATCGTCGTTCCGATCGCCCTGGTGCTCATCTTCCTCGTGCTGTTTGCGACCCTGCGCTCGGTGCGCCAGGCTGTGCTGATCCTAGCCAACGTTCCGTTTGCTCTGATCGGCGGCGTTCTCGCGCTCTGGGTAGCAAGCGAGTATTTGTCGGTGCCGGCGTCGGTCGGGTTCATTGCGCTGCTCGGTATCGCCGTTCTGAACGGTCTAGTCCTCGTCAGCTACTTCAACCGGCTCCTCGTTGCCGGCATGCCGCTCGAGCAGGTGGTTTTCGAAGGTTCCCTTAGGCGCCTGCGCCCCGTGCTCATGACGGCGAGCATCGCCGCCTTTGGTTTGGTCCCGCTGATGTTCGCCAGTGGACCAGGCTCCGAGATCCAAAAGCCGCTCGCGATCGTCGTAATCGGTGGCCTGATCACCTCGACGGCACTCACCCTCGTTCTGCTGCCCATCCTCTTCCGCCGCTTCGGCGCTGCCGCGTGCTCGGCCGACCCTCAAACACGGAGCCTGTCATGGACCAACTCCTTCGCAAGCTGACGCTGATCTATCCGCCAACGGTGGAGGATCACATTGTCGATCTCTTGGTGAATGCGGAGCCGCCACTCGCCGGATTCACGACGTGGAAGGCGGACGGCCACGGCCAGGACTTCAGCATGGCAAGCGTGCGTGAACGCGTGCGCGGCCGGGCGGCGCGCGGCGTGCTCGCCGTGGTGCTTCCGCGCTCGCGGCTTGGCACCGTCCTGGAGGAAATTCGCTCAAGGGTGGGAACCCCCGACCTCACGTATTGGATCGAGCCTGTAGAGTCGATCGGTCGACTTGCGCGCGTCGATGCGGACTCCGCGCCGGTTGCTGCATGACCGATTATCTAACATTCATCTTGATGCTCATCCCATCGGTCGTGCTCGTCGCTGGTGCCTGCGCCGTTGCCATCTGGGCGGCGCGCTTGCCGGACGAGCAATCGTCCCTCGTTGCAAGGCTCACTGGGGCAACCGATGCCAGTGGCTCGGGCTCGTCCCCACCAAACAAACTCGACTGACACAGGGAGGATCAACTGAGCCGTCTTAGACTCACACTGATCGCCACCGTAATTGCGGCATCATGCTTTCCGCCGCGCACCGCCGCCGCTGCCGACGCACCTGTCTTCCAGGCGCAATGCGCAAGCTGTCACCCGCGAGCCCGCACGCTGGCGCGACGTCTGGAAGGGGAGAGCGCCGATGCCCGCTCAGCGGCACTCGTCAAGTTTCTCGAGAAGCACCATTCCGGCGATGCGCAGACACGCGCTGCCATCGCCGAGTATCTCGTGGGCCTATCGCTGCAATGACAGGCTAGCGAAGGCTGAAGGCTGTCATGGCTGCAACCAATGCCAGAAACACGAGCAGTGCCTGCCGCTGCCGTGCTCGGTCTAGCCGCCCTTTTCCGGCGCCATAGTCGAACCGTTCATAAAGGATGGAGGCAGGGGGAACGCCAATATCCAATAGGGCGTCGGCGGCAACCTCCATCATACGTGGGGGGCCGCAAATGAGCACGACGGCCTTGCCCGTATCTGAGGCTCCAACGAGTCTCTTAACGAACGATGCGCGCAGTGGCCCCGCCTCGCACTCTGTCTGCCTCGGATCATCATCGACAAGATAGCTGATCGACAGATCGAGCTGCGATTGTAGCTCACGCAGTCGATCCTTCAAGACCAAGCCGCTTGGCTTTCTCACTGCATAAAGGAGGCGATACGG
This sequence comes from Hyphomicrobium sp., assembly GCF_036833075.1. GTDB lineage: Bacteria > Pseudomonadota > Alphaproteobacteria > Rhizobiales > Hyphomicrobiaceae > Hyphomicrobium_C. Next base: position 22,426 of record NZ_DAITQL010000025.1, read on the forward strand.
TCTTGCGTCGCGCCGTGCGGCGGCCGCTTCCAAAATTCCAAGGAGTGGGGCGATCCCCACGCCACCCGCGACGAGGATTACCTGCGAGGCATTGGGCGGGAGGCAGAAGCTGCCGTGCGGACCGTCGACCGCGACCCGGGTACCAGGGAGAATGCCTTCGAAGGTGCGAGTGCAGTCGCCCACCTCGCTGATCACAAGCCGAAGTCGCGGCAGATCAGCGGGAGAGGATGCAATCGAGAACGGGTGATCGTGGAAGGGGGGCCGCTTGGGGGCGAGCGTCATCCAGATAAACTGCCCGGCGCGAAACCGCAGCTGCGTTGTTGGTGGGCCGCGCAGGATCATCTCGACGACGCGCTCGCCGACGCGCCGAACGCGTTCGACACGCCAATCCTCGCGCCACATTTGCCAGGGCCTCACGACATAAACCGATAGCGCTGCAGCTGCCGCGGCCGCAGTGAGGACAAACCAGACGATGCGCAGCACCGTTTCGTCAGTGTAAGCACCCGCCGTGACAGCGTGATGGAGAATTAAGCCGGCGACGACGATGGCGAGCGGCCCGTGCGTGATGCGCCACATTTCGTAGCGGATGAACGGCCGCGTACGGATCGTAGCGAGGCACACAATCACGAACAGACCTGCGAGAGCTATGACACCCGTGCGCAACCTGGGACTGGCCAGCATGCCAAGAAGGCGGCGCCAAGCAGCGATGGGGTCAGCGAACAACGTATCTGAGAGGTAGAGAAGTGGATGCAGCGTCGCAAATGCTAGAAGGACGCAGGCCGCGATGCGATGGAACCCCATCGTGCGGTCAATGCCCATGCGTCCCGAGATGCTTTCGAAGCGCCCGGAGCTCAGAAACTGCAGAAACAGCAGCGCTGCCCCCGTAAGTCCCAGAGCAGTCGCAAATTCGCTGGGAGCACTGGCCGGCTCGATCCCAGTTACAGCGGCGGCGAACATGGGCGAGAGCGCAGCCAAGACATACAAGAGCGCGACGACGGCCCCGGGCAGCCCGGGGGTTCTGGTCTGCAATTCCATTTAGCCACCATTCAGCCCCTGCCCGACTTCCGCCCAGCTCTATCCCGAGACGACGTACTCAGAACTGATCGGGGTCAAGGTGGTGTAGTAGTTTCGTTGTATTGTCAGTTCTGCTCAGCCGGCCATCTCATACTGCCCGAGCGCGGTCATCCGGCGGAACGATGAAGGGAACGTAAGCAGCGGTATCTTAATGACCTACTACTTCAACACGACACTAACCACTGCATTCGAGGACGCTGTGGCTCGGACAGTCCTGGCCCTTAAAGCGGAGGGCTTCGGCATCATCAGCGACATCGACGTGCAGAAAACGTTGCAAGAGAAGATAGGCGTTGCCTTTCGGCCTTACCGGATTCTCGGCGCGTGCAATCCAAAACTTGCGCACGAAGCCCTTCAGCTGGAAGACAAAATCGGGACCATGCTACCGTGCAACGTGGTTGTGCAGGCCTTAGCCGACGGCAATGTTGAGATCGCGGCGATCGACCCCGTAGCTTCAATGCAGGCTGTCGACAATCTGCGGCTCAAAGAAGCCGCGGCTGATGTCGGGCAGAGGCTGAAGCGCGCGATTGGCAGCATTGTCGGGTAGGTAGAACATCCGAAGGCCCATAACACCTTGGGGTACAAGCGGGCGCCAGCCCATCCGCGACCTCGACCGGTCTACCCTTAACAAGGGGCATTGTTGGCGACGATTTTAGCGTCGCTACACATTGAGCGCCCGACTTCGGCTTCTGGGACCTTGCCGACGAACCTCCAAGAGGGATGCCCCTTCCCCCGGCCCTACCGCAAGCGCCGACCGTCTTCCAACAGGTCGGCGTCGGCGATATCGATGCCGGCGTCCTTCAAGAGGCGCATGATGATATGGCGAACCGAGACCATTTCGCGGGCGGCGCGGCTTTTGAGATCGACCCAGGCATAGTCGGGAAGTTCCACGTTCAACGACTTCATGCGGCTGCGCGGCGTCGGTTGATTGTCCTCTGGTGCTTGCGGCGCGGCCTGCCTGCGTGCACTGCGTCTGAGGCGGGTCCGTTTGCCGGGCATGGTTTCGGCGGCAGGCGCGGTTACGGCGCGGCCCTCCTCCGCCTCCGGCTCAACGCCCCGTGACGTGGTCGAGGGTGCCGGCGTCGTGAGTGTGGGAATGCCGCGCCGGGCGGCTTCGGCATCGAGACGCGCATCAAATTCTTCGAGCTGCAAGGGCGGGAAGCCGGGTTTGGCGGATGGGCTCATGCTGCATGCTCCGCCTTCCGGGTTGCCCCCTCCCCTTCCCCGATGACGAGCACCTCATCGATGAGGGTGCGGATTTCGAGGCCTGCACCCTTATTCGGCTCGGCGGCCGAGGGCGGTGTGCCGACCAGGAACATCTCCTTGTAGGCGGAGCGTTCAACGAGGGCGGTACGAAACAGCGGCAGCCCGTGCCGTTCCATTTCGTCGTAGGCATAGTCGGTGACGCGGGTGCGCAGCGGAAAGACCTTGGTGAGCAGCAGCCGATACGGCACCTCCCTGCCCGTCTCCTGCGCAACGGCACGGATATCGGAGACGACGCGCAGCGCCTCGTAAAGATCGAGCTCGGAGGCCTGGCTTGGAATGATGACGAGATCGGACCGTGCGATGGCCTTGAGCACGGTGGCTTCGCGCACACCTGGCAGATCGATGATGACATGATCGGGCGGTGTGCCGGTGAAGAGCTCGAGGAAGTAGCCCGTGAACTCCTCACGCGCGACGGCATCGATGGTGAGCCCTGGAATGGAGACCTTACGGCTCCATCGTGAAAGCGCCTGGGCCTGATCGAGATCGATGACCTGGACGTTGGCCCCGGCGAGCGCGAGGCCGGCGGCGACGGACGCGGCGGTGGTGGATTTGCCGACGCCGCCTTTTGAGGAGGCAAAGGAAATAATCATGACGCACTATAGAAAATAGACATTAAACCGAATCATGAAAACAAGGATGCCATACAACACGAAAGAATTGAATCCCCGAAATGCCCAAGTGTGGAATTCAACAAACAAACAGTCCGGCAATGGCGCAATTCGGCAATTCCCCAAGCGCACGGTTGCCCAAATAAAGATGAGCGCAAGTGCGCTTTTGCGCTTTTGCACGATGGGGCCATTGGGCAAATCCACATTTGCGCAGTTGGCAAGGCGCGCACACTGTTTCCCGGCGGCACGTCCCGCGCGCGCTGTTCGACAGAGGTCTTGCTTTCCAGAATACGGATCGCCGCACGGGGCCGACGTTGACTGCTGATGGGCCTGTTCGGTGCGGGGTGTGGAAGCGTGTTGCGGTCCATCATCGCGCTCCTCGTGCATCTGTGGGCCAAAGCGGGCGGCATCGACGACCGGACGCGAGAGTGTGACCCACGTCTGGCTCTCACCACGCGACCCATCGGCACAATTTCCCTGGCGAGAGCGCTTCGCCCTGGCCCGATCGATGCTGCTCTGTTGCGACGCTTGAAGCGGGCCATCGACCGTCATCGGATCCAGAACATCGGCACGAGCGTGCCCTCCTGCGCCACAACGGCGATCTTTCGGCCGCTGCAAAGCTCGCCTGCTTTGTTGCCGCAGGGGCCGCTTGCTCGTCTCGCCGAGCAACAGTCGCGATCGCTCACACAGGCGCAGATGTTTGGGGCTTGTAGGGATGTGCTTGCCCTTTGCCGATAAGACCCAAGCGTATCGGCCGGATGGCCGATGCCATCTCGGAGGTGCGGCGCAGCGCGCGAAACGCGCGCGGAGGGTGAGGGGACACATACGTCGGGACCGCGTGTGCGGTCCCGTCCATATCGACCGAGCCAAGGCGAGGCTTTCACCACGCGATCCCAGGAGAAGAAGGGATAAGAGAAAGGAAAGGATACGCTGCCGGCTCTGTCGAGTCGCGCCTTGCGGGGCGCGGGCTAGAGCGTCGCGGTCTGCACGGTCCACCTTCCACCACGCGGCGCGCAGCATGCTCCACCTTCCGCATGTGCGGCGTCTCCGGACGGTCCACCTCGTGCTTGTGCACGCTCCACCTTCTGCATCGGGGCGGGCCTGCATGCTCCACCTCCCGCGCCGCCTGTGGGTAAGTCTGTGGGAAAATGCCTTGGAAGGGGCGCTGCATGCTCCGCCTCCCGTCTGCTGCACGCTCAACCTTCCTGAAGGTGCACGCATCGCCTCCCGCCTCAACCGGCAAGACGCCATCTCTTCACCGAAGTGCGCGGGCGGCGCTGATTGGAATGCGATTGCTGGCACCATCGATCGTGGTGCGCGCTTCTTGGGCGCGGGCGTTGGCGGCCTTGATGTCGCTGACGAAGTCCACATGCGGCGTCAGTGTGAAGAGGACATCGCGGATGCTGGCCCCATCCATGCGGCGCGCGCTGTCGGTGGCGAGCAGCACGCGATGTGCGATGAGCTCGTCGAGGGCGCGTTCGATGCTCTTGAGGTTGGCGCTCGTTCGGCAATTGTGCAAAAGCCCCGAGTCGCGATCGATGGTGGAATAGAGAATGCGGTAGGGGTGCGTCAGGTGAGCGTTGGTGTACTCGTGACTGAGCCGTTTGTGCAGCCATCGCGCGAGTGGCGACTTGAGGCTCATCAGCACGGCGTAGTTGAACTGCCGGTAGGAGAGGGCATTGATACTGGCACTCAACAGGGCCGGCAGGCGGGCCGTCCACATGGATTTGGGATCTTCGGCCAGATCGAGGCGGGTAACGCGGGTGAGATCGCTGAGAATGGGGTTGGTGTAGACGGCGCGCTTTGCCCCTCGACCTTCGATGGCGACGTCGACGACGGTCTTGGAGAGGATCTCGAGGGACTGTTTGATTTCCGCGATCGAGCGCGTGCGACCGCGCCGGGCGAGTTCGGTGCGGATCATATGTAAAGTAAAGCGCACCCAGCTCTCGCCGCGTCGGCTGTCGTGATAGCCGCAGGCTTGATCGGTGAAGATCTTCTTGAGCACCTCTTCGATGAGTTCCTCGTCGGTCGAGGGATAAAAGTCGACCCGCCTGCCGTCGATGAGGAGGCTTGCCGGCTGCAGGCTCAAAGTGCAGGTGAGTGTGGGGTTTTCGGCCTTGGGTGCGGGACGGTAGTCGAACGCGCGCTGATAGAGCGGCAAACGTCCCGACGCGTCGCGCAACAGCGCCTGCATGCGCGCGGAGAAGCTGTACTTGGGGAGGGCATCCCAGAGCTCGATGGTGTTGGAGAGGTTTTCGGGCTTGCCGAAGAAGCGTGTGAAGAGGTCGTACTGAAGATCCTGCGCGCCTGCGGGCAGGGCGGAGGCTACGGCAGGAAAACGGCCATCTGGAACGCGCGAAACCACGGCCCGATGCTGCCGCGCACTAATAGTTCAGTCAACGGACAAAAATCATTTGTCCCCGTGAATCCGATGGCGTTACACTTCACGTGTGAAGCATTGCGTGTATGCCCTCATTGATCCTCGTTCGGACGGGATATTCTACATCGGCCAGACCTCGGACTTGCCGCGCCGGCGTGCTGAGCACCTTGAGGGGACCGATCAGCTTTCGGGCTTGGTTGTCCGTCAGATCCGGTTGGCGGGATTTCTGCCGCTCGTCATGGTGCTGGAGCGCTGTGAGAGCATGGATGCCGCATTGAGGGCTGAGATCTTCTGGATCGAGTTGGCACTGAGTCGCGGGATGTCGCTGCTCAATTCCCAGGCGGTGGGCGGGGCGGTCAAGCGCCAGGCAACGCGGCACGCTCTAACGCAGACACTTGAGATGATGGCGGGCGAGAAGGCGGACGCTCCCGATCTGGCCCGCATTGCCAACGGCCGGCCGCGGCGGGCAGGGGCAGCGTGGTCGGCGTCCGAGCGACGACGTCTTGCCGGCATGCTCAAGGCCAACATGAGCCCCGAGGCGATGGCCGATGCACTCGAGCGCCTGCCGGCCGATGTCCACCGCGAGCTTGCCAAGGCCAAAGGCAGGCGCCGTAGCCGGCTGCATTAATCCCGCTCGCGCCGCCGCTCCTGGGGGCGCGCACGCCCAAGCGTCCGATGTGCGCCGCGCCCCTCTTTGCGGCTCCAACGTTTTTCACGCGTATCGGCACCGGCCGAACTGAGATCGCGGCTTAGGATCTGCCTGTGTTCCTCGCGCGGCACGAACCTTTGCGCAGGATCGCCACGCAGCTTGAAATTGAGCCGCGCCTTGAGACCCATGTGTTCGCGCTCCGATCGGCTGCGGGCATGGGCGATGAGGCGCTCATCGCGCTCGCGCTCGACGCGATGCCGGTTTTTGAGCTTCGCCATCTCAGCGGTGTGCTGAGCCTCGAACGTAACGCGCTGCTCCTTGATGCGTATCTCGAGATTGGCCAATGTCTTCTTGAGATCGGAGATACGGCGCTCCTGGCGTGCGGTTTCGCCGGTGAGGCGTTTTGTAAATCGGACGATGGCGGCAAACAGCCCCTTGAGGCTACGCTGTCCTTCGAGCGCCGAAATCTGCCGTGCGACGGTATCGCGCGCGGCGCCATAGAGCTCCTCAAGCCGCCGCTCGAAGATCCTGCGCCGATAGGCGAGGCGGGAGACAATCTGCAGGCGATCGGCGGTCTGCTGCAGGGAACGCTCGGTGCGGATCTGATCGGGCGATTTTTCCATATAGAGGCGGACGGTTTCGTATTCGTGCCGGGTGAGGTTGTCGTTCTTGACATATTCGCCGGCGGCGCGCCGCGCATTGTGATTGACGCGCAGGTCACAGAGAATGCGGCCTGTCTCGCGTTCATAGCGCTCGGCCCATTTGGAGAGCTTGATCCAATCGCGTTTGATATCGGCGGCGCGGCCGGTCAGGTGACAGATACGATTGACGACCACGTGGACGTGCGGCTGCGGTTCGTCGGTATGGCAGAAGACGACTGCTTGGCGTCCGTCCATATGCAGGGTTTTGAGCGCTTCATCGACGGCGCGCAGCATTTCATCCTTCGACGGGTTTTGTGACGGATCCCAGGCGAGCGTCAGGGAATAGACCGGCTTCTTGCAGCGCTGTCCGGTCAGCCGTTCGCCTGCGGCGGCCTTGAGTTCTTTCTGGTGCGTGGCGGTGAAGGCCATGATGCGCCAGGCCCGTTCAACATTGTCGGTCGGCAAGTTCCGTGTCTGGGTCCAGGCAACACGGTCCGACGTCGCCGGACCGGGATCACCCTCACGACGCTTGTCGTGCGCCATGTAGGACACGCAGCCGCGAAACGAGGTGCCGGTGGTGACAACCGGGATCATGCGCCACCTTCCAGATCCATCATGCGATCGAGCGCGTCATTGATCTCATCGAGAACCTGATCGAGACCGGGCGGTATGAGGCCTGAGGCGTTGGCGATGCGGGTCAGCTGATTGAGGTTGACGCCGATGGCATTGATCTCACGCACGAGCGGCAGATAGGTCGGCCGGAACATGGGCGTCTCGGCGCGCGGTGGCGGGACGGCGGTTCGCCCGAGCGCGGCATGACGCACGAAGTCAGAGAGCGACATTTGGGCGGCGACGGCGGCCGAGAGGATAGCCTGCTGCTCGAGCGGTGAGACGCGGGTTGCAATCACCTGCGAGCGCCGCTCGGGATCGGGCGGTTGCGCCACCCTCTGGGCCGAGGGATCGCGTCGCTTGTTGCGGGCTCCAGCCATCGGGTGTGCTCGCCATCCAATCTTGCGCGGGTGCAGGTAAGTGCCGCGCGCTGAGCCGTGGGGTGTCGGTGCAGGAAGGGGCCGCGGAAGGCCCCTTAGCCCTGCCCAGATGGGTTTGTTTACAAACCTCTATCTGGCTACCCCGCTAAAAGCGCGATTTAGCACAATTCATTTGACACAAAAACCAGAATTCAAAGAATTATAGAAACACGTCGCGAGGGAAATAATAAATAAAAGCATAAACTCAAAAGAGGGTCAGAATAAATCTATGAAAAGCGTATTTGTGCGTAAAGCAAAAAATTTGATCGGACCGGTTTTCTCCGGCCCGATCAAGGCCGCTGCCGAGACTTTGGCGCGGCCCGAGGCAGCGACAGCGGCCCATAAAGCCGTGCCGCACGCCGGTGCAGAGGCGACGCAGGCCTGGCGCATCCTGGAAGCGCGTTTCGGCACCGTTCCAACGCCGGACACGCAGTCCCGCGTGCAGAAAAACCTTTCGATTGCGCGCGGGGATGCCGACCGCATGGCAGGCCTGGCTCGCCGGGACGGCCTAAGCCAGGCCCGCCTGCTGGCGCACGCGCTCGATTGCTATGAGGCCGCCTATGGTGGTCTGGAGCCGGAGGGAGGCTAGGGCTATGCGGGCGTTGCTGGTCGGCTTGTCGGTGATTGCCGCCTTCGTGCTCATGGCGGTGTCGGCGCATTTGAACTACGGCTTCATGGCGGGGTTTGCGCACACCTCTGAGGCGGCGATGGCGCTCGGCGCGGCCGCCGTGGCCGGCGACATCCTGAAGGCCTGTCTGCCGTTCTTTCTCGTCCTCGCCTGGCGGTCGCGCCGATGGCTATTCCTAGTGCTAGGAGCGCCGGCATGGGGTTTGCTTTCGGCGGTCTCGCTGCTTGCTGCGCTGGGCTATGCCGCAGACATCCGCGACCGGCACGCCCAGGTTCGCCAGACCGAGACGGAGCTTTTGAGGCGCGCCGTCGCAGACGAGACTCGCCTTGTGCGCCGCGTTGAAGCGACGAACGAAGCGCGCTCGCCTGCTGTCATCGAGGCAGACTTGGCGGCGCTGCGCCAGGATGCGCGTTGGACGACGTCGGTAGCGTGCACGGAGGCCACGGTCCGAGCCTCGCGCACGTACTGCGCGCACTACCTCTCGATGAAGGGCGAGCTCGAAACCGCGCGCGATCGGGTGACGTGGGAGGATCAACTTACAGAAGTGCGCCGCGAGATCGCGCGCTTGCGTGCGGACGGGGCGGGCTTGATGCGCGAGCCGCAGGTCGAGATGCTCGCGATGCTATCGGGTGAGAGCGCGCCGCGTGTGCGCACGGCCCTGGTTCTGCTGGCGGCGCTCTTTCTCGAGGTCGGCAGCGGTCTCGGTCTTTACCTGGCGCTACAACACAGCGCGCCGCGTGCCGCCTCCGTCCGCGAAAGCGCCAAGCGTCTGCCAGAGGCTGCGGCCCCGATCGCACTGCCCTCCGCGCAGTCGGCGCGGGCGCGGATGGAAGCGTTCTGGGTTGCGCGCATTGTGCCCGCGCCTGGCGCGCGGCTCTCGATCGACGCGGCCTGGTCCGCCTATGAGCAGTGGTGCGCGGGCTCGTCGGCAGAGCCCGTGTCACGTGCCGGTTTCGATGCGCTGTTCTGGGCGCTCGTCGCCGAGTTGCGTCTGTCGCGCACGACGACGGCCGTGCGCGGCCTTGCGCTTGCGGCAGGACCGGAGGCCTTCCGCGCGCGCCTGCCTGCGTCGAACGCAGGCAGGCCACGCCATGCGATCACTGCCGCGCACGACGTTGCGATTGGAAGGGGGCTGTCGAGAGCCACCTGAGCTCGGTGGTTGCGACCGGCGTGCTTGTCCACACGGCCCAGCAGTAGCGGTGTGTGCGCGTCCACCGGTTGGCTTCGGTCGGATTGCCCTGGGGAAAGCAGGTGCAGTCATCGAGCACGAACACGCGCGCCGGCGGCCGTTTGATCCAACTGGCATGGCGAGCGGGATGGGCCAGTGAACTCAGGTTGAGCAGCATGGCGACCTTGCCGCCGGTATGGGCGGTAAGCGCGAGGGCCTTGCGCACGAAGCGATCGGCGAGACCATCGCCATAGGGCGGATTGGTGACAATGTGTTTGCCGCGCGGGATTTCGCATTCGAGAAAGTCGAGCCCGGCCTTGCCGTACCCGTAGTCGGCAAGATCGGATGCAAAGACCTCATAGCCGGCGCGCACGATCTCTTTGGCCATCCAGCCTTCCCCGCAGGCACATTCCCAGATGGAGCCGTCGAAGCGTTCGGCGTCGAGGAAAGCGCGCGTGGCGGCGGGTGGCGTCGGATAATACTCGTTTGGCGCCCGGTTTGGGGCGAGCCGGGGCCCGCCGGGAAGGCGGCGGGCCGGGCTGATCTGTTGGCAATCGAGGCTCATGCGAACCCCCGATCGTTCGATGTGACGGGGCTGAGGAAGATGACGCCGGCACCGGCGCGACCGAACCCTTCCGGCACGACATCGAGGCGCATGATTGCGCCCTTGCCGGATTTCCGCGCCCACACGGCGCCGCACTCGACGGGCTTGGAGAGTTTCTCGCCGGTCTCGTCGCGACCGATGACGGCCGAGAAGGAGACGCGGTGGGTTGGCAGGGCTTTTTGGGAGGTGCTCATGATGAGATCCTTTCTTGTTATTGCGACGGCCTGATTGCCGTCGTGAGGCCTGAGACGCACATCGCCCGCTCCCGACGCGCCAGCAAAACGAACGGGATGGCACGCCCCGGCTTTGGCCGGCGTGGCGTGCCCCTGTTTGGGCTTGCTTGCGCGAGCGCGACGCGCGGTCGGGAGAGATGTGCGAGGCCCACGACGCTGACGGCAATCAGCGCGGTCTGCGATCAAGAAGGAGAGGAGTTTTGAGCAGAACAAGCTCAGGCGCGAACCCCGTGACGCCCGACGTCACGCGGGCGAAGATCAGCGGCGATGCTCGGACGGGCCCGTGTGCCGCCCCGTGAGGATCAGCGTTTGGCCTTGTCGGCGAGGCGGGGCGGGAGCGCGGTGCGTCGGGTCGGACGTTTTCTCCGGCGCACACCGGCGGCATTCCGGAGCGCCAGTTCGTCGGTCAGTTGCTGAATAACGGGCTCGAGCCAAAGATCCTTGATGATGGTGTCGTCCTCGAACTCCAGCAGAGGCACGAAGTCGTACTTGATCTTATCGCGCTGCGATGCCGGCACGCGCACGAGCACACTCGTTGATCGCAGATACTGGCCGCGTTCGGGTTCGTATTGCAGCGTGTACATGCGGGCCCGATTGATGCCGTGCGCACCTGAGGACTGCTTTTCGATCATGCACATCATGGCCATGCCGTCCTCGAGATCCTCGCGCGCCCGCATGATTGCGAAGTAGGACCTGCCGCCGCGGGCGGTGGCATAGCCCTCCCAGAGCAGGCGCACTTCGGGCAGGCTGCCGATCTGCGGGCGATATTGTTCCTCCTCGATGAAGAGTCGAGGTTTTTCGGGATCGTTCTGGAAGCGCAGGGAAACGCGTCCGAGGCGCATGTATCGGCTATTGGTGAGCGAGTGCGCGTAGGTCTGGTAGTGCCCTTCGATGTGCAATGCGCTCTTGGCCATCTTGGGACCGTTGGTGCCGTAGAAGAGGGCCAGGTCGAGATCGCACTCGGGCAATGTATGGGGCAGAAGCGTACGATCCTGTGACCGGACGAAGGCGGTGAGCACATCGCGCGTGTGCGGGCTGATGGGGCGGCCGCTCATGGCGTGACAGACGGCATTGTAGGAAATGCCGGTGGGGCTGCCGTAGCGATCCGGGTTCTTGTTGATCAAATTGCGAACGTTATTGGCGTTCCAGAGCTCCCGATCCTGTTCTCGCAACTTCCGAAGCGCTTTCTTCAGTGCCGGATCGGCCTGTCCCCGCATGGCAGTCTCCCCCTTGGCGTCGCTCCGTAAAGAGTGTCGCCAATTCACTTCTGACGCAAGTAAGAGGTGAACGGATGGACCGTAAAAGGAGAATGGCTCGGTAATCAGGGGAGCCATTGCGCCGCTAGGATTCCTGCAGTTCCCGCCCAGACGGGGACGATGAAGCAGGAGCAGACCTCATGATCGACGTGACAAGACTTGCCGGCAGCGCGGGTGTTCTTGCTGGCGCGGCGCTTCTCTGGTGTGCGGGTTCGTATGTGGCCGCACCGACCATTGGCGAGCGGTTGGTGATCAAGGGCGGGGAGATTGCGCGCTGCACGGCTGCGCTGAAGAGCGCTGCGGCAGAGAGCACCGAAGCTGCGATCGCCGCCGTACCCAAACCGCGCGAGATCCCCGACACCGGTGTCGCCATGCGACAGATCATGGGCAGCATTTTCGGCGCGTATCCCGGCGGCAACGCGTACATGCAGCGTTATGGGGGGCAGTTCGAGCAATTTGGCCGAAGCATTGCGGCGCCGCTCGAAGCGCAGGTCGACGCGGCGCGCGAAGACTACAATGCGGTTGTTTCCCGTGTGCGTCAGGTTGGGGAGCTCAATGCCGCGGCATCGGGCGATGTCTGTACCTGCCGCGCACGCGCGGTGATCAACAGCTCTGACGGCCGATCGGGTGTTGCCTGGCATGTGGGGTCACTCGGTTTCATCAGCGCGTTCCCGGTGAGTGATTGGCAGAGCGCCATGCGGCGCTCGGAGATCGTCGCAGCGTGCGAGGTGCGCGCATGACGGAATTCTATCGCTGCGGCAGATGGGCCGTGACACCGGATCGTGTCGAGACCCCACGCAAGGACTTCGATACACGCAGCATCACGGCCGTCGAAGTCTCGCGCATGCCGTTCTGGAGTGCATTGGGCCTTGCGGCCGGGGCCGTGCTCACGACGTTCTTTCTGCATCACATTCTCTACCTGTCGGAGATTGCGGGCGTGCTGCTCGCATCGGGCGTCGGTGTGTTTGCGGCCTCGCAGGTCGGCACCATGCAGGTGAGCGGCGCGAGCTGGCGCGGCACCGAGACCGGCTACGTGTGGGGCCCGTTGTGGCGGCTTGAGGCCATGCGGTCTGCCATCCGAGCGGCACAGGTGGCTCACCGGACCGAAATCGGGCGCGACCTGCACGAGGGGAGGTGATCATGGAGGCGGCACACGGGACGTTGCTGCGTACGATCAACAGACATTGTCTTTCGGTCATTGTCTGCGGGGGCATTGGCTGGGCGCTGCTCTCGGCTCACGATCCCATGGCGCAGATTTTGGGCCACGGATTGATTGTGCTGGCTGGCATTTCGCTGATCTCGGCCGCACGCTGTTTCTGGCAGGACGTCGGTCTCCGGCGGCAACTGCATGTCTTTCGCACGCAAGGGGCGGGCCTTCACACGGCGCGATGGGCGAATGAGGCTGAGATGGCGGCGGCCGGCATGTTTGACGGCATCGGCCGACCGCTCGGACTGAGCATGAGCGGTCGCGCCATTTTCGAGCCGCACCGGCTGCATCCGGTGCATAGCAAGGTGATTGCGACCAGTGGGGCCGGTAAGACGATCGGCGCGGTGGTGACGGCGATCATGCATCAGGCGTTGTCGCCGGACCGTCCGTCGATGGTGATCTTCGACGTCAAGGGCGAACTCGCCGGTCAATGCGCCGACCCCTTGCGCCGCGCCGGCATCGAGGTTGCCGTTGTCGACGATACCGATCTGCTGCGCTGGCGTCCGGCCACGCGGCTCAATCCGTTTGGTCTGATTGTGCGCGCGGCACGCCATGGCTTGCAGGAGCTGGCCACGCTCGTTCGGATCGCGGCCCTCACGCTTGAGCCCGAGCCTGAGGGAGATGCGCGCAACAAGTACTTCAGAGACGGCCCCCGGGATCTTCTCCGCTTCGTCATTGAGCATCTGGCCCGCATTTGTCCGGAGGATTGTACGCCGTCGGCAGCCTGCCACGTGCTTGGCTCGGACGATCTTCTGGATCGCGCGCTCGAAGAGGAGGAAGTCCACGATAGCGCGCTGGGCCTCCTGGCGCGGCGGCTGATAGAGAAGCGGTCTCAGAACCCGCAGCATTTTGCCGACTTCCGCAGCACCGCGCTGCAGCGGCTCGAGGTTTACGAAGAGGGCGGCCTGTTATGGGAGGCGGGGAGTGCGGCGAACCTCGCGCACGAAGAGATCCGCTCCCGCCAGATCGTCGTGTTCCTGGTGGCAGGCCTGCAGCATCTGCGCGACACCCGCCCGCATTACATCCTGCATCTGGCGGCCTTTCTGCACGTGGCCAAGGAGCCGGGGCGGAGGGTCGAGTTCATCATCGACGAGTTCACCAACGCGCCCGTCGCCGGTCTGGTTGAAGACCTCACGATCATTCGCCAGTTCGGTTCGCGCGTTCTGATGGTGGCCCAGGCCGAGAGCGAAATTGAGCGTCAGTTCTCCGATAAGTCCGCTCGCACCATTGATGCTGTCACCGCCATCAAACAGGTGATGGGCGTGAGCACGTGGGATGAGGCCCGGCGCGTGAGCGAGGCCTTGGGCCGAACGCATCATGTGGTGGCGAGCTACGGGCACACACCGCGCGAGGACCAGCTGTCGACCACGTTCAGCGATCAGGGCCGCCCGCTGATGTCGCCGGAGGAGGTGCTGGCACTGCCGCGTCATGAGCAAATCATCTTCTGCGACGGCTTGAAGCCCATTCGTGCGCGCAAGCTCTACCAGAACGAGATCGCGCCGATTTGCGACATGCTCGATACGAACCCACTCGAAGCGGCCAAGTTGCCGTCCGAACCGATCGTCGACATCAGCTACGGAGAGCCGGTATGAGCCACCGCAACGTCGTCAGGATCGTCCGCGAGGTGCGTCGGGAGACGCAGAGCGACGCCCGCTTTCGGGTTCTGTCACCGCGTCACGTTCTGTGGCTGTCATGGCCGCTTGCGGCGTGTCTCGTCTATTTCGCACTCGGGCTGCCGTACCTGAGATTGTCCTACGCCTATCACGAGACGGATGCCGGGCTCCATTACAGCCGCTGCACGTACTGGGCGCCTTGGGGGCGGCACGAGCGTCGTCCATCCGACGGCGAATGTCCGTTGATCGGCTTTCATCGGTCTTGAGCGGTGCCGGCTATGGACCCCTTCCGCCCGCATCTGAAGGACCGTCTGCGTCGCGCGTTCCGCGAGGGTAGCGAGCAGGAGCTCATGCGCCGCGCCCGCACGCCGGACGAGATCACACGCATACGTAAGATTGCAGAAAGGGCCGCGATCCGCATCAACAGGGCCGAGCATTTGTTTCGCGAGCTCTATGAAGCGCGGATTAGCCGGGAGACGAAGCGGTTGATGAACGAGCGCGCGGCCTTGAAGAGAGAGCTCAAGTTCTCAGGGGTCCGCAGCGACGCCTTCGACGGTGTCTTGCTGCGCCATGCGGCAGAGCGTGCGGCGCGGCAACGTCAGGAGCAGCTCGTTGCCCGCATCCGGCAGGCGGCCGACCAGCAAAAACGCGCGGTTGTCGGCTTGCCGGAGCGCAAGAAAGGGCAGGTGCGAGAGCCATTGCGTGCGGTGTTCGAGCGCACGCGCCAACGATCCTGAAGCAGACGCAACATGAAAAGGAGCGCACAATGTTCGATGACCGGATGTTCGGCAAGCTGAATGGCATCAAGCCGCTGTCACGGGACGAACGCAAGGCATTGCGCGAGCGAATGAGTTCGGACTGGGACCGACGCACCTTCGAGCGCATCGAGCGAGCGCACCAGCCGACACCACCGCCGGCTGCGGATGATTTGGGCCGTCCTCTCACCCGCGAAAGCAAGGCGGTGTGGAACTTCGGCAATGAGCTCAACCGCCGCATCGAGGCACGCGAGCTGCGTAGATTGGCCGAGCGCGTGCAAGAGCGTGAGCGGCAACGGCTCGACCGCCATCACACGCGTCAACGCTGAGGAGGGGAGGCCACAATCATGTCGGATATCACGAACACGAACGCGGTTTCCTACCTCGACACCAAGGAAGCAGCCGCCTTCCTGCGTCTTTCACCGCGTACGCTCGAGCGCATGCGCGTCGAAGGCGCGGGCCCGAAGTATCTCAAGGCGGGACGGGGCATTCGGGCCCGGGTGCTCTACCGCGAAGAGGATCTGAGGTCCTGGGTCGAGGCCATCAGCTATGGCTCGACCTCCGAATACGGCCGTAGGTGATCCAGCATCACGCCCGCCGCCCGCGGCACTGCTGCGGGCGGTATGGTGGGCAGGTTTGTTCCAGAAGCGGAGCTTGACTTCCATCAATCCCCGCAGGCTCGGTGTCGACGCTAATTGTCCGGAAGCAGACGAAGAGCTGACGCATCAGTGATGCGCGATCGACTACCGCCAAATCCCTAGAGCGGTATCGGCTTAAGTGGCCTTTGCACCGCGTGCCGACGCCATCTCCGAACGGCGCTGCAAATGTAGCAACGACGATTATAGCACGTGGCGTCGGCTGAGATCCCGAAGCTAATCGGCGCCCATGAGCTGAAATCCACCCCAGCTCGCGGGATGTGCGAACTCTGGCAAGCCGACGTCATCCATGAGAGCCACCTGCGCGCGCCGCAACGCCTCGGACCATCGGAGCGTTTTTTCAGCCTGTCGCGCTTGCACCGTGCGCGTCGATATTTCCACTGCTGGATCCGACGGGATTTCCCAGTGCGTCGCAACGACGTTACGAGCCCCGGAAATGTAGAATGCGCGGACGAGGCCTGAAAGCCCATCGGCCGACGGGCGCCCATCGGACGTTGCGGTGTCGCAGGCCGACAGCATAACGAGATCGGCGTTGAACTTGAGGGATGCGATTTCCGTCATGGTGAGAAATCCATCGTCCTCTTCCGAGGCTTCCGGAGGCGGTGTCAAGATAAGGCCGGGCTCGCTGTTGTCGAATGCCGTTCCCGCCACGACACCATGCGTGGCGAACGTGACCACATCGAAGCGATCGAGCTCCATGCGCTTGAGAACCGCCTCGCGGGCTGAGTCGCGCGTCAGGATTTCACTCCGCAGGAACTCGCGCGAGAGGGTGGTCAGCTCGATGCTTGTCTCTGGCAGTGAGGGCTGACGCCTCAGCCAATCGGGATCGACAAACCCGCGCGCCCGTTCGAGGCTGGAAAACTCTGTTGCTCGCACGATGTCCGCCGCACCCAGATCCGGATCTCCGACCCCCAAGAACGAGGCGGCTTCGCGATCGGATACGTTCGCCTTCCGAAGCGCTGCAAGCGTCGAGACGCCAGGAACGCGCGAAACGGCCGTGTGCCGTGCGAGCCACGATATGCGGCTCGACCTTGCCTCGCCGATATTGATCGAGACGACTTTGTCGTCGCGCACCGGCAGCACAGAGAACGGCAAGGATTCCAAGGGGCCGGTGACAACCGACACCACCGAGTTGGCGTCAACGATATCCTTGCCCAACGGGCCGAACAGAGCACGATAGAGCTGATAGGCGCGCGCAACGGGAAAATCCACATAGTGCCCGCCCTGAAGCTGTAGACCGGTGCGGATTTCACGCACCATCTCTCGCAGCGGTGCGCCGCCGATCTTGCTGATGTGCGTTTTGATCCCTCCGGAACTGCTGACGAGGAAGAGGATAGTCGCCTCCTTGCCGGAGCTGACGATGAGCAGGTTTTCGCCCGGCGCAAGAAGCTTTGCGATCTCCTCTGCCGGAACGATCTGCGACGCTGTCAGGTCGTCATACAGGTGCGGCCCGGCTGGGGAACGTCCGTCATCCAGTGACGCGCGCTTCGTCTCCAGTTCCGCACGCCGCCGCAGCGCACCGATCGGAGTAATGAAGCCATGCTCTGCTGCGATCGCCGCCGCGATGTCGATATCTTCCTGTATCTGATCGCGCTGTTCGTAAATTTCTCGTTGCCCTTCGGCGTCGAGAAGGCGGCGTCTCAACGAGATCTGAAGTGCTGCGCTCGTGTCGCTCTGAGATGAAACCTGCGCCAGTTCGAATGCACGGTGTCTGGCTCGTGCGGCGTCTTTGCTATTGAGTTTGGGAGCAAGGTCCAGGAGCGTCGAGGCCACGCTATGCGCCACCGGCGCAAGTGAGCGCACTGCCGCGACCGAGCGCTCCTTCCCGAGCAGCCACTCGCGGTCAAATTTGTGCCGCAGCATCGAATAGGCTTCGTTGGCATAAGCGAGCGCGCCCCGCGATGGGCCACTTTCCTTTTCCAGATAAGCCAAACGTGCGAACGCGGGTGCGAGCACCGGCGCCAAGGTTGCCTTGCGGGCGGGGCCGACCGGATTGGGGACATCCACTAGCTGCGTTCGATAGGCGCGCCACGTGTAGCGTAAGAGGGAACGCTCAGCGGGGATGGCCCCAAACGTCCGTAGATCCAGGGCCATGCGTGGAAGAGCCGAGAAGAATGCGCGATCATCCCCGAACTCGAGAGTCGCGCGAACGACATGCTCCATGAGAGCGTCAACGTGCCGATCGGCGACTGCAACGCTCTTTGCATCGATAAACTTTTGGAATCGGTCCAGCTCGGTCGAATCATCGGGCGATGCGAACATCAGCCGTTCATCCATCATGAACCCTTTGTACACGGCGAGGAGCATCGATCGCCGCTCAGGCGAGCGTTGACGTTTGAGCCAACGCTGCACCCGCCTATCGCTGTGGCCAAGGCTTGCGAGCAGTCGTTGGCGCTCCTGATCGGCGATGTCGCCTTTGGGAAGGGTGTGCAGCAGCATCATCGCCAGCGAATAGTTTCTGGGCGTGGTGTCGTTGTCCTGCCCCACGAACCCCAGAGCATAGTCGCGGATGACGCCTTGAAGCGCCTGATGGCAGTCGGTGCAGTCCAGACTTCCGATATGCCGAACCGCCAAATCATTCAGGAGACCCATAGCGCGATACACCAGTTCGAGAGCGTTCCCCTGTGGTGTTGACGCGTCGATCTCGTCGATTGCCGCTCTGAACGCCCTCTCTGCGCATTGAAACTGCAGTTGTGCCTCGCATATCGACGCTTGGAGCGCGTGAAGCGCAGCCTTGTCGCCGGGCTGTAGGGTTGCCTGTCCCGAGGCGAGCAGCGCCTCGACTTGGGCGACGTGCTGCGCGGCACGGCCGGCGATACCGTCCTGCCACCAACCGACCGCGACATTCAGCCGTACAATCGCGGTGTAATTGAAATCTTGCGTCCGATCTTGCTCAAGGAGCGCGATGGCGGCTTCCTGTAGCTCCAGTCCCGTATGGGGTGCGCCGATCGCGCGCAATGCGCCGCCGCCGATGTTGAGTTCACAAACCGAGGGACGAAGGTGCGGGGGGCATGACACCTCGTGTGTTTCATCGAGAATGTGCAACGCCGTTTCATACACCGCTGGATTTCGCAATCGCGCGTCTCCGAGCAGCATGTAAAACCACGCGACGGACGCAAAATCTCCGACAATGCTCCCCTCCCGGACGGTCTTGAGAAGAAAAAGGTCGCGCCAGACCGAGATCCGCTCCGTGTCCGAGCTCGTGTCGTTGAGCACGCGATGAAAAAACGACGCGGTGTTCGCGTTCGGCCAATCCCTGCTCGGGCTGTCGAGCGTCGACCGCAAAAGGCGCTCGACGGCCGGTGCAAGCTCGAGCACCTTGCTTGTCAGGTCGGGCCCTCGTCTTTCGCTGTTCCAGAGCTGCTCAAGTTCGTTGGTTTCACGTTGCAGCCTGGCAAGCGCCTCGCCCGATGGTCGCTGTTCGCTCTGGCTTGGCGCGCCGCCCGATTGTTCGGATCTTCCGGTGATGTGAGCGGCTTGCGGCTCCGTATCGTGTCGAGACGGCCGCATCGTAACGTCCCATATCTTCAGCACGCCTTCGTCGGTCCCCGCGGCGACCTTGCTGCCGTCAGGCGAGTATGCGACGGCGATGCTCCATTCAGACCCCGTTTCGAACGTCTTGAGCAGCGTTCCGCTTGCAGAATCCCATAGACGCACGGTTCCGTCGCGGCCGCCCGTGAGGACGCGCGCGCCGTCCGGCGAAAACGCAACCGAATCTATCCGAGCCTCGTGGCCGCGGAACGTTTGAATCGGCGTGCTGTCCGCCACATCCCACATGCGCGCGGTGCCGTCGTCGCTGCCGGAAAGCAGGTGCCGACCGTCCGGCGAAAATGCGACCGACATGATGACGCTCGTGTGGCCTTCGAAGGTGCGGATGAGCCGCCCGGTTTTCACCTCGCGAAGGCTGAACCGAGACCCTGGCACGCGATCATCCGTCGCGAAGACGTGCCCATCCGGAGAAATCGCGATGGCCGACGCACCGATCTTGTAGGTTCGAACGAGCGCGGCATCCGAGAGGCGCCACAGACGAACCTGGTCGCCTGCGGAAAGAATGTGACGGCCGTCCTGGGCAACGGCGACGCCATAAACCCACTGTCGGTGCCCCTTGAACGGATGAACCATGCGCCCGCTCGCGGCATCCCACACCCGCAAAGTTTTGTCGACGATATCCGGAGCCGCGCGCCCGCCACCCGGTCCACCGGAGCCGGTGATGACATGCAGCCCGTCCGGCGTGAACGCGACGGTGTTGAGGAGGTCCTCGTGTCCGGATAGCGTGACGATCAGATCGCCGGTGTCCGCATTTGTCACATGCGCCACCCCGTCGCTTCCAGCGGTAGCAACCCGCTGTCCGTCCGGAGAGAATGCGACCGCGTTGATCTGGCCGCGATGCCGCGGTAATGCACGCGCGATGGATGCCGTGCCGTCAGAACCTTTGAGCGTCGCTTGATCCGGCTCTTGAGCAACAGCGGTCGGAATAGCGACGAAGAAAGCCGCAACAGCGAGTGCACATTTTATGAGTTTCATCTCGCGTCTCTAGCGTCGTTGCATGAGCTGGAGCAGATCGGAGGCGGCCCGATGGCGTGCTGTACTGTCCCCAATCGGCGCATAGTCGATCGCTTGATCGCAAGCGGTCATCGCTTCGAGTCGACGATGAAGGTGCCACGCCCGAGCCGCCCCGTAAGCACGCAGGACGCAGCGCCCGGCCGCCCGCATTCGCTTCCGTGAAGAGAGATGAGAAGGCGCATCCTCTTGCCGCGGCCCTTCGTTTTAAGGCCCCGCGACAGGAATTCGGCAGCTTCCGAGAACGTGCCCTTCGGACCGCCGCTGTAAAGCCTCAGCGTACATCCGCCTGTGCCGCAGAATGCCGAAAACGATCCATCGCACATGAGGTACTGATAATCGATGATCGCATCGTCCCAACGATCGCCATTGAGATCCGTGACGTCGATGAAGCCCGGATAAAACTCGATCTCCGTGCATTGGCCGGATAGGAGCGTGCGTTCATGAGACAGTATGTCCGTGATATCGGCCGATGCCCCGGACGCACTAAAAAGCCATAGGAAGACACTGTAGAGTATCAGTCTCGTTTTCATATCCGCCCCTACGAGAGCCGAGCAGCCGTTCGAAACCTAGCATCTGCTCGCAAGCGTTGTCATCCGTACACTTCATGATGCACGCTGACAAATCCGGCATTGCGTAGCAAACGCACCAAGCCTCAGGGTGGGGGTTGGGTGATGCTGGCGCGGGCGGCGGTGGTCGCTGTGATGGCGATATACTCAGTTCATGAGACTTCCGCCGGGGATCTCTTTTATACTGACGGACACCACGTTGTTTGGATCTCTGCGCCAACCATAAGTGAATGTCCGAATGCTGTAGCGGGGGGTTGGATCGGTTGTGCTTCGGTAGGCAACTCCCGCGACGACCAAAGCGGCTGCCGAAAGAGTCCCGTCCTTCAACGGTCTCACGCGTGCTTCATCCACCGTCAGGGATTTGCCTATGGGCTCACTAAACCACTCGCCTGGAACCGTCACGTTGTCCCACGTGTCGTTACCCAGCCTTGCGAGGAGCTTATCGGAAAGCTCCTTTGCAAGATCCTTGAGGTGAATTTCGCCAATGGCCACTCGGACCAACTCGTCGCTAATGACGTCGATAGCAGGGGTTTTTCCAAAGTTGCGTGCTCTGATGAGCATTCCGAGATGGAGACGCCCGTCGATAATGCCATCAGTTCCCTTTGCGTGGATGGCGCCAACATTCAGCCACGGGCGTTGGCTCAGGTTAAGGGTGCGCTCAGCAATGTCAGATGCGCGCCGACTTTCGTCCGCAGCCTTCGCGGCCGCAGTGGCAGCGCTGGCAGTCTCATAGAGCGTGCCAGCCAAGAACAAGACACCAACGAAGGTCGCGAACACCATCCACCAAGACGCGCGAGCCATCTCCCTCTGCGCTTCAAGATCGTATTCGGCCCGCCATTCGTCGCGATAGGCTTTCTCATCGCGATATCCGAGCTCCGCTCGGAGCGTCGCCTGGAGGGATATCCCATATTCGTGCTCGGCGGCATTGTAGGCGCGAGTGGACTCGTTGTGCTTGTTAGCTAGCCCCGCTCCGAAGAGCATAGCGACAACGGCCAAACCTACTCCAAACGGAGGGTGGAGCACCCAACTGCTTCTAGACATTGGATCAAGAACACCGCTGTAAACTTCCCTCTCGCGAGCTTATTGCGGATATTCGGTTCGGTCTCTGCAACTCCGATCTCAGACAGTTTTTCCACAAGCTGGGCGTAGGTCACGCCTCATGGATTGGGGAATCACACTTCCCGTTTCATCGAAGAGCTTAAGAGCACGACTGTTGGACACATGCGTCTTGTCCGGGAACCTTCGGGACAGTGCGAGCACATCGATCTTCCGGCTCCTCGCTAAGGGTCGATTTCTAAAATCGCGGGATCACGCCAAGCTCAATCGACCGCCCGAACGGTACGCCCGCGGTACGCCGGACGATGTCGCGATATTTTTAGAAGCCGCTAAGTGTTTGATTTTGTTGGCTGGGGGACTAGGATTCGAACCTAGACAGGCAGAGTCAGAGGCTAAGTCGTTTCGACAGCGTCCCACAATAGATTTAATTAAATCAACGCTTTGTACTCGCAAATTGCCCTGGCTTGGCCTGTGGCCAGAACGCCCTTGTCGAAACGAAGCCAAGCCCCGCTCGCGTTGCCGCCGCCCGGTCTGTTGAAGCAGGCGACGGTGCTGCCCTTCTGGTGGCCGACGAATCGTGAGAAGCGTGCATCGTCGCGCTTTTCTGATCCGGCAAGGCACTCGCCGATGAGCAACCATCCAAAGAGACCTCGATCCCTTCAGCACCTCATTGACGTCACCCGCGCCGCTATCGAATCCGGTGAGCTCACGGATGAACAGCGCGCTGAAGCCGAAGCTCGTCTCAAGAGTGTAGAGGAACGGACGGAGGAAGAGTTCGCCTCTCTCGACCATTACATCCGCAATATGCCTCCGGCGGCGACTACCGACATTACGCTGATCATTCTCAAGGGCCATCTGCTGATCGAGCAGAAGGTGCACGAGTTTATCGCGCAACGCTTGCTGAGTCCCGAGGCCTTGGCGGCGGCGCGGCTCGAAAGCCATCAGGCTATCTGCCTCGCAGAAGCGATGGCGTTGCCAAATGAAGAACCGAAAACGCTCTTCGCTACGATCAAGAAGATTAATGCGCTGCGCAACAAGATCGCGCATGTGCTGGATGATCCCGGAATAGACAATCGCATCAGGGATATCGTCAAGACCTACAGGTCATCATTTCAGGATGTCGACGATACGCTCTACAGCGTGCTCGCTCACTGCTACGGGCAGATGTCGGAACTTGTTCGGCTAGCTCAGCGTCCAGGGTTCCGTCTCCCAGGCGTTGCCGCCAATAATCAAGCCTGACCTAACTGCACCTCCTTCAGCGTTCGCGCCGCGCCGCGCGTTCCTCCGCCTTTATGCCACGCATGGCTCTCGACATCACAGCGCGACGCTTCTTCAGGCTCACGATGCGCTGCTCTTCCGTCCACTTCACATAGCGACGTGCCGCGTCCGGCGTCTTGTGGCCGGACAGCGCCATGATGCCCTGCTCGGTCACGTCCGCATCGCCGAGTTCGGTCATGCCGCCATGGCGGCATGCGTCGAAGGTTACATGCGCTCCAAGCTTCGCTGTCTCGCGCGCCTCCCGCATCCGGCGGTTAGCATATTCGAAGGAGTAAGGATGCGGCAGGCCACGCTCGCCCATGGTCATCACCATGGCCTCGCCAAGTCGCGGCAGGCGCTTGATGTAGGTTTCTAACTCCGGAAACATCTTCTTGCCGTCCACGACCAGAGGCAGCCACACTTCCTCGCCTGTCTTGGCGTGCTCCAGACGCACATGGTTCGGCCGATCCGGCGGGCGCCAGTCGCTCCATTTCAATGATCCCGACAGGATGTTCTCGGGGCGCTGATGCCACTCATAGCAAACCAACGCCACGAGGCCGAGATGGGGATAGCCGTTCTCATTCAGCGCGCGCGCCAGCGCATATGCCTCCCGGCGGCTGGCCGCGCGCTTGGGCTTGTACTTGTGCCGCTGCTCCAAATCCTCCCACGGATTGAGCGCAGGGAAATGCCGGCGGTATTGACGGCCCACCACGCGCCAGGCCCGCTTGATCACCGTGATCGAGAAGTTGGCAACCCGAACGGCTTCTCCCTTGGGGCCTTGCAAGAGGCGCTGGTAGATGCGGTCGGCTGCCAACGGCGACACGGCTGCGAGCCTGTACTCCCTGAGCTCGCGGCCTTCCTTGCTCTTCGTCTTGAGCGTGCGATTGATGATTCGGCGGTACATTTCCTGTGTGCGTGGCTTGAGGCGCTGAAATGCATCGGTTTCGTAGTAGCGCTCGAACATCCATGCGAAAGTGCCGGGGATGGTTTCGTCGACTATGACCTCCGACGCCAGATCCAGCTCTCCGCGCCGCCAGCGCGCAATCCGTTCGTTGAGGTCATTGGCGCGCGTATAGGCGATCGCGTAGTCGGTGCCGAGATTGCGGCTTGAAATGTCGTACCCGGCTTTGACGTCGCGCGAAGGGGGTACCCAGTAGTAGGTGAGGCCATTCTTCAATTTCCGCGTCGTCATCAGCGCTGGCCAACCCTTTGGGCGCCGGTCTTCCTTCTTTTTCAGAACACGTCGGCGAGGTCCGTCCGGCTCTGCGGCTCCCCGCCGAGTTGGTCGATCGCCAAATCGAGATGATCTTTTATCCATCGTTCGCCGCGGCCCTTCACCTTCACGGGCCTTGGCCAGATAACCCCCACGTCCTTCAGGAACCTGTCGACGGACGTTTCATCGCAATATGCGGCCGCAGTTTGAGGCCGCATCAGCCTTGGCCATCCGCCGTTCGAACGAGGGTTACGTGCCATACCCGACAATCTCCCGAGCCTGTTCCAGCCTGGAATATCGCCACTGGCAAGATCGCGACCGCCCGCGCGGCAAAGCCGCCGCCAAGCAAAATATGAGTAATTCTTTTGTTTTGGCTGACCTTTGGTGCGCATGTGCTACGCAAAATTGAGGTGGCGGGAGGAAAAATAACATGCACCCCAGCCGGCAACCTGCCCAGTCTACTGTCTGAATACTGTGATTTGCATTTGATTGCAGGCATTCTTGCGCCGAACTTCCCGCGCGGGCTTCCCGCGTACGGGCAACAGAATGCGGCTGACGCCACTCGTCGAGATTAGCCGCGGACAACGCTTTTGGCGGGTGCATACCCGGACGCGTTTCCTGCTGCGCTCGAGCGGGATGAGATCTCTCCACGCTAGTTTCTGTAGCTTTCTCAGGCATTTCTTTAGTTTGGGTGATCCGGCGTCTGGTGCGAATAGCCGAGTTTGCGATGCGCTACGCCGTAGTGCGGGTTTCGTACAGTCCGCGGAAAATAGCGGTTGGTGGCGGTATGTGGGCGAAACTGCGGTACCCCGCCCTTTTGGGAGGTTGGATCTAAACACCCGAATAGCGGCATCGGGCCAAGAGGTGCCGAGGGCCCACAGCACGAAGGCGCATCGTCCCAATAGCCGACATCGCGCCGGGGCCGCGATCGCGCCTTGCTGCGTTAGCAAATCAAGTCTGCTTACGGTTGACGAGCAAACACATCCGCAAAGCTAGGAGGAAGTTCCGCGCGCCTGTTCTACAAGCCACCCTGGGATGCGGCACCACTGATTTCTCGTGGCGGCCGAACCAATCCCCGAGCGCATCGCCGGTGCTTGCTCATCGTTGTCGACGTCGCGGTATTTCAAATGGAAATCCGTTGTTGAGTGATCACGGTCAGCGAAGAGGACTTCTTGCTGTTTTTGAAGGCCTGGATAGCCTGGCTACAAACATTTCCGCCGGAGCATGCGCTTGCCGTTGCCGAGGAGACCGCAAGAGGTGTCGGCGGGTGCACTAAATTGTACCGTGCAAGCTGGAACAAATCCTGCGGAGTCTTTCCCCCGCCGTCTTCTTGGCGCGCGTTGAGGGAGCCTGCTCGGTCAGTTCTTCGAGGATCAGCGGCCGACGGCCAATATCTCGTGCATACCCCGCAGGGCACGCCGCACTTCCACACACTCATCCGCTCTACTTCAACGAGAATGAGAACTTGGTTTGGGAATATTCCCCTGAACGAGGCAGGCCACGATGTAAACGTGCGACGTACCTGTGTCGAATGGAAAGACGAATAGTCCGTCCTCCATGGGAAACGGCCCGGTTTCCTTCGGGCTACAGTCCAACACGCACAGCACCGCCACACGTCGGTTCGTTCCCACTGCGTAGCTTGCAGCCTGTCCCGCGTATCTTTTGCAGTCGTCAGGCAACAAACGAACCTTCGTTTCGCTCTTTAGCTCGATGCGAATGCCGCGATATGACAAGTCCGTGCGGCCACCCGCAGAATGGGCCTGTTCTTCCACATTCACGCCAAGTGCTGGATGCCGCCTAAGGAACTCGCGCACCCGCGCCTGGAATTCGGCTTCCGATATGACAGTTGGAAACAGCGCGTCTTGAACAGACTGCCCCATCAAATTGCCAAGTGGCACCAAAACCTGAAGCAAGTCATCCAGGTCCTGTTCCGGGATCAGTGGTTCAACCCTTAGTCGATCTCGCAGCGAGAGCATCTTCCGGTCGATCGCCGGATAGCCGGTGATAGGTTGATCGCTTTTCGATCCGTTCAGGCGCAGAGTACGCTGCCCAGCGATCGATACAGGCTGGTCGCTCGCTACAGGAAAAAATTCCGCCGTATACATGAACTCAAATGGCCGGGCCTTTAGGTTTTGCGCCATGCGCAACGCCATCCGTCCGCGTTGTTGGAACAGGAACGGCGGCTCCCCGATCGGCCGATCAAACCGAAAAACTGGCAGGTCGTAACTGCTTGGTGGCTCAATCGACATCGGACTGAGCACAAGCGATGTGGCCTTGTCCGGCCACCGCGATACCCGAACAGCTATATCCAAATCGTGCATCTCTCCTGGCCGGAGATGTTGAAGGCGCTCAGCGACGGTTCCGTTGATCTTGAACTCAACAAATGCCACAGCGATATCCGCTGGCTCTTCAACTCGATGCTTGGAGTTTCGCGCCCAATCTGGCCGTTCCGGTTCTGGATCAGCGTAGATGGCAACCGGCATAGGCTCGGCACAAATTGCGGATCGAATGAGTTCGACGCTCTGTGACCTAGGCTCCCCGTCAACGGCGTTGAGTATTTCGATGAGCCGAATACAGTAGCGATCCTCAAACTTGCGAGCTTGAAGTTCCTTGATCCGTTTACGAGCTGCGCGAAGGAACCGGTCCGCTTCTAACTCTGCCGCTGCCACTGCGTTTAGCCATTCCAGGAGCAGGCCGACGATCTCCAGTGATTCGGCAAAGGTTTCCCAACGTAGCGCGGCGGCGGCGCGCCCGTAGGACAGGGCCACGTGCTTCGCTTCCCCAGCCACCTCGCGCAGAGGCTCACCCAACTTTTGCGGAGCGCGCAATGCGTCTATCGCTTTAGAGCGAACCGGGAAAACTTGATCGAGAATTGCGTTTTTTGACATCTGCGTCGTGCTCTTGTCGCTCCAGAACGTTGTCGCCCCATTGCTTTGAAATTTGGGCCAAGTCGACAAGGCGACCTTCGCCGATCGCCTCCTCAAATCTGACGGCGATTGCCATCGACTGACAATATAGGCGTCTGGCTTGGTTGCGGACGGTTGGCTCCCCGGCATCAACACCCGCCTGCGCTACCTGTCGCGCTTCCGCCCAGCAACTCGCTCTCGTTAGTACTTCAATCGTATGCGCCGCCAACCAAGGTGCATCTGTAGCCAACTTCCGTCCTATCGCTTCAAATTCCGCACGCCTCGCCTGGACTGCTTCGGCAGGCAAGGCTTCGAGAAGTTCGAGCGCCTCGTCGGTGCGATGATGGTCCGCTCGGACCATCGGCAAATGGAGGAGCAATAGATCGACGAAGCCTTCCGTCTCGCCGAGAGAATGTGAAAGCCATCTAAGCTCCGAGCGTACATAGAGTGGGTCGACCTTTAAGAGTACTTGAACCAGGTATTTTGCAACTTCGCTTTTCGCGCGACCTAAGCGATGGAGCTCCGACGCGAGCATGCTGACACATTCGACAACAAAGCGGTCTTCACCTGCTCTTTCCGAGTAGTATCGGATCAAGTTCAATAACGCTTGCGCCGCGCGCCCACGCAAAGCCTCGGGCAAATGAAAGAAGCGGAGCGCGTGGACGGCCGATTGGTGAACCGCCACGTACTGATCCCAAAGCAACACTGCGAATGCCTCATAGACCAGAGGAGGTACATTTCGGCTGCTGAGTTCACCCACGGCAGACGCGGCATAGGAACGGACGAGCACCGAAGAACCAACCAATCCGTGATACAAGTGCGGCAAGAGTAGCTTTAAACCGTCGACTGTTTCTCCGAGATGTTCGACAGAACCGAGGAGAGTCCCGCGTAGGTCGTCACGCCCTTCGGGAGCTTTGTCGAGAAGGTCGACGAGCTTCTGCATCAGGAGCGGTTCTCCTTTCGCGACAATGCTGGCCCATTCGACGGCAGATTGCATCAAAACGAGAATACTGGAGCGTTTACTCCGCTGCTCCAATTGTTGGAGCACGTCCGAGGGCTGTTCAGCTTCATCATGTTTGCGCAACCGATGATGTGACCCCCTTCTTTTATCCGGGGGCAACTGGAATCCGGTCGTCATTGAA
>NZ_DAITQL010000026.1:0-50234 GCF_036833075.1 Hyphomicrobium sp.
GCGATGCGCTCTCCGTCGCCGCGCGCGATATCATCATCCAGATCGAGTGCAAGTCCGGCTTTACGCCGAAGCGCGTGCTGGGGCGCGAGGCCGACATCTCGGGCAATCGCGTGACGCTCAAGCTCAACCAGCTTCCGGCCGACAACGAGCGCTATGTCGTGGTCGAGCTCGACGTGCCTCAGGGGCTTGCCGCCGACGCGGGCGAGGTGGCCAACGTCGATGTCGAATATCTCGATCTCGACGACGGCAAGCGGGGCGTGGCAAAGGCGTCCGTCGCGGCGCGCTTCACCGAGGACGCCACGGAGGCGGAAGCGAGCGTCAACAAGGGCGTGATGAGCCAGGTCACCGAGCAGATCGCGACCGAGAACAGCGAGAAGGCCGTGGAGCTCCGGGATGCGGGCGACTTCCGCGCGGCGCGCAAGATGCTCGAGGACAACGCGGCGTATCTCAACCGGGCGAAGAGCGCGCTCGGCGCGGGCGCCATGGCGGCGCCGCAGGCATCGATCTCGACGCTCGACAAGCTCGAGGCGAAGAGCCGCGAGGCGGCAGAGAACCTCGAAGGCGAGGGCTGGGACAAGACGCGCAAGGCGATGCGCCAGGACCAGCACAAGTCGAAGGTGCAGCAGGCCTACTAGCCGGTAGCCGTTTGCAGCACTGTGTCAGTCGCGGAGCGGCTGTTGCCGCTCCGCTTTTTTTATGGACGTCGGCTATGGGCCAGAAGCGGTCAAGCAATTGAAGACTATGGCGCGACAGGAAGGCTAAAGGGCCGTGCCGTCGGATCCTCGCCCGTGTCCAGGGCGGCCAGGCCACGATCGAGCGCGCCAGACAGGGATGCGGGCGAAAACTTCGGTTTTTCGACCTGAGCCACAGGGTTCACGGTCGTGTCCCAGTCGTAGAATGCGTCGGGTGGAGGCGCCTCGCGGCCCGCGACCGTGCCGCTTGCCTCGTGCTTGTCAAGTTCGCGTTTATCACGCTCGTAGAGATCGTTGCGGAAGTGAACCACCCCGTTGTCGACCCAGGCGGTCAGGTACGTGAAATAGACGGGAACGGGATTGGCGAGCTTGATCGTCCTCTGCTTCCCCGAGGCGACAGCCGCTTCGAGGCCCTGCCGCGTCCAGCCGTCCTGGCCCTTCAGAAGCCAATCCGCAACCTCGTAGAAATTCTGCGTGCGCACGCAGCCCGAGCTGAAGGCGCGTTCGAACTTGAGGTACAGCTCCTTGTTCGGCGAGTCGTGCATATAGACGAGCTTGTCGTTCGGCATGTCGAAACGCATGACGCCCAAGGCATTCTTGGGTCCGGGCTGCTGGCGGAACGAGTAACGGTTCGCCTCCGGGCCGAACCAGTTGACCTGCGACGGATCGATCTCCTCGCCGCCGAAGTTCGAAAAGACGCGGATCTGCTCCTTGTAGAAGTAAGACACGCTCTTCCGCGCGGCCGGAATGACGTTGCGCCGCGCAATGCCAGGTGGAACGTGCCAGAAGGGCAGGATATTGATCGAACGCACTGTTGCGCTGATGAGGGGTGTTGGTGTGGCGCGCTTGCCTGAGACGACACGGCTTGCGACCTGCACCTCGTTCCCAGTGATGCCTTGCACCTCGAAGTTGGCGCCGTTCATGACGATGTACTTTGGCGCCGCCGCTAGCTTGGGCAAAAGCTCGCGCATGCGCGCAAGATTCACTTTGATCTGGTCCGCGCGGAGATCGGCCGGTGCATTGAGTGCCTTTACCGTTGCGCCATTGACCACGCCTGTCGGCTCAAAGCCGTTGCGGGCTTGGTAGCGAGCCACCGCTTTGCGCAGCTCGTCATCGAAGAGCGCATCGGCGCGCGAGGTCGCGACCGTATCGCCGGTGAGCTCGAGCCGCCGGCGTAGGATCTTGACGTTGGCATTGGTGTCGCCCGGCTTGAGCGAGACCTTTTCGGGGAGCTGCGGCCAGCCGCCGGATTTGGCCACTCTCGTGTAGTCTGCGAGCGCTTGCTCCAATTTGGCAATCGCCGTCTCGCTCACCCAGGGCGTGCGGCTGGGCTCGGGCGGAGTCGCCGCCTCGACTGGCCTAGCAAAGAGCGTGAGACTGACAAAGGCGCAGCGCGCGCCCGCGGACAGCAGCGCCATCAATCACCGGCAATAGTGAATCGCGCCATCGGTGCCCTCCGAAACGTTGAGGCACAGCACGAGAGCCTGCCCGCGCTCGCAACCCATTCAGCAACGCTTCTCCGCCTCGCACCCGCCAAGGTCCGACGCGAGGCGGAGTGCTAGAAAGTTTACGCTCCTTTGGCGCGCAAAGCCAGCAGGCGGTTCGAGTCCTCGGCTCAACGGTCAGCGAACCCGCACGTTCATCGATAATCGCGGCTGGGACTTCGCAAAGCAGAGGCTGCGAGACGTTCAAAGCGGACGACCACCTAGAACGTCCGCTCAGGGGCAGGAGCCGACATCGTATTTTCACGTATCCGATGCCCGTAAATAAAAACGGCGGTGGAAACACCGCCGCTCTGCCGGATATGACGTGAGATGGCTGCCGCTACTTCGGCGCGAGCACCATCACCATCTGGCGGCCTTCGAAGCGAGGCTCAGATTCCACCTTGGCGATCGGTTCGACGTCGCTCTTGACGCGCTTGAGAACGTCCATACCGAGATGCTGGTGGGCCATCTCGCGACCGCGGAAGCGCAGCGTCACCTTGACCTTGTCGCCTTCCTCGAAGAAACGCCGGATGGCGCGCATCTTCACGTCATAGTCATGATCATCGATGCCGGGTCGCATCTTGATCTCTTTGATCTCGACGATCTTCTGATGCTTGCGCGCTTCCGCGGCTTTCTTCTGCTCTTGGTATTTGAATTTGCCGAAATCCAAAATCTTGCAGACGGGGGGCTCGGCGTCGGGGGAAACCTCGACCAGATCAAGTCCCGCCTCCTCGGCACGGGCGAGAGCGTCGAACTTGCTCACGACACCGATGTTCTGCCCGTTTTCGTCAATGAGTCGAACTTCGCGCGCCCGGATCGCATCGTTGATCTTCGGGCCGGAGGACTCGCGCTCGGGGGCGCCACGCATAGGTTTGCGGATGTTCCATCTCCTTCAATCGTTTCAATCGGTCGGCCATAGCTAAGGCAGCTTCCGCCGGAACACAATGTCCCACGCCTTACTCCCTTGGGAGAAGGTCATAGGCCGTGGGCTGCCGTTTGGCCGGAGCATTGAGACAAACGCCCCTCAAGTCAAGCCGCTCGACGGTCGTGAAACGCTGCCGGAAGGGGATGGGCCGCGGCCTCAACCATAAGCCGCCGCGAGCCTGGTGCCGAGCAGGCTATCGTAAACGTCGAGGGTCTCCCGGCGCATGCTGTCCAGGCCGAACCGGCCAAGGGCGCGGGCGCGGGCGCGGGCGCCCAGGGCGGCGCGCGCGCCGGGAGACAGGCTCAGGGCCTCGGCCATCGTGTCGGCGAGGGTTGCGGCATCCCCCGGCGGAACGAGCCAGCCGGTGATCTCGCCGGGGGGCACGTTCGGGGCGGCCGCCACTGTTTCCGGGGGCGCGCCAATGTTGGTCGCGATGACCGGGCAAGCCATGGCCTGGGCTTCGGTGGCGACGCGGCCGAACGCCTCGGGCGCGGTGGAAGCCACCACAGCCAGGTGCGCGACGGCAAGGGCGGCCGGGATGTCGTCCACGTGACCCGGCAGAATGACCTTTCCCGCGAGGCCCGCGGCGGCGACCTCGCTTTCGAGCTCGGCGCGGTAGCCGGTGCGGCCCTGGTCGTCGCCGGCCAGCACGATCAGGCTGTCGCCGAGGCGGCTGTCCGCCTCCAGCAGCCGGGCCGCCGCGATCACCGTGCTCTGGCCCTTCCAGCTCGTGAGGCGGGCGGGCTGGAGGATGATGCGCGTGTCGGGTCCGGCGCGCCATCCGGCCCGCAAGGCGGCCTTGCGTTGCTCGGAGATGGCGGCGGGATCGAACGTCGTGCCGTCGACGCCCCGGTAAATGACGCGGATGCGGCCGGGCGCCGTGCCGTAGCGTTCCTCGACGAGGCGCTTCGTATAGGCCGAGTTGGCGATCACGGTGTCGCCCTTGGCCATGACGGCATTGTAGGCGCGCTTCAGCCTGGTCTTTTCGTTGTAGGCGCCGTGATAGGTGGTGACGAACGGCACGCCGGCGCGACGGGCGGCGATCAGCGCGCTCCAGGCCGGCGCCCGGCTCCGCGCGTGGACGAGGTCGACGCCTTCGTCGGCGATCATGCGGCGGATGGCGTGGGCGTTCCAGAGCATCCGGACGGGGTTTTTGGTGGCGGCGGCGAAGGGGATGAACTCGCCGCCGTGGGCGGCGATGCGCGGCGCGAGCCGGCCTCCCTCGGAGAGCACCAGCGCCCGTCCGCCCGCACGCACGACGGCATCGGCAATCTCTATGGCCGACAGCTCCGCGCCTCCGGTGTCGAGCTCCGGGATGATCTGCAGTATGGTCGGGCGCTTCGCGGCCAACTCGGCCTCCGGCAACGGGACGTTTCGAGAGAATGGGGCTTCATAGGATGGGCGCGCCGGAACCGCAATTCATCACTGTCGGCAGCGGAGCCCGCGCGCGCAAAATCGCTTATCTCGCGCAACCGGCCGCGCGCGAGGGCGGCCCTGGCCTTCTCTGGCTCACGGGTCTCAAGTCCGACATGGTGTCGACCAAGGCCGAGGCGCTCGCCGCGTGGACCGCGGCGCGCGGTCTCGGGTTCACGCGCTTCGACTATTCCGGCCACGGCCGCTCCGAGGGACGCTTCGAGGATGCGACGATCAGCGACTGGCTCGAGGAGAGCGCGGCGGTGCTCGCGCTGACGCGGGGCGCGCAGGTTCTCGTCGGCTCGAGCACGGGGGCGCATGTGGCGCTGCTTCTGCTCAGGCGCCTGATCGCGACTGCGCCGGAGGAGGCGCGGCGCGTGCCGGGTCTCGTGCTCATCGCACCGGCCTGGGATCTCACGGAGCTGATGTGGAGCCAGCTTCCTTCGGAGGCGCGCCGGGAGATCGTGGAGCTGGGTCAGTGGATCCGTCCCTCGCCTTACGACCCGGCGGGGTATCCGATCACGAAACGTTTCATCGACGACGGGCGGCGGCATCTGCTCAAGGATTCGCCCTTCGATCCCGGCCGGCCCGTGCTCGTGCTGCAGGGCGCGGAGGATCTCGACGTGCCGATCGCGCATGCGCGGGCGCTTGCCTCGGCGCTCCCCGGGGACTGGGTGCGGATCACCGAGATCGCGGATGGCGAGCATCGGCTGTCGCGGCCACAGGATCTGGTGGCGCTCTATGGTCTCATCGGGGAGCTGATCTGATGCCGCTCTCTGCCTCGTGCGTGGACGAGCGCGGCAGGTTGGCGAGGATGAAGAGGTTCAGGCCCTCGAGACGGCGCGCCGCCATCCAGTTGCAGGTGGAGGCGGCGACAAGCGCGGTGGACGTGGCCATCGCGGCGCCGGCGATGCCCCAGAGCGGAATGAGTGTCACGTTGAGAGCGATGCCGAGGACGGCGGCGAGCCCGATCGACAGCGCGCTGGCGCGCTGGTGGCCCAGCATGTTGAGGATGGTGTCGGCGGGGCCGGTGGCGGCCTTGGCCAGGATGCCGATGGCCAGGATGAACATCAGCGGATAGGCGCCGGTGAACGTTTCGCCGAACCCGGCGAGGATGGGGTAGCCGACGAGGAGAATGGCGGCCATCACGGCGGCCGACGGGATGAAGGTCCAGCGTACCGCCTTGCTGACGAGGTCGCGGACTTCCGCCGTGTCGTTCAGGGCGTGCGCGGCGGCGATGCGTCCCGCGTACGCCGTTCCGACCGCGTAGTGGATGAAAAGGGCGAGGCCCGCGGTCTTGGCGGCGGCGTAGTAGATGCCGGTCTCCTCGGCCGGGCGTAAGACGGCGAGCAGCAAAACGTCGGCATTCTGGATCGCCAGATCGCAGATGCTGCCGGCGAGAAGGGGCAGCGAGATGCCGAACCATCGCGC
This sequence comes from Hyphomicrobium sp., assembly GCF_036833075.1. Taxonomy (GTDB): domain Bacteria; phylum Pseudomonadota; class Alphaproteobacteria; order Rhizobiales; family Hyphomicrobiaceae; genus Hyphomicrobium_C. Next base: position 5,946 of record NZ_DAITQL010000026.1, read on the forward strand.
GAAATGATAGGCGGGCGGGCGGGTCGGGATCGCGCTCCTGATCCGCCGGGCGATGAGCCCGGTCTGCAGCACGGTCGCGAACACGAGCGTCGCCAGCATGAGAACCATGCCGCTCGTGGCGTCGTCGGGCGCCCCGAACGCGGACAGGAGCGGAATGAGAAGCAGCAGCGCCAGCGGGCGGAGAACGTAGTGCGGGCCGATCGCCTCGACGGTCCAGCGCTGGCCGCGGCCGAGGCCGTCCTGGACGTCGGCAAAGGCGAACACCGGCAGGCACAGGAGCGCGAGCCCCATCGGGACGGCGCGCGCCGGATCCGCGAAGTCGCCTCTGAGCCAGAAGACGGCGAAGCCCGCGAGCGCGATCGTGCTCGACGCCAGCACGGCGACGGCGCGTCCGCCGGAGAGGAGGCCGTGGAAGGAGGCGAAGTCGCCGCTTGCCGTATACTGCGGGGCGAGGCGCATCATCGCCGTCCCGAACCCCAGTCCGCAGAGGCCGCCCAGCACCAGAACGCACGTCCACGCGGCAACGAAGATGCCGTACTCGGCAGCACCCAGCCAGCGCGCAAGCGCGATCTGCGTCACGAACAGCAGCGCCGCGCTTGCGGCGCGAATGGCGAACACGCCCGCTGCGTCCCAGCTTTCGGCGTGCGCGGCGCGGCTTATCCGCAGCCGGTCGCGCATGGCGTGCCAGAGGCCGAGTGCTTCGCTCTGCGCCTCAATCATGGCGGCGCCTCCGCGGATCGGCGCGCGGCGGCTCGGCATCGACGAGCCCCCAGATCAACGCCATCAGGACGAAGACGTGGCGCCAGTGGTCGGTGTCGACGACGAAGCCTTCGAGCACCGCGCCGGCGAACGCGGCCGTGGCGACGATCAGCGGCGCCTGCAACGCCGTGCGCCGGCGCAGGGCGTAGAGGCCGGCCGCGAGCGTGCCGAACACCGAGATGGCATAGAGCAGGCCGCCGACCCAGCCTGCGTTCATGAACTGGCTGAGGTAGACGTTGTGGGCTTCCTCGCGGTGGTAGGTGTCGCGGAACGTGTGCGTGCCGATGCCGAACGGATGCTCGAGGATCAGGCCGATCGCTTTCGCCTGTCCGCCGAAGCGCCCGTCCGGCCCTTCGTCGTAGGACTGGTCGAGGCTCGCGCGCTCCGCGAAGAGCCCTTCGACGGCGTTGAGCTCGAGCGCGCTGCCGAGGGCGGCGGCCAGCGTGGCGGTGCCGAGCGCCGCGACGGCGATGAAGCGGCGAACGTCCACGGCGCGGCGGGTGGTGACGAGCGCCAGCCACGCCACGAGCAGAAGCGAGACCGCGGCCGACGCCCAGGCGCCGCGCGAGAACGAGATGAGGAGGGCGAGCACGAGCGGCAGGGCGGCTGCCGCAGCGATCAGCGCCTGGCGCGGCGGCTGGCGCAGGGCGATCAGGGCCAGATAGGCGATGGCGGGGGCGAGCGCCGCGCCGAGCACGTTCGGGTCCTTGAAAGTGCCGCGGGCGCGGCCGTAGGTCGTGAACAGGTCGTAGGTCGACGGGATGAGCTGAAAGTAACCGGCAATCGCCGCGGCCGCCGCGATCAGGCATCCGGCGACGTAGGCTGTCAGGATCAGCCGGGCGCGCGGCTCGGGATCCGCCGTGACATAGCCTGCGAGCACGAACGCGCCGAGCGCGAGGAACAGCGTCACGGCCTGGTGCGTGACGGCGGTCGCGAACGTGGTCGAGACGGACGTGGCCGCAAGGCCCAACGCCACGAAGACGAGCCAGAGGGCGAGGTTCAGGATCGACACGGGCCCGAAGCGCGTCACGCCGAGAAGCGGCAGGCCGACGATGACGGCGACCATCAGAATGTCGGCCACGGCCGGCTCGGAGAAGACGATCGAGCTCGTCCCCATGGCCCCCGCGACGGCGAGGGCGGCGAGCGTGCCGGCGGAGACCGTCCACGCGGATGTGCCGGGCGCGTGATGCGTGTCGATGGTCGTCGCCGACGTGAGCTTTCCAATCATGATCCGGGCGCCTTCGACAATGCCTAGTAGGCGTTCTTGCCGCTCAAGAGGGCGAACGGGGTTGCGGCGATGATGTAGAGATCCAGGAGCAGCGACCAGTTGTCGATGTAGTAGAGATCGGCCTCGACGCGGCGCTGGATCTTCTCGTGGGTGTCGGTCTCGCCGCGCCAGCCGTTGACCTGGGCCCAGCCGGTGACGCCCGGCTTTACGCGGTGACGGGCGAAATATTCGCCGACGACGGTCTGGTAGAGATCGGCGCACGCCTTGGCCTCGGTGGCGTGCGGGCGCGGGCCGACGAGCGACATCTCGCCCTTGATCACGTTCAGGAGCTGGGGCAGCTCGTCGAGGCTCGTCCGGCGGATGAAGCGGCCGACCCGCGTGACGCGCGGATCGTCTTTCGTCACGAGCCTCGAGGCCGTCGCGTCGAGCGTGTCGACGTGCATGGAGCGGAACTTCAAGACCTCGATCAGCTCGTTGTCGAAGCCGTAGCGGCGCTGCCTGAAGAGGACCGGGCCCTTGCTGTCGAGTCGGATGGCAAGCGCAACCAGCGCCATGACCGGGGCGGCAAGGAGAAACAGCAGCGTGCCGAGCAGGCGGTCCTCGATGTTCTTGACGACGCGCTCCCAGTCGGTCAGCGGGCGGTCCATGAGGGCGAGCATGGGCACGCGGCCGATATAGGTGTAGGCCGTCGCGCTCAGGCGCAGCTTCGAGCTCAGCGCCGAGATGCGGATGTCGATGGGGAGCGCCAACAGGGTCTTCAGGATCTGCATCAGGCGCTTCTCGGCCGCTGCCGGAACCGTGACGATCACGAGGTCCACGCCGGCCCTGCGGCTGAACTCTGGAAGCTCATCGATGGTGCCGCGCTTCGGATGGCCGGCGACGCTCGCAGCGGAGCGCTCGTCGCCGCGGTCGTCGAACACACCGAGGATAGCGAGTTCCTTGTGGTGGCCGGCCTCGAGCGTCGCGATGAGGTGCTCGGCGTCGGGGCCGCCGCCGACGATGACCGTGCGACGGACGAGGCGGCCGGTGTCGGTCAGGCTTTCGAGCACGCGGGCGAGGCCAAAGCGGGCAGCAACCATCGCGGCAATGGCAGAGACGAGCCAGACGGTGCCGATTGCGGGCGAGACCGTCGGCAGGCCCATGAGCGTGGTGGCGCCGATGGCGAGGCAGAAGACGGTGACGGCGCTCCGCACGATCTTGCCGACCTGCCGTGCCGGCTGACGCAGCGCGTGAATCGAGTAGGACCAGTTGCGCCTGAGCTCGAGCGTCGTCGCGAGGGCGACGATGGCGATCCAGGCGGCGACGGTCGCAGGCGCGGTTTCCGCAGCGCTTGCGAGACGGAAGGCGGCGAGCCCGGTCACGATCAGGATGATGGCGTCGAACGTCGAGGTCGCAAACAGCAGCTTGGGACGCGAGACGTTGCCGCGCTTGTCGCTGAAGACGGCGTCGATGCCACGGCGCGCGGCGCCGAGGACGTGCGCCGACGCGTGGCGGGATGCGCCGCTCGCGTATGTTCGTTCGTGAGAGATGAAGGCCATGCCGCCGTGCCGCCTAAGCAAGTCTGTCCCGATGGGCTCGAGGTGAGCGATGAATCGGCGGACCGGGCCCCCTGGGTCTCTGCGGCCGCCGCCCGCCGAAGCACGCCGAGGATGGTCTCAAACTTTGTAAAATTCCCTGTGCCGGGCGGGTGGCGGGGACCGTCCGCGGGACAAGTCACGGCCATGGCTAAAAAAGCGTTGCCGCGCGTGTCCGCTCGGGACGGGCGACGGTTTGCGGGGTTCGGCTTGGGTTTTTGCGGCCGTAGCGGAGGCGAGCCTGCAGGCGCGCGACGTGCCCGGGTCGCGACGCGTCGTGTCGCGGCCCGTATCAAGTCCTGCGCAGCCGATGTCGTCAGCGCCCGGCCGGAACGAGGGCCGCCGAGGGACGCGCCCCCGTAAGGCCACTTGCGAGCGCGGCCGCGAGGGCGGCAGGGCCGGCCTCGATGGCGAGGCGCTCAGGGACGATCCAGGCGCGCCAAGTCCTTGCCCGATAGGTCTTGGCGCAGGTGAGGGTGCCGTGCGTCAGGCGGCACGTGGGATCGGCTTCGATCCTCAGGAACTCGCGGCGGTCGTGGCGCATGATGCGCAGATCGATCGGCTGCAGGGAGGCTGCGGGCCCGCCGAGATCGATGCTGCGGAAGGCGCACGCCAGGCGATGATTGCAGGCGGCGGCGCGGCGGCCGAGCGTGTTGCCGGCGCCGAGCGCCTGGCCGCGCCGCATGACGGTGGCGCTGCGATCGAGACCGGCCGCGATCCAGCATGCGGCGGTCGAGCAGATCACCGGGTCGGCGGTCTTGTCGCCGTAGCGGCGGATGCCGTTGGTGCCGGGCTCCATGACGAGAAGCACGGTGACGCGCGTCGTGGGGGTGACGGCGGCGAAGGCCGACACGGGGGCAGGCCCGCCGCGTGCGGCCGGGGCTTGCGCAACCGGCGCCACGGGCCTCGTGAGGCCCATCGGAGGCTCGCTGAAACGCGCCCTCGACCTGCGGTCTTCCTCGAGCCGCATCAGCCGCTCGGTGAGCCGTCGGTGCTCCCACTCGCGCTCTGCGGCTAGCTTCTTTTGCTGCTCCGCGGCAGCGCGCTGCGCCTCGTCCGCCCTGCGGCGGGCTTCGTCAGCCTGGCGCGCCTCGTCGGCTCCGCGCCGTTGCTCGGCGAGACGCCGCTCGTCCTCCCACCGCTCATTCTCCCGCCGCTCCTCGGCCTGGCGCTGCTCCGCTTCGATACGCCGGGTCTGCTCGGCGATGAACTGATCGCGCGCGATGCGCTGTTGCTCGGCGAGGCGGCGGCGTGCGTCCTCGGCACGTTTTTCCTCGGCCAAACGTTCCTGCTCGGCGCGGCGGCGCTGCTCAGCGGCCTCTCTCTCCGCCGCGGCGTGTCGCTCCTCGGCTGCGCGCCGTTCTTCAGCGACGCGGCGCAATTCCGCCTGACGGTGCTCCTCGTCGAGGCGCCTCTGCTCGGCGATGCGCTGCTCTTCGGCGATGCGTTTTTCCTCCGCGAACCGCCGCTCCTCGGCGGCGCGGCGCTCGTCGTCGGCCCGCTTCTGCTCGGCCGCGGCGGTCTCGCGTGCGATGCGCTCTGCCTCGGCGAGACGGCGATCCTGCTCGGCCTTCTCCTGTGCCGCCCGCTCGGCGGCGCGACGCATTGCTTCGCGCCGCTCCTGTTCGGCACGGGCCTTGTCGAGGGCGACCCTGCGCTCATCGGCCTCGCGCTGCGCGCGGGCGAGCATGTCGGCTTCTTCCGCGGCGCGGCGCTCCTCGTCCGCCTTGCGGCGCGCGTCCGCGATCCGCTTCTCTTCGTCGGCCTTGCGTCGTGCGGCTTCCGCCGCCTGGCGCTTCGCCTCCGCTTGCTTGCGCTCCTCGTCAGTCTTGCGCTTTGCCGCCGCAACCCGCTGCGCTTCTTCGGCCGCCTTCCGTTTCGCCTCATCGGCCTTGAGGCGGGCTTCGGCTTCCTTGCGCGCGTCCTCGGCCTTGCGCTTCGCGGCGTCTGCCGCCAAGCGCCTCGGGTCGGCAATGACGACCGGCTCGTCCTCGACGTTCTCCTTGGCGGCGGCGGCCGGCGCGGTCTTGACCGCAAACTTCTCAGCCAACGCGTGGGCGGCCTCTTCGTTCGCCGCCGCAGCCGCCGACCATGCGATGGATGCGCACGCGACTGCGGCCGCCAACCTCATCAATCGATGGATCGTCATGGGCGGGCCTGTTTACGAGAGAGGGATGACATGAGAAACGCCGAAGGAACGCCGAACACGATCGCACTGCCATGCGCCCGGATGAGGGCCATCATTCTCCGCGATTTCGGCAACAAAGCGGAGGGAAGCTGTCAGATTGTTCAGATTGCGGGATAAGAAGCGTCAAGCGCCGGTATCGGCGAGAATGGCGGCGAGCCCTTCGCGGTAGCTCGGGTAACGCAACGTAACGCCGAGGTCCTCTACAACCCGCCGACTGCGGACACGCCGGTTCTCGGCATAGAAGCTCTTGCCCATGGGGGTGAGTGGTGCGCTCTCGAACGGAATCTCTGCGGGCGGCGCAAGTCCCATCAAGGTCGCCGCGTGGACGATCACATCCTGCGGCGGCGAGGGCGCGCCGTCGGTGACGTTGTAGACGGTGTGCGATCCGCGTCCTTCCGCGGCGGCGGTGAGCACGCTTGCGATGTCCTCGACGTGGATGCGGTTGAATACTTGGCCGGGCTTGACGATGCGGCGCGCGGTGCCGTTCCTGAGATCGTCGACGGCGCTGCGGCCGGGGCCGTAGATGCCGCCCAGGCGGAAGACCTGCACGGTCTTGCCGCAGGTCCGTCCGAACGCCAGCCAGTCGTCCTCCGCCGCGAGGCGGCGCCGCGTGCGCTCGGAGCCGGGCTTCGGCATGCTCGTCTCGTCGACCCATGCGCCGTCCGATGAGCCATAGACGCCGATGGTCGAGAGGTATCCGATCCAGCCCAGGCCGGCGGCGCGGGCGATGTCGCGGCCGTGGTGGCGCAAGGACGGATCGCCGTGCTCGTCGGGGCCGGCGGAGACCAGAAGGTGCGTCGCCGCCGTGATGGCGCGCGAGACCTCGGGTGCCGGTGCGGTGCCGTCGAAGAGGACGGCGTCGTAGCCGAGGGCGGCAATGCGCTGGACGCCTTCCGGCGTGCGCGCGGTGCCGCCGACGGCCCAGCCGCGTGGCCTGAGCCGGCGCGCGAACGCTTCGGCCGTGTAGCCGAGACCCAGGCAAAAGAGCCGCATCAGGCCCACTCCTTGCGGACGTCGGGGTCCGTCTCGGCCGGCGCGCGCTGGGCGGTGGCCGCGGCGACGGTGTCCGGCGTCGCGAGGCGCCTGTAGGCCCAGACGGCCATGGCGCGCACAATCGCCGAGGGGTCGTCGAGGAGCGCTTGGACCTGCGGCAGGAACGACGCGTCGCGCGCGTTGCCGGCGGCGATCAGGCAGTTGCGCACGATGCGGTCGCGTCCGGTCCGCTTTATGGGCGTGTTGCGGAAGCGGGCGCGGAAGGCAGCGTCGTCGAGGGCCATCAGCTCGGCGAGAGGCGGGTTGTCGAGCTCGGCCCTGACGTGCAGGCGGGCCTCGCGGACGCGCTCCGCGAACTTGTTCCACGGGCACACGGCGAGGCAGTCGTCGCAGCCGAAGATGCGGTTGCCGATCGGTGCGCGGAACTCTTCCGGGATGTGGCCTTTGTGCTCGATCGTCAGGTAGGCGATGCAGCGGCGCGCATCGAGCTGGTAGGGCGCGGGGAATGCCCGGGTCGGGCAAACGTCGAGGCAGCGCGTGCAGCGTCCGCAACGGTCGGGCTCGGGGGCATCGGCCTCGAATGCGGCGGCCGTCAGGATGGCGCCGAGGAAGAGCCACGAGCCGCTCTCGCGCGAGACGAGGTTGGTGTGCTTGCCCTGCCAGCCGATGCCGGCCGCTTGAGCGAGTGGTTTCTCCATCAGGGGCGCAGTATCGACGAACACTTTGACCGGCTCTCCGGTCTGCCGCTCGATCACGCCCGCGAGCTCCTTGAGCTTGCCTTTCATCACCTCGTGGTAATCGCTGCGCTTGGCGTAGGTCGAGACGACGCCGCGCGCGGGCTCGGCGAGCGCGGCCATGGGATCCGTCTCGGGCGCGTAGCTCATGGCGAGCATGACGACGGAGCGCGCGTCGGGCCAGAGCTGGCGCGGGTCGCGGCGGCGGTCGGCCGTCGTTTCCATCCAGTCCATGGTGCCGTGACGCCCGTCGGCGAGGAAGGTCATCAGCCGCTCGCCGGCGGCGGGGATCGCGTCTGGGCGGGCGAAACGCAGGGTCTCGAAGCCGAGCGCGCGTGCGCGTTTGCGCAGCGCAGCCTTGATGTGCTCGTGCGGCTTCAGGTCGGCCAATGCCTCGGTGGAGCTCATCATGGCGCAGCCGTCAGAAGTCGAGGTCGGCGTAGGCAGGAGCGGGCGAAATGCCCGGCATGCGGTCGGAGAGCAGCGCGCGGAACGACGGCCGCGACTTCAGGCGCGCGTACCACGATTTTGCCGACGGATAGCTGTCCCACGGATTTTCCCCGAGGTAGTCGATGGTCGCCAGATGACCGGCGGCGGCCAGATCGGCGAAGCTCATCTCGTCGCCGGCGAGCCAGCGACGCTCGTGGGCGAGGTGGTTCACGTAGGCGAGATGATGGCGGATGTTCGCGCGGATCGCCCGCAGCGCGCCGGGATCAGGGGCGCGGGGGATGTCCGTCATCAGATGCCCATAGACACGCTCGATCAGAAGCTCGCGCGTCACCTCGCGGTCGAGCTTGCCGTGGAACCAATCGACGAGGCGGCGCTGCTCGGCTCGCTCGGCAGGGCTGCCGTGGAAGAGCGGCGCGCGCCGCCCGTCCTTCTCGCGATCGGCGAGGATCTCGGAGAAGTACTCGGAGATCGCATAGGCGCCGCAGAGGAGCGGTCCGCCATCGAGGGCGAGGACGGGGAGCTCGCCCGCCGGATTGAGGGCCAGGAACTCGGGGCGCCATTCCCACGGACGCTCGTCCGCCAACGCCACCTCTGCGCCGACCTCGGCCAGCGCAAGCCGGATCGAGCGCGATTTGGGGCAAAGCCTGAACTGCGTTAAAGTGTGCATGACGTGAAATCCACGGCCTCGGAACGCTGGAAACCGGTCGTCTTCAGGCTCGCGTCAGCTCCATGGTCCAAACGGAGCCTTCGGCGTGTCTTGCGCGCGTCATAGGGCGCCTATAGTGGACCGTATCCTCGTTTGCCCACACGTGCTACCCGAGCGTCCCGCACCGAATCCAGCCTTTCCCCCGCTTCCCCGACGCTTCCGCGATCCCTCAGCCACACCGGAGAGCATTGCCTCATGGCGATCTGGCAAGCCGCCCTGCTCGGATTCCTCGAAGGTCTCACCGAGTTCCTGCCGGTTTCCTCCACCGGGCATATCCTGCTCGCCGGCCATTTCCTGGGCTTCGACTCGCCCGGCAAGACGTTCGAGGTCCTGATCCAGCTCGGCGCCATCCTGGCCATCGTGTTCGTTTATTTCCGGGAGCTCCTCAAGATGCTTTCGGCGCTGCCGACGGACGAGAAAATCCGCCGGTTCGCCGCCGCGGTCCTGCTCGCCTTCCTGCCGGCGGCCGTGCTCGGCGCGCTCATGCACGATTTCATCAAGAACGTGCTGTTCGAGACGCCGGCCCTCATCTGCGCGATGCTGATTGCCGGCGGCCTCGTGCTGCTCGCCGTCGACAGGATGGCGCATGCGTTCCGGTATCACGACGCGATCGACATTCCGCCGTCGCGCGCGTTCGGCATCGGCCTTTTCCAGTGCCTGGCGCTCATCCCGGGCGTGTCGCGATCTGGTTCGACGATCGTCGGCGGCCTCCTGCTCGGCGCCGACAAGCGGACGGCCGCAGAGTTTTCCTTCTTTCTGGCGATGCCGACCATGACCGGCGCCTTCGCGCTCGATCTCTACAAGAACTGGGAGCGGCTGCAGGTGTCCGATGCGCTCCCGATCGGCGTCGGCTTCGTGGTGGCCTTCGTGACGGCCGTCGCCGTCGTAAAGCTGGCGCTCGACTTCATCGGGCGCCATGGCTTCGGCCTCTTTGCCTGGTGGCGCATCATCGTCGGCGTGCTCGGTCTGGGCGCGCTCGCCGCTTTCGGATGATGCGATCCGCGTCGCTCGTTCGGGCGGCGTGGGACGCCGGGACTGCTCAGGCGGCGTGGATCGCTGCGGGCTGCTCCAAGGCGCGCTTCAGGCTCGCGAGATCGGGTGCCGCGCGCAGACGCTCGAGCGCCGCAGGCTCGCGTACCAGCCGCGAGATCCGCGCCAATGCCTTCAGATGGTCACCGCCGGCGTGATCGGGGGCGAGCAGCAGGAAGATGAGATCCACCGGCTCGCCGTCCAGGCTCTCGAAATCGATCGGCGTCGTGAGACGCGCGAAGAGCGAGACGATCCCGGGCAGGCGGTTGAGCTTGACGTGGGGAACGGCGATGCCGCGGCCGAGGCCGGTCGAGCCCAGCCGCTCGCGCTGAAGGAGCGCGTCATGGATGGCGCGGGGCTCGAGATCGGTCAGCTCCGCCGCGCAGGTGGACAGATCCAGAAGCGCCTGCTTCTTGCTCGTGGCTTCGAAGGCGGGAAAAATTCCGCCCGGTGCCAGTAAATCGCTCAAATCCATTTTTCCGGTCCCATCGGGTCAGTGATCGGTCTTGTGAGCCGATCCTCATCTACTCGGCCGCGCGTGCGCTTGTGCGTGTCCGCGCATACTTGGGCTCCCGCTTTCGGCGCGGGGCCACTCAATCCTCTCGATGCTCTCGCGATGCCTTATGCTTTATGCTCTCGCGCCGTCGACGTTCGACTCCTCGTTACGCCCGCTCGTTACGCCCCGTATGTCATGCACCAATCATGCCGGCTGGCGGGGCCGCGGCGCCGCCAAGCCTCATAATTCCGCTTCCTCTACGCGCGTTCCGCTCCTGACGCGAGGCTCCGTCCGTCCGCCTCTTGTGGTGCCCCCGGTTCGTTCGGCCTTGCAACTGCCATGTGCTCAGTCTCTTCACATCGCTTGGCCGTCTGCGATGTGCGTTCCAGGCGGCCAGCCATGGCGAGTCCCGGCGGGGATGCCCATGACATTGGCTGCTCGGTAGGCCGTTCGAGATGTTGTCCGGCAGGATTTGATCGCGGTGCCGGGCGCGGAGTGGCCGTTTTGGGATGCTCCCACGGCGACCTCCATGTCAGAGTTTTCGAATTATTCCAAACTCTCTAATTATTCCAAGCTCTTGGCCGGCATCTTGCGCGGCCGGCGCATCTTTTGAGGGACGCTAGGCCGGACGCCGGGGGGAGTCAATCCTGCGGCGCGGGAAGGTCCTTGTGCGCCTGCGTTGGTGACGGCCCATCTCGGGGCCGGGACGCGCCTCGTTTCAGTGGCCCACACGCTCGGCGAACCGCTTTTCGCGGCGCCGCTGCACGGAGGAGGGAATGCGCATGGCCTCGCGATATTTTGCGACCGTGCGCCGGGCGATGTCGATGCCCTCGGCTTTGAGCCGCTCGACGAGCTTGTCGTCGGAGAGGATCGTGCGGGCGCTTTCCCCTTCGATCATCTGGCGGATGCGGTGGCGAACCGCTTCGGACGAATGGGCTTCGCCTTCGCCTGCGGACGCGATGGCGGACGTAAAGAAATACTTGAGCTCGAAGATGCCGCGCGGCGTCGCCATGTACTTGTTCGAGGTGACGCGCGAGACCGTCGATTCGTGCATCGAGATGGCATCGGCGACGGTCTTGAGGTTCAACGGCCGCAGATGCTCGACGCCATAGGTGAAGAAGCCATCCTGCTGGCGGACGATCTCCTCGGCCACTTTGAGGATCGTGCGCGCGCGCTGGTCCAGGCTTTTGACGAGCCAGTTCGCCGTCTGCAGGCATTCGAGCAGGTAGTCCTTGTCCTTCTCGGTGCGCGTCGTCCTGTTGACTTCGGCGAAGTAGGTGCGGTTGACGAGCACGCGCGGCAGCGTGTCGCTGTTGAGCTCGATGAGCCAGCGTCCGTCGGAGGCGGCGCGCACCAGCACGTCGGGCACGACGGGCTGGAGCTGGACGGAGCCGAACCTGAGGCCGGGCTTCGGATTGAGGCGCTTAATCTCCTCGATCATGTCGGCGATCTCGCCCATGTCGGCGCCGACGGCCTTGCGGAGCGCCGTCATGTTATGGGCGGCGATGAGGTCGAGATTGTCGAGGAGGGCGGCGATCTGCGGATCGTAGCGGTTCTGCTCCTTGAGCTGGAGCGCCAGGCATTCGCCGAGCGAGCGGGCGAAGACGCCGGCGGGGTCCAGCGTCTGCAAGGTCGCGAGCACGCTTTCGACCAGCTCCAGGGGCGCGCCGAGCTTGGCGGCGAGCTGATCGAGGTCGGCGTGCAGATATCCCGCCTCGTCGACCATGTCGATCAGGTGCTGGCCGATCAGGCGCTCCGCATGGCCGCGGATGGCGAGCGGCAACTGCTCCGAGAGATGGTCCCTGAGCGACGTCTCGCCGGAGACGAAGGCCTCGGGATTGATGTCCTCGCCGCCGAAGGAGCTCATGCGCTGGCGCAGCGTCGCCCAGCCGGACTCGAGCCCTTCCGGCATGCCGGGGGCCGCGCCGCCGTCCGGGAACGCGCCGTCGTCGTCGCCGCCAAGGCCGCCGTCGGCCTCCGCCACCGGCTTCTCGAGGTCCAGCCACTCGTCCTCGCCCGCGGGCCCTGCGCGCTCAGGCGGGCTCTCGGCCTCGGCGTTGGGCTCGCTCCTCGGCGCCGTGTCGGGGATCTCGTCCATCTCGAGCAGCGGATTGCGCTCGAGCTCGGATTCGACGAACTGGCCGAGCTCGAGGTTGGAGAGCTGAAGCAGGCGAATGGCCTGCTGCAACTGGGGTGTCATCACCAGTTGCTGGCCTTGCCTCAGCTCGAGCTTTGCCGTCAGCGCCATCGCCAGCTCTCAATATCGGCTCGCGGGTGTCGACGCCAAGCGATCGCGACGGCGCTTCCGGGTCTCGACCCTGCGTCGTTCGTGATGCTCATGCATGGCGGACGTGCCGCGTAGAGGCCCTTTGGCCGGTTCCAGCTCATCGCTCCTCGTCCCGGACTCGGGAACCCTGGAGCCCAGGCTATACTCAACGGGTATTAACGAACATATCTCCCAGATAAACCCGCCGGACATCTTCGTTGGCTATGATTTCCGCCGGCTTACCTTGTGTCAAAACCTGACCATCGTAGATGATATAGGCACGGTCGATCAGGCTCAGGGTCTCGCGGACGTTGTGGTCGGTGATCAAGACGCCGATGCCGCGGTCCGTCAGGTGGCGCACGAGCTGCTGGATGTCGCCGACCGCGATCGGATCGATGCCGGCGAACGGCTCGTCGAGAAGGATGAACGACGGGCGGGAGGCCAGCGCCCGGGCGATCTCGCAGCGGCGCCGCTCGCCGCCCGAGAGCGCCATCGACGGCGACTTCCGGAGCCGCGCAATGTGAAACTCTTCGAGCAGGCTGTCGAGCTGCTCCTGGCGGCGCGTGCGGTCCGGCTCCACCAGCTCGAGCACGGCCATGATGTTCTGCTCGACGGTGAGGCCGCGGAATATCGACGCCTCCTGCGGCAGATAGCCGATGCCGAGGCGGGCGCGCCGGTACATCGGCAGCGGCGTCACATCGCGGCCGTCGATGGTGATGCGCCCGGCGTCGGCGGGCACGAGGCCGGTGATCATGTAGAACACGGTCGTCTTGCCGGCGCCGTTGGGACCGAGCAGGCCGACCGATTCCCCGCGGCCGACGGCCAGGCTCACGCCGCGCACCACCATGCGCTTCCTGTAGCTCTTCTGCACGTTCTCGGCGACGAGCCAGCCCTGATGGGAGGCGTAATACTCAGCCTCCTCCGCGGAGGCGTAGCCGTTCGCCGCGCCGTTGCCGGCGTCGTGGGGCTCGTCCTCATGGGCCGCCCGCTTCAATGTCAAAGGCCACAGCTTCATCGGAGACCATTCGAGCCGGTTTCGGCCATCCCTGTCAATTCGCCGACCCGTCCGGCGGGGCGGTCGCCGACCAGCCGTCCACGGTCGTGCCGGTGGCCGGCGCCTTGGCCTTCGCCCTGGCGGCCTCGTCGTCCTTCTGCAGCTCCTCGGGGAAGAACACGGCGCTGGCGCGGCCTTTGCTCTCGCCCGCCGGCTCCGCCGGCGTCTTGGTGACCCAGCCGCCGCCGGACGGGCGCGCCGCCGTGTTCTGGGGTGCGGTGTCGATCTTGCTCTCGCCGGTCGCGAGGTCGATCACGAGGCGGGTGCCGCGCACCATGCTCTTGCCTTTCGACAGCACCACGTTGCCGCCCATCGTGACCTTGTTGGTCCTAGTGTCGAAATCGGCCCAATCGCCGGTGGCGGTCTGCCCGTCCTTCGAGGTCACGTGCACGTCCTTGCGCGCTTCGATGCGGGTCAGCTCCGCTTTCCGGCCGCTCTTCGGCGCGCCGGGATCGGCGGCGTCGACGAGGCCGGCCTCGCCCTTGTAGAAGGCGGTGAGCTCGGCGCAGCGGATGTTGAAGGCGTCCTGGGTGGAATCGACATCGCCGCGGAACACGGCCAGCTTGCGCTTGTCGTCGACGTCGAGGGAGTCGGCGGTGATCTCGATCGGCGCATCGGGGTTGGTCCGGAACGTGCCGAGCGGGCTCTGATCGTTCGGCTGCCGGGTGTCGGCCGCCGTCTTGGCGCGGCGCGGGTCGCCCTCGCGCTCGAGGCGCGCGGCGATGCGGCCGGGGCCCAGGGCGGCTTCGGGGGGCGTGGTCAATCTGGCCGTGCCGTCCGTGCGGTCGATGGCGAGGCGGCCGCCGCGCAGCTCGTTGCCCCCTTGCAGCACGGAGACGTTTCCGGCGAGCAGGATGGTTCCCTGCGCTTCGTCGATCTCGACCCGGTCGCCTGCGGCGCGGCGGTTGGTTCCAGAGGTCATGATGACCTCTCCGGAGAGCACGGCAGACTGCGCTTCGGCGTCGAAGTCGGCGTTGTCGCTCGTCACCACGTCGCCGTTCATGCGCTTCATGACGACGGGCTTCTTCGCCAGGATGCGGCGCACCTTGCCGGCGGAGGACTTGGCGTCGGCGCCGGCCGGCGGCGTCGCCGATCCGCCCATCATGCCTTCGCCCTCGTAGAAAACCTCGAGCTCGGGCGTGGTCAGGTACGAGCCGGCCTGTTCCGCGCGCACGCTTCCCGTGAAGAGCGCCGTCTTGCCGGTGTCGCTGATGTCGAGGCGATTGGCAGCGATGGTGATCGGGCCGTTCGCGGGCGTGAACATCGCGCCGCCGTCCGCGGGCGGCGCCGGCGCGACCTGGTCTTCGGTGTTCTTCCCGTCGTCGGGCGGGGGCGTCAGGATCACGGCCACCTCGTCGGCGAACGTCGCCTCGCGCGCCTTCTGGCGCAGCGTCATGCGTTTCGAGCGGACGGAGCCGTTCGGAAACTCGACGAGCACCGGCTCGTCGGAGGTCAGCAGGTCCTCCTTGGTCAGGATCGTGGCGCGCGTCAGGCGGGCCTTGAGGCCGCTCTCGGAATCGACGTTGATCTCCTCGAAGAGCTCGAGCAGGTTCTTCTCGTTGTCGAAGACGCCGCGCGTCGCGGTGACGTCGGTGCGCGTCTTGTCGGGCTGATAGATCTCGCCCACGATCCCGTTGAGCTTGACGACATTGCGGAGCGCCAGATCGTGCTCGGCGGTCTTGGCCGTGAACACGTAGCTGCCGCCGTCCTTGCCGTAGCCTTCGTAGCGCGGGTTCTGCATGGTCAGATCCTCGGGCAGGATCTTGCGGATGGCGAGCTCGGGAAGCGTCTCGCCGCCAACCAGCCCCGCGGTGCGGGCAATCGAAAGCGCGTAGGTGCCGAGGAGGAGCACGGCCATGGCCGGGCAGGCGATGCGCAGGATGCGGACGAGCGCCGTGCGGCGGCGGGCGCGGCGGAACGCGTCCGCGCGGTCGATGGCCAACACCATGCCGTCGCCGGTCCGGCGGCCGGCCAAGGCATTCGATCCAGGGTCAGCGGTCATGGCCATCCGGGGTCCCCGCCCTCGACATCCGGGCTCGCGCTGCGGCCGTTAGAGCCCGATTCCGGCCCGCGGGGCGAGCGTCAGGCCCCGGTCTCCCACGTCGTCCGCCGGACGGGCGACAGGGCCCTGCCCCGCAACGGCGCCGAAGCGCAGTTTGCACATGCGAAGGCTGGCGGACAATTGCCTGAAATTGGGGTGAGAATGGGACTGTCGTGCGCTTCGCGGCCGAACGGAGCATTTGTGGCGATGCGGGGTCCGCCTCAGTGCGCGAAGATGTCGTCGTCGCCGTAGCCGGCGAGATCGAGCTTGGCGCGCGTGGGCAGGAACGCGAAGGCGGCCTCGGCGAACGCCTGGCGGTGCTCGCGCGCCAGCATGGCGTCGAGCTTCTCCTTCAGCGCATGCAGATGCAGAACGTCGGCGGCAGCGTAGGCAAGCTGCTGCTGGGAGAGCGTTTCGGCGGCCCAGTCGGAGCTCTGCTGCTGTTTCGAGAGCTCGATCCCGAGTAATTCGGACGTGATGTCCTTGAGGCCGTGGCGGTCGGTGTAGGTGCGGACCAGCTTGGAGGCGATCTTCGTGCAATAGACGGGCGTAACCGTCACGCCCAAGTACTTCTCGATGACCGCGAGGTCGAAGCGGGCGAAGTGGAAGATCTTGACCACCTGGGGATCCGCCAGCAGCGCCTTGAGCCGCGGCGCGTCGTAGGTCGCGGGATCGGGCTGCACGAGATGGGCGGTCCCGTCGCCGGCCGAGAGCTGGACGAGGCAGAGGCGGTCGCGCTGCGGGTTGAGGCCCTGCGTCTCGGTATCGACGGCGACGCTGCCCGCGAACGTAAGGCCCGGTGGAAGATCGCCTTTGTGGAGCTCGATCGATGGCGCTGGCATAGCGTGCGGCCTCGCGTGCGGATGAACCTGACCCGAAAATCTATCTAACATATTGAAAATAAATACTGATTTTCGAGATCCTGGAGGCCGGTGTAACGGTTCCGGCCGGCAAATGCAAGGGCGCGCCGGGGCTCGCCCGCGGAAACCTGTGGCCGGCGCATTTTATCCTCGCGCCGGATCGCTCGGCGATAGTGGGTTCTGACCCCCGGCGGACGAGCATCCGGACCCATGGACGAAACAGCCAATCTGAAGCTCCCCTACATCCTTGCCGCGCAGTCGCAAAAGCACGTCACGCACAACGAGGCGCTGCGGGCGCTCGACGCGATCGTGCAGCTCGCGGTCATCGACAAGGACCTCGGCACGCCGCCCGGATCGCCCGCCGAGGGCGACCGTTACATCGTCGGGGCGAGCCCGACCGGAAGCTGGAGCGGACATGCGACGCACGTCGCGGCGTGGCAAGACGGAGCCTGGGCCTTCTATGTCCCGGCGGCCGGATGGCTCGCCTGGGTCAGCGACGAAAGCCAGAGCTATCTCTTCGCCGGCGGCGGCTGGATTCCGGCTCCGGGCGGCGGCGGCGCCTCGCTCGTTCCGAAGGGGGCGTGGAGCAACGCCACGACCTACGCGACCGGCGATCTCGTCGAGCACGACGGCCATGCCTTCCTCTCCAACATCGATGGCAACCTCGCCAACGAGCCAGACACCGCAACGCCCGGCTCAACCGGCGAGTGGACGTATTTCTCCGTGCTCACGGGCGGCGGGGGAGGCGGCGGCGAGGGCGTGGAAAGCGTCAATCCGGTGCCGCTCGTTGGTATCAATGCGACGGCGGATACGACCGACCGCCTGTCGGTTGCGAGCCCTGCGTCCCTATTCAGCCACGAGGGGGCCGGGCACCAGCTCAAGATCAACAAGGACGACGCCGGCGACACGGCGAGCGTTGTGTTCCAGACCGACTTCTCCGGACGCGCCGAGTTCGGGCTGGTCGGTGACGACAACTTTCATGTGAAGGTCAGCGCGGACGGCAGCGTCTGGCGCGAGGCGATCGTCATCGACCGCTCCACCGGCGCGGTGAGTGTCTCCGGGCTGCGCGAAGCCCTGGCCGCCAACCGCACCTACTACGTGCGGACGGACGGCAGCGACAGCAATACCGGGTTGTCCAACACCTCGGGCGGCGCGTTCCTCACCATCGACAAGGCCATCCAGGCGGCTGCAACGCTCGACCTGTCGATCTACAATATCACCATAAGCGTTGGCGCGGGGACGTTCACGGGCTCCAATACCTTGCGGAGCATGACGGGTGCCGGATCGGTTGCGATCAGCGGCGCGGGCGCAGGATCCACGATCATCAGCGTCACTGGCGGCCATTGCTTTGCCGGTCAAGTCTCCTGTTCCTACACGATCTCGAACTTGACGATGCAAACCACGACCTCGGGTTCGTGCATCAACGCGTTGAACGGTTGCTCCGTGACGCTCAACTCCGTCGCGTTCGGGGCGACGGCATATTACCACGTTCAGCTCGGCTACGGCGGAAAGGTCAATACATCCGGCAATTACAGCATTTCCGGCGGCGCGCTCTATCACGTCTTCAATCAGCAGGGCGCTTTCAGCAGCGCCGGGCGCGCCGTCACCCTGACAGGAACGCCAACGTTCACGGGCTACGTGCGGACGTTGTTTGGAGGTCTGAGTGAATTCCAGGCCATGACGTTCTCAGGCTCGGCGACGGGATTGCGTTACGATGTGCTGGGCAACGGCGTGATCTACGCCAATGGCGGCGGCGCGAGCTACTTGCCGGGCAATTCCGCGGGCACGGCGACAACGGGAGGGCAGTACCTGTGACGCGCTGCGTTCCTTCCCGTCACGTCATCGGTCGGATTAAATTCGTCCGTTGACCCAGTACTGAACTCCATCCCTGAACGCGATCAATCCGTAATCCGTCATGGTTTCGGTTTGCAACGGATAGTCGAAGACCATATCCCACCCGGCGGCGGCCAAATCCCGACGGATCGTTTCTTCGACGCCGGTCGAATGCGTCGCGATACACACGCGTTTTACGCGTTTGGTCAGCAACTCGATGTTGGCGTGGATGAGCTCGCCTTCTGCGCCTTGGATGTCCATATCAATGAGGTCTATGGTTCCGTCATCGGGCAGGACGTCCGCTAGCTGAAGAACATCGACTTCGATGAACCCCCATCGTTGGGCGTCCCGATAGATTTGCTTGCCGTAATAGCGTTCGGGGAAGATCCGCCATTTGTATGCGGGCGCGAAATGCGATCGATCCATCGATGCACACGATAAAAGAGCTTGGCCGAGCCAATTGTCCTTGGTGAAACCGTGCGGACCTTCAACAACGAAGGGCATCGTCCCGCGCTGGGCGGCAACGGCTGCCCGGATCAGGTGATAGCACGACGGATCGATGCCTTCAGACGCCATGAATTCGGCAGTGTCGTCGGCATGTCCTGGTTCTGCTTCCACCAATATGGCACGGCCTGTCATTCCCGCGGCTTCGGCCGCCTTGATTGCGCGCGCGGACCATCGTCCTTTACCCGACCCAAGCTCTACGAATGTGAATTGTTTTCTGGCTGATTGAGCCGCCTCCAAGAGGGCGATCCATTCGAAATATTCGTCGTCAATCTCAGGAGGCGAGGGCGGGAACCGGTTGCGTGTAAAGGCCGGATGGTGGGTTGTTTGTTCCGAGGGCAGCATATCATCGGTCCATAAAAAAGAGCATCGCCTGTGTTCGGGCGTGGGACTGTGGCAGGGAGCGCAAGGGCATACAAGGGATGGGATCTGCGCCCTTTTCCACAAGGAAAGTGACGATATGAACATGCCGCGCGGAGACGTTTTTTTCCGGGCGCTGGCGATGCCTTGCCGGTTGCCGGCGCCCGTTGATTTCTTCGCGAGGCCGGCCCATCTTTTTTCCATGGCCGTGGATGTGGTCCGCGGCGATGGTGCTCCCATGGGATCGACCGGAACGTTTCATCTCAAGCGCGTCTATGCGCCTCCGGCTGCGGAGGACGGCGTGCGCGTGCTCGTCGATGGTCTCTGGCCGCGCGGCCTCAGCAAGGACAAGGCGAAGGTCGATCTCTGGCTGAAGGAGATCGCGCCGAGCACGGCGTTGCGGCAGTGGTTCAACCACGATCCGGAGAGATGGGACGCGTTCCGGCGCAAATACGAGCACGAGCTCAAGGACAATGAGGCGCTCGACGAGCTCAGCAAGCTGGTGAGGCAAGGCCGCGTCACGCTGCTGTTTGCGGCGCGGGATGAGCACTACAACAACGCCGTCGTCCTGGAGCAGCTTTTGCGCTCACGCAGATGAGCCGTCGGCGGCGGAGCCCGCGATCCTGATCGCGCGCATGATCGCGCCGATGGCGGCGTTACCGCGCCGCACGTCGCGACAGCGAAACCGACCGGGCTGCAACGAGTGCGGACTCCAGATCCTCGATCAGATCCTGTTGCGCCTCGAGGCCGACCGAAAGCCGCAACAGGCCGTCCGTAATACCGGCGGCGCGGCGCGCTTCGGGGTCCATGCTGGCGTGTGTCATGGTCGCGGGATGAGCGACGAGGCTTTCGACGCCGCCAAGCGACTCGGCCAGCGTGAACACCCGGACCTCCTCGACGAAACGGCGGACGGCCTCGACGCCGCCCGACAGCTCGAAGCTCAGCATCGCGCCGAAGCCCGACTGCTGCGCCTTGGCGATCGCATGACCGGCGTGCGAGGGCAGGCCGGGATAATGGACGCACGCAACCGTCGGGTAGCTTTCGAGGTATCGTGCGATGGCGAGCGCGGTCTCCTGCTGCTGCATGACACGCGGAAAGAGCGTTCTCACGCCGCGAAGCGTCATATAGGAATCGAATGCGGAGCCCGTGACGCCGATGACGTTGGCCCAGGCGGCCAAGGTCTCGGCGTCGGATTTGTCGCCGCAGATGACCGCGCCTCCCACGACGTCCGAATGCCCGTTGAGATACTTGGTCGTCGAATGGATGACGTAGTGCGCGCCGAGAAGAAGGGGCCGCTGCAGGGCAGGCGACAGGAAGGTGTTGTCGACCGCCACTTTCGCCCCGACTTCCCGGGCGCGTCTGGCGATGGAGCGGATGTCGACGACGCGCATCAAGGGGTTGCTGGGCGTCTCGACCAGTACCAGGGTGGGAGAGGCCGCGAACGCCTTGTCGAGCTCATCCGGGTTGCCCTGGTCCACGAACATGACGTCGAAATGCTTGAGGTCGCGGCGGGCCGAGAGGAGCCGGTGCGTTCCGCCGTAGCAATCGTGCGGTGCGATGAGCAGGTCGGATGACCTGAGCTGGCTCATGGCCAGATCGACGGCCGCCATTCCCGACGAGACGACCACGGCGCCCTGCCCGCCTTCAAGCTCGGCCAGGGTCTCGGCCAGCATGGCGCGCGTCGGGTTGGAGGTCCGCGAATAATCGTACGCGCCGGCGCGCTCGAAGCCGGCGAAAGCGTAGGTCGTCGAGAGATGAATGGGAGGGGTGACCGCGCCGAAGGCGCTGTCGGTCGCGATCCCCTTCCTTGCCGCCACAGTCCTTGGATCGTTGCGTTTGGCCATGCCAACCTGTCCCCGCCGCGTGACGGCCTGAAAAGAACCCGCCATACTTTGCGCGACGGATCTATGACGTGACGGGAAGTTTATATCGTATTACGATATAATCAAGAGGCAACCCGATGACGAAATCCAGCCCCCGGAAACTTGCCAAGAAGAGCTACCAGGCCCTGGCCGATTTCCGTTATGCGCTCAGGTGCTTCCTGGCCTTCAGCGAGCAGGAGGCAGGAAACGCGGGCCTGACGCTGCAGCAGTATCAGGCGCTGCTTGCCATCAAGGGGGCTCGGGACCGCTCCGATCTCCGCATCGGCGACATTGCGGAACGCCTCCTGATCCGACATCATACGGCCGTAGAGCTGGTCAATCGCCTGGAGAAGAACGGCTTCGTGACCCGGGCCAAGGACAAGGACGATGCACGCCGCGTCACGGTCGCGCTGTCGGAGAAGGCAGAGCGCACCATGGACGGGCTCGCGTCGGCCCACCTTCAGGAGCTGAAAGGGATCCGCCCCGTTCTCGAGCAGCTCCTAGAGCAGTTCGATCCGCCAGGGTCGGATGTGCGGCGAGGCGCGGCGTGATGCAGGAGGCGCCTCCCCGCGTCCTCCGGCGCGGGCGCAGAGCGGAGGGTCGGCCGTGAAAGTCCTCATTCTCGGCGCCGGTGCCGTGGGCGGGTACATCGGCGCGAAACTCCAGAGTGCCGGCGTGGACGTGCTCTTCGTGGTGCGCGGGGCGCGGCTCGCAAGCCTGCGTGACGGCGAGCTCATCGTCAGAAGCCCGCTCGGCGATGTCGCTCGGCCGGTGGCGGCGGTCGAGGCACCGGTCGCCGGTTATGCGCCCGACGTCGTGGTGCTCGCCTGCAAGGCCCCGGCGCTCGAGGGCGCCCTCGACGCGGTCGGTCCGTCGATCGGTCCCGGTACGCGCGTCCTGCCGTTCCTCAACGGCATCACACATCTCAGGGCGCTGGGCGCGAGGTTTCCGCAGGCCGAGATCCTGGGCGGCATCGTGCATGGCGCGGTGGCGCTCAACGAAGAGGGGGTCATCGAGCACCTGACGCCCTTCTTCTCGGTGATCGTGGGGTCGGAATCAACGCCGGCCGATCCCGTGGCCGCGGATCTGGTCCGCCTCCTCGAGGCCGCCGGCGTCGACGCGCGGCTCAGTCGCGACATCCGGCAGGATATGTGGAACAAGTTCGTGTTCCTGACGACGCTCGCAGGCATCACATGCCTGATGCGGGCCAGTATCGGTACGATCGTGGCGACCGACGACGGACGGGATCTCATCGTCCGGCTTCTCGAGGAGTGCCGATCGGTGGCCCGTGCGGAGGGCTCTCAGCCGGACGAAGCCGCGATGGCGTCGTACGCGCGCTCGCTCACGGAGCGGGGATCGACGTTCACCTCATCGATGCTGCGCGACGTTCTCGGCGGACGGCCCACGGAGGCGGACCATATTCTCGGCGACATGCTGCGGCGCGCGCGACGGCACGGTCTCGACACGCCGATGCTGGTGACCGCCCATGCGCATCTTCAGTGCCTCGATGTGATGCGCGGCGTGGTCAATATCGGCGCGTAGACATATGTAAAGAGCGAGAAGGCCGAGATCCATGCGAGCGCTGCGGCCGTGAGCGCGGCCGCGGACCCGTCGGTCCAGAACGGCGCGGCAACGCGCAATGCCGCGGCCAGGGTGATGAGGTAATAGGTCCAGACGATGGGGCGCGGCGCGATGAGGCGGCGCCCCGTGTGTCCCAGCGAGGCCCGGCTCATGACGGCGAGGGTCATGGTGCCGATCGCCCCGGTGCCGAACGCATGCGTGATGCTGGCGCTCGGGACGGCGTCCGTGAACGCGGCGAGCGCGGCCAGCGCGAGACCGATCACGATCCATGCATAGCCGAGATGCAACACCCAGACGATCGGCTCGGCGCGCGTGGCGAAGCCGCGCCAGAGCACGAGCCGCGCGCCGTGCGCCACTGCCGCGACAAGGGCGGCAAGACCGATGAGCGTATCGGGAGCGCCCGTCGCCTCCAGCAGGACGAATGCGACCAGGGCGGCGAGCGCGGTCTTTTCCAGCCACGGGATGCGCTGGGGCATGGGCTTGCGTTTTCCGTTGAGCCAGTTGTGGGTGAAGGCGGGGATGATGCGGCCGCCGACGATGGCGATCATGACGATCACGACCATGAGGGCGATGCGGACCGGCGCGAAGGGATCGAGCGCGAGGTGGCTGGCGTTTCCCAGATGGAAAAGGATGTTGCAGACCGTGAGGGCGGCGACGAGAACGAGGAACATCAGGTTCCGCGCCGCCGGCCGCACGATAAGCTGGCGGGCAGCGAAGGCTCCCAGGATGGGCAGGAACGCGACGTCGAGCAGCATGACGAGCGGAAAGGGCAGAAGCCCCGATAGGCCCATCGCCACGCGTCCCGCGAGCCAGGTCGCGAACAGGATGGCAAGCGGACGCCCGGTGAGCGGCAAGGTGCCGGTCCAGTTCGGCACCGCGGTCAGCAGGAAGCCGCCGATCGCGGCGGCCGCAAAGCCGAAGACCATCTCGTGAGCGTGCCAGGCGAATGCCGATCCGGCGACCGGCAGCCAGCCTTGCCACCAGCCTGCGGCGGCGGTGGTGATCCAGGCGAGCCAGACGGTCATCGCCAGCGCCGCGAAAAGCCCCGCGCTGAAAAAGAACGGCCTGAAGCCGTAGGAGAACAATGCCCCGAGGCTCGGGCCGCCCGCCAGCGGCTGGCGGGGGCGGGGGGCAAAGGAAACTCTTTCTGCATCGGTCATGGCAGCTCTTCCGGCATCCGCAGCAGGTTTCTGAAATCCTTCGGGCGCAGTGCGATGCTCGCAAGCGTTCTCCTGTCGAGGACGGCCATGAATGCGCCGAGCGCCTCGTGGAGCACGCCCTGAAGCTCGCAACACTTCGTGATCGCGCACTGGTTGCCGCTCGCGAAGCACGCGACAAGCGCAAAATCCGGCTCCGTCGCACGGATCACTTCGCCGAGCGTGATCTGCTCGGGCGGCTTGGCGAGGCGCAATCCGCCCGAGCGCCCGCGCACGGCTGTCAGGTAGCCGGCGCGCGTCAGTGCGTTGACGACCTTGGTGAGGTGGGCGCGCGATATCGCATAGGCCTCCGAAATCTCCTCGACGTTGACCAGCCGATCGCCGGCGGCGTGCGTGAACATGAGCACGCGCAGGGCGAGATCAGAGAACAATGTCAGCCGCATCCGTGCCTCACACCTATTTGATATATGTAGAATGCATCTTTATGTGGACGTTTGGCCGTATAAGATGCATTATATATGTATCTTATAGGTCTGTGAACCGTCTTGCTCATGCTGCGGTCCTCAAGCTCCGCCCAAACCCCGAGACGGGGTCAGCTTTACGGGCCGACGAGCGATGGAAAGGAGGAGGACGATGTCAGTTGCTCTCAAAAAATCGAACGTGGTCGAGATGAGCGATGCGTCCGCTCATGACCTCGATCGCGAGGCGGACATTCTTGCCGAGAACGACGAGGCTGCCGAAGATGACGACGGCTTGCTGGCCGTCGCTGGTCCCATCATGGCGTCTGCGTACGCTCTGCTGCTCGCGGTCGCGGCCGTCACGTTCTTTCGAAGCGGAGGGGCGTTTTTCGCGGTCGTGATCAGCATTGTCTTCGCCGCGATCTATTTCGCGATTCCCATGCTGTTCTTCAAGATCAGGCGCACGCAGGATCAGCGGTTCCACAAGAGCGAACTCACCGCAAGCTCCGTCGTCGACGTCTGGACGGGACCGATGCACCGCTGGGAGGCGATCGTGCAGATCGTCTCCATTCCGCTGGCCATCCTCCTGGGGTTCACCTTGCTCGCGATTCGCTGGGGCACCCTGTGAGGCTGCCGTCGGGCGACCCAAGACACCTTTCGCGCCCGGTGCGCGCGGAGGCTGACCAAGAGAAGGAGGAGGATACAATGGCGAAAGCCGGATGGTTCGTGGTTTTCGGCCTGCTGGCCGGATCCGCTTATGCGGACGAGGAGCGGATCGCGTTTCCGAGCGATTACAAGACCGCGTTTACCAACTACCTCAGCCTGGACCGCGTGCAGAACGCCGACCAGATCATCCGTCTCTTCGCCAACGACGTTGCTTTGGATGCGGCAAGCGCCGGCAAGGAGCTGCCGAGCGGATCGATCCTCGTCGGCGAGATCTATGCGGCCAAGAAGGACAAGGACGGGGCCGTGGTCACGAGCACGCTCGGCCATCGGGTCCGCGACAAGTTTGCGGCGGTTGCGGTCATGCAGAAGGGCGACGGATGGGGCGCACGCTACCCTGACGAATTGCGCAACGGAGACTGGGATTTCGCGATTTTCAGTCCCGACGGAAAGCGCCTCGACAAGGATCTCAACGCGTGTCGCCAGTGCCATGCGCCGCTCGCCAACACGCAGCATTTGTTTTCTCTCGAGCACTTGGCGAGATGATCATGCCGGCAAGAGGACAGTCGCACGGGGCGCGAGGGTGCGAGCCAGGAAGGAGGGTATGACATGACCTTCGTCGTCACTGAGAACTGCATCAAATGCAAGTACACCGACTGCGTCGAG
Organism: Hyphomicrobium sp.; assembly: GCF_036833075.1. Taxonomy (GTDB): domain Bacteria; phylum Pseudomonadota; class Alphaproteobacteria; order Rhizobiales; family Hyphomicrobiaceae; genus Hyphomicrobium_C. The sequence continues at coordinate 31,408 of NZ_DAITQL010000026.1, forward strand.
GTGTGCCCCGTGGATTGCTTCTATGAGGGCGAGAACATGCTCGTCATTCATCCCGACGAGTGTATCGACTGCGGGGTGTGCGTTCCCGAATGTCCGGCGGAAGCGATCTTCGCGGATACCGAGCGGCAGGCGACGGCCCACTGGCTGGAGATCAACCGCAAGTATGCGGATCTTTGGCCCAACATCACGGGCAAGAAGCCGGCGATGCCGGATGCCGATGCCGAGAACGGCCGCCCGGGAAAAGAGGCCTATCTGTCGCCCTTGCCCGCGACGGAGAGCGCTGCCTGAGCCCGGGTCTGCCGCCTGGCGCCGGCGGCGACGCTGCGCCGGTCCCGGCGGCCGGCCGTGGTCGAGGGGGCGGGGATCTCTCCTCTCGACCCTCTGTCCCTCTCGACCTCGCGCCTCACTTGATGGTCGGCCCTCGCCCTCGCGCGAGACGGGCCGGCTCAAGGGTGTCCATCATGGACGCCGTCGGCCGGGGCCGATCCCCATCACCGGTCCGACCTCCACCCCGGCCGTCAGGTCACGGCCTCCCCGGGGCATATCCCGCATTAACCACCTTTCGGCTCCGGAAGAACGTGTATCTATTCGCGGTGTGCCGCATCGATTAGACCACTGGCGACCTTTTTCGGGCGATCATCGGTCTCGGAGCGTCGCAATCCGTTCGTCCTGGCAGCAGACATGAGCAAGAAAGCACTTCGCCAGCGGGAAATCGTGTCCTTGCTTTCCGATCAGCCGACGCTGCGCGTCAGCGAGCTGGCGGAGGCGCTCGGCGTCACCACGGAGACGATCCGCCGCGATCTCGACGAGATGACCAGCAAAGGCGTGATCAGCCGGACCTACGGCGGCGCCATCCTGCGCAAGACGGGGGAGCCCGCCGTCGCGCAGCGGCATACGCTGATGGTCGAGGAACGGACGCGGATTGCGACGGCGGCCTGTGAGGTCTGCGACGAGGCGCGCGTCTTCATGATGGGATCGGGTGCCACGACGTTGCATGTGGCGCGGCGCATGGCGCTCGTCATGCGGAACGTGACCGTCATCACGCACTCGCTCGCGATCGCCATGGCACTGTCGGGCAATTCGACGATCACGGTGCTGATGACGCCGGGCTTCTATCACGCCGGCGAGGGCGCGACGTACGGCGCGCAGACCCTGCGGTTCCTCGAGCAGTACACTGCGCAATGGGTCATACTCGGCGCCAGCGGCTTGGCACCGGAGGGCGCGAGCGACGCCCTGATCGAGATGGCGGATGTCTATTCGGCGATGATCGAGCGCGGCAACCGGCGCATGATCGTGGCTGACGGCTCGAAGTTCAACCAGATGTTCACGGCCCGCTATGCGAGCTGGAGCCAGGTCGACCTGCTGGTCACGGACACGGCGCCGGGTGGCGCCCTCCTCAAAGCCATGCAGGCGGCCGAGGTGGATGTGACCGTCGCGGCGCCGGGTTAGGGAGACCCTGCCCGCTCGCGCGGCTTACGACGCGGGGATGCCCGAGAGCGTGTCGGCCAGGCGATCGACGAAGATGTCGGCCTCCTCCTCGGAGAGCGACAGCGGCGGGCGGACCTTCAACGTGTTGCCGAAACGGCCCGCTGCGCCGATCATCACGCCGCGGTCCTTGAGCCCGTTGATGGCGCCCGATGCCAGCTCGGGGTCCGGCTCAGCCGCGTGTCCGGGGCGACAGAGCTCGATGCCGAGGAAGAGCCCTGCGCCGCGCACGTCGGCGATGCGGTCGTCTTTCGTCGCCAGATCCTTGAGGCGCGCCTTGATGTGCGCGCCCTTCTCCAGCGCATTGTCCTGCAAGCGCTCCTCGGCGATGACCTCGAGCACCGCCATTCCCGCCGCCGCCGCCACGGGATTGCCCCCGAACGTGCTGAAATAGCCGGTCTCCTCGCAGAAGCGCGCCAGCAGCTCAGGGCGGGTTGCAAGGCCCGCCATCGGGAAGCCGTTGCCCATCGGCTTGCCCATGGTCACGACATCCGGCATCACGTCATGACGGGCAAAGCCCCAGAACGCGTCGCCGGTGCGTGCGAATCCCGGCTGTACCTCGTCGGCGATGTAGAGGCCGCCGGCTTTGTGGACGGTGTCGATGGCCTTGCGCAGAAAGCCAGGAGGATCGGCGTAAACGCCGTCGCTCGAGAAGATCGAGTCGCAGATGAAGGCCGAAAACTTGTGCCCCCGCCGCTCAAGCTCTGCGATCGCGCGTTCGATGTGGGCGGCGAACGCGTTCTCGATCGAGTTGCGCTGTCCGGCATGGGCCGGCGCGGCCACCGTCACCACGTGGTCCGGCAGGCCGCGCCGTTTGAGCGCGGAGGGCGAAATGTCGGAGATGATCGACGTATTGCCGTGATAGGCGTTCTCGGTGACGATGATGCCGGTTCCGCCGGAGGCGGTCGCAGCGATTCGGACAGCGAGATCGTTCGCTTCGCTGCCGCTGCACGACAGCACGACATTGCTCAAGGCATCGGGGAATTTGGCTTTCAGCGCATCGAGGTAGCGATCGACAACGCTGTTGAGATAGCGGGTGTTGATGTTGAGGCGCGCGATCTGGTCGGTCACGTCGGCGACGACACGCGGATGGCTGTGACCGACGGAAGGGACGTTGTTGTAGAAGTCGAGGTAGCGCTTTCCGTCGGCGGCCGTCATCCAGGAGCCGCGCGCGGAGACCACCTCGATCGGCTCGCGATAGAACAGCACGGCGGCGGCACCGACGTTGGCGATGCGCCGCTTGAGGGAGGGACTGGCAGCGCCCATGCCCGCCGCAGCGTCGAACGCGTTCATATCCAGGATCTGGCGCGCTGCCGGTCCCGCGTCGCGGTTCTTCTGGGCCATGTTCGCCACCCCTATCGCTCGATCTTGGAGAGGAACGCGTCCGCGAGCGTGACGGTGCCATGCGTGAAGGGTGCTCCGAGCGCTTGCGCGGTCGGGGTTTCGGCGTGGCTCGCCACCCAGGCCGTGAGAAGGAAGCGGCGCAGGAAGACAAAGACGGGAATGGCGGCGACGTCCGCATCCGGCAGCGGCGCGACCGAGCGATACCCTTCCACCCAGGCGTCCTGCAGCTCGGCGACGATCGGATCGTGCTCGAAGAAGCTCACGGCGGCTGCGAAGTCGTAGACGAACCAGCTGAAGCCGCAGTCGTCGAAATCGATGACGCCGAGCCGGCCGTTGTCGACGAGCAGATTGGCAAGCCTCAAATCCGCATGGACGAGGCCGAAGCGCTCGGGGCCTTCGCCATAAGCGGAGAGGAAGGTCTTGAGCGCGCCGCTTGCCCGCTCGAGCACGGCTCGCCCGCTGGCGTCGAGCCCGATGCCCTCGCGCCAGTCGCCCCACAGCGGGGCCCGCCCGAGCATGGTCTCGTAGTTCCAGGTCTTGCGCCGGAACGTGGCCGGGCGTTGCCAGGTTCGGACGTGCTGGTGAAGGCGGGCACTGATGGCGCCGAGCTCGCGGAAGCCCGCGACGATGCCGTCGCTTCCCTGGGCCGGCTCGGAGCCGCTCATGAACTCGAAGGCGACCACGTGACGGACATCGCCCGCCGCGTGCATGTCGCCGATGTAGCTGCCATCGCGGCGTGGCAAGGGCTTGGGCGTCGCCACCACGGCATGGCGGCGCAGATCGTGAATCCAGTCGAGCTCGGACTGGATCTCGTCGCGCTCGTGGTAGCCGGGACGGTGGACGCGCAGGATGATCGCCTGGCCGGTGCCCGGGTCGGTCGCCTTGAAGGTGGCGTTCTCCGAGATGTTCAAGGTGGCGATCGTCGAATCCGGCGGAAGGCCCCAGCCCTCCGCAAGGCTGGAAAGACCCTGGCGCAATTGTTCGACGAACATGTCTTCGTAGAGTCCAGCCATCGGCTTCGTCCCGCCCGCTGCCCACTCGGCGCCGAGTAAAAAGAAAAGGTCTTCTGACTGCAACATTTTACTTGCGCGCTACAACATTTTTCGTTGATCCTGGCTTCGATCCAGCGGCCCGCGACAGGCGTGCAGCGGATAAAAAAGGGACCCGCACGCGATAACGAGGTCCCCGGAAATTCCAGGGGAAACGCGGGCCTACCTTTTCAGGGAGAGGCTGATGGAGCTTACTCGTCGTCATTTCACCAAAGGCATGGGAGCGGTCGCGGGGCTTGCCGCGTTCGGAGCCGCGCGTCCGGCGTTCGCGGCCCGCGACAAGGAACTGAACATTCTGTGTTGGGAGGGCTACAACACCGACAACGTGCTCGGTCCTTTCCGCAAAGCCAACCCCGGCGTCACGACGCGCGCCGAGAGCGGAACGTCCGATCCCGACATGATCAACAAGCTGCGCGCGGGCGAGATCAAGGTCTGGGACCTGATCAACATCAACCAGCCGTGGGCGCGCCAGCAGCTCTTTCCCGAGAACCTGATCAAGCCGCTCGACAAGGAGCGCTTCCTTCCCTACTTCGCGAGGATGTCGCCGCCGTTCTCGGCGCCCTATCCGCTGGCGTTCGCCGAGAGCGGCGAGCTGATCGGCATGCCGCAGCGCTACGGGCCGTTCAGCTTCGTCGTCAATACCGACAAGATCAGCCGCAAGACCGCCGAGGATCAAGGCTGGTCGATCTTCCTCGATCCGGCGATGAAGGATCGCTTCGGCGTTCTTACCTACGACAACTGGAACGTGATCCACCTGTGCCTCACGGCCGGCGTGGACCCGTTCAAGGCCGTGAGCGAGGACGGCGTCGCCAAGTTCACCGAGGTGACGAAGACCGTGTTCGGCGGCGCGAAGATGATGAGCGACGATCTGGTTGCCATGAACACGGCGCTGATCAACGGCGAGATCGATGCCTACTTCACCGGCGGCACCTATACCGCGAGCCCGGCGCGTTTCGACGGCGCCGCCAACATCCGCGGCATCACGCCAAGTAGCGGGCCGGTGGACGGGAAGGGCGGCGTGGTGTGGGTGGAGCTGACCTCCGTGGTCAACAACCCCAACGTCAGCCCGCTCGCGGAGGAGTTCCTCGCGTTCGTGCAAAAGGCCGAGATCGCCAAGGCGGTGAGCTTCGCCGAGGGCACCTACAATCCGGTGAGCCAGATGGGCGACCCAGAGGTGTTCAAACTGTGGAATGCCGAGGAGCTCGACGCGATCCAGTGGGACAGCCTGGAGGAAGAGCTGGCGCGGAGCGCGGATTTCTCGATCGTTCCCGACTACGATGCGCTTCTCAAGATCTACACGGCGGCGAAACGTCGATGAGCAGCGCTGCGCTGGTCCGCCTGCCGCTCGGCAGGCGGACCTTCCCTGCCAGGCTGACATTTCAAGACCTATGCCCATGACCCCGAATGCGCCGCCGATCCTTCGCATTGTCGACCTCAAGAAGACGTTCGACCGCTTCACGGCTCTCGATTCGGTGAACCTCACGGTGGCCGATGGCGAGTTTCTCGCCATCGTCGGGCCTTCGGGCAGCGGAAAGACGACGCTGATCCGCCTCCTGGTCGGCATGGAGGAGCAGACCAGCGGCGAGATCTGGCTCCGGGACCGGCGCATCGACGACGTGCCCGCCAACCGGCGGCCGACGTGCATGGTGTTCCAGTCGCTGGCGCTCTTTCCGCATCGCTCGGTCGGCGAGAACATCGAGTTCCCGCTCAAGATCCGCGGCGTCGATGCGGCGCAGCGCCGGGCGCGGGCGCTCGAGCTCCTCGAGCTCGTGCGGCTGCCGCAGTCCTATTACGACAAGCGCATCCAGCAGTGCTCGGGCGGCGAGAGGCAGCGCGTTGCGCTTGCGCGCGCGCTGGCGTTCGATCCCGAGATCCTTTTCTTCGACGAGCCGCTGTCGGCGCTCGATTTCCGGCTCCGCAAGATGCTCGAGAAAGAGCTCAAGGACCTGCATCAGCGCACCGGCAAGACCTTCATCTACATCACCCACAGCCTCGAGGAGGCGATGGTGATGTCGGACCGCATCGCGATCATGCGCTCCGGCCGCTTCGAGCAGCTCGGCCCGGCGGAGGAGATCTACGCCAAGCCGAAGAGCCGCTTCGTCGCGGAGTTCATGGGAGAGGTGAACCTTTTCCACTCCAAGGGCGACGCCAGGGCGGTCTCGTTCGAGCATGTGGCGATCGATCCGGCGGCGGCCGTGAAGCACGGGCTCGAGCCCGGCTTCAAAGGCTACCTGATGGCGCGGCCGGAAAGCGTTCGGCTGCTCGGGCCGGGAGAGAGCGCGGACGCGACCGCCAAGGGGGCACTCGAATCTGAGTATCTGCTCGGCTCCCGCGTCCAGTACCTCGTTACGCTCGACAGCGGCTTCAAGGTGACGGTTGAGGCGTCGCGCGAGAAGCGCGTCTCCTGGACACCGGGCCTCGGCGTCGAGATCGGCTTCGATCTCGACAGCGCGCACCTGATCCGGGAGGCGTAGCGTGGAACGGATCAACCAGCGCCTCGGCGCTCTCTTCGCGCTTCCGGTGGGTGCGCTCCTGGCGGTAGGTTTTCTTGCGCCGCTTTGCGTCGTGCTTGCCTTCTCGGTCATGCCGCAGAAGGTATTCTCGCTCGCAAACCTGCCCGACCTCTCGTCCTATGCCATCATGGTGCGGGAGGGATATTGGGAATCGCTTCTGGTGTCGCTGGCGATGGCATTCTGCGCGACCCTTATCCTGTTCGTCATTTGTTGGCCGCTCGCGTTCGCGATGGCGAAAGTCTTCGGTCGCTTCACGCTGGTGCTTACCATCGGCGTGGTGATGACGCTGTTCGTCTCGGAGAATATCCGCCTGTTCGGCTGGGTGCTGACGCTGATGAAAGGCGGCCTGATCGAGGGCTATTGGCGGAGCTGGACGGGACAGTCCTTCGACGGGCTGCTCTACAACGTGCCGGTCATCATCTTCGGTCTCGTCTACGTCTATCTGCCGTTCATGCTGTTTCCGCTCGCGCAAGGCATCGCCATGGTGCCGGATGATGCGCGTCAGGCTGCCTTCGACCTCGGCGCCAACCGGTGGCAGATCTTCCGTGAGGTCGAGCTGCCCCTGTCGGCGCCCGGTATCGTCGTCGGCAGTCTCATCACGTTCGTGCTGACGGCGGGCGCGATCGCGGAATCGAAACTGCTCGGGGGACGGGCGGTGATCGTCATTTCGGACGAGATCGAGCGCGCCTTCACCTACGGCCAGAACTGGCCGCTGGGCTCGGCCCTCGCCGTGACGCTGATCGCGGTGGTTGGAAGCCTGGCGATCCTCGGCGTGACCCGCATCGATCTCGACGCGATGATGGGGAGGGGACGCTGATGCACCCGTCCAAAGCCGGCCGGCTCGGGCTTTATCTCTATGGCGTCCTCATCCTGGCGTTTCTCTACCTGCCGCTGGTCGCCATCGGCTTCGCGTCGGTCTCCACGGCGCGCTATCTGTCGTTTCCGATCCGCCAGTACACGACGCAGTGGTACGTTCAGGCGCTCGAGAGCGACACGGTCTCCGACCTCTTGTGGATCTCGCTCCTGGTCGCGGCGATCGTGACCGTGATCTCGATGGTGCTCGGGTTCTTCGGGGCGCTCGCGTTCGCGCGCTACCGGTGGCGCTATCGCCGTCTCTATCAGAAGCTCATCCTGCTGCCGATCTTCTTTCCGCAATCGGTGCTGGGGCTCGCGCTCCTGATGTGGTTCAACGCGGTCGGGCTCACGCCGACGTGGCATACGGCCATCATCGCCCATCTGGTGTGGATCGCGCCGATCGCGACGCTGATCATTGCCATCCGGGCCTACGGCTTCGATCCGGCGCTCGAGGAAGCGGCCCGCGACATGGGATGCTCGACGTGGCAGATCCTGAGGGAGGTCACGATCCCGCTTTTGATGCCGGGCGTGGTGGCCGCGGGGCTGTTCTCGTTCCTGTTGAGCTGGGGTAACTTTCCGCTGTCGCTGTTCACCACGGGCGCCGACCTGACGCTGCCCGAATGGCTCTATGCCAAGATGGTATCGGGCTATTCGCCTCTGGTGCCGACGGTCGGCATGCTGTCGGTCGCGGCGTCGATCGTGCTCGTTGCGCTCGCTTTCGCGGCAACGCTGCTGTTCAATCGCTTTACGCGCAATTCGTCGGGCTGATACGGGAGACCTCATCCATGCTTACGTCCATTGCCGGCCAGAGCGTCATCGTGACCGGCGGATCCAAGGGGATCGGAAAGGGCATCGCCAAGGTGTTCGCGGCCCGCGGCGCGAACGTGGTCGTCGCGGCGCGCGGCCTCGCCGATGCCGAGGCGACGGTGAACGAGATCCGTGCCGGCGGCGGCACGGCGATCGCGCATGCGGCCGACGTCTCCGACTGGGCGAGTGTCGAGGGGCTCGTGGCGAGGACGCTCGAAGCCTTCGGCACGGTCGACGTCCTTTGCGCCAACGCCGGCGCATTTCCCCAGAAGAAGATCATCGAGCTTACGCCGGAGGACTGGGATCAGGTGCTGGCCACCAACCTCAAGAGCACCTTCCTGTGCGTCAAAGCCTGCATTCCGTCGTTCGAGAAAGCGGGCAAAGGGCGCGTCGTCGTGACCTCGTCGATCACCGGACCGATCACGGGCTATCCCGGCTGGTCCCACTATGGCGCTTCCAAGGCCGGCCAGCTCGGCTTCCTCCGGACGGCGGCCATGGAGCTTGCCCGCTACAACACCACCATCAACGCCGTGCTGCCGGGCAACATCATCACCGAAGGTCTGCAGGATCTCGGCCAGAGCTATCTCGACGGCATGGCCAAGGCCATCCCCCTGAAGCGCCTTGGCAGGGTCGAGGACATCGGCTACGCGGCGTTGTTCCTCGCCTCCCAGGAAGCCTCCTACATCACCGGGCAGACGATCGTGGTCGACGGCGGGCAGATCCTGCCGGAATCAGCGGAAGCGATCGACAGCATCTGAAGCCCATCGGAAATCTTCGCTCCGGGCCGATCGCGTCGCCCAGGGTGTTTCAGGCATGGCATGAGGCATGAGCAGATACTGGGACGTCTACAACGGATGGCGGGCGGATCCCGAGGGCTTCTGGGCGGAGGCGGGGAAGGCGGTTGACTGGTTCAAGCCGGCCGAGCGCATCTTCGAGCCGACGAGCGGTCCTTATGGGCGCTGGTTCGTGGGCGCGGAGTGCAACGCCGCCTACAATTGTCTCGACCGCCATGTCGCGCAAGGGCGCGGCCAGCAGCCGGCCATTCTCTATGACAATCCCGTCACCGGCACCAAGCGGATGCTCACCTACGCCGAGCTGCTCGACGAGGTCGAGGTGTTTGCGGCGGCGCTGGCGCGGCTCGGTGTCGGCAAGGGCGACCGCGTCGTGATCTACATGCCGATGGTGCCGGAGGTCGCGGTGGCGATGCTGGCGGCCGCGCGGCTGGGCGCGATCCATTCTGTAGTGTTCGGCGGCTTCGCGGCCAACGAGCTCGCCGTGCGGCTCAACGACGCCAAGCCCAAGGTGATCATTTCGGCATCATGCGGCATCGAGCCCAAGCATCTCGTCAAATACAAGCCGTTGCTCGATACGGCGATCGAGGTGGCCGCGCACAAGCCGGACCATTGCATCATCCTGCAGCGCCCGATGGAGACCGCGCCGCTTCTCTCCGGCCGCGACCTCGAATGGGCCGCGCTCATGGCCGAGACGCGCGCCGGCGGACACAAGGCCGCCTGCGTGCCGGTGGCAGCCACCGATCCGCTCTACATTCTCTACACGTCCGGCAGCACCGGCCAGCCCAAGGGGGTCGTGCGTGATACCGGCGGCTACATGGTGGCGCTCATCTGGACGATGAAGAACCTCTATGGCCTGGCGCCGGGCGAGGTGTTCTGGTCAGCGTCCGACGTCGGCTGGGTGGTCGGACACTCCTACATCATTTATGGCCCGCTCCTGCACGGCAACACGACGATCATCTACGAGGGAAAGCCCGTCGGCACGCCCGATGCCGGTGCGTTCTGGCGCGTCGTGTCAGAGTACAAGGTGGCGGCCTTCTTCACGGCCCCGACCGCGCTCCGGGCGATCAAGAAGGAGGACCCGAGCGGACGCTTGATCGCGAACTACGATCTCTCGGGCCTGCGCACGCTGTTCCTCGCCGGCGAGCGGGCTGACCCCGAGACCGTGCGCTGGGCCGAAGAGGTGCTCGCCGTTCCCGTCATCGACCACTGGTGGCAGACGGAGACCGGCTGGGCGATCACCGGCAATCCGGTCGGGCTCGGGGCGCTGCCGGTCAAAGCCGGCTCGTCGACGGTGCCGATGCCGGGCTACGACGTCCACATCGTCGACGAGGACGGCCGCGATGTCGCAGAGGGTGAGCTCGGCAATATCGTCGTCAAGCTGCCGCTGCCGCCCGGCTGCCTCACGACGCTGTGGAATGCGGAAGAGCGTTTCGGCCCGAGCTATACCGATCGGTTTCCCGGATACTATGCCACCGCCGACGCCGGCTTTCGGGACGAGGACGGCTATCTCTTCATCATGGGGCGCACCGACGACATCATCAACGTGGCCGGTCACCGGCTCTCGACGGGTGCGATGGAGGAGGTGCTCGCCTCGCACAAGGACGTCGCCGAATGCGCCGTGATCGGCGCGGCCGATGCGCTCAAGGGCGAATTGCCGGTCGGATTCGTCGTGCTCAAGGCGGGCGTCGCGCGGGATCCGAAGGAGATCGAGGGCGAGGTCGTTGCGCTGGTGCGCGAGCGGATCGGCCCGGTGGCGGCGTTCAAGACGGTGCGGATCGTGGGGCGGCTGCCGAAGACGCGCTCCGGCAAGATCCTGCGCGGCACGATCAAGAAGATCGTCGATGGGACCGAGTACAAGGCTCCGCCCACCATCGACGATCCGGCAATCCTGGACGAGATCGGCTCGGTTCTCGAGACGCGCCCCATCGGGGACCAGGCGAAGTGATGGCCGCCGCGGCCGACGGGCGGCTCGTCTTCGAGGCGTGAAAGACGCTACGGAGCCGGCTGCAGAAGCTCCAGGCTGTCGAATGTCTTGGGCGGCGTTTCGATCCTGCACGAGCGATCGTCCGCCGGATCCGTGCAGGCGACGAAAAGCCCGTGCGGATAGGCGTTGACGTCGCGGCATTCGGCGTGGAAGCGCCGCCATTCGTCCTTCTCGGCCTCGATACGCGCGAGGTGCTGCGTGCCGCAGGACGTCCCGAGGTAGATGAGGCGCAAGACCATGTAGTCGTGGATCTCGGCGGAGGCGATGTGCGCCGCCGAGACCATTGTGAGTGCAGAAGCCAGACCGGCTGCCAGGGCGGTCGCCCTGCAACCGCATCTCTTCGACGGGGGCGGCGTCATTGAAGATGGGAGGTGAATTGCCGGCCTGCGGTGTCGCTCGCGGTGAGCTTGACGTCGGTAGGCGTAGCGTTCGCGAACGTCAGCCGGAAGTTCGGATCCTCCGAGATCGCAATCCCGCTGTCGACGGTCACCAGGCGCTCGGCGCCGATATTGATCGTCACGCGGTCGACGAACTCGGCCGGCGTATAGGCGTTGGTGCTGGTGTCGATCTGCATGCCGGAGAAATTGGGATGGCGGATCTGCACCTGGAGCTCGCGCCAGAGATCCCCGCGCGTGGCATCGTTCTCCACCCTGAGCTTCACACGGCCGATGCCGCGCAGCGCTTCATCCATGTTCTTGAGCGATGTCGACGTGCAGCCTCCCGCACCGGCGACGAACTGGCTCGCCTCATAGAGCTCGCCGTCGACGGTCTCGAGGACGGCGCGCACCCGGCTCATGTTCTCCAGGCGTAATCTAACCTCGAGCGAGCGGTCTCCGATGTCGCCTGCCCGATAGAGATCGCCAAAATGGAACACGGCGGCGACGGGGGCCGGGTTGTGGTCGACGACGAGCGTCAAGGCGCGTGCCTTCGGGATGCGATCAGCCCCGATGTAGATGCGCACCGGAACGATCGAGGCGTCCTCGGCGCGCTTCGGCGCGAAGATCTTCACCGATCCGTCCTCCGAGATCGACCGGTCCTCGAACAGGCTCTGCCGGATCTCGATCCAGGGCTCCTCCTCGGCGTGTGCACCGGTATTCGAGACGCCGTGGCCGACGATGCCCGTCCCGAGCGCCAGCAGAAGAGCGATGAGCGGCGAAACTCGCATCTTTGCCTCTTTCGGTTCTATTCCGGCTGCGCGTCGATGTACGTCCGGATCGCCCAGATGGCCTCCTGATTGAGCAGCCCCTCGAACGGCGGCATCTTCTGGCGTCCGCCCACCGTTGCGCCTTGGAGTACGCGCGAGAGGAACCACGCGTCCTCCGTCTCGCTCTCTCCGAGCTCGCGCAGGTCGGGTGCCATGCCGCCCGATTTCACCTCCAGGCCATGACAGCGCGCGCAGTTCGAATTGTAGCCGCGCGAGCCGATCTCGACAGCGATGTCATGCAGTTTCGGATTGTTGCGATAGGGATTGGTTGCGACCCATTCCTCGCCCAGGGGCTCGAGGCCCGATGTGTCGACCGGCTGGGGGGCTCCGTCACCGTGAGCCAATGCGTCGGAAGCGGAAACGAGGGACAGGAGAGCGAGCGCGGGAAGAATGTTGCGAAGAGACATGCGAGGAGCCTTGCCTAGTTTGTGGTTTGGGGTGAGTCCGGCTCGAGCCAGATGCGCCAGGACTCGCTGCCATTGACGTCGAGGAAGTAGGTTCCCGGGCGCTCGATCCTGTACGTTGCCTCTCCGCCGCCGCCGATGTGCAGGTTCTGCACCACGGTGCCATCGGCGGACTTCAGATAGAGCACGAAGATCGCGCCGTCGCTCTGGTAGCGGAGCAGCGTCGGCCGATCGATGTCGAAGGTGTCGGTCGTCTTGTTGAGGCGGCCCGAGAAACGCGGCGCGACCAGCTTGCGGACCTCGCGGTCGTAGCAGGCGAGACGCGCGTCGTTATCGGCGATCGTGAGACACGTTCGTGCTCCTTCGCCCTCCTGCGCCATCGCCTGGGGCGCGAGCAGGGCTCCGGCGAACCAGAGGCCGGACATGCCGAGACGCGCCAAGCCCGGGTACGGTAGGATCACTGCGGTGCAGGCTCCCATCTCGCCTTGTCCTCTTCCCAGACTTTCTCGCCGCGCTGCCAGTCCATGGGGCAGCCCTTGCATCCCTCCATGAACGCGTCCTGGAAGATGGCGAAGCGGATCTTCGTGCCTTCGAACACGGCGTTGGAGAGGTTTGCCTCGTAGAACTTCGTCTCTTGGACGTCCGTGTTGATGAACTTCGCGCCGACGAAGTTCACGCCCTTGGCCATGGCCTTCTCGAGCGTGGCGGCGGTGAGGTCGGCGTTCTGGAGGTCGGCCTTGCTCATGCGGACGAACGACAGGTCGGCGCCTCTCAAAGAGGCGCCCGGCAGCTTCGCTCCTTGCATGAAGCCAAGGCTCAGGCGCGCGCCGTCGAGATTGGTGCCTGTCAGATCCGCGCCCTGGAGGTTTGCGTGACGCAGATCCGCGCGGGCCAGGATGGCGCCCTTGAGGTTTGCGCCCTGCAGATTGGCGTTCTTGAGATCGGCATGGCGCAGATCCGCCCCTTCGCAGCTCGTCTTCGGCGCGATCGTGCATCCGTTGACGATCCAGGGATCGGGGCGTTCCTCGGTGTTGACGATGATGGGGTAGTCCTGGGCCACGGCCTGTACGGGGGCTGAGCCCACCGCGCTCGCTGCGCCGAGAGCAAGAAGAGCCCGCCGTGCGGCGCGCATCGGCTTGTGCGTGTTCATCGGAGCCGTTCCTGGAAAGGGGGAGTGGGCAGCCGGCCTGACGTGGCCAAGCCGGCTGCCTCGAGGTTCTAGCGGGCGGGATGGAGAGAAGCCCGTGCGAAGAGAGCCTAGGGGTTCGAGGCCGTCGTGCGCGGCACCTCGAACACCCAGAACGAGCCGCCCTGGCTCACCTGCTTGGTCTGGTCCGCCATATCGCCGCCCCAGAGAGGCACGGCACCGCCGTAGCCCGATGCCAGGCCGATGTACTGCTTGCCGTCCATCTCCCAGGTGACGGGCTGCGAGACCACGCCGGATCCGGTCTGGAACTTCCAGAGCTCCTTGCCGTCCTTGGTGTCGAAGGCTTTCACGAAGCCGTCGCTCGTTCCGGTGAGGACGAAGCCGCCTTTCGTGGCCAGCACGCCGCCCCAAAGCGGCATCGCCTCGCGGTGCTCCCAGACGATCTTGCCGTTCGTGGGATCCATGGCGCGCAGCACGCCGACGTGCGTGTCGAACTGGCGCTTGATGCGGAAGCCCTGGCCGAGATAGGCGGCGCCTTTCTTATAGGTGACGTTCTCGGTCCAGTAGTCCTCTTTCCAGTCGTTCGTCGGGATATAGAACAGCTTCGTATCCTGGCTGTAGGCCATCGGCATCCAGTTCGTGCCGCCGAGGAAGTTGGGCGTGACCTGGATGACCTTGCCCTTGCTTTCGCCTTCCGCGGGTGCAGGCGGGCGCTGGCCCTCGACCTCGTGCGGACGGCCGGTGGCGAGATCCCAGCCCGTGGCCCAGGAAATATCAGGGACCATCGGGAAGATGCCGAGCGCGCTGCCGGCCTGCTTCGAGATCCGGCCGTCGCGGGCGGTCAGCGTGTCGAGGTCGGTGATGAAGAGGAAGCCGTTGCGGTCGGCGTGGGCGCCGGCGCGGACGGTCTTGCCATCCTTCTCCATCTCGAACAGCGTGATCGGGTTGTTGCCCGAGAAGTCCCACGCATCGTTCGGCGTGTGCTGGAAGAAGCCGACCGGCTCACCCGTCGACGGCTCGATATAGATCTGCCCCGACGTAAAGAGGCTGTCGTACGGCTTCCAGTCGCCGTTCGGGCCCGAACGATAGTGGTAGTTCCACGGCGCCGGATTGCCGGTGCCGATGACGATGGTGTTCGTCTTCACGTCGTAGGTGGCCGACTGCCAGGGTGCGCCGCCGCCGTGGTTCCAGGCTTCGACCTTGCTGCCGTCCTTGGCGTTCGGCCACGACGGGGCCTTCGGGTCGCCGGTCGGCGTCGACTCCTTGCCGTTGAGGCGGCCCATGTGCCCCTCGACGAGCGGGCGCATCCAGATCTCTTCGCCCGTGTCCGGGTCGCGTGCGTAGAGGCGGCCGACGACTCCGAACTCGTCTCCCGAGGAGCCGTGGATCAGCAGCACTTTCCCGGTCTTCTGGTCCTTGATGATGTTCGGCGCGCCGGTCATCGTGTAGCCGCCGGTATGATCCTCGAACTTCTTGTTCCAGACGACCTTGCCGGTCTTGCGGTCGAGCGCGACGATGCCGGCGTCGAGCGTGCCCATATAGAACTTGTCGCCGTAGAGCGCGCCACCGCGATTGACGACGTCGCAGCAGGGCCGGATGTCGTCGGGCAGGCGATGAGCGTACGACCAGATTTTCTTGCCGGTCTTGGCGTCGAGCGCGAAAGCGCGCGAATAGGATGCCGTCACGTAGATCACGCCGTCACGAACAAGCGCCTGGGTCTCCTGGCCGCGCTGCTTCTCGTCGCCGAACGAGAACGACCACGATGGTTTCATCTGCGCGATGTTGTTGACGTTGATCTGCTCCAGCGAGCTGTAGCGATGGTTGCGCACGCCCATGCCCCAGCTGACCACGTCGTCGGTGGTCGTCTCGTCGTTGAGAATGTCTTCCCAGGTTACGGCTTTGGTCGCGGAGGTTTCGGCTTGTGCTGCGAAACCCGTGGCGACGGCGGCGATGGCGAGGCTCGAAGCGGCCGCAAAAAGGCGCGCGTTGACGCCCCGAAGGGGGTGTCTACGTTGCATGGCGTTTCTCCCAAAACGATTTAACTGAGGCGATCAGTCCGCCGCCCCTGAAGGAGAAACTTCATAGTTTGAGTTTTAGCGTCCATTCTCCTTTAGGCGAATGGATACGCAAAGGTTGGCGTTCTTCGACCAATGTCTAGGACGTTGTTTCTATGCATTCCCGATGCATGGGAGAATATTTCCCGACACTGTGTTGGAAAAAGATGCAATGCGCCTGACGGACGCGCTGTCCGCAGCCCGGCAGATCATGCGCACGATCTTCGACATCGTCTCGCCCCGCCGCATTGGGCGCGCGGTATGGAGAGAGGGGCAGGCGTCCGGCGCCGATCCGGATCGACACGACGTGCGACGAGATGAGTGCAGAAATTCCGCCTTCCCGCGCCGTCTGCCAGGATGTCCCCGGTAAATTTGGAAGGCTTGGTCATTGATTAAATATCGAGAGAAAGCGCTCCTTGAGACGCCGCTCAAAGTGGCGGCGGGACCCTTGCCTGCAGGGGTCTCGAAAACAGAACCACGTATTTAGGGAGTAGGCGCAATGACCAGCAAATGGGTCGTTTTCGGTTCGATTCTCCTGCTTTCGGGAACGGCGGCTGTCGCCGGCGAGTGGGGGAGCCATTTCCAGACCCTCGACACCGACGGCAACGGCCGGATCAGCCGCACGGAGTGGGAGGCGAACCAGCACAAGCTGAAGCTGGATCCGGCACCGACATTCACGGCCATGGACACCGACGTCAACAATAGTGTCGATGACGACGAATGGGCGGCGGCGGAAAAAATGGCTAAGGCGTTCCCCGTGTCCTGCAAGTCCGCCACGTCGTCCTGGTGCGAAAAGCAGTACTGATCCGGACGCCACGATTCCGCACGAAGCCCGGCGGGCAACCCCCGGGTTTCGGGCAACTCCGTCCGGACGTTGACGCCCGCGTCATAAATCGAGCTTGGGCAGGTTGTCGGGCAGCGTCCCATCCGGCAGGCACGGCCGCCCGGACGCCTTGCAATGAAACGTGCCCTGGCCGTCCTGGGTGCAGTCCATGGACTGATCGGCCGCGTTGTCCCAGTGCTCGTAGCCTTTGCCTAAGGCGCCGGCCCGCGACGACCACCACTTCTGCGCTGCAATCAGCGCCTCCTCCTGGGTAGCGCCGGACGCCCGTCCGCTTTCGATGGGATCGCCACAGTATTTTCCGGCCGCGGCCTCTCCCGCGAGCAGCGCGAGTATCAGCACGCTCATGGCGGCGGACCTCGGGGTGGTTCTGACTGACATGGGTCGTCTCCCTGACCGGATCATGGAAGAGATTGTGAAATCACGATGCCTCGGGGGCCGCCCGGACACTTGATGCGGTGCAGCTCCGAGAGACGGGCAAGGTCGATCACGGAGACGTCGTCCGAAAACCAGTTGGCCACATAGGCCCGCGCGCCATCCGGGCTGACGGCAATCCCTTCCGGATAGCCGCCGACTTTGATCGCGCTTGGCAAGGCCCCGCCGCGCTCCAGCACCGAAACGGTGTTTGCCTGTTGATTGGTGATGAGGGCTCGCGCGCCGTTGGGTGTCACGGCCGCGCCGTACGGCATGGCCCCGCTGGGCAAGGTCTCCATGACCTCGAGCCGCGCCGTGTCGATGACGGAAACGGTTCCAGCCTGCACGTTGCCGACGTAGAGGCTGCGGCCATCCGGAGAAAGCGCCAATGCGAACGGCGCCTTGCCAACCGGGATCGTGGCGGCGATCGAGAGATCCGCCGTTCGGACCGCGCTCACGCTGTCACTTTCCCGATTGGCGACGAAGAGCAGCGTCTCATCGGCGGTGAGGAGGACGTGGGCCGGGGCGCGCCCCACCGCGATCGTCTTCGCCGGTCCGTCTACGCGTGCATCGAGGACGGAGACGTGCGCTCCGTTCCAGTCAGCGACGAAGAGACGCCCGTCTTTTGCCGCCGCGATGCCGAAGGGCGATCCGGCAACGGCAAACGAGCGCAGAACGCGCTGCTTGGCGAGATCGACCACGGACACCTTGCCCAGGTCCGGATGGGTGACGTAGGCGATCCCGGCGCCCGGCGCGAGCGCGAGGGCGGCCGGCGCCTTGTCGAGGGCAATCGAGAACGCGATTTTGTCGCCGTCGTCAACAATTGCGCTCAGTGCGGCCCCAGACTGGCTCAGGACATAGACCCGCCCCTCTCCTGCCGCTGCGGTCTCATACGCGAGACAGGCGACGAGAGCCGCGAGCGCAATGGCCCATCCTGCCCGACGAAACCCCATGTGCGTTTGTCCTCAGCTCTTCCCTTCGACCTTGGCCTTGAGACCCTTGAGGCCCTCTTGCATGAACTTGGTCATGGCGTTGACGGCCGCCTCGTCGTTCTTGTCCTCGGGCGGGAAGTTGCCGGTGTCTGCGCGATAGAAGCGGCCGGTCCACGTCACCGTGCTTCCGTCAGGGGTGGGGGTGACGGCGATGTTCGCGGAGTAGAAGCTGACGGGGAACGCCTCGACGTTCTCGGTCGAGAGCCGGTAGCTGTAGCTCATGTCCTTGTCGATATACTCGTCGAGCCCTTCGACGAGATCGCCCTTTTCCAGCGTGATGGTGCGCAAGGCGCCGGGATCGTTGCCGCCGCTCGCCGTGGCCTTGGCGATGGCCGGATTCCAGCTCACGTCGCCAAACGACTTCAGCGCCTCCCACACTTTCGCGGGCGGGGCCGCGATCGTGATCGTTTCCTCGGCTTTCTGTGGCGTCGGCCCATGCGCCAGGGCCGGCGCCGTCGCGCCGAACCAGACAATGAGAACGCTCATGGCGCGTGCAAAGAAGGTCATCTTTTTCCTCATACGGTTCACAGTCGGATCGGTGCCCAGCGGGCGAGCATCGGGGCGGCATAGAGAGCGACCAGCAGCGCGAGGGCGATGGCAGCGGGAACGGGCCGCACGTCGACCGCGACCTCGACGCGGCGCGTGTGTGCGCTGTCCGCGATGGCGGCACGCACATCCGGCGAGTCGATGAGATCGGCATGAGAGAGGCCGAGCTTGGCGGAGAGCGCCGCGAGATGGTCGCTGCGAACGGAGGACAGGTGCTCCTCGCCCGTCGACGCCTCGCTCCCGAAGGGAGCCCATTTCGGGTGGTAGCCCGGGCGCAAGTGGGCATCAGGGGGCGGCGGTCCGGAATGGTTCTCCTGCGGCACGTCCATGGGCCCGTAGACGCCGATCTCGTTGCCGTCGTCGTCGAATTTCGGCATCGGTGCTTTTTCCCGGC
>NZ_DAITQL010000027.1:0-48022 GCF_036833075.1 Hyphomicrobium sp.
GCCGACATCTTCGATGCGCTGGTCGCCACCTTGAGCGACACGCGCCTCGAGCCCGATCTCGAGTCGCTCCTCTGGTCGACGGTCAGCCTCTTTCACCGGGCCGTCGCGCGCATCGAGCGCGACCTCGATGCCAACGAGCGGGCGCAGAGGACAAGCCAGCGTGCTCAGGACGGCTCTGAGATCCGCTCTATCGAGCTCGAGCAGCTTATCGCCGAAGGCCTGACCCTGATCGAGCGCCGCAACGCCATGGAGCTCTTCCGCGATCAGGCGGCCGAGCTGTTTGCCACCCATACAGGGAGCGTGTGGCGGCCCCACGCCGGATCCCTGGTCAGCCGCCACACGCTGACGGCCGCAATGATCGACAGCCGCGATTTCCTCGCCGCCCGGCGCCGCGCGGAAACCGAGCTCTTTCTGCCGCAGGGTCCGAAGATCGCCCTCTCGGGCGGCCTCGACTTCAACGATCATCGCCTGATCTGGGACTGCCTCGACAAGGTGCATGCGAAGCACCCCGACATGGTGCTCCTGCACGGCGGTAGCCGCACGGGTGTCGATCGCATTGCCGCCTGCTGGGCCAGTCAACGCAAGGTGCCGCACATCCCGTTCGAGCCCAACTGGACCCAGTACGCCAAGGCGGCGCCGTTCAAGCGCAACGACGAGATGCTTGCCGTGCTGCCGATCGGCGCCCTCATCTTTCCCGGCAACGGCATCCAGGACAACTTCGCCGATAAGGTGAAGAAGCTCGGCATCCCGCGCCTCGATTTCCGTAAGGCTGGTGGCGCTTAAGGCGCCGCTTCACGTTCTCGCAAATCTCGCGAAAATCTCGACGACGAGCTGACCGTCGCCACTACTCCGGCAGGCAATCACCAATGATACGAGCCCCAGGTGTCTGCTCGACACCCCGCAGCGTACGCATGGCACAAGAGACATCAGAGAAGATCGCTATGCACCGCTTGAGGCCCGATCATCCATTCACGCAGAATCCGGGCTCTCCGCGAGCCTGGCGACGTCTGCACCGCCGAGGGCGCCGGATTTCGTTTGAGCCCGTATCATGACGGCCTGATGCAAGGGATCGACGATACGCACCTAAGAGCCGACGACGTTCCACCAACTTGATCAGCTCCCGGCAACCCCTCGCGTACCTCCGCTTCGCCCTCAGTGGCCCAACGCCTTGCCGATCTCTTCCGTCATCTTCTTGGCGTCGCCGAGCACCATGACCGTGTTGTCGCGGTAGAAGACGGGGTTGTCGATGCCGGCGTAGCCCGAGGCGAGCGACCGCTTGTTGAAGAACACGGTGGCGGCCTTCCACACCTGCAGCACCGGCATGCCGTAGATGGGCGAGGTCTTGTCGTCCTCGGCGGCGGGGTTGACGACGTCGTTGGCGCCGATGACGTAGACGGCGTCGGCCTGAGAGAACTCGGAGTTGATGTCCTCGAGCTCGAACACCTCGTCGTAGGGCACGTTGGCTTCCGCGAGCAGCACGTTCATGTGCCCCGGCATGCGCCCCGCCACGGGATGGATCGCATACTTGACCTCGACGCCGGCTTTCTTCAGCGCGTCCGCCATCTCGCGCAGCGCATGCTGGGCCTGGGCGACCGCCATGCCGTAGCCGGGCACGATGATGACCCTGGAGGCGTTCTTCAGCACGTAGGCCGCATCCTCGGCGAAGCCGAGCTTCACCGGCTTCTGCTCGCCGCCGCCCGACGGTCCCGCCGTCTCGCCGCCGAAGCCGCCGGCGATGACGGAGACGAAGCTGCGGTTCATGCCCTTGCACATGATGTAGGACAGGATGGCGCCCGAGGAGCCGACCAGCGCCCCGGTGATGATGAGGGCGATATTGCCGAGCGTGAAGCCGATGCCGGCCGCCGCCCAGCCCGAGTAGGAGTTGAGCATGGAGACCACGACCGGCATGTCGGCGCCGCCGATCGGGATGATGATCAGCACGCCGAACAGGAGCGCGATCGCCGTGATGATCCAGAGCAGCCTCGCATCGCCGCCGGAGAGGCAGAACTGGTAGATCAGCACCGCCATGGCCAGGAACAGCCCGAGGTTCACGATGTGGCGCAAGGGCAGGATGATCGGCGCCCCCGACATGCGTCCCGAGAGCTTGGCGAAGGCGATCACCGAGCCCGTGAACGTGATGGCGCCGATGGCCAGCCCGAGCCCCATCTCGACCAGGCTCGCCGGCGCGATGGCGCCCGGCTGCCCGATGCCGAAGGCTTCCGGCGCATAGAGCGCCGCCGCGGCGACGAACACCGCCGCCAGGCCGACCAGCGAGTGGAACGCCGCCACCAGCTCCGGCATCTGCGTCATCGGGATGCGGCGCGCGACGACGGTGCCGATCGCCCCGCCGAGGCCGAGGCCGCCGGCGATCAGGCCCCAGGTCAGCGCCTGCTGCGGGCTCGACACGGCGAGCGTCGTGGCGATGGCGATGCTCATGCCGATCATGCCGTAGACGTTGCCGGTGCGGCTGGTCTCGGGATGCGACAGCCCGCGCAGCGCGAGGATGAACAGCACGCCGGCGACGAGATAGAGGGAGGCGGCGATATTGGCAGTCATCTGCGGTCCCTCTACTTCGTGGCTTTGTCTTTTTTCTTGTACATGGCGAGCATGCGGCTGGTGACGAGGAAGCCGCCGAAGATGTTGATCGACGCCATGACCAGCGCCAGGAAGCCCAGGATGCGCGCCGTCGTCGTGCCCTCCGCCACCAGCTCGACCCCGACCGCCAGCAGCGCGCCGACGACGATCACCGAGCTGATGGCGTTGGTGACGCTCATCAGCGGCGTGTGCAGCGCCGGCGTTACGCTCCACACCACGTAGTAGCCGACGAAGATCGCCATCACGAACACCATCAGGCGATAGATCGACGGATCGACCGCGCCCCCAATGCCTTCGGCCGCCGCCCACGACACGGAGGGCAGCAGCGCCATAGGAACGGCCAGGGCAATCGCTTTCGCTTTCATGGGCGCGCTCCTCAGGTGGAAGCAAGGTTGGGGTGCACGATCTTGCCGTCCTTGGCCACCAGCGTGCCCTTGATGATCTCGTCGTTCCAGTCGACCTTGAAGGACTTATCCTTCTTGTCGAAGAACAGCTCCAGGAACGCGTAGAGGTTCTTGGCATAGAGGCTCGAGGCGTTGCCCGGCAGCGTGCCCGCGAGGTTCAAGGGTCCGCTGATCTTGACGCCCGCCGCCTCGACCGTCTGCCCGGGCACCGTGCCCTCGACGTTGCCGCCGCGCTCGGCGGCGAGGTCGACGATCACCGAGCCGGGCTTCATGCTCTGCAGCATGGCGGCGGAGACCAGCTTCGGCGCCGGCCGGCCGGGGATGAGCGCCGTGGTGATGACGATGTCCTGCCCCTTGATGTGGCTGGCTATCAGCTCCGCCTGCTTGGCCTGGTAGGCGGCCGACATCGGCTTGGCGTAGCCGGCCGCCGTCTGCGCCGCGCGGAACTCGTCGTCCTCGACGGCGATGAACTTGGCCCCCAGCGAGGCCACCTGCTCCTTGGTGGCGGGCCTGACGTCGGTCGCCGACACCACCGCTCCGAGCCGGCGCGCGGTGGCGATCGCCTGCAGTCCGGCGACGCCGACGCCCATGATGAAGGCCTTCGCCGCCGGCACCGTGCCGGCCGCCGTCATCATCATCGGCAACGCCTGCCCGAACAGCGAGGCGGCATCGACCACGGCCTTGTAGCCGGCGAGGTTGGCCTGGCTGGACAGCACGTCCATCGACTGCGCGCGGCTGATGCGCGGCATGAACTCCATGGAGAAGAGGCTCGCCCCAGCCCTGATCAGCGGCGCGATCGCGTCCTTGTCATAAGGGTCTAGGATCGCGGCGACGAAAGCGTCGGACTTGAGCTGGCGCACCTCCTCCACCGAGGGGCGGCGCACCTTGAGCAGAATGCCGGCGCCCGCGAGCGTCTCTGCGGCTGTGGGGGCAATCTCGGCGCCGGCGGCCTTGAGCGTGTCGTCGGAAAAGCGAGAGCGCACTCCGGCCCCCGATTGGACGCGCACGCGCGCCCCCAAGACCGAAAGCTTCTTGACCGTCTCCGGCGATACGGCGACTCGCGGCTCGTCCGGCCCTTCGGCGGTAATCGCGATCGTGACCATAGACCCATCCGTTTCGCAGCCGCTGATTTAATATCGAGTTAAGTTGTTGAATTAAATGACACTTCATTGGCTGTGCGTAGCGCAAGGAGTTCTGACCATCAAGTGCCAAAGTGAGTCTTTGATGCCATGCCAGTCGCTGGCTCCATCGCGAGGCAACCGAGATAAATCAGTTTACAGTTTATATCCTCACCCCACTCCGCAACGCGCACTGCCGGATTTCCCACGCTTGACGGAGCCGCGTTGGGTCAAACTCGACGCTTTGAGCAAGCATGGATGGTGCTGGCGTCATTGACCATAGCAGTTGATGCGTCGAGCCCGAGCTCCTTCTGCCCAGGGTCCGAAGATCGCCTTCTCAGGCGGCCTCGAATTCAATGACCACCACATGATCCGAAACTGCCTCGACGAGGCGCATGCGAAGCACGCACGGCACTCATGTCATAAGAGACATCAGAGAAGCTCGTTGTGCTCCACTTGAGGCCTCGATCATCCATTCCCGAAGAATCTGTGCTGTTAGCAATGGTGTCGCCCCAGCTTGAACGAGTCGGGCTTCCGCTAGCCGTGCCGCAGCCTCTGAGCGCTCCGGCGAAGCATCGAGCGGGACATAAACGTCATAGCAGTCGGCCAAGGCACAGAGCGCCGCGATCATCACCTCGCAGTCAAGCCAGTGCCCTGCAAGGATTAACGCCGATCGATCCTCGGAGTCTAGCGCCTCTCGCAACGCTTCGTTCTTCCAGATGCAGCCATGCGTCTCACAGACGAACGCCCGATGCGGGCGCGCAATGGCATCTGCCTTTGCATCTCGGCAACACACGAACACAGGAACGTCGACGATTTGTGCCGCGGCCAGCAGAGTTTCACTGTTGCGTCGATGGCTCTCATAGGTGCCCCCCGGCCCGGCACAACCATCGCCGCCTGGCGCGATCAGAACGAGGCTGCAGGCCGCCGGATCAATCAAAGGCGAGTTCATCATTCTGCTCGTCGAAATGCATTGTCAGGAAATATCTTGAACAGGAGAGCAGTTAGTCCTTGTTCAGGCTCTTGTTGATATCGACGCCCTTGCCTGCATCCTGCTTGTCCTCGTCGGGAAGAACGTCGGCAACCGCATTGAGCTGTTTCCAGGCCGGGACCGGCGCATCGACGCCTTCTTCGGGCAGAAAGACGGATTCCTCGACAAGCTTCATTTTGTGCACGTAACGGGGACAGTTTGAAAACACCGAATCGACCCCGACCCGTACGATGAGCTGAGCTCCGGGATAGCGCGCAAGAAGAGGATCTCGCTCTAGCGCACTGGCCGTGCCAAGCACGCGCAACCGCGCTTGTCGTTCAAAATCAATGAACAAAAGTCCGACTTTTCCCGTCTCGTTGATATTGCCGAGAGAGAGATGCATGCCGTTGCCGTTGTAGGCCGGAAAGGCCAGGGAGCGCTCGTCGACCACTGTTACAAAGCCCCGCGCGCCTCCCTTATAGGAGCAGGTGGGCTGGCCGTAGGCGTCCGCCGTCGCGATGAAGAACATGTTTTGCCGAGCAATATACGCGGCATCGGCAGCGCTTAGGTGATCATGGACAAGTACGGCCTCAAGGCGGTCGGCAAGCGCACGTGTATTGAAGCGATCCTGTATCTCGCGCTGGCTATCCGAGTAGAAATCTGTCTGCTCGTCCGCGCCGAACTCGGAATGTCTGGCCTCGGCGTCAGTTGCGACGCCTTCAAGCTTGCTTACGCATTCCGACCAACTCACGCGATAG
The DNA here is from genome assembly GCF_036833075.1 of Hyphomicrobium sp. Taxonomy (GTDB): domain Bacteria; phylum Pseudomonadota; class Alphaproteobacteria; order Rhizobiales; family Hyphomicrobiaceae; genus Hyphomicrobium_C. Next base: position 5,846 of record NZ_DAITQL010000027.1, read on the forward strand.
ATTTCGGCAGCATCGCGCTCGCCCAGTTTCTCGTGCGTCAGGGTCAGCTCGGTAACATTGAGCCCCAGCGGCCGGATATCCGCAACAACAATCGATGATCCGCCTTTCAACGCCTGGACCGGTCCATCGTAGGTCCACGACAGAGCGACACGCCTGTCGACCGCAAGCTCGAGATAGGTCCCCGAATAGGAATAGGACCTGCCGTCACCATGCAGACCTTCGATGCGGAAGCGGCCTCCCTTCCGCACGTCCATGGTGACAGACGTCACGGCGTCGGCGCCGGGCGCGAGCCACCGCACCACGAGCCCAGGATCGGTCCAGGCCGCGTAGACTGCTTTCGGCGCAGCGCTAAGCTTGCGCACCATGGTGACCGAAACGGCCTTGTCATTTCTTCGCGCCACCATGAACACTCGTCCTCCGTATGTGCCCGAAGATCGCGACGACATTCGCTGCCTTTGCCAGAACTTAATGAGAAAGAACGACAACCGTCAACCAATTGGTTGAGTTGACGCCAGATCGATTGTAGCAGCATCGTGTTGTCTCGTATGGGCAGGTGAGGCGCTCGCCCGCGCTTGATTGACACCAACGCGAGTCGCTGTATCTTCAATAAAATGGTTGAACATCGTAAATCTGATCTCAACGAAATCTTTCATGCCCTGTCCGACCCTACTCGGAGAGCCATCCTTGGCATGCTCGTGCGGCGTCCCCACCATATCGGGGAGCTGGTGGTGCCTTTCGATATGTCGTTCAACGCTATTTCCAAGCACGTCAAGACCCTTGAACGCGCTGGCCTTGTGGAGCGTGAGATCATCGGCACCTATTGCAAGCTGCATCTCAAGAGCAAAGGCCTCAGCGACGCCTATCACTGGCTAGCGGCCTACGAGCTGTTCTGGAGTGAGCGCCTCGACAAGCTCGAAGCCATGTTGACTTCCAAAAGATCAAAACGCGATCGAGCGTAGTTGCAATCGCTTTCAGCCGGCTATCGCGCCTCGCGCGCATTCGCAACGTCGTTGCCATGCCGGATGAGCCCATAACGTTCACACTCAGCGATGCCGCAGACCTCAAAAAATTGACCGGCACATCGCTGTGCCGGCCAAGCTACTCTCTTGCCGTGGCTGTAAAGGAGGAAGCGCTTAAGGCAGAGAGTAAACCGTGAGCGAGCCACCGAGATCGGTGTATTGCTTGAGGCCTGCATAGTTGCCGACTGCACCAAGGCCATCGGTCGGCTTGTCGAGACCGGCCGCGAGACCGATGCCGGCCCATCCACCGACGCCCGAGTAGACGCCAAGGAACTGTTTGCCTTTGTGCTCATAGGTGAACACATTGCCGATGATGCCAGACGGCAGGCGGTGCTTGAACAGCTCCTTGCCATCCTTCTGATCGCGGCACTTCAGATAGCCGTCGAGGGTGCCGTGGCAGAAGAAACCGCCCGCCGTGGTGAGCACGCCCGACCACACTGAGAAGAGCTCGTCGTGGCTGAAGACGATCTCACCCTTGGCTGCATCCCACGCGATGACATGACCCGTGTTCGACTTACCCTCCGGCGGGAACATCGACAAAGTCGCGCCGACATATGGCTGGCCAGGCGTATACGAAACCTTGAACGGCTCGTAGTCCATGCAGACATTGTTGATCGGCACGTAGTAGAGGTCGGTCAGCGGCGAGTAGGCTGCCGGCTGCTGATCCTTGAAGCCCAGCGCCGCCGGGCAGATGTTCTTCGAGTTGACATCCGGTCCGTTGAGGAACGTCGACTTCGATGCCACCACGGTCGGGCGACCGTAGTTGGGCTTCGACTTGTCCATCTCGACGCCCGTCGACCAGTTCAAATCCGGATCGTAAGGCTTGGCGACAAGCAACTCACCGTTGGTCCGATCGAGCGTGTAGCCGAAGCCGTTACGATCAAAATGAACCAGCGTCTTGTGCTTCTTGCCGTTGATCTCGTGCTCGGCGAGAATGTTCTCGTTGACGCCGTCGTAGTCCCACTCGTCGAACGGTGTCATCTGGTAGGCCCAGGCCGCGACGCCATTATCAACGTTGCGTGCAACGAGCGACATCGTCCACTTCTGGTCGATCTGCTTGCCGTCCGGTCCTGCGCGCTGTGCAGGGTTCCAGGTCGAAGGGTTGGCGGTGCCGTAGTAGACCAAGTTCAGGTCGGGATCGTACGAGAACCATCCCCAGACCGAGCCGCCGCCGATCTTCCACTGATCGCCGGTCCAGGTCTTGATCGAGGAGTTCTTGCCGACGGGCTTGCCGAGCGACAACGTCTTCTCCGGATCAAAGAGGATCTGGTCATCAGGGCCGACGTTGTAGCCCCTCCAGGCGCGCTTTCCGGTGGCCGCATCATAGGCAGTAACGTGGCCCTGGATGCCGAACTCGGCACCGGAGATGCCGACGATCACCTTGTCCTTGACAACGATAGGAGCCATCGTGCCCGTCTCGCCGATCTTAGGATCACCGTTCTTCGCCTTCCAGACCTCCTTGCCGGTCTTGGCGTCGAGCGCCACAACTGTGGTGTCCGACTGATAGAGGAAAATCCGGCCATCCGCGTAGGCTACACCTCGGTTTACGGTATCGCAGCACATGACGGCGATGACAGAGGGATCCTGCTTCGGTGAATACTTCCAGATGATCTTGTTCTCGTCATCGAGGTTGAGCGCGAACACGTTATTCGGGAACGGCGTGTGAATGTACATCGTGCTGCCGATCACGAGCGGAGATCCCTCATGACCGCGCAGGACACCAGTCGAGAACTGCCAGGCAACTTTCAGATCGCCTACGTTTGTCGTGTTGATCTGATCGAGCTTGGAGTAGCGTGTGTTCGCGTAGTCGCCCTCCTGCTTGGCCCACTGTTTCGGGTCCGCCGTCTGCTTCAGCACATCGTCGTTGGCATGCGCCTGGGTCGACAGCACGCCCAGCACCGCCAGTACTGCGCCTTGCGTTCGCAATCTCATACGTTTCCTCCTACTTTTCTGAGCGGCGTCCCCTCCGCGGGCCTCCGCTGTGGTGAGACATCTGCTCAACCACACGGTTGACCCTATACGATCACGAAAAGTTGTCAACCAGTCGGTTGAAAAGTGACTGCCCGATCCAGGAAGGAGTGGCAGGTTTTCTGCTTTCGCTTGCTATTGCGCACAAAGCGATGCATTCCCTCGAAGAATTCGTGCTCGCTGCATTCAGCCCTCGCACCGGACGGAGGGCTTTTATCTCTCCACATAATGAACAAAATGGTTGAATCTAAAGACGATAAACTAGATGCACTCTTCCACGCACTGGCGCACAGAACGCGGCGTGGAATTTTGATGCTGCTCGTGACGCGACCTCATCATCTGAGCGAGTTCACATCCATTTTTGATATCTCCCTCACGGCCATCTCCCGCCATGTGCAAGTCCTCAATGAGGCTGGGCTTGTGCAAAGGAAGTTCGTTGGGCGGAACCACATCTGCAGCCTCGATGTTGTGGCGCTCGATGTGCTGTTCACCTGGTCGAAGGGGTTGACACGGCAGGGCCCAAGCTCGTCGGCCGAGAGCGACAAACTGGACCATGCGCGACCTAAGCAGGTTGCCCGTCTCAGGACGCGCTAGCATCGGTCGAGATTACGATGCCACTTCTGCCAATGCACAAGATCGGCAGATCAGGCGCTGCGCCATCGGTCCCACGCCGCCCTGGCTCACGCGGGTGCATATCGGCTCTTAGCAATCGCGCACCAGCTCAATTCACCTAAGGCAGTCTCTTATGATTTTACCGGCGTGAACACCGTGCTCAAGTGCACGATTTTGAGCTACCCGCAGCCGCCTCGAAACGTCCGCGCCGCCCGGCCCGGAGCGAGCGGGCGTAGAACGGCTTTATCGATCGAGGGGCGACAGCACATCGTCCGATTTGGGCCATGATGCTCCAACAAGAAAGCAATCCGGCGCCTGTCCATAAATTCGAGTTATGCGCCGGATAGGGAAACCTGATTGCCGTCACATTGCATGTCTTCGAGCTGAAAACGCCCTCCCTCTCGCACATCCATTATGAAGGCGATGACCGCGTCGCACTGGTCAGTAGTCCGATCAACAAACAGATCCAACACTATTCAGGCCGCATAAGCATCAGCCGCCGAAGAATGCAGCTGCGCAGCATCCGTTGCTCCGCATGTCGCGAGCAAAGGCAGCTCGCTGTTCCGTTCGACGCCGATGGACCCGTATCGTCCGGTCCGAGGTCGTCAACCGATCGTATAGCCACCGTCCACCACGATCTCCTGGCCGTAAATATTCTTGGCGCCAGCAGACGCGAGGAACAGCGCGGTTTCGGCAATATCGTCAGGCTCACCGAAGCGGCCCTCCATGAGTCGGGCATTCACACTTTTTGCCACGTCCGCCAGCACGTCCTCGGGCAGCCCAACCTTGTTCCAGAGAGGCGTGGTTATCGGGCCCGGTGCCAGGCAGTTGACACGGATGCCGCGCGGCTCCAGCTCCACCGCGAGCGTCTGTGCGAACGATTTCAAGGCCGCCTTGCTCGAATTGTAGATGGCAAGCCCCGGAAAGCCGACGGTCGTCAGGAACGTGGTGATGAAAAGCACGCTGCCTCCCGCCTTGATGTGCAGGAGAAGCTTCCTCACCGTTTCCGTCGCGGCGACGAAATTGAGATTGAACTGCTCCGCAATCGCTACCGGATCGCTTTCGGTAAACGGCACCACCTTCGCGGAACCGGCATTGGGAATGATGACGTCCACGGACCCAAACGCCTTCACCGCCTCGTCGACCAAGCGATCGAGATCCGCCGCGCTCGTGACGTCACCGCGCACGACCACGACGCTCTCGGGCGCGCGCTGCTTGATCTCCAGCAATTCCGGCTCGGACCGCGCCATGACGACGAGCCGATAGCCGCTGGAAAGAAACTTTTCGGCAATCGCCCGGCCGATCCCGCTGCTCGCGCCCGTGACGACGGCGACCTTGAAATCCCTGTCCATGTCCGCTCCTCTCTGAAGTCATCTGCTGGCGCCTGCCGCCCGCAAAGCCGAGGCGCGACGCGCACCCCTCCCCCGCGACAGACGAACGGCGCCAACCTTAGCGGAAGGCGCCATCGCATGTAGCTAACCGGGATCAACCGTTCTACACGGCCCGCAGGAGGCCGGTCTTTGGATGGCAGTTGATGTACTCGAAGTACTGGTTCGATGCGTCGAACACCGAGACCTCGTGATAGAGCGTAAGCTCCTTGAACTTGTGAACGTTGCGCATGAACGTCACGAAGATCTGCAGGTGCGTGGGGTGGGATTCACCCCATTGCTCGAGACGGGCGACGGAGTTCCAGAGGCTGACGCCGAAGCCCTTCTCCACCGCGTTGCCGTTGTCATCGATGTGGTGGCAGTAGCGGTTGCAATAGCAGCCGATCTCCAGGCCGTCGTCGCGTAGAAAATTCATGCCCTGATGCAACACGGGCTCGATGTCCTCGTACCACGTGCGGCCTTCCTCGCCTTGCGTGCGGCTCCAGTCTTCGCCCGAACGGATCAGCGTGAGGTTCTGGTGTCCGCTGATGATGACGCGTCCGCCGGCCTGCGGTTCTCCCCGCACAACCTTCAATTCGCCGATCGGCTCCATGGTGTCGTTCTGCGAAACCGGCAGGCGATCGCGCATCGACCCCCAGTAGCCGTGCTCGAAGATCGGCTCGCTCATGTTGCCGAACAGGATGCTCATGCCTTCGAAGGGGCCGTAATCATGGGTGAAGATGGTCTCGAACTGCTCCATGCGCGGGCTCAGGATTTCGCGGAAGTATCCGACGCCTTCGTTCAGCCGATCGTCCGAGGCCCACCATCCGGCGACCTCAGAACTGGTGTTCCATCTGCGATGTGTTTCCGGATCCTTCCAGTAGGCGACGATGATCAGATTCAGGCAACCCTCGGCGTCGACGAACCGCACGAGGTCATGACGCGCCGGACCATCGGTGAGCTTGAGGCTTTCGCGGATCGTCTGGAAGGCGGAACAGGCCTCGCCGTGCTGCGCCTCGCCCTTCGACTGGACACCGAAGTAGGCCATCACCATTTGCTCGACTGTGGGATCGACTTTCGCGGAGAAGGCGGGATACGGCGGCTTCCAGGTGTCGCTGACGCGACGGTGACGTGTGCGCGGGCACCGCAGGTGAGCAGGAATAGAAGAGTCCAAAGGCATGGTGTTTTCTCCCGATTGTTTTTTTGATCGAATGCATCGACGTGGGCGCGATGCATCTCATGGGGGACGCAGGCGGCGCCGGTCAGGTGCCCGGCATCGTGCAGCCGTTCACGCTCTTCAACACGCGCACGCCGCAGATCTGGGCGGAAATCGACCGCACCAAGGCGGAGCAGCTCGGCGTGCCGATCGGGCGCGTGTTCGAAGCGCTCTCGATCTATATGGGCTCGGCCTTCGTCAACGACTTCAATATCCTTGGCCGCACGTACCGGGTGACGGCACAGGCCGACAATCCATACCGGGTGACCTTGCGCGATGTTGAAAACCTCAAGACGCGCAGCGATTCCGGCGACATGGTTCCGCTCAGCTCGGTGGCGACGTTCTCCGACACGACAGGTCCCTATCGCGTGCCGCGCTACAACCTGTTCCCGGCGGCGGAAGTTCAAGTGGGCCTCGCGCGCGGCTACTCGTCGGGCCAGGGCATCGCGGCCATCGAGCACATCGTCGACACGGCGCTGCCGTCGGGCTTCGGCTTCGAGTGGACAGAGATCGCGCTGCAGGAGAAGCTCGCCGGCAACACGGCGGTGATCGCGTTCGGGCTCGCGGTCGAGTTCGTATTCCTGGTGCTGGCGGCGCTTTATGAAAGCTGGCTCTTGCCGCTGGCGGTGATCCTCATCGTGCCCATGTGCATCCTCGCCGCCATGCTCGGTGTCAACCTGCAAGGGTTCGACCGCAACATCCTGGTCGAGATCGGGCTCGTGGTGCTTGTCGGCCTGGCGGCCAAGAACGCCATTCTGATCGTCGAGTTCGCCAAGCAGGCGGAGGAGGCGGGCATGAGCCGCTACGATGCCGCCGTCAGCGCGGCGCGCACGCGGCTTCGTCCCATCCTCATGACCTCGCTCGCCTTCATCCTCGGCGTGGTGCCGCTGGTGCTGGCGACGGGAGCGGGCGCGGAGATGCGCCAGTCGCTCGGCACGGCGGTGTTCTCGGGCATGCTCGGCGTGACGCTGTTCGGCCTCATCTTCACGCCGGTGTTTTACGTCATCACCAGTGTCCTCGCCGGAAGCCGTGGCGCACGGCCCGGATCGCGGTCCCGTGATGGCGCGCCGCCTCTTGTCAGCGAATCAAGATCTCAACGTTGATTGACCCGTCTCCCAAAGGAGCAGTTCGGCCCCATGCATGTTTGCTTTCTTGGACCTATGAAAATGCGTGCTCAAGGATTACGACCCGCCTCGATACGCGCAAAATGCGTACTCGAAAAATCAGTAATGGAGCAAGAGATGGGCACTACTCCCGCGCAAGACTACGAAGACATCACGAAGGCAATTCAGCCTTATCTTGACGGTGCAAAGGCGGGTAGCGGCAACACAATGAAGCCGTCCTTCCATAAGGATGCGACGGTCTACGGCTACCTCGGCGACACGCTCGTAGCCGGCCCGATGAAACTCATCTACGATTGGGCTGATTCCATCGGCCCTGCGCCGCAGGTGACGCCGCGTATTGTAAAAGTCGACGTCGCCGGATCGGCTGCCAATGTGCGGATCGAGGTCGACAATTGGCAAAAGCACCGTTTCACCGACATCTTCAATCTACTCAAGATTGACGGCAAGTGGGTGATCGTAAACAAGATCTTCCACACGCACGAATAACGTCCCTATCACTACCGGCATAAAGCGGGCGCGTCCCATCGGGCGCGCCCATCCTGTTTTGCGCGCAGCACGAAAGCCGCCGCTCCCGCACTCATCTGCTTGGCCCCTGCCGATCAATTGTGTCTGGTTTGGCTCCATGAAATAGATTGATCGTGGATCTTCTCGGACATCGAACCGCCCCATAGCCTGCGCCGTTCGTTGTATCTAAAGAGATATAGCGAACGCGCTGGTTGCAATGATAAGCGGCCGCCAAGCCACACCACTGCTTCTTGGGGGGGATTCAAAAATGTCCAGAAGCGTATTCACCGCCATCACCACTGCCGCAGGTCTTTGTGTTGCGATCTCGTCCGCACTAGCGCAAGACGCAACTGTAGCCACCGCCGGTGGCGATGTGACAGCCGACGAGGCAACGCCGCTCCCCCCATCGTCGTGCAAGCCCCCACCGAACCGATCGTCCGCCGTCGCACGGTCAAGAAAAGGCCGTCCGCCGGAAGCGGCAGCGCCATCGTCGCTGGTGACACGGCAGGCTCCGGAGACACCGGCTACATCGGCGAAGGCCCCGCCATCGGCGCCTTCACGCTCGGCCAGGTCGACATGATCGGCGGCACCACGATCACCAACGAGGCCATGTGGACCTATAACAAGCAGTCGCTGCGCGACGCGGTCGACATCGCGCCCGGCGTGACGTCGCACTCCGCCGGCGGCCGGCGCAACGAGGGAGACATCTTCGTGCGCGGCTTCGACCGCTTCCGCGTGCCACTCTCAATCGACGGCGTGCGCGTCTACCTGCCGGCCGACAACCGCCTCGACATGAACCGCTTCCTGACGCCGGACCTCGCCGAGGTGCAGATCCAGAAGGGTTACGTCTCGGTGCTGAACGGCCCCGGCGGGATGGGCGGCGCCATCAACCTCGTCAGCCGCAAACCCACCAAGGAGTTTGAGGCCGAGGCCCGCTCGGGCGTCGTCATGAACGGCACCCTCGACGATATGAACCAGTGGAGCAGCTACGCCTACGCGGGAACGCGTCAGAAGGGCTATTACGCCCAGCTCTCCGACACCATCGTCGACCAGGATCAGTTCAACCTGTCCGAAGATTTCAAGCCGGCGACACCTTCCGCGCCGTTCAATCCCTTCTTTCCCTACGAGCAAGGTGGCGACCGCGACTATTCCGATTTCCGCGACTGGCGCATCAACGCCAAGATCGGCCTGACGCCGAACGCGACCGACGAATACTCGATCAACTTCACGACCCAGAGCGGCGAGAAGAACGCGCCCCTGCACGTCGCCAAAGAGCAGCTCCAGACCCAGCGCTACTGGAACTGGCCCTACTGGGACATCTCGAGCATCTCCTGGCTGTCCAAGACAGCCATCGGAGAGGCGTCGTATATGAAGACGAACGTTTATTACAATATTTTCGAGAACCGCCTGAGTTCGTTCGATGTCCCGTCGGCGACGCGCGAGCCCTATTCGAGCCAGACGTTCCCCTACACCTTCGACAGCGACTATGAGGACTTCGCCTACGGTGGCTTCGTCGAGATGGGCACCGAGCTCATTCCCATGAACTCGCTCAAGGCTGCGATCCACTATCGCCGCGACGACCACAGCGAGCGCAATTTTGGCCGCCCCGACGATCCAGTGAACGCCTTCGTCGAGCCCTGGCAGTCAAACGTAGAGGACACCTGGTCGTTCGCCGTCGAGAACACGTTCCACGCCTCGAAGCGCCTCGATTTCATCGCCGGCGCCAGCTACGACTACCAGGACGTCAAAAAGGCCGAGGACTTTAGCGGCGGCGTCGTAGTCCAGAATGAGGTGACAACGGCGGATGCCTGGAACTACCAGGGCGGCGCCGTCTACCGCTTCTCCGACACGGGCGACGTACACGCGACCGTCTCAAGTCGCACACGCTTCGCTACCGTCTTCGAGCGCTACAGCACACGCTTCGGCTACCAAGTGCCCAATCCGGACCTCGCTCCGGAGCGCGCGACGAACTACGAGCTCGGCGCCACCGAGACCCTGTTCCGCCAGGCTCGCGTCTCGGGTGCGATCTTCTATGCGGACCTGAAAGACGCAATCCAGCAAGCTTATATCATCAACAACAATGGCTCGGTCAGCGGTCAGTTGCAGAACGTCAGCGGCGAGCACTTCGGCTTCGAGGTGTCGGTCGATTGGGACATCGCGCCGGGCCTTCGCATCGGCGGCAACTACACCTATCTCCAGCGCGAGTACGATTATGTCACGCCGGCACCAAGCCGGAAGGTACGCCAGACCACGAGGCGTTCCTCTATCTCGCCTGGCAGGCGCTGCCGAACCTCACCATCACGCCGAGCCTGGCGCTCGCCTCCGATCGCAACAGCATCGTGACCAGCGGCACCACGCGGACCTACATCGAGACCGGCAGCTATGCGCTGGTCAACGTCCAGGCCGAGTACAATTTCAACGACAACTTCTCTGCCGCGGTCGGAGGCGCAAACTTGACCGACGAGAACTACGCGCTCGCGGAAGGCTTTCCCGAGCCCGGCCGACAATTCTTCGCCACCGCGCGCTTGAAGTTCTGATCCCTTGTTTCACAACCCAGAGTCTAATGCTCTCTACGACGATCTTAACTCCCGGCGAAAAGACGCCATGAAAATCAGCGCGAGAGACGTACACGGGCAAAATCCTCAAGACATCTGGACGGGCGCCACCACGGCGCACGTGAGGATCAATCTCACCAGCACTCTCATCACGGCCTCGACCACCATCGAGGCCGTCGACGGGTTGCAGCCCGCTGCAAAGCTTGCTTCCGGATTGCTCGCCGCCAGGTGGCGCTTCTATCGGCAATCGCCGCACTCGATGCACGACTTCAGCAACCGGCGCCACCGCGAGCGCAATCTGATGAAGCGCTTCCGCAGCGTTATCACCCGCTAAGATGAGCTCGCCACCCGCCATGATCCGACTCGCTACCATGCAGCTGTCGCTACGCGCTTATGAGCCTGCAGCCTGGACCGTGGCCACCTTGGCTCAAACCGCACCTTCGAAGCGGCCGCTCCGCGAGACGTTCTCGATAACCCCATCAATCAGCGCATAGCAGAGCTGACGAGCACTTGCCGCCATCGCTAGAGCCTTGCCATCGGCGGGCATCCCCGCCCCTGCACCGGCGCGCCGCAAACGTCTCACTGCATCGGTCGCCGTTATCGTATCTGGTTTGGCTCTATGGAATTGTTGGATGGTGGACCTTCTAAGGAGCCAAAGAGCGCCATACTGTCTTGCCTGTGTCGATCCCGGCATCAAGCATTCAGAGGACAGTCATGGCTAAGATCACGGAACTCAGAGTTGGCGAATCCCTGGTTGGCGACGGCAATGAGGTCGCGCATATCGACCTGCTCATAGGGCCGCGCGGCTCGCCGGCTGAAACCGCATTCGCCAACAGCTTGACCAACAACAAGGATGGCTTCACGTCGCTCTTGGCAGTTCTGGAGCCGAACTTGGCGTGCAAGCCGAGCACCCTGCTCTACAACAAGGTCACGATCAAAGACGCCAAGCAGGCAGTCCAAATGTTCGGCCCAGCGCAATATGGTGTCGCCAAGGCCGTTCAGGACTCGGTGGCAGAAGGCGTCATCCCTCCGGAGGAGGCTCCCAACCTCTTCATCTGCGTCGGTGTCTTCATCCATTGGGAAGCCAGCGACGACGCCAAGATTCAGGAGTTCAACTACCGGGCCGTCAAAGAGGCGATTGCGAGGGCGGTCGCCGGAGAGCCGACCGTGGCCGAGGCCACCTCTCGCAGATCGTCGGCAAGACATCCGTACGCCGCTGCCAATTGATCATCAAATAGGCAAGTTGCACGACGGGTTTGACTATCCGGCGTGCAACTAACCTATGCGCAACACTTCAGCCTATTAATTTATACTTTGGAACCAATAAAAACGACCTAACTGGCTCTTTCTGCGTCTCTCCACCGTTTCTAGCCTAGCGACATGGCGTCGCGCTTTGGCGCGCGACTTAACCAGTAAGGAGACGCCTATGACAGCCCATGCGAGCGAAGAGAAGATCGTGAGGGGCGCCTGCCCTCAAGATTGTCCAGATACCTGCGCGTTCCTCTATCACGTCAAGGATGGCAAGCTCGTCGAGGTGACGGGCGACCCCAACCATCCGCTGACTCGCGGCGGCCTCTGTCCCAAGCTCAAGAATTTTGCCGACCATCACTATCACCCGGACCGCCTGCTCTATCCGATGAAGCGGGTGGGGCCGAAGGGTTCGGGGCAATTTACACGCATCAGCTGGGACGAGGCGCTCGAGACCATACGGCGCGAATGGACAAGGATCATCGACCAGTACGGTTCCCAGGCGATCATGCCGCATGCGTATCTCGGACACCAAGGCACGATCAACGGCCTGACCTCCGGAGATGCCTTCTTTAATCGTCTTGGATCCACCGTCTCCGAGAAAACATACTGTGAATCCGGCTCCTCGACCGCCTGGCTGATGACGGTCGGACCGACCGGTGGTCTCGACGTCGAAAGTCTTGCCTACGCGAAATACATCATCGTGTGGGGCATGAACATGGTGAACACCAATCTCCATGCATGGCCCTTCATTCTCGAAGCGCGCAGCAAAGGCGCCAAGATCGTCGTCATCGACCCTGTCAAGAGCAAGACCGCTAAGCAGGCCGACTGGCACATCCAGATTCGTCCGGGTACTGACGGTGCTTTGGCTCTTGGCATGATGCACGTCATGATGTGGGAGGAAAATCTCGTCGATCACGACTATGTCGAAAAGTACACAGTCGGCTATTACGATCTTCAGGCGCGCGCCGCTGAGTATCCTCCTGAGCGCGTCGAAGAGATCACCGGCATCCCCGCCGATGACATCCGCAAGCTGGCCCGCGAATACGCAACCACGCAGCCCGCAGCCATCCGCGAAGGCGTGGCTCTCGAGCGCAGTCCGGGCGGTGGCGACGCCGTCAGACTGATCACGATGCTGCCCGCATTGACTGGCGCATGGCGGCACGTCGGCGGAGGCGCCGTAGAGATGCCGATCTGGGAGTTCCCCTTCAACTTCGACTTCATGTGCCGTCCTGACTGGATCAAACCCGGCACGCGCGTTGTGAACGAGTTGGAGCTCGGAGAGGCATTGACCGGAGAGCTCGCGCTGGATCCTCCGATCATGTCGTTGTTTGTCTACAATTCCAACCCGGTGTCGCAAGCGCCGAGCGCAGGGAAGATCGTTGAGGGCTTGAAACGAGAAGACCTCTTCATGGTCACGAGCGAGCTCTTCATCACCGATACGGCCAAGTACTCGGACATTATTCTGCCGTCTGCGATGCAAGGCGAATCGTTCGACCTCATGGTGACGTGGGGGCACCTTTACGCCCATCTCAACCAACCGGCGATTCCGCCTCCTGGGGAGTGCATTACGAACGCGGAGCTGTTCCGTCGCCTGGCAAGAACGATGGGCTTCAATGATCCTCACTTCTCACTCACCGACGAGGAGATGGTGTTGGGGAGCTATCATTGGGATGCGCCGGCGTTTGAAGGCATTACGCTCGATAAGCTCAAGGAGGTCGGGTGGATGCGGCTCAATGTGGGCTCGCCATCGGAGCGGACGCCGCATGCGGAAGGCAACTTCAAGACGCCGTCGGGCAAGTGCGAGTTTAAGGCCAGTCTCGCTGAGAAGGGTAATTTCGTCGAAGGGGTTTGGCGTTCCGGGTACACCGAAATGCAACCGGGTGGCTTCGTTGACCCGGTGCCCAACTTCATTCCGCCGGGCGAATCCCCGCAGTACAGTCCCGATCATGCGGCCCGCTATCCGCTGAACCTGATCTCTCTCAAGCCGCAGTCATTCTTGAACTCGCAATACGGCAACGAGCCGGTGCACCGGAAGCGGCAGGGTGAGCAGTTCCTCGTGATCAATCCCAAAGACGCGGCTTCACGCGGCATCACGCCCGGCAGCTACGTCAAGGTGTTCAACGAGCGCGGAGACTTCGAGGCCAAGGCCAAGATCTCAGAGGATGTCATGGTCGGCATGGTCATGACGAACCTGGGTCACTGGCCTGGCCACAATCGTACCGGCAGTGCCGTCAACTCAACTACGTCGACGCGCCACGCCAATCTCGGCAACGCCGGCGTTTATTCCGACAACCTCGTCGAGGTGATCGCCGCCGAGAATCTGATCGAGGCCGACGCCGCGTAGGCAGAAGATCGAGTAGGAGGGGTCGCAAAGGCGTGCGGCCCCTCCTTTGCTCACGGGAGGACCCACCCGTGCACAGTCTCGGGTGAAACAAGAGAAAGAGACTATCTATGCCCCACGTCGTGACTGACAACTGCAGAGCTTGCCGTTTCACGGAATGCGTTTCGCACTGCCCCGTCGAGTGCTTTCACGCCGGCGACGACCAGCTCTACATCGATCCCAACGTCTGCGTAGATTGCAGCGCTTGCGTGGATGCCTGTCCGGTTCGCGCAATCTACGAGGATATCAACCTGCCGGACGAAATGTCCGAGTGGATCGCCATCAACGCGGAGCGAGCGGTTCAATTGCCTGTCATCCGGGCGCGCCAAGAGCCTCTGCCGACAGCCGCCGCGCGGCGTGCAGAGCTCGGCTTTTAGACGCAGCCTTAAGGGGATCCACACATGGACACGAGTGAAAGCATCCACGTTGCCATCGTCGGAAGCGGTCCAAGCGGATTTTACGCCGCTGAGGCGCTTCTGAGATCCGAGTTGCCGGTCCGAGTCGATATGTTTGAACGCCTGCCAACGCCTTACGGACTGGTTCGAAGCGGTGTCGCGCCCGATCATCAGAAGCTCAAGCAACCGATCCAGGTCTTCGAACGCATCGCACGAACACCCGAATTCGGCTTCCTCGGCAACGTCACGATCGGGATTGATGTCACGATTGAGGAGCTGAAGGCAGCCTACCATGCGATCATCTTCGCGTGCGGCGCCCAAAAGGATCGGCGCATGGATATCCCGGGCGAGGATCTGGACGGAAGCCACACCGCAACGGAGTTTGTCGGATGGTACAACGGCCATCCGGACTATCGCGATCGTGTATTCGATTTGCAGCAAGAGGTCGTTGCGATCATCGGGCAAGGCAATGTGGCCGTGGACGTCTGTCGAATCCTGACCCGTCCCGTCGACGAGCTCAAGACCAGTGATATCGCCGAGCACGCGCTCGACGCGCTTTCCCAGAGCAGGGTTCGCGAGGTCCACATCATCGGCCGGCGCGGACCAGCGCAAGCAAAATTTACATCCAAGGAATTGCGAGAGCTCACCGGCCTCACCGGCACCGTTGCTACGGTGGATCCCGAGCAACTGCGACTGACGTCGGCTTGCGAAACGGAATTGGCCAGCAATACCAACGTGATTGCGCAAAAGAACATGGAGCTCTTCCGGGCAATCGCCGCAAACGCCCCGCAGAGCGGCTTGCGCAGGATCCATTTTCGATTCCTTGCGAGCCCGTTCGCGGTGCAGGGCCGAGACAGGGTCGAGAAGCTGTCGCTTGTTCGGAATAGGCTGACTGGCGAACCGTTTCGGCAAAGTGCCATGGCCACCAACTGCTTCGAGGAGCTGACCTGCGGATTGGTTTTTCGCAGCATCGGCTACAAGGGGGTGCCTATACCGGGATTGCCCTTCGACCCGATGCGAGGAGTCTTGCCGAATGCCGCCGGCCGCATCGTTGACGGCGAGAGCGTGCTCCCTGGTCTCTATGTGACAGGCTGGCTGAAGCGCGGACCGAGCGGCATTATTGGAACCAACAGGGCGGACAGCCTTGAAACTGTCGAGTCGCTACTGACTGATCTTGCGAAGCACCCGCCAAGATACGCGCCGGGCCTGAAAGGCGTTGCCCCCATCATCGAACGCCGCTGCGCAAGGGTTGTTGGCCTCGCTGACTGGTTTGATATCGACGCGGCCGAGGTCGAACGGGGAACCAGCAGAGGCAAGCCGCGCGAGAAGTTCACGCGAATCGAAGAAATGCTGTCATTGGTGTCATGATGCGCGTCACGTCCTCGGAGGTCCCGACGCGGCCATTGATCCATCCGCCGAACGCGGTGGACCCCACCTCGTCAGGAAGTAAGGCCGAACCGTCCGCAGCCCTCGTGGACACGTTCGGCAGGACAATCACCTATCTGCGCGTCTCGGTGACAGACCGGTGCGACCTGAGATGCGTCTATTGCATGTCGGAGCAGATGAGCTTCCTGCCCAAACGGGATCTGCTCTCCCTGGACGAGCTCGACAGGCTTTGCTCAGCCTTCGTGAGGCGCGGTATCCGCAAGATTCGCTTGACGGGCGGAGAGCCGCTCGTTCGGCGCAATGTCATGGATCTATTCCGAAAGCTTTCGCGACACCTCGAGAGCGGCGCGCTTACCGAGTTGACGCTTACCACCAATGGAACTCAACTTGCCAAGCATGCGTGTGAGCTGGCCGCTTTGGGCGTGCGCCGGGTCAACGTCTCTTTGGACAGCCTCGACGAGGATCGCTACCGGCAGATAACCCGGTGGGGAGATCTGAAAGCGACATTGAAAGGGCTAGACGAGGCACAGGCCGCGGGCCTCTCGGTCAAACTCAATGTGGTCGCTCTCAGGGGAGTCAATGAAGACGAGCTGGAAGATCTTCTGCTGTTTGCTCATCGACGCAACGCCGACATGACGCTGATCGAATCCATGCCGATGGGCGACATCGGCGTACATCGCGCTGACCAATATCTGCCGCTTTCGATCGTGCGGGCGCGACTGATGTCCAGGTTCACGTTCGACGAAGACGATTTCTCGACCGGTGGTCCCGCCCGGTATGTTCTGGTCCGCGAAACAGGACGACGGCTGGGCTTCATCACGCCCCTGACGCATAACTTCTGCGAAAGTTGCAATCGCGTCCGGGTGAGCTGTACAGGCACGATCTATTCCTGCCTCGGCCAAGACAATGCGTTCGACCTGCGGGGGCCGCTCAGAGCGGATCCAACTGATCGTCTCCTGCAGCACACCATTGATGCTGCTATCCTCGACAAGCCGCGCGGCCATGATTTCGTCATCGATCGCCGCCTCTCCGACCCCTCGATCTCGCGCCATATGAACGTAACCGGTGGTTAGCGAGCATCTAAAATATGCCTGCCGATATAGTATGCTCCGCGCACATAAAACTGTTATAGTGGAAGTGCCGGCGAGGATCTCTCCTGGCTTATCTCCAGGGGTGTCAGAGCTAGTCCAAGTGCGTCCCGAGGAGGACATACGTTGGAACTCGATTTGAGGTTTAACAAGAATGCCAGCGAGACGCTGCAGGAGCAGGCGTTCGAGCAAATTCGCAGCCATATTCTGAGTGGCCGCCTCCGGCCCGGCATGAGCTTGCCGCCAACGCGCCAACTCGCAGAACAGCTCAACATCTCACGCAACACCATCTCGTTGGCGTACGATCGCTTGGCAGCCGAGGGCTATATCGAGTCGCGAGGGCGAGCTGGGACGTTCGTCAGTCGCGCGTTGCCGGACGAGTCGCTTAGCGCCGATGTGAGATCCGGTTCGACGAACGGCCCCAAGCTCGATCTACCGTCGCCGCTGCTCTGTTTCTCCGGCCATCCGCCGAGCGTGACAAGACCCGATGTCGCAAATCCCATCATCGATTTCTGGATCGGGCGCTCGGATCCGGACTCCTTTCCGGTCGATACCTGGCGGCGACTCCTGCTGCGTAAGATTTCTGCGGCAGGACCCAACCTCACCGAATACGGAGATCCGGCAGGCCTCTCCGACCTGAGGATTGCGCTTGCCAGCCATCTCGGCCGAACACGCGGCATGCTGGTCTCGCCGGAGCAGATCATCGTCACCAGCGGATCGCAGGATGGCCTCAATTTGATTTGTAGGCTGCTCAATACACAACATCATCCGTTCTTCATCGAGAACCCTTGCTATCAGGGAGCCGCATTCCTTTTCCGAAGCATGGGGGCAAGCCTGCATCCGATCCCCGTGGATCAAAACGGATTCGTGGTCGAGATGCTGCCGCGCGACACAGGTGGCGTTGTGTTCGTCACGCCGTCTCATCAATACCCGACGGGGACGACCCTCTCGCTGGAGCGGCGGTTGCAGCTCTTAAAATGGGCCAACGACACCAACAGCATCATCATTGAAGACGACTACGATTGTCACTTTCGCTATGATGGTCGTCCCGTGACGGCTTTAGCCGGACTCGACAATGGTCAGCGTGTTTTCTATCTGGGAACCTTCTCCAAATCATTGGGTGCGGGTTTGCGAGTCGGTTTTGCGGTGGTCCCCCAGGGTCTCGCGGATCCGGCAAGAATCGTTAAGTCGCAAATGAACCACGGCCAGGCCTGGCTGGAGCAGGCCGTGTTGGCGGAGTTTATCGAGAGCGGGCTCTACGATCGCCATCTTCGTCGCGCGCGCAAACTGTACAAGAGCCGCAGAGATTGCTTGCTGGCAAGCCTCGGTCGATATTTCGGAAGCACCGAGATTACTGGGGCCGAGGCCGGCCTGCATGTCGTGTGGCGCCTACCGCCCGGATCTCCTGACGCCCGTGTCGTGCAACAGCGCGCCCGTCTCAGAGGCGTCGGCGTCTATGGGCTGGATAGTGGTGCGGCTTACGATTTCGACGGCACCTCCAATCGCGATTCGCTGGTGCTGGGTTACAGCTCGATCCAGGAGAAAAGCATAGAGACCGCCATCTGTCGGCTTCACGAATTGCTCCACGATATGCGGCGTGAATTCACCCCTTATGCTGTGTTTCCGCGCCAGCAGAGTGCTTAAGCGATGGAGTCATAAGAACCGTCGCCTTTGGATCTTTCTCGGTAGGCTCACACCGACTATTGTTTCAACCGTAAGCTTCGTGGTTTCCGTTTCTTCCTTCTCCCGTCGACATGACCCGTCGATGAACTTAGGCCGTTGCTTCAGCAACGGCCTTGTTTATATGGAGAAAGGATCTCTATGTAGCCAGAATGGCTTTAAATCCTCAGTCCAGAAATGATCGCTCGTTTGGCCCTTGGCTTGACTGCGACATTCCGTCGAACATCGACAGCGATGGCATGGCAAGGCGAACTCCGCTTGTGAAAAAAGCCGGCGGCGCGACTTGAGCAGCTTTCTAAAGTCAAAAGGAGCGAACAATGAATCTCGTTAATCGGCTCGCACTAGTAATCAGCATCATGGGAGCAGCTGTGACCTGGTTGTTTCTCGAGCCGCTTGGCTCGCTCGGCTTGCAGATATGGGCCGCCTTCATCACCTGGGGATGTTACTATCACTGTGGTGGCGACGGAGCAGGTCTAAGACATGCGGTCTTTGGCGGGCTTTGGGGTGGTGGGCTGGCGGCAATCTGCTTTATGCTTATTCCGGCTGTCGGAGGCGGGCCCGCTGGCGCAGCAATCTGTGTCGGGCTGACCGTCGCAATTTTCATTTTGGGCGCGAACATTCCTTCGTTGTCAGTCATCCCGGCAGCGGTTTACGGTTATTCTGGCGTTGCCGCATTCGCGCTTCTAAAACCGGGAGCGAACATCTACGCTGCCGATATCGCCAACAACCCATTTCTCAATATCGGCGTATCGATGATCATTGGCGGAGTTCTCGGATACGTGTCAGATAAATTGGTTCAGGCCATGGGCCGAACTTACGCCGCTTAACCTCACCGAAGCAGGTGCATTTACGCGGGGCTCACGCATCGTGCTCGTCCGCGGATAGCATTGGCTAAGCAAAGTTGGGCGCGTTTGTACGAACGCGCCCACAAGCAAGGCTGGAGCTTCCACCGCTCATTGAGGGAGGCATCGCTGCTGATTATCAAAGGTATGCAATAGATCTGGGCCTGTGAAAGCATTCGCACCATGCCAAGTGTCAACTTCTATAGGGCCAGAATGGATCTTCTCCTTCAGGCCAAGACCGAAACTCTGCGCTTCGACACTTAGCTGTTTTCAAATATTGTAAAAGATCATTCTTTCGTTGCCGGAGATTCACGTTTGTCTCGCGCAGTGACGGCTCCAAACCTGCCACAGCACGATTGGAGAAGGATATGCATTCAATTGGATGGGTTCCCCTTGTCGGAGGCCTACTGGTTGCGGCGTCGACGATCAGCGCGTCAGCAGCGGATCTGGGCGGTGATTGCTGCGCCGATCTCGAAGAGCGCATCGCGGAGCTTGAAGCAACGACTGCGCGCAAGGGCAACCGCAAGGTGTCGCTGACGATCTCGGGCTGGGTCACGCAGCAACTGCAGTGGTGGGATGACGGCGTCGAATCGAACGCCTACCTGACCGATCTGAGCAGTGACATCAATAGCCACGTCAAATTCAGCGGCCAGACTCAAATCTCACCCGGGTTCAACGCAGGCTACGTTTTACAGATCATAAGCTCGACGGCAGAGCCTGTGCTCGTGAACCAAGACAACGACAATGCATTGTTCAACGGTAGCGTCTCGGCATTGCAGACCTACTGGTTCCTGAGCAGCGATTCATTGGGCAAGATCTCCCTCGGCAAACTCTCGCCGGCATCGGATAACGCCACCATCCTTATCGATGGCTCCGGCTCGCTTCTTCCCAGCAACTTCGTCCTGTTCGAAGGGTCCAGCTTTTTCCTGAACAATGATGGCGTCCGAACCTCATTTACATGGGGCAGCTTGGCGAACTGTCACCATTCGAACCTCGGCATCGGCGGCGACTGCAATGGTTTGCCGTCAAATGCGGTTCGCTATGACTCGCCGACATTCTCCGGTTTCTCTGTGTCGGCGACCTGGGGCGAAGACGACTTCTGGGATGTAGCCGCCCGCTACAGTGGCGAATTTCAAAGCTTCAAACTTGCGGCCGC
The DNA here is from genome assembly GCF_036833075.1 of Hyphomicrobium sp. Taxonomy (GTDB): domain Bacteria; phylum Pseudomonadota; class Alphaproteobacteria; order Rhizobiales; family Hyphomicrobiaceae; genus Hyphomicrobium_C. Next base: position 26,389 of record NZ_DAITQL010000027.1, read on the forward strand.
GGTGGCTTATTCAGAGAACACCGACGAAAATCTGTTTGTCCCGGTTCCACATCGCGATGCGAGCTATTTCCAAGTCGGTGCCTACCTGCAGCACGTACCGACAGGCCTGTTTGCGTATGGTGCTTATGGAACAGAAGCTACCGATCATCTCACTCCAGGTGGGAATCCCATCGCAGACGACCATCACTGGTACGTCAAGGCCGGCATCCGGCAAAAATGGGTTCCCCTCGGGCATACCGTCCTCTGGGGTGAATATGCCCGGTATTCCGATATGACGGGTGATAGCCTCATCGACGCCGGAGCAACAAGTTCGGAACTCGATCGCTGGGGCCTCGGCGTTGTTCAGGAGATCGACGCCGCCGCGATGTCTCTCTGGCTCAAATATCGCAATCTCTCGGGCGAGGTTGATGGTGTTGCAGGTCTGAATGACATCGACGACTTCAATACGGTTGTCGGCGGAGCTCTGATCAATTTCTGATCGAGCTTTCCTCGGCGATGCGACGAAGCCCCGCATCGCCGTGCTCCGCCCTGAATAACAGACCCCCCGCGATGCAGGTCGCATCGTTCACCCTGACCTCTGATCGTTGCCGCGCTATTGGATAGATTTATTATGCGCTGATCATCGAGCCGCGGGCCGTTGGGGTCGATGGGCATATTCGGATATAACCGGCTATCGCGGAATTCGTTTGGCCGGCGGCACGGCACCGGAGAATTTCCCGATCCGAACCATGCGCGCAGCCAGCCTCCGTATCCCGTGACGATCAGGATTGCCCGAATGATGCGACGCTTGTCGGCCTTTGCGCTCTCTCTGCTGATCCTGACGGCCTCGGCCTTGTCCGCCCCCTCGGGCAACAGGTTCGTCGACGATGCCGGCAGAACGATCGAGATTCCGGCCCGCATCGAGCGGGTCATGGCGGCAGGCCCTCCCGCCTCGGTGCTGCTTTATGTGCTGGCGCCGGACAAGATGGTGGGCTGGGTGACGGCGCCGACCGAGGCCCAAAAGCCGTTCATCGCCGAGCCCTTCCGCAGCCTCCCCGCGCACGGTCGGATCACAGGGCGGGGCGGCACGGCAAACGTCGAGGCCGTGCTCTCTCTCAAGCCCGACCTGATCATCGACGTGGGATCGGTCAATGCGACCTACGCGTCGCTCGCCGACCGCGTCCAGACGCAGACCGGCATTCCCTACATTCTGATCGACGGGCGCTTCAAAGGCAGCGCTCAGACCTTGCGCAAGGTCGGAGATCTCATCGGCGATCGCGAGCGCACGGAACACCTCGTCCGATACGCGGAGGACGCCATGGCGCGGCTCGAGCGCGAGATAGCCGCCGTCCCGCGCGAGAAGAGGCCTCGCGTCTACTACGGTCGCGACCCCAACGGGCTCGAGACGGGGCTCGCGGGCTCGATCAACATGGAGGTCCTCGATGCGGTCGGCGCGATCAACGTCGCCGAATCGGCCGGCAGCGGCGGACTTGCCAATGTCTCGCTCGAGCAGGTCCTGTCCTGGAACCCCGACGTCATCATCACGCTCGATCCGACGTTCCAACGCTCGGTGCAGCACGATACGCTCTGGGCTAGCATCGCCGCCGTGCACAACGGCCGCGTTCATCGTGCACCGACGCTGCCCTTCGGCTGGTTCGACTCGCCCCCCGGCATCAATCGGCTGATGTCGGTGTTCTGGCTTGCGGCCGTTCTCTACCCCGATACGCTGCACGGCGACCTGAGGCAAGAGGCGCGCGCGTTCTACCGGCTCTTCTACCACGTCGAGCTTTCCGACGCCGATCTCGATGTCCTGCTCGCCGACGTGCAGGGCTATCGATGACGGACATCCGACACCCGGCGCTTGCGCCGTTGCGGGGCTTCGCAGCCGCGGCCGCCCTGCTCGTCGCCGTCTTGGTGATCGCACTCGGCACCGGGAAGTATGCCGTCGGCCCGGGCGACATCCTGCGCATCCTCCTCGCCGGACTGTTCGGCATCGACAACGCGGCAAGCGAGACGGCCGCGGCCGTCATCTGGAACGTTCGCCTGCCGCGCGTGGCCGCCGGGTTGCTGATCGGCGCCGCTCTCGCCGCATCGGGCGCCGTCTACCAAGGCCTGTTCCGCAATTCTCTGGTGTCTCCCGACATCCTCGGCGTTTCGGCAGGGGCGAGCCTGGGGGCGGTAATCGGGATCTTTCTCTCCGGCTCCGTCGTTCTGATCCAGGGCCTGGCCTTTGCCGGCGGCCTTCTCGCCGTCGGCCTCGTCTACCTCCTGGGATCCGCGGTCCGCAGCCGCGATCCGGTGCTCGTGCTGGTGCTCGCGGGCGTCGCCATCGGCGCTTTGCTCGGAGCGGGCATCTCGCTGCTCAAGGTGTTGGCCGATCCCTACAATCAGCTTCCCGCCATCACGTTCTGGCTGCTCGGATCGCTGGCCAACGTGACGCGCGGCGACCTCCTCTCCATCCTTCCGGCGATGGCGTTGGGCCTGCTGCCGCTGGTGCTGCTACGCTGGCGCATGAACCTCATGACGCTCGACGACGAGGAAGCGCGTGCGCTCGGCATCGATACGGGCAAGCTTCGTCTCCTTTTCATCGCCGCGGCGACCCTTCTGACAGCTGCCGCAGTGTCGGTGTCCGGCATCGTCGGCTGGGTCGGCTTGCTCGTGCCGCATATCGCCCGCATGCTCGCCGGCCCGAGCTTCTCGCGCCTCCTGCCCGCATCGCTGATGCTCGGCGGCGGCTACCTCGTTGCTGTGGACACTCTCGCCCGCTCGATGGCCGCGATCGAGGTGCCGCTCGGCATTCTGACGGCCACCATCGGGGCGCCGTTCTTCCTCTGGCTCCTGATGACAGCCCGTTTCGGATGGCGATGATGCTGAACGCGGTCGATCTCGCTATCGGGTATCGCAGCGTGCCGGTGGGGCGCGGGATCACCCTCGCCGTCTCGTCCGGCGAAGTGCTGTGTCTTCTCGGGCCGAACGGCTGCGGCAAGACCACCCTGTTCAGGGCCTTGCTCGGCCTTCTGCCGCCGCTCGGCGGACAGCTCGAGCTGGATGGACAGACCGTCGCGTCGTTCACCCGCACCGAATTCGCCAAGCGCGTCGCCTATGTGCCGCAGGCACAACCCGCGACGTTTCCTTTCACGGTGATCGAGATGGTGCTCATGGGCCGCGCCAGCCGCGCCAGCCGCGCCAGCCGCGTCGGCACGTTCGCGTCGCCCTCCGCATACGATGTCGCCGCGGCGCATGGCGCCCTGGAAGCGCTCGGCATCTCCCGCCTCGGAGAGCGCTTGTTCACGGAGATCTCCGGCGGCGAGCGGCAGATGAGCCTGCTCGCGCGAGCGCTCGCCCAGGAGCCTGCCTTGATCGTGATGGACGAGCCGACGGCAAGCCTGGATTTCGGCAACCAGGCGCGTGTGCTGGAACGTATCCGGGCGCTTTCCGACGGCGGTCTCGCCATCGTGTTCTCCACCCACGATCCCGGTCAAGCGTTCGCCTGCGCCCACCGGGTGGCGCTCATGAAGGCCGGCCATGTCATCGCGCACGGCGCGCCCGACGACGTGGTGACGCCGGACGCACTGCGGCGGCTCTACGGTGTCGACGTAGCCGTCGCCTATCTCGAGCAGGCCGGTAGAAACGTCTGCGCTCCAACCCTCAGCAACAGGGAGACCCAACAATGAAGATCAGCGCGCGCAACACGCTCAAGGGCAAGGTCGTCGAGGTCACCAAGGGCGCGACGACGGCCCATCTCAAGATCGACATCGGCAACGGCGCCATCGTCACGGCGTCGATCACCAACCTTGCCGTGGACGAGCTTAGGATCGCCGTCGGCAAGGACGCTTACGCCGTCATCAAGGCGTCCGACGTGATGGTGGCGGTCGACTGACATGGTGCGCGGAAGCGAAGTCCGGGCGGGCGAGCTGACCGTCGTGCCGCCGCCTGCCACCGATGCCGGTCTGGTGTTCATCGGCACCATCCGGACGCCGTGGTCGTCCCGGCTCGAAACACCGAGGCAGGGGCGGCCCGACGGCCCCATCTGCCGGATCGAGATCTTCGAGCCGTGGCAAAGGGCGCTCGACGGCGTTGCGCAGTACGAGCGCCTGGAGATTCTCTACTGGCTGCATCACTCGCGGCGCGACCTCGTGCTGCAAAGCCCGGCGAACGACGGAACCGTGCGCGGCACCTTCTCGCTGCGCTCGCCGGTCAGGCCGAACCCGATCGGCACGGCCATGGTCGTGCTCGCCGGCATCGAGGGTGCGACCCTCCTCGTCCGCGGACTGGACTGCCTCGACGAGACGCCGCTGCTCGACGTCAAGCCCGACCGATGCAGGTTCACCCCTCTCGCGCCGCCTCAGCCCGGCGACTTCCAGACCGGGTGATCGGCAACGCTGGTCTCGCACGGCCCTTCGTTGGCTCTTCTATGCCCCGATGCCGTTCGCTTAGCTCACCAACGACACCAGCATACGTGGCGGTCTGACAACATACTTGCCGAAAGAATTGGCTCCATCGCCACCAACGGCTATGGCGCTTTTTAGACTCGACCCCAGAGCGTACTGTCGCTGTATCGTTACGAATATATCGACGTTTGAGTTGGCTTGTTGGGGGCTGTGGTGATGAAAGTTCATACGATCATGTCGCTCATGGCAGGCGTTGCCGCTGTGGAGGCTTTGCCGGACCAGAGTGGCGCGGCCGATCTCGGAGGAGATTGCTGCGCCGACCTCGAGGAACGCATTGCCGAGCTCGAAGCCACGACCGCCCGCAAGGGCAACCGTAAGGTCTCGCTCGAAGTCTATGGTCACGTGAACTAGTCGATCATTTTCTGGGACGATGGCGACGAGGACAACGCCTATGTCGTCACCAACGACAATGCTCGTACCCGCTTCGGCTTCCGCGGCAAGGCCAAGATCAACTCCGATTGGGAAGCAGGCTATCGCATCGAGATCGGCATCCGCACTGCGAACTCGAAGCGCTTCACGCAGGACAACGACAAAGGCGACGACAATCCCACGGACGTCGGCTTGGACCTGCGCGACAGCTACTGGTACCTGAAGAGCAAGACGTTCGGTGCCAGCTCGGTCGGTCAACAGGCGTCGGCAACGGACGCCATCACCGAGATCAACCTCACGCAGACCAAGGATTTCTCCAAGTACTCGGACGTTGAGGATACGGGCCTTGGTCTTTTCCTGCGCTCGGCTGTCGACGGTGGGCTCTCGGCTCGCAGCTATCGCAACCTGCTCGGCGATTCGGGCGATCAGCCCGGCGACGGCGACCGCCGCCAGAATGCGGTGAAATACGAAAGCCCCGAGATCGCCGGCTTCACCGCCTCTGCCTCCTGGGGCGAAGATGATTACTGGGATATCGCGCTTCGCTATGCGGGCGAGATGGGCGGCTTCAAGCTGGCGGCCGGCATCGGCTTCCTGCAGATGAACGACGGCCCCGAGACAAAGATGGAATGCCCGGCGCGTGGCGGCGGTGCACCCCGCGACGAGGACTGCCATCAGGTCGGCGCCTCGCTCAGCGTCATCCATGTGGCGAGCGGCCTATTCGTCAATGCCGGCACTGACCAGAAGAAGGACGACGTGCTGTCGGGCGCCGATATCTTTGTCGGCACCAACCCGGACAACAAGGACCGCTTCTGGGCCGTTCAGGCCGGCATCGAGAAGAAGTTCAACACCCTCGGCAAGACGACAATCTACGGCGAGTATTATGATTACGAGGGCGGCGCGATGAACCGCACGCTCGCAGCAGGCGACGCCGTCAACCCGTTTGCCGGCTCGTCGGCGGCCATCTGGGATACGGGCCTCAATGTCTATGGAGCAGGCATCGCGCAAGGGTTCGATGCCGCGGCCATGGTGATCTACCTCTCCTACCGGCATGTCGAGGCTGACCTCGCCGTGCGCGAGATCGTCGGCGGTGTCGCCTCTGGCCCTGTAGCCGATGCGCCGATCGAGGATCTCGACCTCGTGCAGGCCGGCGCAATCATCAAGTTCTGAAAAAATCCCTTTCCCGGCATTCGAAGAAACATGGATCCAATGTCCGGGCCCTGGAGGTGGCTATGAAGCTCATCCCGCGCAACGTCCTTAAAAGAGCGATCTTCGCTAGAAGATCTGGGTCTCAAGAAGGAACGAGCGGCGTCTGCTGCCGTGAAGACATCCGACATTATGGCGGCCGCACAATGTTCAACCTATCGAGACGACGCTCCCTGATTTCACTGGCAACGCTTGCCCTTATGGGTCTTAATGGCGCCACCGCGCAGGAAGTGACAAGTCCGAAAGCTGCGGCCACTCAGGGTTCCAAACCGGTCGTCGTTTTCGCTGCGGCCAGCCTCAAGAATGTGCTCGACACCATTGCCAAGAACTGGGCGGCCAAGGGCAGCGCGAAGCCGACGCTTTCGTTTGCCGCAACCTCAGCATTGGCCAAACAGATTGAATCCGGTGCACCCGCCGACATGTTCATCTCTGCGGACCTGAAGTGGATGGACTACCTCGCCAAATCTTTGCTGGGTAACACGCTGGTCCTGGTGGCACCCAAGGACAAGGTAATCGACCTGAAGATTGCCAAGGGCTTCGAGCTCGCCAAGGCGCTCGGCGATGGCAGGTTGGCGATGGGCGATCCGAAAGCGGTCCCGGCGGGGATTTACGGCAAGGCTGCGCTCACCTCCCTAGGCGTCTGGGGCCAAGTCTCCAGCAAGGTTGCGGCTGCGGAGAACGTGCGCGTCGCTCTGACCTACGTCTCCCGCGGAGAAGCTCCGCTCGGTATCGTCTATGGAACGGACGCGAAAAGCGATCCTTCGGTAAAAGTCGTTGATACGTTTCCGGCCGACAGCCATCCTCCAATCGTTTACCCGGTGGCTTTGACGGCCGTCTCGAGCAATCCGGCCGCCAAGGAGTTTCTCGCGTATCTGCAGTCAGCCCAAGCCAAGAAAGTGTTCGAGGATCAAGGGTTCACCGTCCTCAAATAACGGCGCCTGGCGGCGTGTGATCAATATCGAAATCTGCCTCGAGGAGATCAGTCATTCGAGGATCGCGCGCGGCAGTTGCAGGCCGGTCGCCAACAAGATCGACGCGCTGCTCTTCGCCGCCGGCTGTCCCGGCGACGATCAAAGATCGCGCACGGCGCACCTAGCGAAATCCCCAAGCTGCGCTGCTCCACGCCTGCGCCGGTTCCAAGGACATCTATGGCCAGGCAGTCGTGCTCGTCGCCGGCATGCGATCGGTCGATGCGCGGGCCCAAGGCACACCCAAACCGGAACGCACCCGAGCGCTCCGCGAAGGCCAGGCAACAAGACAGACTCGCGGTCCATTGTCCACGAGAAGACTGGGACTTCGTGTGACGTGACTCTCCAAATCGATACGGCTAACTGGACCACCAGAACAACGAAGAAACTGGACGTTTCTCATGGTCCAGCAGCACGTTATCGTTGTGGCCGTGGCGCTCCGCGAAGAATGCTCAATACCGAACGGCGGACGCAGCACCAATTCGTAGCGGTCTGACGAGATGCTTCGAGCAGACGGAGGACGATGAAGCCAGATGGCCACGCGACGTAATTCTCCTGACCTTTCGATCAGAGTGGTGCGCAAGCTGCGGGCGCCCCTGGCTGACGCGTACGCAAGTTGGATACAGCCGGAGTTGCTCGCCTGGTGGCTTACCGACGACGGCGACACCATCAAAGCGCTGACACTCGACGTGCAAAACGGCGGGGACTTCAGGGTGGAAGGCTCGCATAGCGATGGTGAGCCCTTCTCGTACACTGGCACGTATCTCGAGATCATCAAGGAACGACGCATAGCGTTCTCTTGGGAATACGCCGGACCCAATCGGGCCATGAGATGCGGCCCCTCCGTCGTCGTGGTCGAACTTCGATCTCTTTCCAAAGGAATGACCGAGCTATCCGTAAAGCATCGGCTGCTCGCCAAAAGCGAAAGTCTCCGCAGGAAAATGGGGAAACTACACATCGAGCCAACCCGTAGAAGGCCCGAGTGCCACGCGGGCTTTGCACGCTGATCGACGGCACTGATCAACACGAGCGGCGGCACGCCGATGCTAAGAAAAGATGAGAAAGCTCGCGCTGGCAGTTCGACACGTGCACTTCGAATCCCTAGGTACCCTCGAGCGCGAGCTCGCCGACAAAGGCTATACGCTTCGCTATTTCGACGTAGCGGTTCAGGATGTGGCATTTATCGACCCCTCCGATGCCGATCTCCTTGTCATCCTTGGTGGCCCAATCAGGGCCAGTCATTCCGACCGCTACCCCTTCCTTGCAAGGGAGCTCAGCCTCATCAAGGCCCGCCTGAAGGCGCATAAGCCGCTGCTGGGCATCGGTCTTGGCGCACAACTGATCGCGATGGCACTTGGAAGCAGAGTTGCGCCGGCTGGGAAAGCTGAGATCGCGTTCAAAACGCTTGCCTTGACTGACGCTGGCAGAACAAGCGTTTTACACCATCTTCAAGACGTACCCGTTCTGCATTGGCAGTGGGACGCGTTCGAAGTGCCGTCGCAGGCGCAGCTCCTTGCCTCCACGGCCGCGGGCCACCAAGCGTTCTCATTCGCCTCCAACGTGCTTGCTCTGCAATTTCACCTCGAGGCCATACCAGCTACGACCTTGAGCCATGGTTGATTGGCAGGGCTGCGGAACTCGCGGCGGCAAGCATTAGACCGGCGGACCTTCGCCACCAGGCACGCCAATACGGCCTTGCCTTACGCAACGCCGGTCGCGCCGTATTCGCCGACTGGCTGCTGCAGATATCTCAGTTCAATGCCCGGCCTTTGAATTGACCACCACATTTCTGTGCGACCTGGCTGTCACTTCCTTCGCGGGGGCATGACGAAGGCGCAGAGCAGGCTGCTTCCGGCAGAAGCCAAGCCTAGCTGCCTGCAAGCTCGCGGTTCCCGACGCACGTCAAACTGGATTACGATGTCCATTCTAAACTGGATATTCTTATATGCCAGAATGTGCCGCTAAGCTCGACGCCAGTGCCGCTTGAGAGGTAACCGAAGGTTTCAAGGATCATGAGCACGACCGCCGGCAACCTCCACCTTTCGCTCCACGACATCCAACGCTTCGGGCCGGATCCTCTGAACACGTTCAAAGCCAATCTTGTCAAAGTCGAAGAGCGGATTGTCTCCGCCTGCCGGCGCGCCGGCCGCGATCCCCGTTCGGTCAGACTCCTTCCGATCACCAAGACGGTCCCAGCGCACATCCTGCGCTTGGCTTTTGATGCGGGTATCCGCAATTTCGGCGAGAACAGGATTCAGGAGGCAGCGGGCAAACGCCGCGTGCTCGGCGCTCTCCCGGTCGAATGGACCATCGTCGGACACTTGCAAACCAACAAGGTCAAGTATCTCACGCGCTTCGCGTCGGCGTTTCACGCGCTCGACAGCCTTCGGCTTGCCGATCTCCTCAACACCCGCCTCGAACGGGAGAGCCGCCTCCTGGATGTCTATGTTCAGGTCAACACGTCAGGTGAAGAAAGCAAGTTCGGGCTGGAGCCGGATGCATTGCTACCCTTCATCGAGACGTTGCATCAGTTCCCACATCTGCGGCCGAGGGGATTGATGACGATAGCGCCCCTCAGCCAAGACACGGAAAGGATCCGACCGTGCTTTCGTCTCTTGCGCCGCCTGCGGGATGAAGCGGTCAAGCGAAACCCAGCGATCAAGGAATTGTCCATGGGCATGTCGAGCGACTTCGAGCAGGCGATCAAGGATGGCGCAGACGTGGTGCGCGTAGGGCAAGCGATATTCGGTAGGCGGCCAACGCCTGACACCGACTACTGGCCTAATGTCGTCAAGCGATAGGCGGAGGGACTTGTCACCATTCTTTCCCCAGCTCGGTTGAAGCGGAGATGAACACAGCGGTTGCCATACGGCACGTTCATTTTGAAGACCTCGGAACTTTCGAAGCCGTACTGGTGGATGCCGGCTACAAGATCCACTACTGCGACCTCCGTATAAGCGATCTCCGGACGGCGGGCCCGGAATCCGTGGATCTGTTGATCGTTCTCGGTGGACCGATTGGCGTCTACGAAACTGACACCTACCCCTTTCTTGTTGAAGAGCAGCACCTCTTGCAGGCGCGGGTCGCTCAGCATCGCCCAACGCTCGGCATCTGCCTTGGAGCGCAACTCATCGCGTCAGTCCTCGGCGCGAAGGTTGGACCGACTGGCAGCAAGGAAATCGGCTTCTCCGAGTTAGCCTTGACCGATGCCGGACGAACTGGCCCGCTTCGACATCTTCACGGTGCTCCTGTCTTGCATTGGCACTGGCGACGCTTTTGCAATTCCTGACGCAGCGGTGAACCTGGCATCGACGGCGCTGTGCGCAACTCAGGCTTTGCACTCGGCAGCAATATCCTAGGCCTCCAATTCCATCCTGAGATCAACGCCGGCGCTGATATCGAGCGCTGGTTGGTTGGTCACGCCTCGGAGCTGTCATTTGCCGGCATCGATCCGCGCGGCCTGCGCGTCGCAGCAGAGAGATTTGGACCGCCTCTACGGGAAGCCGCGCGAAAAATGCTCGCGGAATGGCTGCAAGGGTTGACGCAGTAGGATATCGGCGACCGCCCTGAAAAGGGCCGCGGGACGCCCCTTCTACGGCGACCGCAATACCAGAGACAAGAATTTGGATCGGCCTCGCCTCCTCCGTGTAACGAGCCACACCGTCTGAGAGATATGGCTCAGCGGCGCCGGGTCAACCGCGAAGGCCGTTGACGGCCTCAGCAAGGAGATGAACGCCGCGCTCAATGCGGCGCGTATCCAGACTGGCATAGCCCATGACGAGACCGACGTGGTCTGGCTTGTTCTTGATCGCTGCGGCGGCGTCATACAGCGGCGCCACGGAGTGAATGCGCACGCCCCTATCAAGAGCACGCTTGGTGAGTTTGGATTCCATCGACAACGGAACGTCCCTGAGCCACGCAACAATATGCAAGCCCGCATCCGCACCCTCGATGGAAATCTTGTCCCCAAATGTATGACGCAGGGCGTTGAGCAGCGTCGCCCGGCGCTCACCATTGCGCCGGCGAATCTTGCGAACATGCGCGTCGTAGGTTCCGCGCTCGAGCATCGTCGTCAGCGCGGCCTGCTCCAGCAGGGGCGTATGCCGGTCGACGACATGCTTGCCAGTCGCGAACACCGCCTCGAGCGCATGCGGAACCACAAGATACCCGATCCTAAGCGTGGGAGAGAGCGTCTTGGATACCGTCCCGACATAGATGACGTTGCCGCCGTCTCCAAGCGCGTACAGGGGTGGAACAGGCTTGATATCGTACCGGTATTCGCTGTCGTAGTCGTCCTCGACAACGTATGCGTTGCTCTTGCGCGCCCACTCCAGAAGCTGGTAGCGCCTGCCTACGGACATCACCCGGCCCAGCGGAAATTGATGCGACGGCGTCACATAGGCCAGCCGTGCTTTGGTCTTGCCGAGGAGCGCCGGATCCAAGCCGTCCTGATCGACGGCGACCGGGACCGCCCTGGCACCCGTTGCCGAAAAGGTATGTCTGGCGATTGCATAGCACGGATCCTCGATGACAAACCGATCGCCGCGGTCGAGAAGAAGCCTCGCGCACAGGTCCAGAGCCTGCTGCGAGCCGTTGACCACGACAATCTGCTCGAGATCGCATCGCAGCATCCGTGCTCGCCAAAGATAGCGCTGCAAGGCCGCGCGCAACGCGTACGTGCCTCGCGGATCGTCATACATCAATCGTGCCGGGCGCTGTGCAAGCGCAGCCACGATTGCGCGCTTCCAGTGCAAAGTCGGGAAGTCAGAAGCCGCAAGATCTCCATATTGGAAATCCGCGATCAGGTTGCGCGGCGATGCGACGGCAGGGACGGGCAGCTTCCTCAGTCGCTCACCATAGGCCGAAAGACGTATCGGACTCGTCCAGCCGGGCGACGCAACGCTCGGCTTCGGGCTCGCCGTTGTGAGCACCACCCGCGGCCGTACGCCCTGCCGAATATCGATGAATCCCTCGGCCGCCAGCTGCTCGTAGGCTACGGTCACCGTTGTGCGGGACACGCCGAGCTCACTGGCAAGCGCCCGCGAGGAAGGAAGAAGCCCGTCCGCCTCGTACACGCCGTCCGAGATCTGATCTCGGAGAGAGTCGTAGATTTGCCGCGCTCCGATCCGCTGGCGGCCGCCTTTTTTATGCTGGACCATTCTAAACCATATAAACTGGATATTCTTCATAATCCAGATTGCAGGTATTGGCGACCGAGGCAAACGACCGCCGATCGACGTCGTGCCCGCAGTCCGCACTTTGGCCCCGTTGTGGGACCTCTTCCAGGAGTTCTCAAGTCTACGCGCTATCTACGCACTTGCGGAGCTGCTCGAAATCTGCCGCGCAGAGCCGCCACGGCCCATTCTTTCACTTCCCGGTCCGGCAAAAGCAGCAGGTGGCAGCCGCGCTCGAACGCCTTCCCTTCGAGATTGAGCGTGGGTAAGCAGCAGCTCCCTTTGATGGAGCCGTCCGTAGCGCCGGTCGCCGAGTGGGACCAACCATGATGCTGCGTGGCACCTTGCGAGGTTGACCACCTCGCCGGGGGATGAGCGTTGGGAGAAGTTATGAACGCTCATGCCGGCGAGGTCGTCTGCACTGCCCTCGTTTTTAGGGCCGGGGCAGATTCCAGGGCCGCACCATCGAACTCTTGTCGATGCCTGGCGTCGGCAAAATCCTGCGAGGCTTACTCTCCATTGCTCCTGCAGACGTGGCGCTCCATCCGGGTCCACATTGCGGTCAAGCTTCTAACCCACATTGCAAACCAGCATCGCTGCACAGCGCCCAGGCGCCACGCCGCTCGCTTTCGTAAGGCAGGTTGACAATGCAGATACGCATGAGATCGGCCAAGCTTCTCGCGTTGAGCTTGGCCTTGATCGCCGACACTGTATGAGCCACCGCTTTGTAGGACACATGAAGCTCGTCTGCGATGACGCTATAGGAATTTCCTTCGGCAATCCGTGACAGCACGTGCAATTCGCGATTTGTCGATGTGCGCGTGGGATCTGCCATGGCGTCCACTTCCGCAAGCGCAATCTCGGACGCCACAGCGCGGCTGATGTAGGATCCGCCTTGTCGCACCGTCTGGAACGCCTCCAAGAACTCCTCCGGTTGCGCGTCCTTCAACAGATACCCGCTCGCGCCTGCTTCAATTGCACGAAAAGCGACCGTCACATCCTGATGCATCGAAAAGACGAGGACCGGTGTCTGCTCATCATGAGTGCGCAACCGCCGGATGAAGGAAACACCATCAAGCGCGTCGGACCTCACTGAAAGGTCGGTTATGAGAACATCGGGCTTGAGCGCCTGATAGAGGCGGAAGCCTTCGCCAAGGGTGGTAGCCAAACTGACGCTCTGGACCCCGCGCCTAGCAAAACATGCTTGCAGCATTCCAGGACAATCGGGTGATCGTCGACAACAAGCGCTTTGGTCGTGGAAACATCGTTATTGACTAACGCCCATACCCGGCCGAACAGGCATCTTTTCAACCAACTGGTTGATAATATCCGATCGGGAGAGTTGGTCAACCGGAAGGGGCGACCTTGGCCCTTGCTGCGCGAACGTTTATGCATAGGCGTCGGCCGTAATCCCAGAATGAGCAAGGGCAGTTGCGAGCCGATGGCAACGGTGACCGTTCTACGCGGGCCAGGCTTGGCTCCCTCTTGCCGGTGTTCGGTCTCGCCGATCGAGCATAAATCGACCTAGCCCGCGACCACGGCTTGAGGATGCAACGGCGTGCACGCGCAAGCCCTTGATTTTGAATCCCGATGCCCCAGCCGTATCGGCTTTCCCGTCGCGGCGCGGCCTAGATTTTTGGTATCTGCCCGGAATTTGATCGCCGCCGGCGACGTTTTTCGCCCCGCGCATGACCTGCGGAGTCCGCACAGGACAGCACTTGCGACAGATAGCGCGCGGTCGGGCCACCATCGGCGCGCGCGACATCCTGCGGCCTGCCGCTCGCGACGACGTTGCCTCCCTGATGCCCGGCTCCGGGACCGAGATCGATGACCCAATCGCTGCTAGCAACGATCGACATGTCATGCTCGACCAGGACGACGCTGTTTCCTGAATCGACGAGACGAGCGAGTTGCGCAATGAGCCGGGCAGTGTCGTACGGGTGCAGGCCGGAGCTCGGTTCGTCCAAGACGTAAAGGCCGCCGGCCCGCAGCGGCGATTGCAGCTCCGTCGCGAGCTTGACGCGTTGGGCCTCCCCGCCGGAAAGCTCCGTCGCCGGCTGACCCAGCATAAGATAGTCGAGACCGATTTCGCCCAGAAGGTCGAGGCATCGCGACACAGGGGGATCGTCGTCAAAGAAGTCGCGGGCCTCTGCCACGGTCATCGCCAGGACATCCGCGATCGACCGCCCGCGATGGGTTACCTCCAACGTTTCGGGATTATAACGAGCGCCTTTGCAAGTCGGACACCGCGCATACACACTCGGCATGAAGAGAAGCTCGACCACGATCGCGCCCTCCCCCTCGCAGGCCGGGCATCGCCCCTCGGCCAGATTGAACGAGAACCGCCCGGCGCTGTATCCCCTCGCGCGCGCCAGGTCGGTCGCGGCAAACCGCTTGCGCACATGATCGAGGAGGCCCGTATAGGTCGCAAGATTGGAACGGGGCGTGCGGCCGATCGGCTTCTGATCGATGACCACGAGACGACGCAACGCTGCGGGGACGCCCTCGATACGCCCCTTCACACGGGCGCGCGGCGCCGCATCATCGTCAACAACGGCACCTGCAGGCTGTGTCCGCCCGATAAGGTCCATCACCAGCTCGACGAGGGCACCGGCCACGAGGCTGGACTTGCCGGACCCTGACACGCCCGTGACGGCCGTCATGACGCCGAGAGGTATGTCGACATCGACGCCGTTTAGGTTGTTGCATGAGACGTTCCGCAGCCGAAGCCATGCCGTGGCCGCGCGGGGCGTCCGGCTCGGAACGCCAGCGCCACCGAATAGGCTGGCGGCGGTGTGCGAAGTCGCGACCTTTGCGAGACCATCAAGCGGGCCGCTATGGAGGATGAGGCCGCCGTCCGCCCCGGCGCCGGGACCGACGTCGACGATCCAGTCCGCGCTTCGGATGACGATAGGATTATGCTCCACAACCGCCACCGTGTTGCCGGCCTCCTTGAGGCGGCGCAGGACACCAATAAGCGCACCGGTATCGGCGGGATGCAGGCCTGCGGACGGCTCATCCAGGACGTAGACGACCCCGAACAGTTCGGAAGACAGCTGTGCGGCGAGCCGCACCCGCTGATATTCCCCGGGCGAGAGCGTCGGCGTCTCCCGATCGAGCGACAGGTAGCCAAGACCAAGCTCGGCCAGTACCTCCGTGCGCTGCAGCATATCCGCAATGATGCGCTCGGCCGCGATAGCCTTCTCCGGATGTTCCGTCCAGTCGATGACGGAGGCGCTTTCGCGGCGCGCGCCCTCGATCAGATCGCGCAGCAGATCGGCGAGACTGTCGACCGGAAGAGACGACATTTGCGCAATGTCGCGTCCCGCGAGCGTCACCGAGAGCGCCTCCGGACGCAATCGGCGGCCGCCGCAGCCTGGACAGAGTGACTGCGTGACATAGCGGGAAACGCGTCTCCTCACCGTGGCGCTCTGTGAGGTTGCGAGGGTTTGCAGCACATAGCGCCGAGCCCCGATGAAGGTGCCCTGGTAGCTCGGCGTCGCGCCGGCAGCCCGAGCCTTACGGGTTTTCGCCGGCGAGAGGCCGGCATAAACTGGGACAACCGGTTGTTCCTCGGTGAAGAGTATCCAGTTTCGATCCTTTTTCGGCAGGTCCCGCCAAGGTCGGTCGATGTCGAAGCCGAGTGAGACAAGGATGTCGCGAAGGTTCTGGCCGTGCCAGGCGGGCGGCCAGGCGGCAATCGCTCGCTCGCGGATCGTCAGCCGGTCGTCGGGCACCATGGAAGCCTCGGTCGCCTCGATAACGCGGCCGAGGCCGTGGCATGCCGGGCACGCACCTTCCGGAGTATTGGGCGAGAAGCATTCCGCATCGAGATGCGGCTGCGACGGCGGGTAGGCGCCAGTTCGTGAAAACAGCATGCGCAGCCGGTTCGAGAGCCCGGTAGAACTTCCCACCGACGAGCGTGTCGACGGCGCGCCCTGCTGCCTCAGGGCGACCGCGGGTGGAAGCCCTTCGATCCGGTCGACCTCGGGGGCGGGTAGCTGCTGGAACAGCCGCCGCGCATAGGGCGCGACAGATTCGAGATAGCGACGCTGCGCCTCCGCATATAGGGTGCCGAAGGCGAGCGACGACTTGCCCGAGCCCGAGATGCCGGTGAAGGCGACAAGCGCGTTACGGGGAAAGTCGAGGTCGATGGCTTTCAGATTGTGGAGCCGCGCCCCGCGCACGCGCACGAAGGCGTCTGATGATCGCTTCATTGGTTCCAATGACCTTCCAGAGGCGGGTTGCGAAGTCGAACTTTCCCCTCGTCAGGACAACACGCCAAATACCGCAAAGGTATTGGTGAAACACCGCACCGACGACAAACTGCACCAGCCGTTGCCGGGGGCAAATTGGGCACGCACGCTTGTGCGTGCCCTTTCTGTCAATTATTCATAGGTATAAAAATCTCCATTTCCGAGCGATAGATGTCTGTCAGTCTATGCTTCCGCCAAGCGCCGACTTCGACCTCGCAATCACCATCGGGCCAGCTCAGGCAAGACGAGCCCCGAGGCCACCGGGCGGAATCGCTTTGGAGATGTCCCCCCGATCCTGAGCTGGGATAACACCCATCAGCTCGCCCCCATTCAAGCACGCACCAGAGATGTGCTCAACCTCGCTTGGGTAGCTTCTCAACTCGCGACGGCATAGGTCCAAAAGCCCACATCGCTTTGGTGCCGACCAAGAATTCATCTCTCGAGTCCGACCAAGCGCACGCAGGCAAGAAGGCCGACCACACCTTCGGCCGGGAAGCGCAAGGCCACAACTCCTTGCGATCAGGGGATTACACAAACGTCAGGATGACGTTGAGAACGGCCAACACGATGACGACGGCAAGCGCCACCAGCAAGGCCGACATCTGAACCCATCGGCGATGTTCCGCAGCCTCGGCCGGCGACAATTGGATTGCCAACTCGACCTTGCCCGGCGACGCCATCAACAGGAAGGCGGCGGCAACATTGTGAATCGCCATGAACCAAAGCACGTCCTCGCCAAGCGAGCGGGCGATCTCCGCCTGTGTCGCGGCGAACATCGCATTGGCTCCGGTGTTGGAGCCGGTGACGAACCCGCCGATCGCGCCGACGAAGGGCGCGGCCACCAGATAGGCCATGCCGGCTTCTGCCAATGTCCGCGCCAGAAAGGCCGCCATGCCGGACACGGCCATCAAGACTCCAAGCATAATGAACAAGCCCGTCACCGGCGCAACCTGCGCCCAAGACGCCCAGGCGCGACGGCTTGCTTCCTTCGCCGGCAGCCCACCTGCAAAGACGATGGCAGCGACGAACAACCAAAGAGCGGGCGAGGCGACATAGCGCCAGTGCCCGGACAGTCCGGCGGCTTCTACGATCCAGCCCGCAGCCAGCACGCCACCTAAGAGGACCGCATAGCTCGACAACGCCTTGCGCCCGACGCGCCGCAAGGGCGGAGCGTTGCCGTGCCGCTTCACACGCGCGAGATGAAGGACGATCAGCACCAATGCGCCGAGCGCGCCTGCAGGCGGAGTACCGAAAAGGGCATTGGTTGCCGTGACGGAGATCGTCAGAATAATTCCCGAGAGCGCTCCCTGCAGAACAGCGGCCACGCGCCCGTCGCCAGGTGCGACAAGCCACGCCGCGACCACCCCTGTCACAAGGAACGGAATGGCGCTGATGATCGCCGATGCGACGCCCAGCTCGTGGAACGACACGCCAGACATGATCGCGGCGATCAGTGTCCCGGGGCCCATCGAGCCCCATGGTACCGCACACAGGCCGAGCAAACCGATCATTGCCACTTTCCGAGCTGGCAGGTCGTAATGCCACAACAGCGGAATACCGATTGTGACGCCGATGCCGAAGCCCGTCAGCGATTCCGCAAATGGTGTGATGCCGTGTACGACGAGCAGCACCGCGCCGACGCCCTGGCCGGCCCGGCCGCGTATCCAGCCTGCCAGCTCGGCTTCTCCGCCCGCGTGACGCAAGACTTCGGACAGCAGCAGACCACCGCCGACGATCATCAGAACTTCGACCACGATGGGACTCCAGCGCATCACCGCTGGGAAGATGCTTTCCCACGGAAAAGGGAAGGCCACCAGGATCGCCAATGCGGCCGCTCCGACACCGAGAAGCGCGGCATGGATCGAACGGACGCCAAGCGAGAGCGCTACGATGGTAGACAGAACGGGTAGGGTACTGAGCAGAAGGGCCATCAGAGATCACTGAGTTCTATCAATCGGCAATTTCCCTGGAGCCGATGTTGAGTTTTCTGTCCTATACTGTTCCGTCGAAAACGACCTCGAGGCGCCTCGCCGCCAACACACGGGCCACGCGAGTTTCCCGGACCGTGCACGTGGGCGCAGAGCATTGATTTTGCGATGCGCGAGCGTCCAGCGCCCGTCACCCTTGCAGGTCGGAGAGGCCGGCTTCGCCGAGCACGGCGCGCCTTGCCGTAATCTCCTTCTCCTCTCGCTCCGGATGACCGGCCAGGTCCGCACCGTTGCCACGCAACCTCGTCTCGAGTTGCATCGTCGAGACGCCGAACTCGACGACTTACCAGCATGCGCAAGAGCATATAGAGAAAGTTCCGGTCTCCGGCACGACGCACGGATAGCCTCTCGCGCGATCGCGACGTATTCGGCGGGTAGCATCATCGCACCCCTCTTGCGAAACGCTTCGCGCGCCGAAGTCGTACCTATTGCGCTCGGCTTCCTTCAACAGCCGCGCCAACAGACGCGCGACGGCCGGCATTTGGCAGTGCCCGCTAGGCGGGCGAATGAAGCAGTGATCATCTCGGGAGGCGCATTCAGTGTTGCAGAATCCGAGGCTCCAAGTCGTGTGCTTGAACGTCGCGCAGCACTGCGACAAGCGAACCTTCGCAAGTCTCAAAAGCGATGCAGGGCCGTTTTAAAGACTGATCCGCGAGTTGCCTCCTTGATGGGCAAGCCCCGAATGAATGCAGTGCCGCCCGACGCAGAGGTCCGTTATGATGACGCCCAGCTTAGCGGCCCAATATCGCCGAAGACCTGCGACAAGGCTCGAAGCCAAACCGACGCCTACCCATGCCTATTCCCTCCAGGACGCAGATCTGTTCAACCACACGATAGGCCTATAGGCGATAGTGAAAACGAGCCGACCCAGAGGGGATTTCTGTCAGGAACGAGTGGGAATTGTTGACAACATTCCAGATCCGAAATTTGCAGCCCCGCCGATTTGCTCCGCCGCGCAGCCAAACAACCGACACTCAAGCTCGCGCAACACCTTTTCGAGCATCGTTTCAAGAATGCTTTCCCATATCACTGCAAAGCGCCAGGACAGTCGAGAAGACATGGAGCAACGTTGCTGCGACACATGGACCAATGCACCGTACACGGATACCTCTTGTTAGGATTCTCGATCCTAGCCTCGGGCTATGGAACGCAGTCGGTACTATGTCGGTCCGCCCTGGCCGCCTTCCCGCGGCACCTATGACTACATCCTGAGCCTTTGCCCCAGTGATCTGGCCTGGGAGTTTCTGCGCCGGCATTGTCCCTACCAGCGCGACTACCAGCTTAGCCGTCGCGGCTGTGCGCGCCAATACCGCACCCGCTGCCAGATGAACCTCGTGCGCATGCGAAGGCGCAGCTTGCGGCCTGGTGTCTGGGACCTGCATTCCTTTCGTTGACCCCTCGCTGCCAGCTTGCGAAGCGCCGCTCTGCTGGTGTCCCTGCGCGGCGGCTCCGCTCTTGGACGCCGTCGCGAGACGCGCCATCGATGCATCGGAAGCTGATCTGTCGTTGGCTTGTCTGACCTCGGTCAGGCACGTCATACGGGGACCGGGCGGCGAGGAACTCGTTATCCTCCGCGACTCCACCGCGGCCGTGACGCTCAGGTGCCGGGGCTGCCCACTGGCCAGGGCACCGGTCGACCTTACCCTTGTGAACAGGCTGTCGGCTCCAGATGCATACGCCAAGGCGGTCGCCAATCTTGCCCACCTGCTGCTACGGCCCACCAGCGATCTGTACCGTACGCGAAAGCGGTTGCTACTCCGCGACGCGCTGATCGCTCTCGACGGCAAGTGTGTCGGGGCAAGCTATCGTGACATCGCGGTCGTTATCTATGGTGCGGAGCGAGTTCTGGCCGAATGGGTTGGCGCAAGTCGATGGATGAAGGATCGAATCTGCCGCGCCTACGCCAAGGGTAAGGAGCTTCGCGATGGCGGCTATCTCGACCTCTTGCGGCTCGGTGTCGTTTGAGCCGATCGCGGAACGACACTCCCCAGGCAGTTCCCTTGCCGCAAGTCTTCCCGGAAGTTCCAACACATCATCCGGGAGCCCACGGCATGGCCACGTTGAAAAGATTGCCGCTGCTCACCACCGAGGAAGCCGCCGCGCTGCTTCGGCTCAAGGCGCATACGCTCGAGAATATGCGCTGGCAGGGCACCGGACCACCGTTCCGCAAGCACGGCGGCCGCGTCTTCTATCACCGCAAGGAGTTGCTCGAGTGGTCTGAGCGCGCCCGCCGGCAGTCGTCGTCGGGACGCAAGCCATGAGGAAATCGCCCATTGCCGGCATGGCAATCGCCCTCATCCTGCTGATAGCCCCGGCACCTCGGCGTGCCACCGTGTATGTGGTCTGGAACGCGTCCCCTAGTGTGGCGATCGGCCTCTACGGCATTGTCCATTGGCGACCGGAAGTTGGTGAGTTGGCCCTGGTTCGCCTGCCGGAAGACCTCTCCGAGGTCGCGCACCGGCGCGGGTACCTGCCGCGATCGGCGCTGCTGCTAAAGCCGGTCGCCGCCAGCGCACTCGATCGCGTTTGCCGCTTCGGCGCCGACGTGTTCGTGCGGAGCCGCCTGGCCGCGCGTGCCAGGACCGAAAGCGAACCACTGCCCCCTTGGCGAGGCTGCCGCACCCTCAGGAGCAGCGAGCTGTTCCTGCTCGCCGAGCATCCGGCGAGCTTCGACAGCCGCTATTTCGGCCCCGTTCACGTCAAGCACCTCATCGGAACGGCGATCCCGCTCTGGCGCATCCAATGAGACTCCGCGCCGTTCGGCCGGACCGACACTCGCTAGGTGATTGGTCAAGATAAACATTCGCCTCTGGCGACGTCAGTTCGCGAGGCGATGGACAAGGTTGGCTGACGTCATCACGGGTTCAATGACGAGCGGGTTGCAGAGACCCAATGAGTCTGGGCGGACCCGCCCTCGATCCCATGATCTCGGGCGGTCGGGCTCTATCGCGCGGCCTCGATCAGCCGCGCGACCGAGCCGCCGGCAAAGGGGAACCGGCGTCTCGGCACATG
The DNA here is from genome assembly GCF_036833075.1 of Hyphomicrobium sp. Lineage (GTDB taxonomy): Bacteria > Pseudomonadota > Alphaproteobacteria > Rhizobiales > Hyphomicrobiaceae > Hyphomicrobium_C. The sequence continues at coordinate 47,789 of NZ_DAITQL010000027.1, forward strand.
CGTGTAACGATCCCTTCCGCGGAGCCAGCGGCATGCTCCTGTCCCAAAAGCCGAGCAGCGCGTCTGTTGCGAGCCGTCGGCCCGTGCTTCTCGGGCGGCGCCTCAGCCACTAAGACCATGACGCGGAAAAGCGTCCCGATCGGCGCGCAGCTCAGCTCCGCGTCGCTGTTGGGAGAGCAGATGTGCTGCGGCCACCTCCGCTTGGTCTCGCCGATCGCAAACCGAACGCCAAGC
>NZ_DAITQL010000028.1:0-47393 GCF_036833075.1 Hyphomicrobium sp.
GACGGCGGTATCATGCCGGGCAAAAGCTAAACCCTTTACACCCTCGTCGATCCTAGTTCGCCCCCATCACCAGCTCACGGAGGAGGGTCCGTGGCCGCAGTGCCTAGAGGCCGCGACGTCACGTCTGGGCCCCATGAGCTCGTGGTGGAGGCGCCGGGTACTGCCCCCGGGTCCGAACGGCTTATTACGGTCGCGTTTATCGCCATAGCCGGACGAATCCGGCACGCTAAATATATGCTGGGAGGATTTGAATTAAAAGTGCCTGGACTCCGGGGCTTTCCCGGGCCTGGCCGGAACGCCGCCCCTTCCCATCGAGGACCCTTCCTTTGACGTCTCCCGCCCCCGATGCCCGCCCTGTCGCCTATCGTCCCGAAACGCCCTGGACGCCACTGGCCGCGGTCGGGGTCGTGCTCGCGGCGAGCGTTGCGCCGCTCGCCGTCGGCCTGCTCGCGTGGGCTGCGGAGGACGCCGGGCTGGTCGAGGCTCCCAGCCGGGCGGTCGGCGGCATTCCCTCGCTCGCCTCGCCGTTCGTGCTGGCGCAGATGATCGCGGGGCAGCTCCTGTCCCTCTCCATCATATGGGGGGCTGCGGGCTGGAAAGGGGCCCGCCGCGAGACGCTGCGGCTCGGCCGGCCGCAAACCGGCTGGCTCACAGCCGTGGGATACGGCCTCTTGCTGATCGCGGTCTTCGCGCCGATCGAGCTCCTCGTCTATCACCTTGCGGACGTCGCGCTCTTCACGGACGGACAATGGATCCTCGACGGCTTGAGCTCGCCCTACTGGTGGGCGGTCGTCTGCGCCGGCGTCGTGCTGGCGCCGCTGTCGGAGGAGATCACCTTCCGCGGCTTTCTGCTCTCGGCGCTGGCCAAAAGCCGCCTCGGCTTCTGGCCGGCGGCACTGATTTCGTCGACGTTGTGGACCGGGCTTCACGCCGGCTACTCCTGGCCCGGGCTCGTCAGCGTCTTCCTCGCAGGCGTCGGCCTGAGCTGGATCATGCTGCGAACGGGCTCGATGCGCGCCGTGGTGGTCGCCCACGCCGTCGTCAACGCCTTCTCGCTGACGATGATTTCGCTGTTTGCGCCATGATCCCGCGGGCGGGACTGGCGCGGGGCGCCGGTTTATCGTCCAGCGTGATCTCGGCCCGGAATCGGGATAGAAAAAAGCCATGCAACAGTATCTCGACCTCCTCAGCCGCGTGCGTGCCGAAGGCGTCGCCAAGTCCGACCGGACGGGGACCGGGACGCTGTCGATCTTCGGCCACCAGATGCGGTTCGACCTCGCCCAGGGATTTCCGCTTCTCACGACCAAGAAGCTGCATACGAAGTCGATCATCCACGAGCTGATCTGGTTCCTCGCCGGCGACACCAACATCGGCTACCTCAAGGCCAACGGCGTGCGCATCTGGGACGAGTGGGCGCGCGAAGACGGCAGTCTCGGCCCCGTCTACGGCAAGCAGTGGCGGAGCTGGGCGGCGCCGGACGGACGCGTCATCGATCAGATCAGCCAGGCCGTGGAGACGCTCAAGACCGACCCCGACAGCCGGCGCATCATCGTCTCGGCCTGGAACCCCGCCGACATTCCGAACATGGCGCTCGCGCCCTGCCACTGCCTGTTCCAGTTCTATGTCTCGGAGGGGCGGCTCTCCTGCCAGCTCTACCAGCGCTCGGCGGACGTGTTCCTCGGCGTGCCGTTCAACATCGCGTCCTATGCGCTCTTGACGATGATGATGGCGCAGGTCACGGGGCTCGAGCCCGGCGACTTCGTGCACACATTCGGAGACGCGCACCTCTACACCAACCACCTCGCGCAGGCGGACCTGCAGCTCTCGCGTACGCCACGGGCGCTGCCGCGCATGGCGATCAATCCTGACGTCCGCTCCATCTTCGCCTTCCGCTACGACGATTTCGCGCTCGAGGGGTACGAGCCCCATCCGCACATCGCGGCGGCGGTGGCGGTTTAGATGGCCGTTGATTTGCGATCCACGTGTCTGGCCACCGGCCTCCGCCGGTGTGACGGAGCGAGGGAGATGAACGGCGTCCTGACCCCCTGCCGTCATCCCGGCGCAGGCCGGGATCCAGACACGTTTCAGATCATCCGCGGACGTCACCTCCGCGCAGCACCTGCGGTGGTATAAAAGGATGCGCGTCTCCCTCATCGTTGCCGTCGCCGAGAACGGCGTCATCGGAGCCGGCGGCAAGCTGCCCTGGCGGCTGTCGGCCGACCTCAAGACCTTCCGGCGGCTCACCATGGGCAAGCCGCTCATCATGGGGCGCAAGACGTTCCAGTCGCTCAAGGGGCCCCTCGACGGGCGCGACAACATCGTGCTGACGACCGACCCCTTCTTCGAGGCGCAAGGCGTGAGCGTGGTGGCCTCGTTCGCCGACGCGCTGACGCTGGCGCGAACGCTCGCCCGCACGCGCGGGGCGGACGAAGTGATGGTGATCGGCGGGGCAGAGGTGTTCCGCGCCGCCCTGCCGCTCGCGGACCGCATCTACTGGACGGCGGTCGACGCCAGCCCCGAGGGCGACGTCCGCTTTCCCGATGCCGACCTTTCCGGCTGGACGGAGGTGGAGCGGAACGCGCTTCCCAGCTCCGAAAAGGATGACGTAACGGCCACCTTACGGGTGCTCGACCGTAAGGGCTGAGGGGGACAGCGCGAATTGGCTTGCCGCTCGTCTTGACTCATCCCCTCCGCACACCAATCTCCGTGCCGAGGGTTTGCGTCGCCGGGGGTCCTCCCCTATAAGCAAAGCGCAATTGCCATCCGGGACTTACGCGAGCCGAGGCCTATCGCCCGGTGCTCTCCTCCGCGGTTCCCGACCATCATCCACACAGCAAAGGGCCAACGACATATGCCTTGGAGCAATCAGAGCGGCGGCGGTGGAAACGGCGGCGGCTGGAAAGGCGGAAGCGGGGGCGGCGGAGGCGGGGGCGGCCCGTGGGGGCAAGGCCCCGGCAACCAGCCCCCCGATCTCGAGGAGATGCTGAGACGCAGCCAGGACCGCATGAAGCAGGTCATGCGCGGCGGCGGCATCCCGGGTCCGCTCGCGTTCCTCGCGGCCGTCGCGGCGGCCGCGGTCGTCGCCTGGTACGCCTTCTTCTTCCGCGTCGATCCCGACGAGCTCGGCGTCGTCATGCGGTTCGGCGAGTTCGTGCGCCAGGAGCCGCCGGGACTGCACTTCCGCCTGCCCTATCCCATCGAGGAGGTCGTCAAGCCCAAGGTGACGCGGCAGAACATCATCGAGATCGGCATGCGATCGGCCGCCTTCGATCGCGGCTTCGGCGGCGGCGTGCAGGACGTCAAGGAAGAGAGCCTGATGCTGACCGGCGACGAGAACACGGTCGACATCGACTTCGTCGTCTACTGGCGCATCAAGGACGCCGCGCAGTACCTCTTCAATATCCAGAACGCGGACAACACCGTGAAAGAGGTGGCCGAGAGCGCCATGCGCGAGGTGGTCGGGCAGTCGAACATCCAGCCGATCCTCACCGAAGCGCGCGCGAAGACGGAGCTGGCCGTGCTCAACCTGATCCAGCAGACGCTGGACAGCTACAAGGCCGGCATCCAGATCGACCAGGTGACGCTGCAGAAGGTGGACCCGCCGACCGACGTCATCGACGCGTTCCGCGACGTGCAGGCCGCACGCGCGGACAAGGAGCGTCTGCAGAACGAAGCCTTCGCCTATGCCAACAAGGTCGTGCCGGAAGCGCGCGGCGAGGCGGAGCGCATCCTCCAGGGGGCGGAAGGCTTCAAGCAGCAGACGGTGGCGGAGGCGCAAGGCCAGACGGCGCGCTTCCTCCAGGTCTATGACGAGTACAAGAAGGCCCCCGACGTGACGCGCAAGCGCATCTTCCTCGAAACGATGGAACGTGTCCTCGGCGGCACAGACAAGGTGATCATCGACGGCAAGAGCGGTCAGGGCGTCGTGCCGTACCTGCCGCTGGACCAGCTCCAGCAGCGCCGCCAGCAGCCGACCGAGGGAGGGAACTGATCATGCGCGCGTTTCTTCTGTTCCTCATCGTCCTCCTCGGCGCCGCCGCGGCCGCGGTCTACGCCTCGGCGTTCATCGTGCACCAGAACGAGCAGGCGCTCGTGCTCGAGTTCGGCAAGCCGAAGCGCGTGGTGTCGCAGCCGGGGCTCAACTGGAAGCTGCCGCTCGTCGAGACGGTCGATATCTTCGACAAGCGCATCCTCGACATCGACACGCAGACGCAGGAGGTCACGGCCTCCGACCAGAAGCGCCTGATCGTCGACGCGTTCGCGCGTTACAAGATCGTCGATCCGCTCAAGTTCTACCAGACGCTGCGCTACGAGGGCGCGGTGCGCTCGCGCCTCGGCCCGATCGTCGAATCGGCGCTCAGGCGCGCGCTCGGCGCGGCGACGTTCCAGGACGTCGTGCGCGACAGGCGCGAGGAGCTCATGAAGCAGATCGCCGCCAACGTGAACCAGGAGGGCCGCGACTTCGGACTCGAGGTCGTCGACGTGCGCATCAAGCGCGCGGACCTTCCCGAGCAGAACCAGAAGAGCGTGTTCGACCGCATGCGCGCCGAACGCCAGCGCGAGGCGGCCGAGTTCCGCGCCCAGGGCACGGGCGAAGCCAACCGCATCAAGGCGACCGCCGACCGCGAAGTCACCGTCATCAAGGCGGAGGCGACGCGCAAGGGCGAGGAGCTGCGCGGCCAGGGCGAGGCGGAGCGCAACCGGATCTTCGCCGAAGCCTTCGAGCGCGACCCCGACTTCTTCGCCTTCTATCGCTCCATGCAGGCCTACGAGGAGGGCCTGAAGCCGGGTGATACGCGCCTCGTCATCTCGCCCGACGGCGACTTCTTCAAGTACTTCTCCAATCCGCAGGGAGCCGCGTTGCCGAATCCGCAATGAGCGATCTCATCGTCGCCTTCGGGCTGGTGCTGGTCATCGAAGGGCTCCTCTGGGCCCTGTCGCCCGAGCTCGGGCGACAGCTTCTGGCGGTGGCCTCGGCCACCCCGGAGGCCAGCCTCAGAAAGGCCGGATGGGTGGCTGTCGCCATCGGCGCGCTCGTTGTCTGGATGGTTCGAGGCTGACGGACATCCGCGGCCGCCTGCCCTGAACCGCCGCCGACGCGCCGCGTTGACAGCCCAACGGCGATCTCACACTTTGGACGGCGGCCACCAAAACCACCCCGGCCCCATGCCGGATCGCCAGGGTCCGGCACGATGCGGACCAGCGAAGGAGCGTCTGATGACCACGACCCTCGGGCAGCATATGACGGCCGGATACCGCATCGCCCGGCGCGGGACGGCACGAAAAGCCCTGATCCTCGCAGCCCTCGCGACGCTCGGGCTCGGCGCGGGGCCGGCGCCAGCGCAGGAGAACGGGCCCAAATCGGTGGCGCCCGTCGCCGAGAAACTCATCGACGCCGTGGTCAACATCTCGACCAGCCAGATCGCCAAGGGTCCCGAGGGCGTGCCGCTGCCGCAGGTGCCCAAGGGCTCGCCATTCGAGGACTTCTTCGAGGACTTCTTCAACAAGAGGGGCGGCCGGGCGCCGCCGTCGGACCGCAAGGTCTCGTCGCTCGGCTCGGGCTTCGTGATCGACGGCACCGAGGGCCTGATCGTCACCAACAATCACGTCATCGACGGCGCCGACGAGATCATCGTCAACTTCCATGACGGCTCGAAGCTCAAGGTCGACAAGGTGGTCGGCCGCGACACCAAGACCGATCTCGCGCTGCTCAAGGTGACGCCGAAGAAGCCGCTCGCCGCCGTGGGCTTCGGCTCGTCCGGCACGCTCCGGGTCGGCGACTGGGTGATGGCGATCGGCAATCCGTTCGGCCTCGGCGGCTCGGTGACCGTCGGCATCATCTCGGCCATGCAGCGCGACATCAACGCCGGCCCCTACGACGACTTCCTGCAGACGGACGCCGCCATCAACAAGGGCAACTCCGGCGGGCCGCTCTTCAACATGGACGGCCAGGTCGTCGGCGTGAACACAGCCATCATCTCCCCCACCGGCGGCTCGATCGGCATCGGCTTCGCCGTGCCCGCCGACACGGTCACGGCCGTCATCTCGCAGCTCAAGGAATTCGGCCAGGTCAAGCGCGGCTGGCTCGGTGTCAAGATCCAGTCGATCAGCGAGGACATCGGCGAAAGCCTCGGCGTGCCGGAGAACACCGGCGCGCTGGTCGCCGGGGTGACGCCGGAGTCGCCGGCGGCCAAGGGCGGTATCGAGCCCGGCGACGTGATCCTCAAGTTCGACGGCAAGGACGTGACGACCATGCGCGGCCTGCCGAAGCTCGTCGCGCAGGCGCAGATCGGCAAGTCGGTCGCGGTCGAGGTGCTGCGGCAGGGACAGAAGAAGACGCTGACCATCGCCGTCGGCATGCTCGACGACGAGGAAAGCAAGCCGGAGCCCGCCCCCGAAGGCGGCAAGGAGCAATCGCCGCATCCCTCGACGACCGTGCTCGGGCTCGTCCTCGCGCCGCTCACCGACGAGATGCGCAGCCGCTTCGGCTTCGACGCCAAGATCAACGGCGTGCTCGTCACCGACATCGATCCCGCGAGCCAGGCCGCCTCGAAGAACGTCAGGCCGGGCGACGTCATCACCGAAGCTCAGCAGGAGCCGGTGCGGGAGATCAAGGACGTCGAGGCCGCCGTGGAGAAGGTCAAGAAGGCAGGCGGCAAGAGCGTGCTGCTGCTGGTGGAGGACGCCAAGGGCGACACGCGGTTCGTGGCGATCCCGTTCTGAGGCGCCTTCGGCGCCTCAGTGGCAAGCTTGCACATCGAATGGCCGCGCCCCGACCGGGGGGACGCGGAGCGGAGGACGGAGTTGTCGGATCGTCATTCTTTGCTGGACACCATCACGGACAGTCTGGCGCCCGTGCATCGCGACGGGCACAAGTTCGTCGCGATCGGCCTCGTCGTCGCGCTGCTCCTGTTCCTGATCTGGTCGCCGCTCGGCTGGATCGCGGCGCTCGTCACTGCGTGGATCATCTACTTCTTCCGCGATCCCGATCGCGTGACGCCCCTGCGCGACGGGCTCGTCATCGCGCCGGCTGACGGCAAGGTCTCGCTGATCGAGACGGTGCGCCCGCCGGCCGAGCTCGGGCTCGGAGACGAGCAGCGGGTGCGGATCTCGATCTTCCTCTCCGTCTTCGACGTCCATATCCAGCGGGCGCCGGTCGCGGGCCGCATCGTCCGCTCGCTCTATGTCCCCGGCGCCTTCCTCAACGCGGAGCTCGACAAGGCGTCGGAGGAGAACGAACGGCGCGCGATCGCGATCGAGACGGCGGCGGGCGTCAAGATCGGCGTGGTGCAGATCGCGGGCCTCGTGGCGCGGCGGATCGTGACGTTCGCCTCGGAGGGCGACAGCCTCGGCGTCGGCGAGCGGTTCGGGCTCATCCGGTTCGGCTCGCGCGTCGACACGTATCTGCCGGTTGGCGCCTCTCCGGCCGTCGCCGTCGGGCAGCGGGCGGTCGGCGGAGAGACCGTGCTCGCGGACCTGAAATCCACGGAACCCGAGCGCGAGGCGCGCCGGCACTGATCGCAAGAGACCTCTGCTCCCGAGGAGGGTGAGATGGACCCCATCGTACCGCAACTCGAAAAGCATACGCGCCTGCGGCGGAGGCGGCGCATGTTCAGCCGCGCGCGCATTCCCGTGCGCATGATGGTGCCGAACTTCTTCACACTGCTCGGCCTCTGCGCGGGCCTCACCTCGATCCGCATGTCGATCGAGGGGCGCTACGACTTCGCGCTGGCGGCGATCGTGTTCGCGGCGCTGCTCGACGGGCTCGACGGGCGCATCGCACGGCTGCTCAAGGCATCGTCGCGCTTCGGCTCCGAGCTCGACAGCCTGGCGGACTTCGTCAACTTCGGCGTCGCGCCAGCCATCATGATCTTCACCTGGGGGCTCGGCGAGCAGCGGAGCCTGGGATGGATCGCGGTGATGCTGTTCGCGATCGCCTCGGCGCTGCGTCTCGCGCGCTTCAACACGCTGATCGACGACGAGCGGCCGAAGTGGCAATCCGACTTCTTCCAGGGCGTGCCGACTCCGGCGGCGGCCATCCTGGTGCTGCTGCCGATCTATCTCGAGCATCTCGGCCTCGACCTCAGGGCTTCGCCGATCCTGCTCAACCTCGTACTGGCCTACGTCACGCTGATCGGCCTGCTCATGGTCTCGATCGTTCCGACGTACTCGGGAAAGCTGCTCGGCGAGCGGATCGGGCGGGAATGGGTGCTGCCGCTGTTCATCCTGTCCATGCTGGCGGTGGCGTGCCTGCTCACCTACCCGTACGCAACGCTGAGTATCGTCTCGATGGCCTATCTCGCGGCGCTGCCGTGGACGTGGAAACGCTTCCGCGAGCTCGAGCAGCTCCACGCGGCCCCCGCAGCGGGTGCGTCTGAGGCGGGCGCGATGCCCGGTGCCGCCGGTGCCCACGGGCCCGGCGACGAGACGGCGCGCGCGCCCGAAAGCGACAGCCCGCAGGTCATCGAGATCCGGCCCGGCGAGCAGAAGCGCTGAGGCGAGCGGTCCGGTTCGCGGACGAGGGCTGAACCGCCCTCAGCGCGGTATGTGCGGCCTCAAGAGGCGCTCGCGAAGCGCCATGCGCGCGCTGGACTGGCGCTCGGGCTGGCCGGGCTCGGGCGCGTACCGCACGGGCGGCGGCTCGCTTCGGGCGAGAGGTGCCAGAGGCGGCGGGCCATCCGGCGACCCGGACGGCGTCGCGGTCTCGCGCAGCGACGGCTCACGCCGTGGCGGAGCTGGGAACACCCGCTGCTCCTCGCAGGGCGGATCTGACAAAGCCGGCTCGGACGCCCGGCGGCTCAGGAAAAACTCGCCGACCTCGCGCTCGATCGCCTCCCGGTCCACGGGCTGGGCTTCCGCGACAGGCTCGCGGACGGCCGTTTCCGGTAGGGCATGCCCGGCGACCGGCGCGCGCTCGGGTTGCGCCGACAGCGCGGCCGACATGCGCACCGCGTCGGCGAGCTGCTGCGCCTGGGTCGACGAATCGATCTGCCCCGAAACGCCGGCGGCGCGCCAGCGTTCGATCACGGCCTCGAGGAAGCCCTCGTCACCAAGCGACTCCTGCCATTTCGCCGAGAACTGGGCCGTCGTCGAGCGCGGAAGGGCATCGGACGGCAGCTCGTCGAACTTGATGCGAACCGGGATCGGAACGCCGTCGCCGAAGGCGATGGCCTCGCGCGCACCGAGCGCGGGCAGAAACTCGATGAGACCGGTGCCCGTATCGGACACGGCGGACGCGACGATCGCCTGATCGCGCTCGTTCGACATGCGCAGGGCGAAGACGGTGTTGCACTGGGAGAGGATGGTCGGATCGATCTCCGCCGGACGCTGCGTCACGATGCAGAGCGAGGCCCCGTACTTGCGGCCCTCCTTCGCGATCTTGGCGATGGCGCGCTTGCAGGGCTCGAACCCCATCTCGGGATTGAGCGGCACGTAGCGATGCGCTTCCTCGCAGACCAGCGTCACCGGGATCTTTCCCTCGCCCCAGAGTGCGAAGTCGAACGCCATGCGGCAGAGCACGGAGACGACGACGTTGACGACCTCGGGCGGGAGGCCCGTCAGCTCGAGGATGGTGATGGGCTTGCCGTCGACGGGCACGCGGAAGATCCGCGACAGCACCTGGCTCATGCTGTCGTAGACGGTCACGGAGCCGAACATGAAGCCGTAGCGGCCGTCCTGCACCAGGGTCTCGATGCGCGTCTTGAGCTGGCGATAGGGCGTGAGATCCTTGCGGCTCTCGAGCTTGCCCATGCGCTCGTCGATCAGGTTGGTCAGGTCCGAGATGCGGTAGGGAACCGGCGTGTCGACGGTGAACCTGCTCGAATCGTAGCGGCGGACCTTGGGCTGGTCGGCCGAGAGCCGCCCGGCGCCGTAGCGCGCTTTCGCGAGCGGGATCAGGTCCTGCAAGATCTCGATCTCGGCCTTGTGCTCAACGTTGCCGACCAGGACCTCGACGGCCTCCTCGAAATTCAGAAGCCAGAGCGGAAGCTGCAGCGTGCGCGGCGAGATCACCTCGGCGCGCGCGCCGAAGGCGGTCGCGTACTCGTTGTGCGGATCGAGGAGCACGATGTGCGCGTTGGGATTGCGCTCCAGGATGGCGCGCAGGATGAGCGCAGTCGAGCACGACTTGCCGGTGCCCGTCGTGCCGAGGACGGCGAAATGCTTGCCGAGCAGCTCATCGACCCGGACGGTCGCCGGGATCGAGGGCTCCTGACGGATCGAGCCGATGCGGACGGTTTCCGTCTCGTTGCCGGCGTAGGTGAGCTGCAGCTCGTGGCGGGTCGCGAAGCGCGCGCGGTCGCCGAGCGTGGGATAGGTCGTCGTGCCGCGGTGGAAGTTCGAGGGCCTGCCGTCGGCGCCTCTGCTGAGCTCGCCGACGAGCCCCAGCTCGGCAATGCGGATCTCCTGCTCGCTGCCGTGAGCCGGCAGCGGAACGCTCAGCGCCGAGACGGTCGCCAGAACGGTGGCGGCCCCGGTATCGATCGCTAAGAGCGTGCCCATCTCCGGGCGGTCCGCGCGGCTCCTCGGATCGTTCTCGCTTACGGCATCGAGCAGCAGGATGGCCTTCGAGCCCGTCACGGATGCGATGCGCCCGATCGAGCGCGGCAGCACGTGGTACTGGGGTTCCTTTGGACTCGCACTCGAATGCATGGCGACAACCCGGACCTAAATGACGGCAGCGGCGCGGAGCACCGCGTCGCCCGGCTCGCTCGGCACGACGTGATGCACGGCCGGCAGCTTGACCGTGACATCCGTTCCCGAGCCCTTCACGCTGGCGATCAGCAACTGGCCGCCGTGCAGCTCCACGAGCGACTTGGCGAGGGTGAGGCCCAGGCCCGCGCCCTCGCGCCAGCGCGTGCGCGCGCGGTCAACCTGACCGAACGGCTCGAGCGCGACCGGCACCTCGTCGGGCGCCATACCGATTCCGGTATCGCGGACCGAGATCATGACGCCGCCGCCACCCTGCTCGAGGACGTCCACCGACACGGTGCCGCCGCGCGGGGTGAACTTGATGGCATTCGAGATGAGGTTGGTGAAAACCTGGCCGAGCCTGGTGTCGTCTCCGCGCACATGGGGCAGTGCGGACGCGATCCGGCGGGTGAGCCGAACGCCGGCCTCGGCCGCCCGGGGCTCGGCGGCAGCGATGCAGTCGCCGAGCACGACCGCGATGTCCACCTCGAAGGCGTCGAGGGCATAGGTGCCGCTCTGGATCTTGGTGATGTCCAGGATGTCGTTGACGATGGTGAGCAGATGCTCGGCGGACTCGTTGATGAGGCTCGCGTACTGGACGATCTCGGCGTCCGACAGGCGGCGCTCGCCATGCTCGCGCATCAGCTTCGAGAAGCCGAGAACGGTGTTGAGCGGCGTGCGCAGCTCATGGCTCACGTTGGCGATGAACTCGGACTTGAGGCGGTTGGCGTGCTCGGCATCGAGACGCGCCTGACGCTCGGCCAGGCGGGTCCGCTGCCGCAGAACGGCGTCGCCGACGAGCGACGCGTATTCCTGCATCAGGGTCTTCGCCCTGCCCTCGCCTGAGCCACCTTTGAGCATATCAACCAAACGCAAACGTCCAAAACCGCGCGACCACGTTAGAGTCCCAATCGATAAGACGTGGTTAATCTGCATCCATTGCCGGATAGAGGAATGGCCAGCCGGCTGGACCTGCTCCGGGCCGTTGTTTTCATGCCTCGGTTGGGCTTTGATGGGCCGCATGCAACCCGGGCGGGGAGAAGCCCATGGATCGTCGCGAATTCCTGATCACCAGCAGCGGCGCGGCGGTTGCAGCCGCATCCGCGACGCCTGTCCAGGCCGGGGACGCCCCGGCCCCCGCCGCCGGCGCCCCCCTTCCCGGGACCGTCCCCCTGCTGCGCCTCGCCATGCCCTGGACCGATAGGCCCCAGGGCCCCGCCGACGGCGCGCATCGGCTTGCGCGGCGTCTCGAGGCGCTCACCGGGGGGCGCTACCGGATCGAGATCGCAGCCTCCGTCGGGTCCGTCCCGGACCATGACGCCGAACTCGCGCTCTGCCCGGCCCATGACTTCGCGCCGCTCCATCCAGCCTTCGCCTATTTTGCCGGCCTGCCGGGCTCGGGCGGGCTCGGCGCCCAGGACCTCGCGCACTGGATCACCATCGGCGGCGGTCAGATGCTGTGGGACGACCTTTCGCGCCGCCACGGCTGGAAACCCCTGCTGGCCGGACATTTGGGAGAGGCGCCCCCGCTCTGGTCACGTCAGCCGATCGGCGGCCTCTCCGATCTCGCCGGCCGGCGCATCGCGGCACCGGGCCTCGGGGGGGACGTTGCGCGGGCGCTCGGGGCGGAGGCAGGCGATGGTCTGCCGACCCGCGATGCCGCCGCCGCGCTTGCCGAGGGGACCCTCTCCGCGGCGGAGGCAGGCGGGCTGATGACGAGCCTTGCCCTTGGCCTCGCCGACTCCGCCGCGTATGCGACCGGAGAGGGCCTCAACGGCCACGGCACCGCACTTGCGCTCAACGTGCGGCTGGCGCTGTGGGAGCGCTTGTCCGATACGGACAAGGCCATTTTCGCCGCGGCGGCATCCGCGGAGCTTCAGCTTTCGCTGGCCGAGCAGCGCGCACACGCGGGCCTCGCGCGCCGCGTGCTCGAAGCGCGCGGAGTGCGATTCGCGCCGTGGCCCGCCGATATCGCCGAGGCGCTCGACAGGGTCGCGGAAGCGACGATCGCGCATGTGGCGGGACGGGACGAGATCGCTGTCAGCATCGACCAGAGCTACGCGGCCTTCCGCAACCTCCTCTCGGAAACGAGCACGCCGCGCGGCTCGCGCGCCACTGCGGCATACGGCCCGGCCGGCGCGCCCCGTCGCACCGGCCCGGCCGGCGCTATTTCTTGACGAGCGCGTCGCGGATCTCGCGCAGGTAGACTTCCGACGGCGACGGCCCGGGAGGAGCCTCGGCGGCCGCCGGCTTCTTGAACCTGTTGATGGCGCGGATGAGGAGGAAAATCGCGGCCGCCGTTATCAGGAACTTGAAGACGGCGTTGAGGAACAGGCCGTACCTGATCTCGACCCCGTCGTCGGTGGGCGTAGGCAACGTGATGGCGAGCGCGCTGAAATCTATGCCGGCCAGAATGTAGCCGATCGGCGGCATGATGATGTTCTCGACCAGGGTCGAGACGATCGGCGCGAAGGCGGCGCCGATGATCACGCCGACGGCGAGGTCAATGACATTGCCCCGCATTGCAAATTCCTTAAATTCGGACAGTATCGACATTTCGGAATCCCTTCCGTCATCCTCTATCCCGACTCGCTTTTGAGCCGTGCGCGGATGCTACGGGAGCGGGGGCGAGGCGGCAATTCTCAAAGGGCGGGGTATCGCCTCAATGGAACCACAAGTCCCGCGCACGTCATCGTGACCGCAACGGCAAACCGGGGAACCCGTCATGATCGAACGGCGCGAGCGAAAGCCCTATTGGCGGCACACGAAGTGGCAGATGCTGGCGAGCCTGGTGCCGTTCCTGGCCGTCATCATCGTGCTCCCTCTCTATGCCGGCCGCCTCAACGACAGCAGGTTCATGGGATTTCCGCTCGGCTACTTCCTCTGCCTGCACGGCATCGTGCTGATCGCGGTCGTCACGGTGGCGAGCTTCGTCAATCGCCAGGACGCGATCGACCACTGGCACGGGGCGCATGAGGATGTCTGAGGATTGCCGCTCCCGGACGCGCGGTGTCCGGGCGGAGCGCTGAGGCATGCCGTTCGCCCGCCGTACCGGCTACGTTAATCCGCGCCTCGGGACGTATTTCGGCATCTTCATGAGCGCGTTCGCCGCGCTGGCGCTGATGACGCTCATCCTCGAAGGACTGGGCGTCAGCGACGAGGCGTTGCGCCTCATGATGTTCCTCGGGCCGATCGCGCTCTATGCCGCCATCGGCATCGTGGCCTATACGCAGGAGCCGATCGACTACTTCGCGGCGGGACGGCGCGTGCCCGCCTTCTACACCGGGCTCGCGCTGGCGCAGACCGCGCTCGGCGCCACGGGGCTCGTCGCGCTCACCGGCGTCTTCTTCCTGATCGGGTTCGACGCGCTGTGCATGGTCATCGGCGGCCTTGCGGGATTTGTGGTGATGGCGGTGGCGCTCGCGGCCTTCTTCCGCAAGTTCGGTGCGTTCACCGTGCCGAGCTATCTCGGCAAGCGTTTCGACAGCCACGTGCTGAGGCTGTTGGCGGGCGGGATCCTGGCCGTTCCGATGCTGCTGCTCATGGCGGCGGAGCTGCGGATCGGCGCCCATGCGGCGACATGGTTCCATCCGATGCCGCAGTCCGTCGCGGTGATGGGGCTGGTCGCGACGGTCGCGGTCACGCTTGCGGCCGGGGGCATGCGCTCGCTCGCCTGGTCATCGGCGGCGCAGAGCCTCGCCGCGCTCATCGCGCTTCTGGTTCCGGTGGTCATCGTCGCCGTGATCGTCACCAACCTGCCGCTACCGCAACTGTCCGCCGGGCCCGTGCTGCGCACGGTCGCGCGGGCGGAAGCGGCACAGGGCCTGCCGATCATCCTGCCGCCGGCCCTGGCGTTCGACATGCCCGGCGAGGGGCTGTCGCTCATCGCCAAGCGCTATTCCGACGCGTTCGGCAGCGTGGGGCCGCTCGCCTTCGTGATCGTCATGCTGTCGCTCGCCTCGGGGCTCGCGTGCGCGCCATGGCTGCTGCCGCGCGTCGCCGGGACGCCCGGCGTGTATGAAGCGCGCAAGTCGCTCGGCTGGGCCACGCTGCTGTTCGGCATCGCGATGCTCACGATCGGTGCGATCGCAATCTTCATGCGCGACTACCTGACCGACATCGTGACGGCGGCAGGCCCCGTGCGCTTCCCGCCATGGTTCGAAACGCTGCAGGAGCGCGGCATCCTCACCGTGTCGGCGGAAGCCGGGCGTCCCACGCTCGCGAGCTTCAGCGTCTCGCGCGACGACGTGCTGCTCAGCCTGCCGATCGTCGCAGAGATGCCGGCAGCCCTCGTCTATCTGGCCGCGGGGGGCGTCGTCGCGGCGGCGCTCGCGACCACCGGCGCTGTCGCCGTCGCGCTCGGCAACATCCTCTCCGAGGACATCGTTTACGGGCTTGCGTCCCAGCCGGTGAAATCCGGCCCGCGGCTCATCGTGGCGCGCTTGGCGCTCGGAGCGGCCGCGGCGCTCGCGGGGCTGATCGCGCTCGCGGCGCCGACCGATCCGCTGAAGCTAATGCTCTGGGCGATCGCGCTCACCGGGGCGTCCGCGTTTCCGGTGCTCGTGCTCTCCATCTGGTGGAAGCGCCTCAACGCGTTCGGCGCCGCGGCCGGCCTCGCGACCGGGTTCGGCGTCACCGTGCTCGCCATCGTCGCGGGTGAAGCGGGGCTTACGGGCACCGACGGGGCGCTGGCGGCCGCCATCGGGCTTCCGGCAGGCGCGATCGCCGCCGTCGCGGTCGCCTATGCCACGCCCGCGCCCTCGCGCAACCTGCTCGAGCTCGTGCGCGACATCCGCGTGCCGGGCGGCGAAATCCTCTACGATCGCGAAATGCGCCACCACCGGCGCAAGAAACTCTGAGGCGCGACGACCACCTCCGCGAGACTCGCGGCTGGCGGCGGTCTCAACCCCGGAGCCTCGAGCGCGAGCAGACCTGGACCAAACGATCATGCCGTCCCAAGACCGCTTCACGCCCTATCCGCCGCGCGAGCTTTTCAACGAGGGCTTTCTCGAGACCGGAGACGGGCATACGCTCTATTTCGCCGAGTGCGGAAATCCGAACGGAGCGCCCGCGCTGATCGTGCACGGCGGGCCCGGCGGCGGCTGCAATCCGGCCATGAGGCGCTTCCACGATCCGCAGCACTATCGCGTCATCCTGCTCGACCAACGCGGGTGCGGCCGCTCCACGCCGAATGCGTCGATCGAGACCAACACGACCTGGCACCTCGTCGCCGATATGGAGCGGTTGAGGCGTCACCTCGGCCTTCCGCGCTGGCAGCTCTTCGGCGGCTCATGGGGCTCGACGCTGTCGCTCGCTTACGCGGTCACGCATCCGGAGCGCGTCACGTCGCTCGTGCTGCGCGGCATCTTCCTCCTGCGCCAGAGCGAGCTCGCCTGGTTCTACCAGGACGGTTGCAGCGCCCTCTTCCCGGAGGCGTGGGACGCCTTCACGCGCCTCATCCCGGAAGACGAGCGCGGCGACATGATCGGCGCCTATTACAGGCGCCTCACCGATCCGGACCCGAAGGTCCACATGCCCGCCGCCGAAGCCTGGAGCGTCTGGGAGGGCACGACGCTGTCGTTGATCGAGGATCCGATGCGCGTGCGCTCGTTCGCCAATCCGGACTACGCGCTCGCCTTCGCCCGCATCGAGTGCCACTACTTCGTCAACGGCGGCTTCTTCGCCGAGGACGGCGCCCTGCTCAAAGAGGCACACCGCCTGGCCGGGATCCCCGGCATCATCGTCCATGGCCGCTACGATGTCGTCACCCCCATTCGCGCCGCATGGGATCTCAAGAAGGCGTGGCCATCGGCCGAGTTGCGTATCGTTCCCGACGCGGGGCATGCCATGACGGAGCCCGGCATCGTCCACGAGCTCGTCCGGGCCACCTCGCACTTCCGGGACACGGCGCAGACGGCCGGTGCCTAGGGGCGGCCACCGACCACGGGGCGGGCTGCTCGCTTCGTTTGCTATGCACCCCGATAGGGCTGGCCCGATTGCCCCAGGTGCAGATAAAGTGCCCGTGAGACCGGGAAGCCGGGCGGTCCTCGCCTCCTCCCCGCTTTGGAACGTCCTCCATCCGATGCCGAAAGAAATTCGCCGCAACATCGCGATCGCCGACAAGAACCCCGTGGTGCGCACGGGGCTCGTCGACATCATCACGCGCGACGGACGCTTCACCGTGACGGCCACCGTCCCGAACGGGACGGCGCTGCTCGAGCGCATGCAGGCGCATCCGGCCGAGGTCGAGATCGCGATCCTCGGCTGGGCGCTGCCGGACATGACCGGCGGCGACATCCTCGCCGAGCTCAAGCGGCGACGCTCGCCCGCACGGGCGATCGTCTACACGGGAGAGCCGGGACTCGACGTCCTCAGGCGCACCATCAAGGCGGGGGCGTGGGGCTTCATGTCGAAGTGCGATGAGCCGGAGGTGCTCATGGAGACGATCTCATCCGTCTCGCATGGACGCGTCTCCTTTCCCTACGTGGACATGGAAGCGGCGCGCAACGATCCGCTCGATGTCCTCACCATGCGCGAGCGCGAGCTTCTGGCGGCGCTCGCGGACGGCTGGTCCAACCTGCAGATCGCGGCGCGCATCGGCATTTCGCGCAACACGGTTAAGTATCACCTCAAGAACCTCTACGATAAACTCGACGTGCACAACCGTGCCATGGCGGTGGCCTTGTTCATGACACAGCAGTCTCAGCAGCGCGATCCGCGCTGAGGGGCGATGCCCGCGCGCTCGAGACGCACGCGCCCGGCCGCAGGCCACGCTCCCGAATTTGCCGCAGGGGTGGGTAGGCGAAAACTACCCAACCGGGCATTTCCCAGTACCGCCCTCGCGGCTCATAAGCCTACCCAAGAGATCTTCTGCCGATGCCTCTCCGGGTGTTGTGCATGCTTGGCGAGCTGTTAAAACTTGTCGCGAAAGGCATTCATTCCGACACGGCGCTCAGGCGTGCCCGGGGACTTCATTCACAGCGATCTGCGACACGATACGACGTCCGCAAGACCCCTGGCTCCCAGCGCGGAGCAGGTGTCAGTTTCGGCTGACGTTTCGGAATCGAGGCGCTAAGGTCGGGGCAAAGAAACTCGAAACGTTATTCTGGAGGAGACGTACATGACCAATATGGTGAAGCCGCACCTTTTCATCCCCGGTCCGACCAACATTCCCGACGCCGTCCGTATGGCGATGAACCTGCCCATGGAAGACATGCGCAGCCCCGAATATCCCAAGCTCACGCTGCCGGTGTTCGAGGACCTCAAGAAGGTGTTCAAGATGAAGGACGGCCGCGTCTTCATCTTCCCGTCGTCGGGCACGGGCGCCTGGGAGTCGGCGATCACCAACACGCTCGCCGTCGGCGACAAGGTTCTGATGAGCCGCTTCGGCCAGTTCTCGCTGCTCTGGGTCGACATGGCCGAGCGCCTCGGCCTCAAGGTCGAGCTCTGCGACGAGGAGTGGGGCACGGGCGTTCCGCTCGAGAAGTACGCCGATATCCTCGCCAAGGACAAGAACCACGAGATCAAGGCCGTCTTCGCCACGCATAACGAGACCGCGACTGGCGTCTCCTCCGACATCGCCGGCGTGCGCAAGGCGCTCGATGCCGCCAAGCACCCCGCACTCCTGTTCGTCGACGGCGTGTCGTCGGTCGGCTCGCTCGACATGCGCATGGGCGAGTGGGGCGTGGACTGCTGCGTCTCCGGCTCGCAGAAGGGCTTCATGCTGCCGACCGGCCTCGGCATCCTCGCCGTCAGCCAGAAGGCGCTCGACGCCAACAAGAGCCTCAACGGCCGCATGAACCGCTGCTTCTTCTCCTGGGAAGACATGATCAAGACGAACGATCTCGGCTTCTTCCCCTACACGCCGGCCACGCAGCTCATCCGTGGCCTGAGGGCTTCGCTCGACCTGATCTTCGCGGAAGGCCTCGACAACATCATCGCGCGCCATAAGCGGCTCGCCACCGGCGTGCGCGCCGCCGTCGATGCCTGGGGCCTCAAGCTCTGCGCCAAGGAGCCCAAGTGGCACTCCGACACGGTGTCGGCGATCCTGGTGCCGGAAGGCATCGACGCCAACGACGTGCTGAAGACCGCCTTCTTCCGCTACAACACCTCGCTCGGGACCGGCCTCAACAAGCTTAACGGCCGCGTCTTCCGCATCGGCCACCTCGGTGCGCTCGACGAGGGCATGATCGGCACGGCCCTCTTCAACGTCGAAATGACGCTCAAGGACTGCGGCGTGCCGGTCAAGTTCGGCTCGGGCACGGGCGCGGCGGCCGAGTACTTCAGCAAGACGGCCACCAAGCCCGCCCTTTCCAAGGCCGCTTGATTTCGAGGCGGCGCGCCGCAGGCGCGCCGCCTTTTTTAAACCTTTCACGGGGTTGATCGCGATGGTCCGCGGCCGCGGACCATGCCGGCAGTCTCGAAGTGTCTCAAAAACGCTCTCATGCATAAGGAAACGTTCCGATGAGCTTCACTCTCTATCCTCTCAAGAAACAGCGTCTGCAGCGCTCCGAGCTCGCCGTGCCGGGCTCCAACACGACGATGATCGAGAAGGCGCTCACGAGCGCTGCCGACTACGTGTTCCTCGACTGCGAGGACGCGGTCGCGCCGCCCGACAAGGAGCAGGCACGCAAGAACATCATCCAGGCGCTCAACGATCTCGACTGGCGGGGCGCCGGCAAGACCGTGTCGGTGCGCATCAACGGTCTCGATACGCACTACATGTACCGTGACGTGGTGGACATCGTGGAGCAGGCCGGCTCCAAGCTCGACACCATCCTGATCCCGAAGGTCGGCACCGCGGCCGACGTCTACACCGTCGAGTGCATCGTGAGCCAGATCGAGGAGGCCAAGGGCTTCACCAACAAGATCGGCACGGAAGCCCTGATCGAGACGCCGCTCGGCATGGCGAACGTCGAGTCGATCGCCGCCGCACCGAGCCGCCTCGAGGCCATGCACTTCGGCGTCGCCGACTACGCCGCCTTCAACAAGGCGCGGACCGTCGTCATCGGCGGCCTCAATCCCGACTACCCGGGCGACCAGTGGCACTTCGCGCTGTCGCGCATGACGGTTGCCTGCCGCGCGTTCGGCCTGCGTCCGATCGACGGACCGTTCGGCGACTTCTCGGATCCGGCCGGCTACACCGCCGGCGCCAAGCGCGCTGCCGCGCTCGGCATCGAGGGCAAGTGGGCCATCCATCCCTCGCAGATCGAGCTCGCCAACGAGGTGTTCTCGCCGACCGCCAAGGAAGTCGAGCGCGCCGAGCGCATCCTCGCCGCGCTCAAGGAGGCCGAGGCCCAGGGCAAGGGTGCGGCTTCGCTCGACGGCAAGATGATCGATGCCGCCTCGGAGAAGATGGCAAAGAACCTCATCGCCACGAACGCCTCGATCAAGGCATCGGCTGCGGCCCGCGCGAAATAAAAGAAGCCAGCAAACAGCTCTCCCCAAGGAGGTCCACATGGACATTCACGAGTACCAGGCGAAGGAGCTTCTCTCGAAGTTCAACGTGCCCGTCCCCCGCGGCGGTCTCGCCTACAGCCCCGAGCAGGCGGTCTATCGCGCCCACGAGCTCGGCGGACAGAGATGGGTGGTGAAGGCACAGGTGCACTCGGGCGCCCGCGGCAAGGCCGGCGGCATCAAGGTGTGCAGCTCGGAAACCGAGGTCGAGGCGGCAGCCGAAGGGCTGCTCGGCAAGAAGCTCGTCACCATTCAGACGGGCCCTGCGGGCAAGCTCGTCTCGCGCCTCTACATCGAGGAAGCGACCGACATCGACAAGGAGATCTATCTCTCCTTCGTCATGGACCGCGCGGCCGAGCGCATCGTCGTCGTCTCGTCGGCGGCGGGCGGCATGGACATCGAGGAGATCTCGCATAGCCAGCCGGACACGATCATCAAGGTGCAGGTCGATCCCGCGGTCGGCATGCAGGCGTTCCAGGCGCGCGAGGTCGCATTCGGCCTCGGCGTCGACCCGGACCTGATCGGCAAGCTCGAGCGCGTCATCCTCGGCTGCTACCGCGCGTTCCGCGATCTCGACGCCTCCATGCTCGAGATCAACCCGCTCGTGATCACCAAGCAGAAGGCCATCGTCGCGCTCGACGCCAAGATGAGCTTCGACGAGAACGCGCTCTTCCGCCGTCCGCAGATCGCGGAGCTGCGCGACAAGAGCCAGGAGGACACGCGCGAGACCTATGCCAACGACCGCGGCCTCTCCTACGTGGGCCTCGACGGCGACATCGGCTGCATCGTGAACGGCGCGGGCCTCGCCATGGCGACGCTCGACATGATCAAGCTCGCAGGCGGAGAGCCGGCGAACTTCCTCGACATCGGCGGCGGCGCGAGCCCCGAGCGCGTGACGAAGTCGTTCAAGGCGGTGCTGCGCGACAAGAACGTCAAGGCGATCCTGGTCAACGTGTTCGCCGGCATCAACCGCTGCGACTGGGTGGCGAAGGGCGTCGTCGACGCGATCAAGGACCTCGACATCAAGCTTCCGATCGTCGTGCGCCTCGCCGGCACGAACGTCGAGGAAGGCCGCAAGATCATCGATCAGAGCGGCCTCACCATGATCAGCGCCGAGACGCTTGCAGATGCGGCAAACAAGGCCGTGGCCGCAGCCAAGAAAGCTGCGTAAGGAGGAAACGATGGCAATCTTCATCAACGAGAACACGCCGATCCTCGTGCAAGGCTTCACGGGCCGCATCGGCACTTTCCACGCCCAGGAAATGATCGACTACGGCACCAACGTGGTCGGCGGCGTGACGCCCGGCAAGGGCGGCACCACCCACCTCGGCCGCCCGGTGTTCAACACCATGAAAGGCGCGGTCGACGAGACCAAGGCCGAAGCCTCGATCGTGTTCGTGCCGCCGCCGTTCGCGGCCGACGCGATCATGGAAGCGGCCGACGCCGGCATCAGATACTGCGTCTGCATCACCGACGGCATTCCGACGCAGGACATGATCCGCGTGAAGCGCTACATGCGCCGCTACAAGAAGGCGAACCGCATGGTTCTCACCGGGCCCAACTGCGCCGGCACCATCTCGCCCGGCAAGGCGATGCTCGGCATCATGCCGGGCCACATCTATGCCCCGGGCCGCGTCGGCATCGTCGGCCGCTCCGGCACCCTCGGCTACGAGGCCGCCGCCCAGCTCAAGGCGCTCGGCATCGGCGTCTCGACCTCGGTCGGCATCGGCGGCGACCCGATCAACGGCTCCTCGTTCAGGGACGTGCTCGAGCACTTCGCCGAGGACCCCGACACGGATGCGGTGATGATGATCGGCGAGATCGGCGGCCCGCAGGAAGCGGAGGCCGGCCTTTACATCCGCGACCACTTCAAGAAGCCGGTCGTCGCCTACATTGCCGGTCTCTCGGCCCCCAAGGGCCGGCGCATGGGGCATGCGGGCGCCATCGTCTCGGCGTTCGGCGAGGCGGCCTCTGAGAAGGTGGACATCCTCCGGGACTGCGGCGTCGAGATCGCGCCCACGCCGTCGGAGATGGGCGCCACGGTTCAGAAGGTGCTCGCCGCCCGCAAGGCGGCCTAGAGCGTGGTCCTGTGATTTACGCTTCGGACCGGCAAGGTCCGAAGCGGTCATGGGTCCAGGCTTTCGCCCCACGCGCGTCTTCCGGAACGCCGGTTCCACTTTCCGGTAGCGCTTTGGGTTCGGGCCGGCCGTGCACCCGATGGCGGGGCCGGCCCGACAACCCGGCGGTCTCGCGGCCGCCGGGCTCCTTCCTTCTGCCTTGGGACTCACTGCACGAGCCCCGTGACGCGGGGCGGTCGAGGAGAATACGATGACGAAGAAGCCGTCCCCCGGCAGCCAGACGCTCGATGAGACGGCGCTGCGCGCCGAGCTCAAGGCTCTTCGGGCGCAGATCCCCGATCAGCCGACCTTGAATCCGATCGTCAGCGTCGCGTTCGACCTGTCGCGACGGCTCGAGGCCGGCGACATCACGTTCGCCGATCTCAGCACGCTTGCGACGCGCCTCATGGACAGCGCCTATGTCCATCGCGCGCTGCTGCTCAAGGAGCAGATCGGCGTCGAATCCGAGGCCGCGACCCACAAGGAATTCTCCGACTTCGTCGCCGAGTTCGCGACGGGCAAGAGCGAGGCCGACTTCGAGGCGTTCAAGGCGCGCTTTTCGCGCGCTCGCAACGGCATCGTGTTCACGGCCCACCCGACGTTCGGTCTTTCGGAAGCGTTGTCCAACCGCATGGCCGAGATCGCCATGTCGGGGACGGACAAAGGACATACCATCGGCCTTCCCCACCGCCCAGACGAGGTGCTGACGCTCGGCTACGAGCACGACCGCGTGCAAAGCGCGATCCGCAACATTCGCGATTCCTATACCGATCTTCTCGCCGACTTCTTCGCCACGGCCCACAAGGCATACGGCGACCGCGCCTTCAAGGCCGATCCGCAGCTCGCCACCATCGCCTCTTGGGTCGGCTACGACCTCGACGGGCGCACGGATATCAAGTGGACCTTCTCGTTCGTCGTCCGCCTCCGGGAGAAGGTGGCGGCGCTGTCGGACATCCGCGCGCGATTCCTGGCGCTAAAGCCCGTCCTCGGCGAGGGCGCGGAGATGGTGCGCCTCGCCCGCCAGGTCACGGGCAAGCTCGATCTCGGCATCGCCGCCTCTGAAGCGCAGGTGAGGGCGCTCGAAAGCATCGGCAAGAAGGGCTTCACGCTGGCGCATGCCGCCAACGCCATCACGCAGCAGGACGGGCACAACCTCGTCAGCGCCGAGCCCATCCTGACGCTGCTCGACCAGATCGTGGAAGCGGCGCCCGGCACGCAGGCGAAGATCGC
Organism: Hyphomicrobium sp.; assembly: GCF_036833075.1. Taxonomy (GTDB): domain Bacteria; phylum Pseudomonadota; class Alphaproteobacteria; order Rhizobiales; family Hyphomicrobiaceae; genus Hyphomicrobium_C. Next base: position 23,493 of record NZ_DAITQL010000028.1, read on the forward strand.
CGTCGCCTCCCTCGCGGGGCTGCTCCGCGCGACCGGCCTCGGCATGAGCCACATCCACGTGCGCGTCAACGCGGTGCAGATCAACAATGCGTTCCGCGCCTTCGTGCACGAGAGCTGGACGCGCGATCTCACGGAGCGGCAGGCGCTCGCGCGCATCGTCGAGATGATCCATTCGGTGAAGCCGGAAACCGTCAACTTCGAGACGCTCGACCTCGAGAACGCGACGGCGATCCGGCAGTTCGCGCTCGCCGCACAGATCGCCAAGCACATCGACCGCGATACGCCGATCCGCTACCTCATCGCGGAATGCGAGAGCCCGGCGACGATCCTGATCGCCGTCTACTTCGCCAAGCTGTTCGGCGTGTCGGAGATCGTCGACATCTCGCCGCTGTTCGAGACGCCGGCCGCGCTCGAGACCGGCCCGCGCCTCGTCGAGCGTCTGCTCGCGGAAAAGGACTACCGCGACTACGTGACGAAGCGCGGACGGATCGCGGTGCAGACAGGCTATTCCGACGCCGGCCGCTTCATCGGACAGATCGCGGCGGGGCTCGCGCACGAGCGCCTCCACCACGGCCTCGCCGAGGTGATCCGCAAAGCGAACCTCAAGGACGTCGAGACGCTCATCTTCTCGACGCACGGCGAGAGCATGGGGCGGGGCGCGCACCCCGGCCCGCTCAGGCGGCGGCTGCGCTACGTGTTTCCGGGCGAATCGCGCTGGCGCTTCTTCCAGCACGGCCTGCCGGTGAAGCACGAGACGAGCTTCCAGGGCGGCGACGGGTATCTCTTCTTCGCCAACCGCGCGTTCGCGCAACGGGCGCTCGCCACCATCATCATGAGCGGCAAGGATCCCGGCGAGGGCGAGGATGCGTTCTACACGGACATCAACCTCGCGCTCGATTTCCAGATCCGGCTGCGCGACTACCAGCAGGAGCTTTTCGCGCATCCGGGCTACCGGGCGCTGCTCGGCGCGTTCGGGGCCAACCTCCTGTTCAAGACCGGCTCGCGCCCGGTGAAGCGGCAAGGCGACCACCATTCCGACCGCGGCGACCCGGCGCGCATGCGCGCCATCCCGAACAACGCCATCCTGCAGCAGTTCGGCTATGTGGCGAACGTCGTGGCGGGGCTCGGCGCGGCCGTCGGCAGCGAGCGCGAGCGTTTCATCGAGATGGCGAAGCACTCACCGCGCTTTCTGCCGCTGATCGAGATGATCGCGCGGGCCAAACAGCTTTCGAGCCTCAACGCCGTCGGCGCGAACGCCATCCTGTTCGACCCCGGCTTCTGGGCGCAGCGCGCCTCGTGGGGGCGCGAGCCGCATCTCGACGCGGCGTTCAAGTTCCTGGCCGAGCAACTGCTCGACGACGACCGGGCGCAGAAGATTGCCGGGCTTGCGCACTATCTGCGGCTCGACGCCATCGAGTTGCATCAGATCCTCGAGGAGATCGGTCTCGAGGGCGGCAAGATCCCCGACGATCACCGCCTCGAGCTCGACCTTCTGCAGGCGATCCGCGCCGCGCTTATCATGCGCATCTTCATCCTGACCGCGCAGCTTCCGCGTTTCACGCCCACCAACGAGGTGACGCACGCCGAGATCGTACGCAAGGCGCTCAGCCTCGAAATTCCCGAGGTGGTGCAGGTGATGCGCGAAGCGTTTCCGCGGCGCGTCGACGACCCGCGCGACGACGGCCTGTTTGTCGAAAAGGCGACCTACCTGCCGAAGGGCATCGACGATTACGGGCGCATCGAGACCGAGATCCTCGAACCCATGGAGACGGCTTACGAGCTCGTGCGCGAGATCGGCACCGGCATCTCTCATCACTGGGGCGCGTTCGGCTAGAGCGTGATCATTTTTGATTGAATCGGGATCACGCCCTCTCTCTTTTTGATGAGACCGATGAGTCACACTTCAGGCCGATAGGGCCTGAAGTGATCATGGTCTAAGCCAACGGCCCCGTATCGCTTATGCTCTTACGGTGGAGAGCGGTGCCTCAAGCACCCATTCGATCCCTCCCGGATCGAATGCCAGTTTGACCTGGCCGCCCGTCGATGTCGCGACCATCTGCTCGACGACCATGCGTCCAAAGCCCGCGCGCTTGGGAGGCTTGACCTCGGGTCCGCCGCGTTCCGACCATGACAGGCGAAACGCACCGGTTTCGGCCGTGTCGACGCTCCACCTGATGGCGACGCGGCCGCGGGTCGTCGACAGAGCTCCGTATTTGCAGGCGTTGGTCGCCAACTCGTGCAGCGCCATACCGATCGCTCGCACCGCTGCGGCGCAAAGCTCCATCTCGGGCCCGTCCACCTCGATCCGGTCATCCTCCGGCGGCAGAAACACCGCGAGCTGAAGCGTGACCAACTCGCACATCCTGGCCCGCTCGCCTTGGCCAATGGCCAGCGCATCCTGCGAGGCCGCGATCCCCGCCAGTCGATCGAGCAGCACGGCGCAAATGTCCTCGGAAGACCCGTAGGAGGCGCAGGTCTGGTTAACGATCGCCTGAATGACCGCTATCAAATTCTTCGTCCGGTGGGACAGCTCGCCCATCACGAACTTGAGGCGATCCTCGTCGGCTTTCTGCCGCGTGATGTCGTTCACGATGGAGATCAGCTTGACCGGCCTGCCTTCCTCGTCCCGAACAGCAGAGACCGTCAGATCAGCCCAGAACAACTCCCCGTTCGACCGGACGTACCGCTTCTGCATGCGGTAGCCCGCCATCTCGCCCCGCAGCAAGCCCTTCAGCATGGACAGGTTCGCGTCGACATCGTCGCGGAAGGTGATGTCCTGAAAGCGAAGGAGGGGAAGCGCATCCGGCTTCAATCCCATCATCTCGCAGAAGCGGTTGTTGGCCTCCAGGAAAGCGGCCCTCCGGGGTGACGTGGGCAATTCCCACACCGGCGTGCTCGAACGTCTCCCGATAGCCCGCCTTGAGGCGCTCCTTGCACTCGCCAAGACGGGCCAGCTCCTTCTCGAGCCCATGAGCGCGCTTATCCGCCATTGTCACCTCGTCCGACGTCGGAAGACCCGCACTGCCAGTTGTACTGCAGCCGGCAAATGTTCGACATCAGACGATAGTGCAAGCGTTAACCTTACGTCGTTCCGCCTCCTCACATCATGCCGAGCCAGCGCGGCAGGGCGAGCGAGAGCGCGGGCCAAAACGTCACCAGCATCAGAAAGGCCAGCATGGTCGCGAGCCAGGGCAGCACCGCGACCGAAAGCGTGGTGAGGCCCAGGCGCGAGATGCCGCTCGCGACGTAGAGATTCAATCCCACCGGCGGCGTCAGCATGCCGATCTCCATATTCACGACCATGATGATGCCGAAATGGACCGGGTCAATGCCGAGCTTAGCAGCGACCGGGAACAGGATCGGCGCCAGGATCAGCGTGACGGATGCCGGCTCCATCACGCAGCCAGCCAGCAACAGGATCACGTTCACCACCAGAAGGAACGTCACGGGCCCGAAGCCCTGGTGGATCAGCCAGTCCGCCATGGCCTGCGGGATCTGCTCATGGGTGAGCAGGAACGTGAACAGCACCGCGTTGGTGATGATGTAGAGCAGCATGGCGCTCATGCTGGCGGAGGCGAGCAACACGCGCGGCACGTCCTTCAGCGCCAGATCGCGATAGATGTAGACGGCGACGACGAATGCGTAGACGGCGCTGACGGCGGCTGCCTCCGTTGGCGTGAAGATGCCGCCGTAGATGCCGCCCATGACGATCACGATCAGCGCAAGTCCCCAGAAGCAATCGAGAAACGACGCGAGGCGCTCGCTCCAGGGCTGGCGCTCGGTGCGCGGGTAGCCGCGGCGTCGGGCCAGCCAGACCGTCGTCAGGCCGAGCAGCGTCGCCAGCACGAAGCCCGGGACAACGCCCGCCATGAAGAGATCGTCGACGGAGGCGGAATGCACGCGCTCGCCGGTCGGTCCCTCCGCCAGCATTCCGGCGGTGGCGACGCTGTAGAGCACCATGACGATGGACGGCGGGATGAGGATACCGAGCACGCCGCCCGATGCGACCGCGCCGGCGGCGAAGCTCTTCGGGTAGCCGCGCGCCACCATAGCCGGAATCATGATGGAGCCGATGGCAACGACGGTTGCGGGCGACGAGCCGGAGACGGCGGCGAAGATGGCGCAGGCAACGACGGCGGCGAGGCCGAGGCCGCCCGGCCAATGGCCGGCCATGGCCGTCGCGAAGCGGATCATGCGGCGCGCGACGCCGCCGTGAGTCAGGAAGTTTCCAGCGAGGATGAAGAACGGCACGCACATCAACTCGAAACTCTCGATGCCGGTGAAGAGCTTGAGCGCGACGGCATCGAGGGGGACGTCCGTCAGCGCGAAGAGGACAGTAAGCACGGTCAGGCCGAGCGCGATTGAGACCGGCATGCCGACCAGCAGCAGCGCAACCAGCAGCAGGAAAATGAAGGCCGCCGTCATCGCGCCCCCTCCGCAGGGGTTGGCTGGTCGATGCCTTCCACCTTGCCGGGATCGTGGTGGGGCCTCTCGCCCGTTTTCCAGAAGTGCCACGCAACCTCGAGAAAGCGGAAGCACATCAAGTAGGAGCCGAGCGGCACCGCGAGATAGACGAGCCACATCGGCACTTCGAGCACGGCGGAGGTCTGCCCCGTGCGGGCGATGTGCCAGACGAGATGGGCGCCGAGCGTGCCGATGATGACGGTGAACAGCGCGCCGGCCAGCAGGCCGGCAACGATCATCGCGCGCTTTGCGTTTCCGGTCAGGGTCTCGACGAGGATGTCGACGCCGACGTGGATGCCGGTTCGCACGCCGTAGGCCGCGCCGAACTTGGCCATCCAGACGATCATGAAGATGCACAGCTCCTGCGCCCAGGTGAGCCGCACGTAGGCGAGGGTGAAGAACAGGCTTTTCGTAAAGCCCGTCAGCCAGGGAATGTCCTCGGCGCGCGACCAGCGGTAGACGGAAGCCACGCCCGAGAGGCCGTAGCGCTGCGCGACGGCCACGAAAATAAGAAGCGTCGCGGCGCCGATCAGCGTCGCGATGATGATCTCCTCCAGATGGTCGAGCAGACGCGTGGCGTCGCGCCAGCGGTCCCTCATCGGTCCTCCCGTGGTCGCGGGGGCATGTCCCGCGCGGTTTTGTTGTTTCGCCATGACATGGCACGGGTCGCGCCTGCCGTCACGGCCCTTGATGCCTGCGCACCCCCCTCCGTATTTCCGGCCGGCTGGCGATGTCGGCGCGGCGCCCTTAGGTTCGTCCTAGGGGAGAAAAACGCCGAAGGAGATTGCCATGGCTTACGTCGACGGATTTCTGCTGATCGTGCCGACCGACAAAATCGAGGCGTACAAGAAGCTGGCCAAGATAGCCGGCAAGGTCTGGAAAGAGCACGGGGCCCTCGAATACCGCGAATGCGTTGGTGACGACCTCGACTTGCCCTACGGGCGGCCGTTCCCCAAGCTCCTGAAGCTGAAGCCCGACGAGACGGCCGTGTTCTCGTGGATCGTCTACCGTTCGAAGGCGCAACGCAATCAGGTCAATGCCAAGGTGATGAGCGACAAACGTCTCGGGGGGATGGATCCCAAGTCCATGCCGTTCGACTTCAAGAAAATGTCGATGGGCGGCTTTAAGGTGCTGGTGGACGCGTGAGGGCGCTTCCGCGTTATTGCGTCGGTGGCTTGTGGCCGGTGACAGCGTAGATGCGGTCGATGAGGTCGCGGCCGACGCGGGAGGCCATCTCGTCGTGCACGGGCAGCAGTGCCGCCATCCAGGCCGCGCGCTCCTCGGGTGCGGGCTCGTGGAACGTGGTCTTTCCGGATCGGCGCATCTCGTCGAGCGCGTGCTCGTTCTCCTCGAGGGCGAGCTTGTTGGCGACGGGCGTCGTCTCGGCGATGGCCCGCTCGAGGCTCGCGCGGATGTCGGCCGGGAGCCCGCTCCAGAACTTGTCGTTCGAGATCACCGCGTAGCCGAGATAGCCGTGGTTGGTCAGCGTTGCGTGCTTCTGCACCTCGTACATTTTCTGGTTGTACATGTTGGCCGGCGTGTTCTCGGTGCCGTCGACCACGCCCGACGAGAGCGCCTGATAGGCCTCCGAGAACGCCAGCGCCTGCGGCAGGGCGCCCAGCGCCCACATCTGGGCCTCGATCACCTTCGAAGCCTGAATGCGCATCTTGAGGCCGAGCACGTCGTCGGGGCCATAGAGGGGGCTGTGGGCGGAGAGGATCTTGAAGCCGTTATTCCAGTAGGCGAGGCCGACGAGGCCCTTCGACTTCAGGCGGTCGAGAAGCTCGCGCCCGATCTCGCCCTCGGTGACCTTTGACAGCTCGTCATAGCCCGCGAAAATGTAGGGCAGGTCGAACACCTCGAAGGCCTTGATGCCGAGCGGCCCGAATTTGGACACCGACGGCGCCAGCATCTGCACGGCGCCGAGTTGCAGGGCCTCGAGCTCCTCCTTGTCCTTGTAAAGCTGCGAGTTGGGGTAGAGCTCGATGCGCACGCGGCCGTCCGTGTAGCGTTCGGCCAGCGTCTTGAAGTGCTCGGCGGCGCGGCTCTTGTGCGCCTGGGGCGCCGCGACGTGGCTGAACTTGATGACGATGGGCCCGGCAGCGTGCAGCGGTGCGCCGGTGAGCACAAGGGCGGCGAAAGCAAGAAGAAGGAACCCCCGCGCATTGCGGAGACGTGTCTGGACCCCGCTCTTCAGCGGGGTGACGTTGAGGTTTGGGCGAGCGGCTTCAGCAATACATGACGTCACCCCGGCGAAGGCCGGGGTCCAGACACGCCAGCCCAAGGAGATCCCCCCGCGACGGGCGCTTCGACCGGAGCCGCTCATGGAAAACCCCTCTTTGTCACGGCCGGTCTTGCGTCAGGCCCTCGGCCTCGCGCTTCAGCGCAGTCGCGCGATCCTTGTCCCAGCCGCGGATGACGCGGCGCGTCAGGCGGAAGACACGCCGGGCCCGCCGCCTGTCCTCGCGCCGCAGGCAAATGCAGCAACAGCAGAAGCCGGGACGCCGCGCAATCCGGAGCATCAGCTCCCGGTGCTTCCGGGAGCCGTCATCGGGGCCTTCGGTCATGCGCCTCTCGCGATCAGGATTCGTCTCTCAAAGCTCGGAGCGCGTCGGCGGGCAGTGCGAACAGCTCGCCCTCGCTTTGCTCCGTATCCAACCACAGAAACGGCACATCGGGGTATTCGGTTTCAAGCGTCTCCCGGCCCATGCCGATCTCGACGACGCACATCCCCTCAGGATTCAGGTGAACAGCAGCGTCCGCCAGGATGCGGCGTACGAGGTCCATGCCGTCGTCGCCGCCGAGATGCGCGAGCCGTGGCTCGGCTTTGTATTCCGGCGGGAACGACGAAACGGCGGCGGCGGTGACATACGGCGGGTTGGAGATGATCAGGTCGTAGGTCTTGGCGCCCAACGCGGCGAAGAGGTCCGACCGGTAAAGCGTCACGCGCTCCCCAAGGCCGTAATCGGACACGTTGCGCTTCGCCACCTCCAGCGCGTCGGCAGAAATGTCGACCGCATCGACCGCCGCATTCGGAAACGCGAGCGCAGCCAGGATGGCGAGGCAGCCCGAGCCCGTGCACAGATCGAGTACGCTCTCGATGCCATCAGGATCGGCGACGACGGCGGACAGGCCGTCGTCCAGAAGCTCGCCGATATAGGAGCGCGGCACGATCACACGCTCGTCGACGTAGAACCTGTGGCCTTTGATCCAGGCCGCGTTGACGAGGTAGGGCGCGGGCTTGCGGGTTGAGATGCGCGCCTCGATGAGGTCGGCGAGCCTTTGGCGCTCCGCATGCGTCAGCCGCGCGTTCAGCCAGGGCTCGAGCTGGTCGATCGGAAGATGCAGGGCCGTCAGGATGAGGAAGGCCGCCTCGTCGAGCGGCGTCTCGGTGCCATGACCGAACGCGAGACCCGTCTCGGTGAAGCGGCTCGTCGCGTAGCGCAGCCAGTCGCGGATGGTGGCAAGGTCCTCTACGGCGGTCGTGGTTACCATTCTGCTCTCATAGTCTGGCGCTTCTCATGGTCCGTAACACCGGCGGGCTCCGGCTTCGTCACTCAGGGGGCCTCCTTTTTGAGCGCAAGTTGCTCGTCATGCAAACGGCGGACGGGGGGTTCCGGGGTCATTGGTGCCAGATTCACCTTCATTCAAACCCTGGGGCCCGCGGGACCGGCGGCCCCGTCGCGTCATCGTGTCTAATTTTTCGCGACCCGCTTGGCGAAGCACGTACAAAAAGCCAATATCCGGCCACCTCGGCCCGCTCGAAATGGGACCGATCACAGAAAACGTCCATTCGGAGGGAACCCCTTGACGGTGAAATCAGACATCGAGATCGCGCGTGAAGCCAAGATGAAGCCGATCACGGAAGTGGCGGCGAAGCTCGGAATTCCCGCCGATGCTCTCATTCCCTACGGCTCCACCAAGGCCAAGCTGTCGTTCGACTTCATCAACGCGCTCGGCACGCGCCCCGACGGCAAGCTGATCCTCGTCACGGCCATCAGCCCCACACCTGCCGGCGAGGGCAAGACGACGACGACCGTCGGTCTCACCGACGGCCTCAACCGCATCGGCAAGAAAGCGATGTGCGCGCTGCGCGAGCCCTCGCTCGGACCGAGCTTCGGCATGAAGGGCGGCGCGGCCGGCGGCGGCTATGCGCAGGTGGTGCCGATGGAGGATATCAACCTCCACTTCACCGGCGACTTCCATGCGATCACGAGCGCCCACAACCTTCTCGCCGCCCTGATCGACAACCACATCTACTGGGGCAACAAGCTCGGCATCGACAGCCGGCGCGTCGAATGGCGCCGCGTTCTCGACATGAACGACCGCGCGCTGCGCCAGATCGTCAACTCGCTCGGCGGCGTCGCGAACGGATACCCGCGCCAGGACGGGTTCGACATCACGGTCGCATCCGAGGTGATGGCCATCCTCTGCCTCTCGTCCGACCTCAAAGACCTCGAGAGGCGGCTCGGCGACATCATCGTCGCCTACACGCGCGACAAGACGCCGATCCGGGCGCGCGATCTCAAGGCCGACGGCGCCATGGCCGTGCTGCTCAAGGACGCGTTGATGCCGAACATGGTGCAGACGCTCGAGAACAATCCGGCGTTCATCCATGGCGGCCCGTTCGCCAACATCGCGCACGGCTGCAACTCGGTGCTCGCCACCAAGAGTGCGCTCAAGGTCTCGGACTTCGTCGTCACGGAAGCGGGCTTCGGCGCCGACCTCGGCGCCGAGAAGTTCTTCGACATCAAGTGCCGCAAGGCGGGGCTCAAGCCGGCTGCGGCCGTGATCGTCGCCACCGTGCGCGCGCTCAAGATGCACGGCGGCGTGGCGAAGGACGACCTCAAGGGCGAGAACGTCGCCGCGGTCGCCAAGGGGTGCGAGAACCTCAACCGCCATATCGAGAACGTGAACAAGTTCGGCGTTCCGGCCGTGGTCGCGATCAACCGCTTCATCACCGACACGGACGCGGAGATCCAGGAGGTCATGAAGGCGGCCGAGAGCATGGGCACGCGCGCTTTCGTGTGTACGCACTGGGCCGACGGCGGCAAGGGCACCGAGACGCTCGCGCAGCACGTGGTCGAGATCGCCAACTCGGGCAAGTCGGCGTTCAAGCCGCTCTATCCGGAGGAGATGAAGCTGCGCGACAAGGTGAAGACCATCGCCACCGAGATCTATCGGGCCGCCGACATCTCCTGCGACGCCTCGGTCGAAGCCCGCTTCAAGGAGCTCGAGGCCCTGGGCTTCGGCCACCTGCCGGTCTGCATGGCCAAGACGCAGTACTCGTTCTCGACGGATCCGACCAAGCGCGGCGCGCCGACCGGGCATATCGTGCCGGTGCGCGAGCTGCGGCTCTCGGCGGGTGCCGGGTTCGTGGTCGTCATCACCGGCGAGATCATGACCATGCCGGGCCTGCCCAAGGTGCCGTCGGCGGATAGCATCCGCCTCAACGACAAGGGCCAGATCGAGGGGCTGTTCTAGAGTCGTTCCGACTTAGGTGGAAACATGGTCATGCGAGCAATTGGCGTGTCTGGATCCCGGCCTGCGCCGGGATGACGTCATTTGTATGCAGGCGGGCTACGCAAACTCAACGTCACTCCGGCGAAGGCCGGAGTCCAGACGGGCTTGCGCATGTCGAACCGCTGTTTCCATCTGAAACGGAAACTCTCTAGAGGCGCAGCAAGCACACCGAAAAGGCGTCAGGTCAGCCGGCCTGACGCCTTTTTTTGTTGCCGCTCGTACCGTGGCTCAGGCGGACGGTCCGGGCTCGTCGGCGGGCGACGTGGGTGCCGGCTGGCCGTTCGAAAGGCGTTGCTCCTCGCGCGCTCTCCGCAATTCGCGCAGCTTCTGCTCCTGCTGGGGACGGCGGACGAAGATCATGAACGCGTGGAACGCGATGCCGACGCCCCAGCCGAGAACGATCCATTGGATCCAGAAGCGGTCGCCGGAAACGAGATTGATCAGCGCCAGGCCGGCGATGACCGACAGAAAGACGATGAAGTGCGTGTAGAAGCCGTTGATGGCCTTGTCACGCTCGCTTTCCATCGCGTGCTCGAAGAGGTCGTCCATGGCGAAGCCTCCTGTTTGCTTGCCCGCCTTCCGGCTTCACGCCGTCTGACGGCCGCTCGCTCCCGAGCGGGCGAATGTCTGTTCGGCTTCCGGCACTCTACACCCATCCTGAGCGCATGACATGCCCCCCTTGCGGGACGGTCTAGCGCAACACGCCTGATGCTTAACGAGCCCGCGCGTGCGGCGTCCTAAGCTTCAAGCTCGAGCGGCTCCGTGGCCGGGCGCATGGCCTCGAACCCCTGTGCCACGAGGCGTCCCTCGGACGCATCGGCGACCATGGCGATCCGGGTGGCGGGGTTCAGCACAGGTGGGGCGAGCCAGGAGAAATCGGGCGCGAGGTCGGGGACGATGCGGTGCATCATGGCGGCGCGCTCGGCGCTTCGCTCGCCGCGCGGCCGGCCGCGCCAGCCCGTCGCTTCCCAATGGTTGGCGGCGACGTTGGCGCCCACATGCACGCGCGCGTCCGTCTCCGTGCGCTCGATGACGACCGTCTCGCTGGGCGTCAGACCGGCGAGAGAGAAGATGGCCGGCGTCGAGATCGGCGCCCGGGTGAGCCGCTCCCGGGCCTCGGCATAGTCGGCGGCGTCCTCGAACACGGATCTGAGAAGGTGGGCCGGGGTCGGATGCGGCATGGTCCAGACGCGGCGGCGGCTCACGGCCCAGTCGAGAACGTAGAACCCCACGGCTTTGCGCATCGGCGCCTGGTTCAGCGCGGCCGAAAAGCGCCCGGGCGCCATGCCCGTCAGCACGCCTGTATAACCGGGCCAGGTCAGCGTCACGAAGGAGCGGCCTTCCGGGCCGCGAACCCGTGCCGCGATGACGTTGCGGCCGAGCCCCGGCGTGCGCCAGTCGAGCACGCGGATCAGGCGCGCGCTCTTGCGGTCCGGCCCCGGCGCGACGCGGCACGTGCAGGCCCATTCATAGTTGACCGAGAAGAAATAGGCGCCGGGACGCGCAAGGCGCGCCGCGATGGCGTCGATCTCCGCCAGGTGCGCATTCTTCCACTTGGAGAGCCAACGGCGCGAGACCTTGTCGAGCTGGCGCAACGCCGCCGAGGGCAGCGGCCCGGTCGCAAGGTCGAGCAGCGCGTGCGCGCGCGCCTCGTGCGCCACCAGCGTCTCCATGGCAAACGAGGGACCCGTATCGAGAACCGGTATCGGCTCGCGGCTCAAAGAGGCAGGCGCAGCGGACAGCATGAGGAGGGCGGCCTCCAACCGCGCGGCAGATGTTTTTCGACGGAGACCTACAGGTAGGCTCAATTCCGATGCCGTCAAGCACGCGCGGTCTCCGTTTCCGCATGACCTGATCCAGGACAGCGACTAGCGTGTCGAGCGACAGCGAAACGCCCGAAGGAGCCCCCGCCGCGCTCGCGGTGCGGACGGAGTCCGGGGCCCGCCCCTCGATTGACTTTTCAGGGCGTGTCGCTCATAAGAGCGCCAGCGCGGCGGACCGGAGGTTTGCCGCGTCATAGAGCGCTGCCCGAGGTTCAGGTTGCACTTCGAAGCAATCCATTGAAAGTTCACGATTTTTCGTGGCACCACAGGGCGCGGACCAGACCCAGAGCGCAAGAGCGCGGAAAGAGGCCAGACCCATGTACGCTGTCATCAAGACAGGCGGCAAGCAGTATCGCGTCGCCAAGGACGACGTCCTGACCGTCGAGAAGCTCGACGCGGACGCCGGCAGGAACATCGAGCTCGAAGTGCTGCTCGTCGGCAGCGGTGCCGACGTCAAGGCCGGCAAAGCGCTCCCCTCGGACGCGAAAGTCACCGCCGAGTTGGTCGAGCATACGCGCGGGCCGAAGCTGATCGCCTTCAAGAAGCGCCGCCGCAAGAACTCGCGCCGGAAGCGTGGGCATCGCCAGGATCTCTCGACGATCCGCATCACGGGCATCACCGGCTAAGGACAGCGGAGCGCGCCAGGACGCTGCTCCCCATCAGAAGGACTTCCCCCCATGGCACAAAAGAAAGCCGGCGGCTCGACGAAGAACGGCCGCGACTCGCATTCGAAGCGTCTCGGCATCAAGCGGTACGGCGGCGAGCACGTCCTGCCCGGCAACATTCTCTGCCGCCAGCGCGGCACGCAATGGCATCCGGGCACGAACGTCGGCATCGGCACCGATCACACCATCTTCGCCACCGCCGAAGGTACGGTCGCCTTCGAGACCAAGCGCAACGGGCGCATCTACATTTCCGTGCTGCCCCAGAAGGTCGAAGCGGCCGAGTAGGCGCGCCGGGCTTAACCAACAGCTGAGGGGGGATGGGCGCCATCCCCCCTTTTGCATTTTATCGTGCCGCCTATGCTCAAGGCTCGAAGCGAACGGATCCCAATGTCCAAGCCGATCAGGACCCGGCGGCTCGTATTGCGCGAGCTCGACGACAGCGACGCGCCCGATCTGGCGCGCCTCGCCGGCGACTGGGACATCGCGCGCATGACGGCGCAGATCCCCTATCCCTATTCGGAAGATCTCGCACGCGAATGGATGGCGGCGCTCGCGCCCGGGGAGTTCGTGCGCGCGGTGACGTTCGAAGGGGCGCTGGTCGGCGCGATCGGCTATATCCCCGACGACGACAGGTCGTCGGCCGAGATCGGGTATTGGATCGGGCGGCCGTGGTGGAGACGCGGGTTCGCCAGCGAGGCCGCAGCCGCCCTCGTGCGCCACTGCTTCACGGACGGCGGCTTCAAACGTCTCACGTGCTGCCATTTCGACGACAACCTCGCCTCCGCGGGCGTCATCCGCAAGCTCGGCTTCCGGCTCAAGGGCGCGCACTCCGTCTGGTGCGACGCGCGGCAGGCGGAAATTCCCACGCAGTGCTATGAGCTCAACCGGCCAGTGATGGCCGTCCTATGGAGGCTCACCGCATGAAATTCCTCGACCTCGCCAAGATCTACATCAAGGCCGGCGACGGTGGCGACGGATGCGTCGGGTTCCGGCGCGAGAAGTTCATCGAGTTCGGAGGCCCTGATGGCGGCGACGGCGGCAACGGCGGGGATGTCATCATCGCGTGCGTCGACAATCTCAACACGCTGATCGACTACCGCTACCAGCAGCACTTCAAGGCCGAGCGCGGCACCAACGGCATGGGCCGCAACCGCGCGGGTCCCAACGGCCGCGACTGCATCGTCAAGGTGCCGCCGGGAACGGTGGTGCTCGCGGAGGACCAGGAGACGGTGCTCGCGGAGCTGACGGATGTGGGGCAACGCTTCGTCGTCGCACACGGGGGCAACGGCGGGTTCGGCAACGCGCACTTCAAGAGCGCGACCAACCAGGCGCCGCGGCACGCCAATCCGGGGCTCCCGGGAGACGAGCTCACGATCTGGCTGCGCCTCAAGCTGATCGCGGACGCGGGCCTCGTGGGACTGCCCAATGCCGGCAAATCGACTTTCCTCGCAGCGGTCTCCGCCGCAAAGCCCAAGATCGCCGACTACCCGTTCACGACGCTGCATCCCAACCTCGGCGTCGTGCGCGCGGGCGAGCGCGATTTCGTGCTGGCCGACATTCCGGGACTGATCGAAGGCGCTCATGACGGGGCCGGGCTCGGCACGCGCTTTCTCGGCCATGTCGAGCGGACGCAGGTCCTGCTGCATCTCGTCGACGCGACGCAGGAGGACGTGGCCGGCGCCTACCGGACCGTGCGGCGCGAGCTCAAAGCCTATGGCGGAGACCTCGCCAAGAAGAAGGAGATCGTGGCGCTGTCAAAGATCGATGCCATCGACGCGGAGATGCTGGCGCAACGCGTGGCGGAGCTCGAGAAGGCGGCCCGCAAGAAGCCGCTCGCGCTCTCCGCCGTGTCGGGCCTCGGCCTCAAGGAGGCGCTCTACGCCCTCACGCGCGAGATCGGCCGGGCCAAGGGCAGCGCGGCCAAACGCGCCGAGGCGGAGCGCAAGCCCTGGCGTCCCTAGGTGCGCCGTCCCGGCTCCCTACGGCATTGCCCGGATTGCGTCCCGCCCAAAGTCCATCACACATGGGTGTTAGAACAGGCGCCGTTGTTGGAAGGGGTGCCCTGCATGGGCCTCGAACGGGCCCATCGCGCGGCTTTCGCCGCCTCTTGCCGGTCCAAGGTGAAGCCAACCGCAAAAATCGGAACAAGCGGAGATAAATCGATAACTCATCAAGCGTAACCTATTGAAGTCGAACTCGTCATGATCCAAAAGTTAACCGTTGCAGAGGGCACTCGAGAGGGCCCTGGATACGGTTTTCCCAATGAGTTTTAGGGGGTTTCACGGTGCTCACGTCGTCGTCCAATCGCTGTGGGGCGAAAGATCTTCTGTTGCGTCTCGGCAGCGCCTCGCTGGCGCTCGGTCTTCTCACCCACACGGCTCTGTCCGCACCCGATGACCGCCGTGCCGAGCGCAGGGCCAAGCCGCAGCAGCAGTCCCGCGTCGAGGCGCCGATGCCGTCGGCCAAGACCGAGGGCCCGCTGCTTATGCTCATCTCGCTCAACCAGCAGCGGATGTACGTCTACGACGGCAACGGCTTCGTGCTGCAGACGCGCGTCTCGTCCGGCCGTGCCGGCCACGAGACGCCGGTCGGCATCTACAGCATCCTCGAGAAGAAGGTCGACCACACGTCGAACATCTACCTCGACGCGAAGATGCCGCACATGCAGCGCCTGACCATGACCGGCATTGCGCTGCACGGCGGCGTCATTCCGGGCTATCCCGCCTCCGGCGGCTGCGTGCGCCTGCCGTTCGATTTTGCGCGCCGCTTCTTCAACATGACCGACATCAACCAGCGGGTCGTCATCGCGCCGGACGTCAATGCACCGGCGCTGTTCGATCATCCGCGGCTGTTCTCGGCGCTGCCCTCCGTCGCTCAAACCGAAACCGGAGGCGACCGGGCCGAGCGCACCGACCGCACGGCGATCCAGGCCGGGGTCGATGCCGCCGAGGCGCTGCTCGGCGTCACCTCGGCGCATGCGGCAACGGACCCCACAGCGCGTACGCAAGAAACCGCGGCCGAGGCCCGGCGGGCGGAGCGCCAGGCTCTCGTGGACGCCATAGCGACCGCGGGCGAGCGGCGGACTGCCGCCGCCGAGGGCGAGGCTGCGGCGCAACGCGCCATCACCGACGCGAAGGCGGCCGCCAAGGCGCGGCGCAGCGACGCGAAGGCCGCCGACCGTGCGGCCGATGCGGCCAAGGCCGCCCTGCGATCGCAGGAGCGCGACCTCAAGAAAATCGCGGCGCGCCTCGCCAAGACCGCCTCCCGCATGCGGGCCGACGAGCTCGAAGCGTTGCGCGCGTCCGAGACCGCAGAGCGCGATCGCCTTGCGGGCCTGACCCAAGAGGTGCAGCGCACGGCGGATGCCGCCAAGGCCGCCGATGCGGCCGTCAAAGCCGCGGATGGGGCGATCGCGAAGGCCGCGAACGATCTCCAGGCGGCCAAAGCCGAGACCAAGACGGCCGCGGCTACCGAGACGGCCGCCACGAAAGCTGTCGCTGCGTTTGATCGCCGGGAGCAGAACCGCGGCCTTCCCGTATCCGTGTTCGTCAGCTCTGCGACCGGACTCGTCCAGGTGCGCCAAGGCTTCGAGCCGGTGATCGAGGCGCAGGCTGCGATCGAGAACCCGGACGTGCCGCTCGATACCTTCATCTTCTCGGCGGTCGACTGGAAGGACGAGAGCAAGACCGACCTCAGATGGCAGGCGACCGAGGTCAACGAGTATTCGACCGGCTTCAGCAGCTTCGAGGACGAGAGCCTCTCCTACAGCCGGAAGAAGACGAAGGCAGCCGGATCCGTGAGGATGCCCTCGGGGACCGACACGGACAGGGCCGCACGCACGCTCGACCGCATCAAGCTGCCGAAGGCCGTCACCGACCGCATCGCCGAGGTGGTGAAACCGGGCAGCACGCTGATCGTCTCGAGCTACGACGTGTCGCGCAGCGAAACGAAGTACGCCGGCACGGACTTCATCGTGCAGATGCCCGAGGTCGTCGCCAAGATCTCGAAGCCGACACCGCGGCCGAAGCCCGTCCAAGTGGTGGAGGATGACGGCGGCGGCAGTTGCTTCTTCTTCTGCTCGCCGTACTCCTCCAACAAGTCCAAGGAGAGGGACAAGCTCAGAGACCGGAAGCGCGAGCGCACCAGCGGCGGCAAGTCCTCGGTCTGGTGAATTCGAGCTCCGCTGGGTTCTCGTATAAAACCCCGGTCGCCCGCCTCGGCGACCGGGGTTTTCCGTTGGCAGTCCATGACGGGCGTCCTCATCGCCGCCCGTTCCCGGCTCAGGCGACGTGATCGGGCGGGCGCCGCAGGCCGCCGAGCACGACCGCAAGGACGACGCCCGCGACGAAGCCGCCGACGTGGGCCATGTAGGCCACGCCGCCCTGTTCCGTCGCAGCCGTATCGGCGATGGTGCCCACGCTGCTCACGAGCTGCAGCACGACCCAGAAGCCGAGGACGATGAACGCCGGCATGGCCACGACCTGGCGCCCGAGCAGAACGTCGACGCGCGCCCTCGGAAACATCAGGAGATAGGCGCCGAGCACGCCGGCGATAGCACCCGACGCACCGACGTTCGGGATCGCCGAGGCGGGATTGACGGCGTATTGGGCGAAGGTCGCGGCGAGGCCGGCCGCGAGATAGACCATGAGATAGCGGACATGGCCGAAGCGATCCTCGACGTTGTCGCCGAAGATCCAGAGGTAGAGCATGTTGCCGCCGAGGTGCAGCCAGCCGCCGTGCATGAACATGGCGGAGAACAGCGTCACCACATCGACGGACGGATTTTCCGAGAAGCGCGCGGGGATGAAGGCCCAGTCGTTGACGAAGCGGTCGCCGCGCTGAAGCTCGAGGAAGAAGACGACGACATTGAGGGCGATCAGCACGATCGTGACGACCGGCGTCAAGCGCCGCGCGCTGTTGTCGTCTCCGATCGGGAACATGGGGCCCTCTCGCCGGCCGCGCCGCAGATTGCCCGCCAGTGCATCACGATTCACGGCCGGATTTAAGAGTGTGCCGCGCCTTTTTCGTGCTGTCCGGGGGATTGGCGCATCGTCCGGCGAGGCCCGTGACCTCGGGATCCGATGAAGCCCGCGGGTTCAGGTGCGGGCGAGATGCACCGCCGGCGCGCCGAGCCCGCGCCGCACCGTTTCGCTCATGGTGCCGAAATGGCCGGCATCGACGTAGCTGACCTCAGCTGCGGGCAGGATCCGATGCACGGCGGAGATCAACCCCTGGCGCCTCGGCTCGGGAATGAGCTCGTCCCGCGAGCCGAACACGAAGCGGCTTCCCGGCGCGAGGTTGTCGAGGTTCTCGATCGTGTGCAGGCCGGCGAGAGCGCGCGTGAAGTCGGCGCAGCGGTAGCCCTTGGCCTCGGCCAGCTCCTTGACCTGCGCCGAAGCCGGGCTCTCCCACAGCGTGAGATCGCCGCGATCGGCGGAGGCGATGGAGCAGAGGCGCGCGCCGATGCGGTTGGCGAACACGGTTGCGACCGCCGTCCCAATGCTCAGGCCGACGACGAGGAGCTGTGCCGGCTCGAGACGCGTCTTTGCAAAAACGCCCATGGCGTCCTCGACGACGGCGTCGAGGGCGCGCACGCAGAGTTCGGGCTCGGAGCTGACGATGGCATTCGGCATCTCATAGCAGGCGAGAAAATTCTTCGGCGCGATGCGGGACACCCGCGCCAGCGGGTAGGGCATGCGCCACGGCAGAAAGCAGATGAGCGCAGCATTCGGATCGCCGTCGATGCGCGTGAACGCAATGGACGTGTCGTCACCAACCGACTGCGGGCGCAGGAATTCTCGACCCAGAGATCCAATCATGGCCTCGACCAACGCTGCGTGCCGGGCCTTGGTTCCCCGGCGCTCCCGGGGCCATCCATCGGTCATGTTTCGATCACTTCTATGACGCCGGGAACGGTTGTAATGCGGCCAATCGTCCTCGCGGAGAGATCATATCTTGCCTTCGGCACAATCGGAACCGGACGCGCGTAATCCGCAAGGCGGAGCTCGATCATGGCTTCGCCCTTGCCGGGCCGCAACAGGGTCTTGAGCTGGTCGAGCGCGGCCGGGTTGCGGCCGAGCGCATCGCCGTCGACGAGGATGCGGATCCTGCGCGGGATCTGCTCGACCGCCTCGTCGAGCGACTTCACGCTCTGTACACGCATCTTGAGCGCCTCGCCGTCGCGCTCGCCTTCGACATCGAGCAGCACGGCGTTGCCCGATTCCAGAAGGCTGCGCGCCTGGGCGAGGGTGTCCGAGAAGATGACTGCCTCGAACTGCCCGCTCGTGTCGGAGAACAGCGCGAATGCGAACTTGTTGCCTTTCTGCGAACGGCGCTCGCGGGCGGCAATGACGATGCCGGCGAGGCGGCCCGCGACAGCGCCGCGGGTGCTGGCCGCCTCGAAGTCCACGAAACGGCGCACACCGAGCTTCTCCAGCGCGCGCTCGTACTGATCGAGGGGATGGCCGGAGAGGAAGAATCCGACGGCGTCGAATTCCTTCTGCAGCTTGTCCATCGGTGTCCAGGCCTCGGCGGCCTTGAGGTCGAGAGTCGCTGCGCTATCCCCTGCACCGCCGAAAAGGTCGCTGGTGCCCAAGGCGGCATTATCCGAGATACGGTTGGCGAGCGCGATCATGCCCTCCACGTTCGCATACACCAGAGCGCGGCTCGGCTCGAAGGCGTCGAATGCGCCGGCAGCGGCGAGCGTTTCGAGCGCGCGCTTGTTGACGGCCTTGGTGTTGATGCGCGCGGCGAAATCCGAGAGCGACTTGTAGGATCCCTTGGCGTTGCGGCTCTCGACGATGGTCTCGACGGCGGAGGCGCCGATGTTCTTGAGCGCGGCGAGCGCGTAGCGGATGGCACCGTGCGCCTCCGCCTTTTTCGGCGGCTCGGCGATGAACTCGACGGCCGACGCGTTGACGCAGGGCGGCAGAACGCGGATGCCGCTCTTCCTCGCCTCGGCCGCGAACATGGCGAGCTTGTCGGTATTTCCCGCGTCGAGCGTCATGGAGGCGGCCAGGAACTCCTCGCGGAAGTTCGCCTTCATGTAGGCCGTGTGGTAGCTTACAAGCGCGTAGGCCGCGGCGTGAGACTTGTTGAAACCGTAGCCCGCAAACTTGTCGACCAACTCGAAGATGTAAACGGCATCGTCCTTCCTGACGCCGTTCTTCAGCGCGCCCTCGACGAAGCGCGCCTGCTGCTTCGCCATCTCGTTCTTGTCTTTCTTGCCCATGGCGCGGCGCAGAAGGTCGGCGTCGCCGAGCGAATAGCCCGCCATGACCTGCGCGATCTGCATCACCTGCTCCTGGTAGATGATGACGCCGTAGGTCTCCTTCAGGATGCTCTCGAGCATCGGATGCAGGTAGTCGACCGGCTCCTCGCCGTGCTTGCGGTTGATGTAGGTCGGAATGTTGTCCATGGGGCCCGGGCGGTAGAGCGCCACCATGGCGATGATGTCCTCGAAGCGGTCGGGCTTCAAGCGCTTCAGGCTCTCGCGCATGCCCGTGCTTTCGAGCTGGAACACGCCGGCCGTATCGGCCTTGGCCAGCAACTCGTAGGACGGCTTATCGTCGAGCGGCAACGCGAGCAGGTCGACATCGATGCCGCGCCCCTTTTTGACGAGATCGACGGCCTTGGTCAGTACCGTCAGCGTCTTGAGCCCCAGGAAGTCGAACTTCACAAGGCCCGCCGCCTCGACCATCTTCCAGTTGAACTGGGTGACGGGCATGTTCGACTTCGGATCGCGGTAGAGCGGCACCAGTTCGTCGAGCGGGCGGTCGCCGATCACCATGCCGGCGGCGTGGGTCGAGGCGTGGCGGTAGAGCCCCTCGAGCTTCTGGGCGATCTCGAGCAGGCGCGCGACCAAGGGATCGTTGTCGCGCTCCTCCTGCAGCTTGGGCTCGCCCTCGATGGCTTCCGGCAGCGTGACCGGATTGGCCGGGTTGTTGGGCACGAGCTTGCAGAGGCGGTCGACCTGGCCATACGGCATCTGCAGCACGCGGCCAACGTCGCGCAGCACGGCGCGGGCCTGCAGCTTGCCGTGGGTGATGATCTGCGCGACGCGGTCGGTGCCGTACTTCTCCTGCACGTAGCGGATCGTACGGTCGCGTCGCTCCTGGCAGAAGTCGATGTCGAAGTCCGGCATCGAGATACGCTCGGGATTGAGAAAACGCTCGAACAGTAGACCGAAGCGGAGCGGATCGAGATCAGTGATGGTGAGCGACCAGGCGACGAGCGAGCCCGCGCCCGAGCCGCGCCCCGGGCCGACCGGCACATCGTTGGCCTTCGACCACTTGATGAAGTCGGCCACGATCAGGAAGTAGCCCGGGAACTTCATGCGGCCGATGATGTCGAGCTCGTAGGCGAGGCGCTTTTCGTAATCCTCGCGCGTGAAGCCATCGGCGAGCGGGTTCACGGCGAGGCGAGCGCGAAGCCCCTCCTCGGCCTGGCGCTTCAGCTCTGCGGCTTCCGCTGCGAGCATTTCTTCATCGGTCATGCCCGCCGCATCGGCGGCGGCGACGAAGCGGGGCAGAATGGGCTTGCGCTTCAGCGGGCGGTAGGCGCAGCGCTGCGCGATCTCGATGGTGCTTTCGAGCGCCTCGGGAAGGTCGGCGAACAGCGCCGCCATGTCGTCGATGCTCTTGAAGTAGTGCTCGCGCGTGACGCGGCGGCGGTTGTCCTCCGTCACCATGCGCCCCTCGGCGATGCAGAGCAGCGCGTCATGGGCCTCGTAATCGTCGGGCTCTGCGAAGTAGACCTCGTTGGTGGCGACGAGCGGGATGCCGAGCTCGTAGGCAAGCGCGATCAGCTGCGGCTCGATCTCCTCCTCGCTCTTCGCGCCGTGACGCTGCAGCTCGACGTAAAGGTTTCCGTTGAAGATGCGGTGCAGGCGCTCGAGGCGATGGCGGGCAACGTCGGCCTGGCCCTCCGACAGCGCGCGGCCGATGGGGCCCTCCGGGCCTCCGGTCAGAACGATGAGGCCGCCGCGATGGGCTTCGAGGGCGTCGAGCTTGATGTGCGTCGGCTCGGCAGGGTCGGGCAGCAGGAACGCCTGGCTCGCGAGCTTGATGAGGTTGGCGTAGCCCTCGGCGCTGGCCGCGAGGAGCGCGAGGGGGCCCGCGGGGCGCACGGGCGGCGCGTTCTGGCCGAGGCGCGGGAGGCCGCTTGCATCAGCGGCTCCATCGCCGAAATCCGTATCGTAGGTGGCGCCGACGATGGGCTGGATGCCGGCGCCGGACAGCTTGTCCGAGAACTCGAGCGCCCCGAACAGATTGTTGGTGTCGGTGAGGCCGATGGCCGGCATCCCGGCCGCCTCGGCGAGCTTGGCGATCTTGCCGATCGGCAGCGCGCCCTCGAGCAGCGAATAGGCCGAGTGCGTCTTCAGGTGGATGAACTTCGGGAGCGTCGGCTGCGCTGTCATCGTGTCCCTCGAAACATCCCGTTCGTGGCACCCCCTCACCCGCGCAGCGTCATGGCGAAGCCATGCTTCGCATGGACGGGGAGAGGTCGGACGCGATTGAAGATCACGTCCGGGTGAGGCGCCCTCTCGCGCGATGAAGAAAGTTCATGGCCCATGAACCGGTCTAGAGCGATTCGGAGCGGCTCTCATTGCGCTAGGATCTCGGTTCGAGTTGTATGGCGTGTTTATCCAGAGGCAAAGCGGCAACGGTGTTTGGAGACGCGGCTTGCAAGCCGGCCGCAGGGCCGGTACCGCTCTCCCTCAATGGCAACTGCAATCACAAACGTCTGGCGGCTCGCGCGGGCGGGTATCGTGCTCGCGCAGCACGGGGTCCGGTTCGTCCCTCGAGGCCGGCCGGTGCCGCTGGCGCTGCGCGCCGCGCGGCTGGCGACGCTGCCGATCACCATCCTCGCCGCGCCGTTCAATGTCGGCAAGCCGAAGCAGCAGCGCATCTCGTCAGCGCTCGCCGCCCTCGGGCCCTCCTACATCAAGCTCGGACAGTTCCTGGCGACACGCGCCGACGTGATCGGCCCCGAGGCCGCCGCCGATCTCAGCCGGCTGCAGGACAAGCTGCCGCCCTTCCCCATGGCGGACGCGCGGCGCGCCGTGGAAGACGCGCTCGGCGGCAAGCTCGAGGATCACTTCGTAGAGTTCGGGCCGCCGGTCGCGGCCGCCTCGATCGCACAGGTGCACAAGGCCGTCACGCTCGACAAAGACGGGCAGCGGCGCGAGGTGGCGGTCAAGATCCTGCGGCCGGGCGTCGAGCGCCGCTTCAAGCGCGACCTCGACAGCTATTTCTTCGCCGCACGGCTCGTCGAGCGCGTGCATGCGCCGTCGCGGCGGCTGAAGCCGGTGGCCGTGGTCGAGAACCTCGCGCGCACGACCGAGCTCGAGATGGACCTCAGGCTCGAGGGCGCGGCGATCTCGGAGATGGCGGAGAACATCGCGCCGGACGAGCGCTTCCGCGTGCCGACCGTCGACTGGACGCGGACGGCCAAGCGCGTGCTCACCACCGACTGGATCGACGGCATCCCGATCTCGGACCACGCGCGCCTCAAGGCCGACGGCCACGACCTCAAGGCGCTCGGGCTCGTCGTGCTCAGGAGCTTCCTCACGCACGCCATGCGCGACGGCTTCTTCCACGCCGACATGCACCAGGGGAACCTGTTCGTCGACACGTCCGGCAACGTCGTTGCCGTCGACTTTGGCATCATGGGGCGGCTCGGCCACAAGGAGCGCCGCTTCCTGGCCGAGATCCTGTACGGCCTCATCACACGCGACTACCGCCTTGCGGCGGAGGTGCATTTCTGGGCCGGCTACGTGCCGCCGCATCATCCGGTCGAGGTGTTCGCGCAGGCGTTGCGCGCCATCGGCGAGCCGATCCATGGCCGCACGGCCGACGAGATCTCGATGGCGGACCTGCTCGGGCAGCTCTTCGCCTACACGGAGGTCTTCGACATGCAGACGCGGCCGGAGCTGATCCTGCTGCAGAAGAGCATGGTGATCGTCGAGGGTGTGGCGCGCGGGCTCGATCCCTCGCTCAACCTGTGGGTCGCGGCGGAACCGGTGGCGAAGGAGTGGATCTCGACGCACTACGGTGCGCGGGGCGCCGTGCGCAAGGCCGGCGAGGGTGCTACCACACTCGCGCGCGTGCTGGCGGAAGTGCCGGCCCTCCTGGCGGAAGCCGAGCGCGCGTCCGTGGGGCTTGCCGAGATGGCGCGCGAGGGGCTGAGGCTCGATCCCGCGAGCATCGAGAAGATCGGGGCGGCGTCGGGGCGGCGCGACCGCGGGACGCGGATTGCGGCCTGGATCGGGGCGCTCAGCCTCGCGGTGCTGGCGGCGAAGTATGTGGGCTTGGTCTGATCCTTTCGGGTCCCAAGCGACCGTGGTTTAGAGAGTTTCCGTTTCAGATGGAACAGCGGTTCGACATGCGCAAGCCCGTCTGGGCTCCGGCCTTCGCCGGAGTGAC
>NZ_DAITQL010000029.1:0-6765 GCF_036833075.1 Hyphomicrobium sp.
GCAACCGGCATCCCGACCGAACCCAAGGTCAAGGGCACTCGCTGGCTCGACGAAGACGAGTTCGTGCTGCTCTATCGCTGGTTGGAATGCCCTGACACGCCAGTCCATCCCTCCTATCCACGCGCCGTGCAACTCATCATGCTAACCGGCCAGCGCGTCGAGGAAATTGCGCGACTCCATGTCGATCAATGGGACGCCAAGGAGCGAATCATCGACTGGTCCAAGACCAAGAACGAACAGCCCCACGCCGTTCCGGTGCCCTCGCTCGCTGCCGAACTGATCGAGTCCATCAAGCCAAACGAATACGGCTGGTTCTTCCCTTCGGCCAAGGATCCCAAGAAGCCCGTCAGCCACGGCACGCTATACAGCTTCGTCTGGCGCCAGCGGGACCGCGGCGTGATCCCCTATGCGACGAATCGCGATCTCCGCCGGACTTTCAAAACTCTTGCCGGCAAGGCGGGTGTGTCGAAGGAAATCCGCGATCGCCTCCAAAACCACGCCCTCCAGGACGTCAGCTCCAAGCACTACGACCGCTGGCACTATATGGTCGAAAAACGCGCCGGCATGGCCAAGTGGGACAGGTTCGTTCGGGCGCTGCTCAAAAAGAAGAAGGCCAACAACACATTCAAGCAGGCCGCGTGAGCTGTCGCACCCTCGTCGTCGCTGGAATGCTCAGCCTGTTCGGTGCCATCGCTCCCGTCCACGCCGACCCATGCGAGGCGCCACTGCCGAGTCAACCCGGCGTCCGCTTTTCCGGAGTCGTCCGATACGTCGGTGACGGAGACGGCCTTTGCGTTGGTAAGACGGCCGATCCCGAGGAATGGATTGAAGTTCGGCTCGCGGATTTCAATGCGGCTGAACTGCACCAGCCCGGCGGCACCGCGGCCAAAACGGCCCTCGAACGCATCGCTCTCCATCACGAAGTCATATGTACGACCGAGCGAGGGCGCAGCGGTCGCGTCATTTCCTATGACCGCGTAATCGCCCGCTGTCAGATCGGAACCGACAGTATCGGTGACCTGCTCCGCCATGCCGGCGTCACCGAGGGCGGCAACTGATGCGACCTTGGCGTGTCGAATGGCCTTAATCCTTCAACTTCCGCTTTCCCTCTTCAAGGAAGCCCGACAGCAATATCTCCATTGCCCCCATCATGTCGTCCGGCTTCTCTTCACGGAGCTTTTCTGCCTGTTCGACGAAACCCGAGAGCAAGACCTTCATCTCATCCGGCGCGCTCTCCAGCCGCCTGAGCATGTTCAGCCCGTTTTGGGCACAGCCGAGAAACTCGGCGTTTCGCTCCGTAATCTCGACCAGCATCTCATTGGTGATGCGCTCGCTCGGTGCGGCGAATTCCCCGTCGACCCAGTCCACATAGAGTGAGGCGTTCTTGGCTCGGTTCGACGTCTCGTGAAACTCGTCCTGGGTCTGCCTGAACGCGGCCATGGCCGCCTCCCAGTCGCCACGGGCTTTCGCATTAGTTTCCGCCTCAGAGCCCTTCAGCATGTAGGCATTCGATTTGTTCTTAGCTGCGTGACGCCCGAAGGCGGCCAGCACCTTCTTCTGATTGACTTCGAACCCAAGAACCAGGCTGACCGCCCAGGCGCCGAGGTTGTTGACCTTCGAGCATTCCTCGAGGGAGATCTGATGGAGGCAAAGGGCACGCGCCACCGCGCCGGCTTTCGCCAGAAGCTCCGCCTCGAAAAAAAGGCGCTCGG
This sequence comes from Hyphomicrobium sp., assembly GCF_036833075.1. Lineage (GTDB taxonomy): Bacteria > Pseudomonadota > Alphaproteobacteria > Rhizobiales > Hyphomicrobiaceae > Hyphomicrobium_C. Next base: position 1,713 of record NZ_DAITQL010000029.1, read on the forward strand.
CATTATCAAATGTCTTCTCGGCGCCGCGGACGAGCACCTCTAAAGGCGCCTGGCCGGGCTTTGCAGCCTTCTCTCCCCTGTCTTCTCGCTTGATATCGTTCATTGTTGTTCCGACGTGTTGTAAGCAGAAATACTTCAGAGACTGCAGGCGTTTGCCGTCGAGACTGGAATAGCACATGACTGCTGCAGATTGGACGCCGGTATTCGTCCTGCCGAACATTCCGCTGGAAACCGCGATCGGCTGTGAGATCGCGGCGCTCGCGCCCGCGCATGATCGCCGTGTTGCGGCCCTGAAGCGGGCGCACCCGACGCTCAGGCACTTCCTAAACCGTTTTGCCGACAACTTCGGACAGAAGTTCGAGCCCGCGCTTCTGATCCTGAACGCGGCTGCACCACCAATCTTTCGCGACGTGACGGCGCTGGCGAGCTTCCGCGACCTCATCGCACTCTCGGCAGCGACTCACGGCCGGGCGCTGGAGCTCCGACATCCGCGCGGGCATCGCGTGCTCTTCGGTGAGGCCTTCGCGATCTACCCCTGGATGCTCGACCGACACTATGAGGATGTGATCGGCAGCACGCCGGCCATCCTTGGCACGCATGAGCTCTCGCGCTTCAAGGGACAATCGTCGCCGGCCTTGTTCCGCACGTCACTCGGCGAAAGCGACATCGACCAGCCGCTCCTGGCCGCGCTCATGGCGCGCTGGCGTCGACGCTACGAAGCAGCAGAGCCCGCCTGGGAGGACGTCGCACTGATGCGCTCGCTCAACATGGCGTATCACGCCTCGCTCTTGCCGGCCGGGACGGACACGACGTTCTACGACGTCGGGCGGGTCGTTTCCCTCTGGGTCAGTGCTTTCGAGATTCTCGTGCATCCAGGCGGAAACGGCCAGGCCAACCGGGACAAGGTGTTCGAGATGATTGAGCGCGCGCCTTGGGCGATTCCGGAAAGCGGCCAGCTCGCGCACGACACGGGCGGCAAGACCAAGGTAAAGCGCACACTGGCGTCCTGGCTCTATCAAGTGCTCTACGAATGCCGGAACGACTTCCTTCACGGCAATCCCGTCGAGCGCAGCAATCTGTTCCTCCCCACACCGCAGCGGACGATCTTCGAATATGCCGCACCACTCTACCGTATCGCGTTGACCGCGTTTCTCCCGCTCACATACGGGGTTCCGATGCCATCGACCAAAGACGCGCGCGCGTTCGGCGCCTATATCGCTGATCGCATGGACTTCATGGGACCGCAGAAATCCGCGGAGGAAGCGCTCCTGACCGCAACGCGCCCGCCCGCAGGCCGCGCCGCGCGCCGCGCCCGCGTCACTCGCCCGAATCCCTAGTCGTCGGCGCCAGCGTCCGGCTCCGCGATCAACTCTTCCGCTAGCTCCGAAAGCCACGGCGAGACATCCTCGATATGCACCGCACTGGCATGGACCGCGTAATAATCCCCGACCGTCCGGAAAGTCTCGCCAAAGCGGTCGACGAACATCTTATGCAGCTTGTCGTTGCGGCTCAGCACACTCGACAGGGCGCGACCACCCCGCAGGAATCTGAGCGCGTGCTCGGTCCCCAGCAGATAGAGATATTTTCGCTTCGCGGTCGGATGCTCCGCGAGCAACAGATAATCCTTGAACACAGAATTCTGGCGGATCGACTCCGCGCCGCCGCGCCACCGAATGAATTTGAACTCGGCGACCCGCAGGTTCGTCTCCAGGTCGAAATCGCGCCCGGTATTCCCGGCTCCGAGCGATACATATTCGACCCGCTCATCCGGTTCGAGGATGTGCGGAAGGCAGAGCAGGATGCCGAGCGCATGGATGGTCACATTGATCTGCCCGGCCAGGCGCTTCATTTCGGCCGCCGCGGCCAACGCCTCCCGACCCACGCCAGCGCCCTCAAGAAAGCCTACGCAGTCCTTCGCCGCCACGCCGCGCACCTTGCTCTCGATCCGCGCAAGCGTCTGCGTCAGGTCGGGCCCCGTGAACCGCACCAGCAGATCGCGAATATCCGCGGGATTCGTCATGCGCCCGCCTGGCCCGCGAAACGAAGCCGATCGATCTGATTGTAGTTGATCACCGCCGGGTCCGCGCCGATCACCGGAAATCGGCTGACCACGTAATGCATGACCTTGTCCAAGCCCAGTTCCTGTTTCAGTAGATGGTCACGGCCGCGCTCCTTCTTCAGTGCGCGAGCATAGTAGTTCGTCAGGGACCGGTTATATCTGACGAACAGCGTGCGCTCAGCCTCAATCTTCGAGAGATCGATCCAGTTATTCTTGCACTGGATGTTGAAGATGACGCCGCTGCGCGTGGCGACAACATCGAATTCCTTCCGATTGATCCGCTTGATGCCCGTCACGGTAAAACCCATGCGCTCAAGGTCTCGTTTCACCATGTCCTCGAATATGAAGCCCGCATGGATCTGGAAGCGCCGGCGGCTGCCCAGGTGAACATTCTTGAACGCATAGAGGAACCGCGACAGAAGATTGACGTTCGAGACGACCCTATCCTCAAGGTCCAGGAACGGCTGATAGGCATTGGTGTTCGTCGCATAATCCGAGGCCTCATTGACGATGAGCGTCTCAAGCTCGGCGGGGTCTAACTCGGACTGCGCACGCAGTATCGAGCGAAACTTCTGCTTTCCGATCTCGACGTAATAATCGTCGCGGCAATTCCGCGCGAAGGCGATCACCAGCAGGCCCATGGCGGAAAAATCGGAGTCCTTGAGCCCGAAGGCCTCGTAGGTCGCGCCGATCAGTTTCACGCCATTACGCAATTCGGCAACTGAAAAGATCTTCCTTCGATCCAGCGGCTCCATGGCGGGCATCGCGAACTGGTCGCCTCGCAACTCAGCCATCACATGGATCGACGCGCGCTCCGGTTCGAGAAAATAGTCGTCCAAGGTCTCGAAGCTATGGCTCGCCATCGCGCCGATGTGGTCGACCTCCAGACTGAAATCCGGCTGGGCCTCGAGCAGGGCAAGCTTTTGATGGAAGCCGGTAATGGCGATGCAGCTATGCTCGACCTGCGGCATGAGAACGGTCAGAGCGTCGTAGGGCTGGAGAACGAGCGAGCCGGAGCATGCGTAAGGCATGGTGTAAAGCAGCGAGACGAAATGCCGTCGCCGCGACTGAAAATAGTCGACCGCCCTGCCAACCGTGTCGAGCGTGATGGCTGCACTACGAGCGTCCACACCATGCGCGGCAAAGGCCGCCCCCATGGCGCCGGCGTAGAGCATAATCCGAGTGAAGCGAGAGATGACTGGCGCCTCGAGATGCGGCGCGAGCGCCTGACGCACCGCCAGCCATGTCGGGCCCGGGTTTGCAACAAACGCATCGTCCAGTCGGACCGCGCACAACCAGGCTCGGAGCCGATCGTCGGGGATCCCGAATTTCGGCAGATTGATGAACTCCTCCACGGCTCGGATCGTCTCATGCCATGCGGCCACCGCCTCATCGCGCCGATATTGGGCGAGAATGGAGAGCACGCCGTTGCCGTGTGCAGCCAACTGGCTTTCGATCAGCGCCCTCGCTTCAGCTCCCGATATCGTCTGCACGGCGCGCATATCTCTCCCGAGCGTCGCTGCACCTCGCCATCCACGACCGAACGCGCCACGCGTCAACCGAACGTATGGTGCAGTAAGGATGGCATCAGCCCGCTTAGCACTCGATCAACCTCGGCTTGACCAAGTTCGACTGCATGAGCTTTCGCATGAAGGGCTTCAAACCACTCCTGCGCGTCCAGCGACGGGACCGGAACGGTGATGTTGGGCAAGAGTTCGGCTGACAGCGTCTTATTTCGTGCGATCGATCCCGGTGACGCCGCGACAACCTGCGCATAACCTTCAGGAGTACGGAAATAGTACCAGAGAAACATCGGGAGACATCTCGTTCGATCGGCTTCACACGTAAGCATCCGATGGTTTCCGACGCAGCCATCATCAGCAGTTGACGCCAGCGCTATTGCCTGTTCCCACGCCATCAAATTACTGAATACGAGGTCACCGGTGGCGATGCGGAATAACTTCTGCCAAGTGAACTCCGCCCCTGGTATTGTCCGGCGATGGAATATCCCCTTGTAGAAGCTGCGCACACCAATTTCAGTATAGGTCTTCTCAGGATCGATTTGAACATGACGTCGAACAAGTGGCGCGATGTCGCCGAGTTTTGCGCGAGGTGAGTTGGAAGTGATCTTGTCGAATGCTCCTACCAGAGCTCTCAACTCGTCAAGCACAGCTAGCAACTCACGCTGCTTGGCGACTGCGCTTTCGATGATCTCAACAGGGCGACGGTGGTTCGCCTCCTTGGCATGAGGATTCTTGAAGTCCAAATCCACCGCGATTGTGCGACCTTCTGTATCGCGCTTGATGAGACTAGGCCCAAAGACTTTCCATGCTTGTGGTCCTTCCTTGCGCGCGGACCACCACTCAAGGCAGTCAGTGAGTTCTTCGTACAGTAATGGCTGAGTTTTTGAATACTTGCGCCGCCCCCCTGGGAGCGGCTGTTCCCAATACCAAATGTCACCCGTCGGGCCTGAAGTGTCGAAGAAAATGATGTTGGTCGGAATATCGGTATAGGGGGCAAACGTTCCTTCCGGCAGCCGGACGATAGTGTGCAAATTGAACTGCTCTAGCAGGTCCGCCTTGATGCGCGCCGCGATGCCATCGCCAAACAATATCCCATTCGGAACGACTACGCCGGCTCGCCCGTGGCCTCCTCGCTTCAGCCGTCGCATAATGAGTTGCAGAAACAGCAGAGCGGTCTCGGCCGTCCGGCGATCATCCGGGAAGTTCGTGAGGATGCCTGCTTCCTCCTCTCCGCCGAACGGAGGATTGGTCAGGATCACCTCGACGCGGTCACGCTCACCGATCTCTGTGAGCTTGAAACGCAGCGCGTTTCCGAACTCGATGTCGGGCGCCTCCAACCCGTGCAGCAGCAGATTCATCTGTGCCAACAGAAACGGTAGCGACGAGTCCTCGCCGCCGCGCAACGTCGCGCGCTGAAGGATCTCGCGCTTCTCCACCGGCGCGCCGGTGCGCCAGCCGCGGCCGTCGATCA
>NZ_DAITQL010000029.1:6775-17770 GCF_036833075.1 Hyphomicrobium sp.
GAGTTCCGTTCCTGGTCACTCGACTGCCTGACCACCGTGGCGGCGCTGGGCTTCATGTGATCGAAGGCTGCGGCGAGAAAGCCTCCGGTGCCGCAAGCCGGATCGAGAACCGTTTCGCTCAGCTTCGGGTCGATGACCTGGACCATGAAGCGCACGACAGGTCGCGGGGTATAGAACTCTCCGTTCTGACCCGCCGCGTCCCGCATTTCCCGCAGCAGCGTTTCATACATCCGGCCAAGCGTCTGGATGTCTTCGGTGCTGTCGAAGTGGATGTCGTTTACGAGGTTGATGACGTCCCGCAGCACGTAGCCGCTCGTCGCGTAGTTGCGCAGGTCGCGGAACACGGCTGAAACAACGTCACGGCGCTGTCGCCCTTCCCCATTCCCGCGAAGACTCCGCAGATACGTGAACAAGCCGGGCCCCTTTGTTCCGTCGGCTCGGACGGTCTGCTCCCCATTGATGAACGAGAGCAGATCCGGTCCCGTGATGCCTGCGGAATCGGAGGCCCAGTCGCGCCACCGATAGGGAGGGTCGATCAAACTTCGATAGGTCTCGCCGGCGAGAACGGCCTCGTCCTCGTGGACCCGTTCCATATCGTCCACGAACTTCAGGAACATCAGCCACGTCAGGGTAGGAAGCCGCGTGAGGTCCGTCTTCAGCTCGCGGTCTTTGCGCATCTTGTTGCGCGCAGACTTGATGACGCTGTCAAGTCGCTGAACCGTTGTCTTCGGCACCTTATCCTTCTTCTTTTCACGTGGCGGCATTCAGAGGTGCTTTCCTAGGCGGCGTACAAGAGGCCGGACATTTCATTCACGGCGGCGCGAAGCTTGTCCGGACCTCCGAAGCGTCGCGCGATTTCACTGGGATTGCCGAAGCCCGCGAGCGGCGGCACTTTCAGGATGCCGGGCAGCACGAACTGAGCCGCGCCATGATCGGCATACTTCTCGAGCAGGGCTTCGAGCACCGACCGTGCCTCCGCACCATAACGATCGAAGAAGTCCTGGCGGTCACGCTTGAGGCGTTCTGCGCGCTCCCTGCGAGTCCTTAGCGGCGCATTCCAGGCGAGATGGCAGAGCAGATCGAAGGGATCGTCGTCTGGACGGCCCGCCTCCTTCGCTAAGGTCTCAAGGTCGATGCCGCGCTCGGCGAGCGCTTCGACCACGGCCTGGCGCTTGTCGGCATTGAGCCAGTCCGCGCGAAAGCTCGCTGCCGTCGGATAGAGTGTTCGGACCTTCTCCCCGGTCCAATCCGTCAGCTTCTTGCAGGTCAGACGCTTGCCGTCGGTGTCGAGCTCGTAGACGAGGTGGGCTACCACCTCGACCGCCCCGCCATCGACATAATATTTGCGCGGCTCGCCAGGCTCTTTGTCCGGCGGCAGCCCACCCGGCGGCGTCTCGCCTTCCGGCTCGTCGGGCGTCTCCAGCGGAGGCTTCTCCTCGCCTTCGGTCGTAACCACTTCGCCGTCGGCGTCGATCTCAGTAACCGTTTCGGCCGTTGGTTCGCCGTCGAATTCGGGGTCGGCGAACTTTTCTGTAGCGGTACCGGTGTAGTCGAGGATGTTGAAGAACAGCTTGCCGTAGTCCTCGCGCAGGCGAGTGCCGCGTCCGATGATCTGTTTGAACTCGGTCATCGAGCCCACGACGCGGGCGAGGACGACATTCTTGCAAGTCGGCGCGTCGACACCCGTCGTCAGAAGCTGCGACGTCGTGAGGATAACAGGAACCTTCGTTTCCACATCCTGAAACGCATTCAGCTTTCCCTTGCCGATGTCGCCCTCATCGGCGGTGACGCGACAAGCGTAGTCCGGATACGCGACGACGAGGTCAGCGTTGAGGTTGGCAAGCGCGCGGCGCATCTCGCTCGCATGCTCTTGGTCGACGCAGAAGACGATCGTCTTGGCGAAGCGGTCCGTCTGGGCGAGGAAATGCGTGAGGTGTCGGGCCATCGCTTCCGTGCGGGCGCGCAGTGCGACCACCCGCTCGAAATCCCTGGTGTGATACTCATCATCGGGAATCTCGTGCCCGAAGCGGTCGAGCTCGCCCTTGCTTGGCCGCCAGCCCACGGCGTCATAGTCGGTAACCACCCGATGCACGCGATAGGGCGCGAGGAAGCCGTCCGCGATGCCTTGCGCCAGCGAATAGGTGTAGAGCGGCGCGCCGAAATAAGCATAGGTGTCGCGGTTGTCATCCCTGAGCGGGGTGGCTGTCATGCCGAGCTGATATGCCGGCTCGAAATACTCCAGGATCTCCCGCCAGCTGCTGTCGTCGCGTGCGCTGCCGCGATGGCATTCGTCTACGATGATTAAATCGAAGAAGTCGCGCGCGTATTCGCGATAAAGTCCCGGCCTTCGTTCGTCCCGGGCGATCGCTTGGTAGATCGCGAAATAGATATCGCGGCCCTGGCTGACGACACCATTCTCGATTTTGAAGCGGGCGTCGCCGAACGGCGCGAACGTCTTGCCCATCGGATCGTCGACGAGGATATTGCGGTCCGCGAGAAACAGGATCTTCGGTTTGCGGAAATCCCCGCGCTTGTTCCACCCAGCACTCCAGAGCCGCCAAGCGATCTGGAAAGCCACCGCCGTTTTCCCGGCCCCGGTGCACAGCGTCAAGAGCGCGCGGCGCCTGCCGGTAAGTATGGCTTGGAGCGCCTGATTGACCGCACCTTCTTGATAGTAGCGCAGCGGCTTGCCTGGGTCGGGAAACCCGGGCGTGAGGAGCCGATTGGCCGCAGCATCGTCGGCCAAACCGAGACCCGCGCGCTGGCGCGCCCACAATTCCGCGGGTGCTGGAAAGTCGGCGCGCAGCGTTTCAACGCCGGTGAAGAAGTCGAACTCCACGATCTGGGCACCGTTGGTGGCGATTGCGAACTTCAGCCCTAGAATCTCGGCGTAGTCCTTGGCCTGCTGCAGACCATCGGCGGCGGACTTGTAGCTCGCCTTGGCTTCCACGACGGCGATCGGGTAATCGGCGCTGAACCGCAGAATGTAGTCGGCCCGCTTCTGCCGGCCGCGGCGAGCACGACCCCCGACGAAGATCACCCGGCCATCGGTGAAGGTGCGCTGCTCGTTGATTGCGTGAGGCGCGTTATCCCATCCGGCGGCCTGCAGACGGGGTACGACGAATTTTCGACACGTGTCGGCCTCTGTGTTCATGCTCCTGCGCCCCCCGTCCGGTCTCGCCTTGCCGCCGCCGACTTGGTTCCGGCTTGGTTGATGCGCGCCTCGAGCTCGGCGACCCGGCCGAGGACCTCTTCGAGCGCGGGCGCCTTACCGAAGATCATCCCCGCCATGGCGGCGTAGTCGCGCGTGAGTTCGGTCGCCATGTCGCGATTTGGCGATAGCGTGAAGCTTCCAGGCGCCGCGGTCGCGAGGTTCAGATCTGGACTGTTGAAGAACATGCGGGCGTGCCGCACGCAGTCGAGACCTAGCGCGAGATCACTCGACGCGGAGCGACCGACATCGGAGTCGAGCAGCCGGTAGACGTCGTAGTAGTGCCGTGAAATCCGCTGGCCGCCACCGCGGAGCGCGCCACGCGCGTCGAACCATTGGCGCAACCCATGCAAGATCACAATCTTGTCCCAGAAGGTGCGTTCTGCCACGACAGTTCTGACGTCGGGCACGCTCAGCTCGAGATCCGCGAGCACGTCGGTGACATAGGGCTTGACGATAGCGGGTTGGTTCGGATCGAGCGCCGACTTGGCGCCTGACTCGATCTTGACCGCCGGCCTGACGTATCCCTCGTCAGCCGCCGTCACCTTCGGATACCAGATCAACAGGCTTTGCCGGTCGGGGTCATCGGGATCGAGCTCCACCCGCCCGGCTTCAGATTCCAAGCCCGCAGTCTCCAGGGTCTCGCGCAAGTGTCCCTCGACCTGCAGACGCATCGTCTCGTTCACGTAGGCCTGACTCGCCCCTTTGATGGCGTCGAGGCGCCGTCGTCGTTTCTTGCCGCTCAGCGCCTCCAGCTCATCGACCGTCGCGCCCTCGCCCAGGTCGTCCCGGAAGATCGTGATGTCGATGTCTTCCGAGAACCGGGAGATCAATCCAAAAGCCTTCGACAACGAGGTCCCGCCCTTGAACAACAGTCGAGGGCCGCCCGCCTCGGCACCGTTGAACAGCGCATCGAGGGTCCAACAGACCCAGAAGTCCTTTTCGATGTTCTGCTCCGGAGCGCCCAAGCGCTGCGCCGCGCCGAGAAAAGCGTCGCGGCGATCCTCCGCGGCAGCGGAAAGGAACGTGACGAAACCCGGATTCATCTGCGGCTCCCGGGCTGTCGCTTGGTCGGTTTATCCCGGGAAGAGGAGGCCTCCGGTTCATCGAGCAAGGGCCGCAGAAAGGTCTGCATCCAATCCGGCAGGCTGGTGAAGCCGTCGCGCAAGTCCGCGGCGATCGCCGCACCGTGATCGGGATCGGCGAGGATCGCGGCCAGGCGGCGGCGAATGCGATCGTGATCGCCGTCGATTGTGCTGCGCAGCCATTGCAGCGCCTGGACGACACGCATCGCCGGACGGCCGGCCCAGTGCAAGCGGCTGGGCGCTGTCAGTTTGAAGGTGATGGTCTGGGCGCCCAATTTGATTGGACGCAGGCGCGCGTCGGTGTGGACCGAGATCTTGGCCGGGACCGCATCCGTCAGCCCAAGGTCGTTGGCGGCTGTCAGCCCGTCGACCAGCATCCGCGCCTGGTCTCGTCGCACCAGCGCGTCGATGACCCGGCGTGGATCGGGATTGGTCGGTTTCCCGGTCAGGCTGTTGGGCCGAGGCAGATCGTAAAGGCCGCGGGTGATGCGGCGGATCTCTCCCGCGCTGGTCATGCGTGACAGCGCCTGGTCGATGGCGTCGCGCGAGCCGATGTCCAGAAAGTCGGTCGGCGTCCAGACGCCGAACGGCGCCTGGGCAGCCATCCGCTTTTGAATCTGGGATTTGAGATCCATCGTTGCCGAGCTCTGTCAGAAAAATGTATACCTATTTCTGACCGAGGAGTCGAGACTGTCAGAAAAATGACTACAAATTTCTGACACCCCTTCTTTCCGGCGATGGCCTGTTCGGCCCCCGTTTGCGACCCCTCGGGGCTCCCGACCTCACGATTGCCGCTCATCCCGCCCGGCGACCCAGCGCACGAGCCCGGGCGTCATGTAGACCAGCGCGCCGCGTGGGGCGCCTGTCGCCCGCAGATAGTCTTCGAGCTGACCAGCATGGAGGCGAATATCCGCGTCGGACGGATCGACGTCGCTCTTCCAGTCGACGACCACCTCGGCGCGATCTCCGGTGTAGGCGATGGCGTCGATGCGTCCGGCGAGCGCCCTTGGCTTCGAACTATCCTCGAGCAGCGCATAGACCGGCCATTCGGGGGTCAGCCGGTCGCGAAGCGCGGCGATGTCGGGCAGTTGCAACGTGCGCCAGGCGGTCGCCGCGATCTCGTCAGAGTCCGGAAGCGCCTCGCTGTCGTCGGGATCGAGGACCAGTTCAGTGAGCAATTCGCGGGCGCGGCTGACAAAGCGGCCTACCTCTTCGACAAGCTCGCCGCTCAGCACCTCTTCCATCAGCTTGTGCAGGAGAAGACCGCGCACACGTCCCGCGCCGACAGGCAGATCGACCTCCGGCGCATCGCCGGCATCGAGTGTGATGGCCTCGACCGCCTCCAGGCGGTCCGGATCATGATCGCTCGGCCGGACCCAGGTCAGCGCAACGGCCGCTTCTTCGATGGTCGCGCGCTCGGCTGCGAACAGCTCAGCGGTCTGAGTATTCGGCGGATCGGCGCTCATCGGCATCGGCGCCGGCGTCATGCGGGAGATGTCCAGCTCCGGCAACGCGTCGTGGCCCAGATTGACGACGCGAGCCCAGGACTTCTGCTCGGCCTGCGCCAATTCCGGCACGATCAGCAGCTCACGGGCTCGCGTACAGGCCACGTACCAGAGCCGTTCGCGTTCGCGCGTCAGGCTCTCGTCATCGGTCTCGAGCGCCGCGCGCAGCTCGGGCGGCACGACGTCGCCGATCACCCAATGCAGCGTGTCGTCGTCAGCCCGGTGCACAAACGGCTCGCGGGAGCGCAGCAAGGTCGCGGTGTTGATCGGGATCACCACCGGCCATTCGAGCCCCTTGGCGCTGTGGATGGTGATGATCTCGATGGCGTCTCCATCGGCATCTACGCGGCCTTCGTTGTAGGCGGCGCCGCCGCGCCAATCGCGGCTCACGTCGCGGGCGAAGCGCTTCATGCCTTTGACGCCGTAGGGCCGCGCCCGTTCGAGCAGCGCCTCGACGTTGGCGGCGGCTCGCGCGCTGCGGTCGCCTTCGCGCGCGCTCAGGATCGGTCGCACGGCCAACCGCTCGACGGCTTCGGCGAGCAGCAGCGCGGGTGTCGTGGCGCGCGCCCGGCGGCGCAGGTCCTGAAGGATCGTGAGGACCCGCCGCGCGACGGGATGAGCGACGTCATCGGCATCCGTCGCGAGCGAAAACCGAGGGATTGCGTCGGGCCGATCCGCAAGCGGCGGCAATCCCGCGGTGATGTCGAGCAACTCCTCCTCGCTGAGGCCCACGAGCGGGCCGCGCATCAAGGCGCCGAACGCCAAGGTGTCACCGCCGTCGGCCAGCACGCGCACGAGCGCGACGAGGTCCTGCACCTCCTGGCGGCGGAACAGTCCTTTCCCGGCCTGGGAGGCGATCCGGAGGCCGCGGGCTTCAAACGCGCGCTCGTAACGCCAAAGCTCCGAGCCCGTCGGGGCGAGCAGCGCGATGCCGCCCGGCGTGAGCGGCGCAAGGTCGCCGTCTTCATCGCGGATCGTCACGTTGCCGATCAGCCGCGCGCACAGATCGGCGACGACTTCGGCTTCGGCGTCGCGGATCTGCGCCGCCCGCGAATCCGGCGGCAGATCGATCGTGATCTTGGCGGCGCATGGCAGATCGTGATCCGGCGGATCCAGCGTTGGCGCGAGCTCCACGTAGCCCGGCTGATTTTGGGCCGACAGCGGCGTAGCGAAACAGCGGTTGATGTGGCTCAGGATCGCCGGCCGTGAGCGAAAGTTCGCCGTAATCTGGACGATGTTGTTGGGCCAGCGCCGGGCGATGGCGCTCCGCGCCTCCGCGTAGGAGCCGACGTCGGCGCCCCGGAAGCGGTAGATCGCCTGCTTGGGATCGCCGACCATGAAGAGAGCGCCAGCGCGCAGACGGCTGTCCTGCCAGCGCGGCGGGCTGTCGTCGGCGGCGATGCGAAACAGGATTTCCGCTTGGATCGGGTCGGTATCCTGGAATTCGTCGACGAAGATGTGGCTATAGCGCTGCCCGAGCGCGCGGCGGACCGCATCATGCCCGCGCACGAGCGCGCGCGCCCGCTCCAGCAGATCGTCGAAGTCGAGAACGGCGGCAGCGCGTTTGAAGGCGGCGTAGTCGGCAAGAACCTCATCGAGTTCATTGGACAACTTGGCGACCAGCGCGGTCGCGACACGGCCAAGGATCACGCGGTAGCAGTGATCCACCCGCGCAAAATGCCGACCAGCCTCGGCGTTAAGTTCGGCGCCGCGATCCTTGCCGGCGGCCTTGTCCCACGCTGTTTTCGTCCTTGGAGTCAGCAGATCGAATGTATAGCGCCGCATGCAAGGCAGGCGCGCCGGATGAGCGAGCCGCCACAGCGTGTCGAAGACAGGCGCCGTCGCGAAGCTGCCGGCGAAGTGATCGGCCAGCGTCTCGAGCTGTCCGACCAGTTCGAGCGTCTTGGGCTCGAGAGGCTGCGCCGAAAGCCAGCGGCGGAAATCCGCGACGGCCTCGACGAGGTCGATGTCCGGCCGGCCGCTGAGATCGGCCGCGGGCGCCCGCGCGCCCCGATGCTCCAGGCGAAACCGCGCAAGGTCTCGCAAGGTGGCGGCCACGTGATGCGGATCGTACTGCGACAAGGAGGCGATCGGATCGTCGGCCCGCGCCGGTCCATTCAGCCGCCTTCTGAACCATTGCTCGAACACGGCCTGGAACGCGGCTTCGGCCTGCGCCGCATCGAGGATGCGCGCGCCAGGGTCGATATCGGCTTCGACTGCGTAGCTGCAGATGATGGTCTGGCAAAACGCGTGGATGGTCGTGGCGGTCAGCTCATCGAGCTTGCCCGCAGCCTCGGAAAGGATGCGCCGCTGCGCGTCGGTCAGCCCGTCGGGCAGAGCCTCCCGCAGCGGTTTCGGAACACGTCCCGCGAGCAGATCGTCGACGTAGCGGTGGACGCGCGCGCCGAGCGCGCTCGCCGCGAGCTCCGTGAAGGTGATGGCGGCGATCGAGCGCGGCTCGGCGCCGCTCATCAACAACATCGTCACGCGGCCGGCCATAAGAGCGGTCTTGCCGGTGCCCGCCGCCGCCTCCACCAGCAGCGTCAGATGCAGTTCTGTGAGCGCCCTGAGGCGCGCGGCTTCGTCGGCGAGCTTCGTCATCGCACGCTCCAGATCCGGGCGAAGTCACCGAAGGCGCGGCCCAAGGCTGCCTGTTTGCTGTGGAAATAAACCGCCGGCGCCGCCGGCAGCGCCAACGCGAAGTCGTTCCAGTCCTCGCGTGCGTCGGGCCCGGGCAAGGCGATGCCGCGACGCAGAAGATCGACGGCCGCGCTGACATGCGCGCCAATGTCGGCGATCGCCTGATCAACATCGGGAAGACTGTACGGCCTGGGCCGATCGGTCCCGAGGAAGACCAGGCGCGCAATGACCCGCGGATTGTCCGCTACCAGTTGGCGCGCGGCCAAGGCGTAGAACACGCGCTGCAGCTCGGCGCCGCGCCCGAGAACGATCTCGTTAGCCTTCGGCGGTTCGACGCCGGTCTTATAGTCGGAGACACGAACGCCGTTGTGTGCGCTATTGAAATCCACCCGATCGATGCTGCCGCGAATGCGCAACCCGGCGCCGGGAATGATCACCTGCGCTGTCGGCGGCCACAGCAGATCGCCGGCGGCGTTCGTCCCGTCGTCCTCGCGGCCGAACGCCAGTTCGGTCCAGCTGCGCGTGACCGGCTGAAATGCCTCGTCGAGCGTCAGCGCCTTCAGCGCGAGATCGCGTGCGGCCGCGAGGGTGTGGCGCCACAAGAGGACGGGCGGGGTCGAGCGCTCGACCGGCCACTGCACCGCGATGGCGGCGGACGCCGCATCGAGGGCGTTCTCGATCTCATGGAGGGCCGCGCGCACATAGCCGGGTTGAGGTTCGAGCGCGTCGACCGTGCGTTTCAGCATCTCGTGGACGAGCTCGCCGAAGGCGCGCGCGTCGAGCGACAAGGGCTGTTCGTCTTCGACCAGCGAACGCCAGCCCAAGGCGTAGCGCCACACGAAGGCAAGCGGGTCGCGCAGCATGAGGCGAAGCGACGTCGCGGACTGCACCTGCGCGATGGCTCGGGCGATGACGGGATGATCCTCGCGCACGCGGCCGTCATGAGCGGTGACTGCGGGGCTTCGGCGATTGCGCCAGCAAGCGTCAGCTGCTCGCAGCACAGGCGAGGTCGCCGCCTCCTCGGGCCGCGCGAGCAGGCGATCGGCTTCGCTGAACGCATGGCTCGGGACGCGTGCGCGTTTCAACGCCGTGGTGCGTCGCGGGTCGTGCGGCACGAGCGGACTGGGCGCCTGCAGCCCGCCTTGGGCGTTACGGCGACTGCGTGAGAGCACCAGAGCGCCGCCGGCCTGTGCGGTGACGAGCATATACGTGCGCCGGTCCTGTTCGGTGACCGACTCGGAATCGAGGGCGTCACGCGACAGGATGTGGCTCGGAACCAATGGATCTTCGCCGGACCGCCGCGGCCACGATCGCGTCGACAGGCCGAGCAGGCGGACGAAGCGTCGTGGCGCCGCTGCGAGATGACCCGCTGGACACCAGACCGCGCAGGCGCCCGGGTCGCGGCCATCGGGAAGACGAAGCTCCTGCAGCGAGAATTCGAGCGCCTCTGGCGGCGCGCGGCGCAGCGCCTCGACCCAGAGCGCCCGCCCCGCGCGTCCGAGCAGCAAGCCCCCGGCCGCATCTGCGGCGGCGGCTCCTCTGGCAAGCACCTCGAGAACCGGGATGAGCAGCGGCCGCACGTCGACACCATCCGTGCGGTGCGCGTGGGCTTCATCGAGTGCGCGCCGCCATTGCTCAAGCTCGAAGAGGGCAGCGCCAGGCCGCAGGCCCTGCGCCCAGCTCGGAGGCAGCGCGTTGAGGCCGCGGCTGCGCCCGGCGGCGTGGCCGAAGAGACGGCGCACGCGACCCTGACTCAACCCGTTGATCAAGACGTCGGCCAGGGCGGCACAGGCCTGCCCTTCGCGCGACGCCAGGGCCGGCATGCCGTGCGAGAAATGCAACGGCAGACCGGCGTCGGCCGCCAGCACCAGCATGTGGTCGTCCCAATCTTCGGTCGCCGTGGCGCAGACGGCGATCTCGTCCGGCCGAGCGCGGCCCGACGCGATGAGTTCGCGGATCCACCGCAGAGCTTCGACGGCCTCGGCGCGCGGCGAGGCGCAGGAGACGATGTCAGGCGACGCCGGTGTGGGCCGCGGATCGGAACCAAGCTCGCCGGTGAACCAGGCGGCATCGGGATCGCCGGGATTGCGCCAGGTGAGCGGTGCCTGCCGCGCCAGGGCGATGAGCAGCGGCCGCCAAACCGAGGCGACGCGCACGACGCGATCAAGCTCGACCGCGCCGAGGACCGCTGGCGCGTGCGTCACGCGCTGCAGGGCGGCATCGCGCAGATCGCGCGGCGACAGCACACCCGCCGGCAGGCTCGCACGCACGCGCGCCTCGATCGTCATAAGATCCTGAAGCCGCGCGCGCTCATGGGCGCGGTCGGCCAATGCGAAGTCGGCGTTCCATAGCCGGGTCAGCGTCCAAGCCACTGAACGCGTCATGCCGGGCAGGCTTCGGATGCTCTCGAGTTCGGCGAAACCGCCGGCGTCGAGTGCCAACCGGATCGCCGGGTCAAGGTCCTCGGATCGCGCTGGGCGCGTGAAGCCGCCGGCGAGGCGCGCCGCAAGCTGCGGCAAGGTCATGATCTGTACGCCAGCTTCGCCCTGTCGCG
>NZ_DAITQL010000029.1:17780-20869 GCF_036833075.1 Hyphomicrobium sp.
CTGCCGCTCCATCGACGACGTCGCCGAGGCGCTGGCGTTCTGGAGCGTCCCGACGCGCGAGAGCCGGGCGAGGGCCGCATGACGCACCTCGCCTACTTCCCCCTTCACCGCTGGCTCGTCGCCCTGTCGCGCGGCGGCGATGCGCCTCATACGAAAGGCGAGCGGCCCCTCAACGATGACGGTCCGACGGTTCATTGTCCCCCGGTTTCCCCTTTCCATTCCCACTTCGTCTTGCCGAACAACCGCATCGAGCACTGTCGATCACGGTTGCCCATCAACATAATCGCCAGGCGCCGAATAAAGCGGAACATCGGATTTCCAAGAATTTCCCCCCTAGGGGAGCCTTCTCCATCCCGGCCGTTCGCCTGTGGCCTCGGTTGCTTGGCGACATCGCGGGTCGGGCCGGCGCCACCTGATCTCTCACCCACAATACGACATCACCCGCGAGCGGCCCTGATCACCCGGCCATTGAGAACCCGGGATTGAAGCGGCTGAAGTCGCCGGGATGGCGCCACAACAGGCGCTGCTCGGGGCTCAGAAGGTCGAGATCGATGAGCCCATGGAGCTCGCCGCCATGCAGCAAGCGAAGCACCTCCGACAGCGCCAGGCACGCCGCCACCGAGCCAACGAACGGCGCGCCCACGGCCTTGCCCGCCAGCAGCGTCATGCCGCACCGGTCGAGCGCGCCTTCGGCGACCAGCTTGGCATAGGCCGGTCGCGCCTCGACCGTTTCGCCGCCTGCGGCTGCCTTCCACATCTCTGCCGCTGGCCGGCGGCCGGGCAGCAGGTGAAGGCGCATCGTGCGGAAGTCGCGATGGCCGCGGCCCAAACCCGCCTCGACGACGAGATCGAACCCCACCTGGTCGAGGGCTCGGCGCCCCGCCGCGTTGTCGAGTCCGCACAGGGCGATCGCCGGCTCCTCGGGCTGGCGCTTGAAGTCGGCCGCGAACAGCCGCTCCTGAATCGACGCTGTAAAGCCGCGGCGCTCCGCCCACGCCGCCATCGCGCGCGTCTTCCGCTGCCCGATCATGTCGCTTTCACTGAGGATCGAGGTGCTCTCCGTCGAGGCGGTGATAAGGTCGATGTCCTGGAGCACAAGCGCGAGCTCGGCAGGGTCCCGGTACGGGAGAAGGCCCAGTGCCCAGAGATAGGCTTGGCCAAGATGCCCCAGCCCGATCAGCCACAGCCGGGAAGGCAAGTAGGTCAGCGCCGGCTCGCGCGCATCCGCCTCGAGCCAATCCGCGTCAGGGCTGGGGCGCCAGAGCGAGAACCCGACCACGCGCCGTCCCGCCGCCGGCATGCCGCCGCTCACATGGAGATAGGCTTCGTTGACGGCCAAAGCGGCCGACAGCATGCCGCTCAGCGGCATAGCCACGCCGGCGGAGGGCTGAAGATCGGAGTGGATCGGCAGGATCCCACCTCGCCAGCCGCTTGCCGCCGTTCGAACACAGAAGCCCTCCCGGCGAGCGCCGGGACCGCCCCCGATGAAGATGGTCGGGCACTCGTCACCGCGGAGTTCCAAGGCGCCGCCGAGCGCAACAACAGCCTTGGCGAGCGTTCGCCCGAGCGGCATCGAAAGGACGAGCGGCGCATCGAGCGCGCCGCTGACCGTCACGCCGCCGAGAAAGACGCGGCGGCCAAGGGCGACGGCCGTTAAGAGCGCGGCCTGGTGGACCGGGTCGCGAGCGGCGGCCGCATCGATCTCGACGGCAAGCCGGTAGCCGCGGAATAGGGCCTCGGCCTCCGCGACGCTCGCGGCCGTCCCGCTATCGATCGCGTGTTTGACAAGCCGATGAAACGAGTCTGGTGAAATCAACGCAGTCATGAAGGCCGCCTCCTTACAGTCCGATGTGGAAGAAGCGGCTGCGCTCGGCCGCCGGGACCGTCGCCCAGCGCTTGCCACCAAGGTATCGGTACATGCCGATGTCGCGCCGCGGCTGACGCCCGGTCGCGAAACGCGGCAGGATCAAAGCGATGTGCCCGGCGCGCGAGATCATGGGGTGGTCGCGGTCGGAGTCGCTTTGTCCCGCGCCGCCCGGGTGAACGTGGATGTCGGCAACGACCGACAAGCCGCGCGCCTTGCAGATCGCCCACAGCTCGCTGAAGTAGCGCCCGTCGAAGCGCACGATGCCACTGTCGAGGCAGTGTGGATCGAGGTCGTCGTAGAGGACGAAGTCGACGACGCGCACGCGGCCGTTTTCCCGACGCCCAAGCAGGAATGCGCCGCTCTCCCGGCTGCACCGGCGGCCGCGCTCACGCAGCCTCTCGCAAAGCCGCAGCCACAGCAGCCACGAGCAGGACAGCTCATGCCGCGGCGCGAACAGGCGCCGTATAGTCGCGAGATTGAAGAAGTTCATGAACCAGCTCCAGGTACTGGACGATCCCATCAGCTGGGCGCCAGATCTTCGACGGCATCTCGTGCCGCCAGTTGTCATGGCCTGCGAAGCTTTCGCGGTCGCAGGGCAGGTAAAGGGCGGTGCCGTTCTTCCAGTCGGTGCGGAAGACCGCCGACACGCGCCCGCCTCGCCCGCGCGGCCACAGATCGAAGGCGAGCACTTGGTTGGTCTTCAGGTCCCACGGCCCTCCCGTCGGGGCGGCCTGCGGGTAGCCTGCGCAGTTGAAGCGCAGGATGTACTCGCGGCCGTCCCTTGCGCTTGCGCCGATGAAGACGAAGGGCCAGGAGACGCCGGCCAGGCGCCAGCGGCGCTCGGCCACGCCGAGGCGGAACGTGGCCTTCGCCACGTCCGCCTCGAAGGCCCGCTGGTCCGGCCCGTTCACGCGCCGGCCCCGGAAGCGCCGTTCACCCGCTCGTCGGCGACGAGGTCGAAGGCGAGGCCGCAGACCTTGCCGTCGGTGAGCGCGCCGATATGCGTCCCCGGCGCCGGCCGGTCATGGGTATCGGCGATCTGCAGCACGTGCTCGCCGGCCTCCTCGTCGGACATTCCGAACTTGTGCTCGGCGGCCCAGCGCTTGACCCGCGCGACCGTCGTACCCGGTGCGAACCGGCGCTCGACCGTCTCGTTGTTGAACGTCACCGTCACCTCGATGTGACGGCAGCGGTGGATGTGGACCTTGAGGCCTTTGGCGGT
>NZ_DAITQL010000029.1:20879-46140 GCF_036833075.1 Hyphomicrobium sp.
CCTTGAGCAGCACGGCCTCGTCGATGGGCTCGTCCTCGTCCTCGAGGAAGAGCATCGCATCCGAGGCGACGCCGTGCTTGTCGGCCAAGAGGCCCTTGAGGATGGCGAAGGTGGCGTCGGGCTCGAGCTCGATGTGCGCGATCTCGCCGACACCCTCGCCCTGGTAGAACAGGTCGATGGACTTCATGTGTCTGCACTCCGGGGATCGAAGTGCGAGGCCCTAGTGCCTGTCTCCGTCCCTTTGCTCAGTTGATCGACGGCGGAGCAGGAACCCGGAAAGGCGACGGCGCGGACTCTAGTCGAGCGTGAGGGGGCCTGGCGGCGTCGCGGCGCAGACGAAGAAGTGCGGGCAGCGCGGGCACGTCACGACGTCCACCTCGGTCGGGAAGGCGCCGCCGGCGATGCCGGCCAGCATCCCGTCGCTCTTCTTCTTGCGGTTGCCGAGCTTGGTAGCGCTGATGGCGACGGCCTCCGCCGTTTCATCGGTCAGATGCAGCGCCTGAACGACCGCGCGACCGCCGAACTGGCTCTCCGCCGCAAGATGATAAAGCGTGTATTCGAGCCGGTCATATTCGTCGCTGCGTTTGTGACCGGTCCGCACCCGGCGAATGACGACCGTGCCATCGGGCAGCTCGGCGAGCTCGTTCGGCTCCACTACCACCCGCCCGTTGGGAAAATCGATCGCAAGAGGCTGCGCCTCGCGAAACCGCCGTCCGGCTCCGGATCTGACCAGTGCTCCGATCAAGCGGGATGCGAGCCGGCGATAGTCCGCTGCAAAGGCGTGATCCGTCGGGCCCCGCGTGCCCCAGATTTTCTCGAATGCGGATTCCGCGTCCGCGACGGTGGGCTCGGCCGTGCGCCGCGTATCGGCAAGCCACCGCAGCAGATCGTAGAGACAGTCATGGGTCCGCGAGAAGGCCGTGGGCTTGCGCGCCCCGCCGAGGCCCAGAACGTGGGTGTAGAAGAACCGGCGCGGACACTTCTCATACGACCCCAGACGGCTGTCCGTGACGGACCAGTCGGCCGGCCAGGCGATCGCGATCGGCTGCGACGTGGACGCGCCTGCCGGCAGCGGAAGAGTCGGTGGATTCGAGATCTCGTCCAGGAGGGTCGCCGGTATCCAACCTAAGAAGGGCGAGGCAGATCGACCGCTCCCATTGCGCTGCTTGCGCGCATGGTAGAGACGCAGGTGCGTTCGGGCGCGCGACAGCGCGACGAAGAAGAGACACTCCTCTTCGTCGTCATGCGCGCGCTTCGCCTCGTCGGCGGGCGAAAGATCGCCGGCACCCTCGACCATGCCGCGCGGTGGCGGACAACGCTGACCACGATTCGAACTCGGAAAGCTTGCGACCGTCAGGCCGGGGATATGGACTGCCTCGAACTCGAGGCCCTTGCTGCCGTGCACCGTCATCAGCCGCACGGCATCCAGATGCAGCGCAGCGGCCGGGACCTGGCGCAGATCGCGCTCCTCGGCCAGCAAGACGAGCTGGCGCACACGGTCCAGCGTCCGCTGGATCGGCAAGCCGCCGCCGACCGGCACTTGTTCGCGGACGAAGTTGAGGAATTGCCAGATGGCGACCGCACGCATCTGTGCGGTGAGGCTGTCCGCCTGGCTAAGCTGTTTTGCAAGGTCCGTCCGGTCGAGCAGGTAGGTGGCCAGGAAATCCCAGGCGCTCGCGTTCGCGCGCAGGCCGGCCAGGTCTGCGGCCAGCCGTTCGACCCCCGCGCGCCCGGCTGTTGACAAGCCCGGCGCGGCCGAGGCCTCCGCGAGGCCGGCAAGCGCTGGCTTGCCAATTGAGCGCAGGTGCCGGGAAACGCAATACGCATCCTGCAGCGAGAGGCCGTAGCGCGGCATCGCGCCGACGCGCACGATGGCGTCGCCAAACGGATCGACGGCCAGGCTCAGCAGGCAGAGCAGATCGCGGACCTCTTCGCGCTCGAAGAGGCTCCCGAGATGGAGGATGGGAATGCCGCGGGCTTCCAGCGCCGCGGCGATCTCATTGAGGCGTCCGTTGGTGCGGCAGAGCACGGCCTGATCGCGCAGCCGCACGCCTGCGCCTTCGAGCTCACGGATGCTCGCCGCCAGGCCCGCGGCCTCATCGTCAAGCGTTTCGAAGCGGCAAATTTCAGGGCGGCTCGGCGCGGCGCCGCGGTCCGCCTCGAGCGCCAGCGCCAGCATGCCGTGGGAGGCGCCCATCCGCGGTGCGACGGCGACGAAGCTGCGGACAATCTGGTCCGTCGAGCGATAATTGACGCCGAGCTGGTCAACCGCTGCGCCCGGATAGTCCCGGCCGAAGCGCACCATGTTCTCCGATGAGGCGCCGCGAAACCGGTAGATCGACTGCCGTGCGTCGCCGACCACCCACAGCCGCTCGCCGTCGCCGGCGACCAGCTTCAGGAGACGGGCGCTGGCGCGATTGACGTCCTGGTATTCATCGACGAGCACGTGACGGTGCCGCAGCTGCACCGCGATGCGCGTGGCTTCGTCCGTTTCGAGGAGGCGCGCCGGGCGCATGATCAGATCGCCGAAATCCACGCCGCCGTGCTTTCGCAGCGCCTGCTCGTAGAGATCATAGATGTCGGCGATCTCGAGACACTTCGCGGCTGCGATGCGCGCCTCCTCGTCGACGGCCTCGGCCGCCATGCCTTGCGCCAGCGCGCGATAGCGCGCCGGATCGGCGAGCTCGTCCTTGGCACGCGAGATGGCCGCGACGATGTCGCGCAGGACCATCGCCGGATCCCAGAGATTGCGATAGTGGACCAGCGGCAGGGTCGGCAGAATTTCTTCGAGAACCGCGATCGCGTCGCTCCGGTCGAAGAGCGCCGGGTTGGGCGTTAGCCCGAGCTTGTCATGGTAGCGGCGGACCAGATCCAAACCGAAGGCGTGGAAGGTGCCGATCCAGAGCTTAGGCGCCGCGTCCGGCGCGGCCGCAATCAGGCGCTCGGAGAGTTCGCCGGCGGCGCGGTTGGAGAATGTCAGGACAAGAATGGCCGCCGGGTCGATACCGTCGGCCAGCAACGACAGCACCCGCTTGACCAAGGTTCGCGTCTTGCCCGTGCCCGGGCCGGCCTGCAGCTGAAACGGTGTGTCGCGGTGTGCGGCAGCGCGATCTTGTGACGGGTCGTGCCTCGGCGTCGCGACGACACCGACGGACGGCTCGCTTTCAATGTCGCCCAAGGGCGGCAAGAGGAGCGCGTCGAACAACTGCTGGCGAACCAGAGGCATGGACAGTTTCGTTCGATCGACGATGGCGCTCGCCGTCATCCCGCGTGAGACATGCAGGTCCCGCGCGACTACGCGCGGGAGGACGAGTTCGCGCGCATAGACATTGGCTTGCAGTTCGCGCCGCTCGCGAGCGCCGTAGTCTTCCACCCGCTGCAATCCGACGGGCGCCGCCTCCGTGCTTCTCGACGGATCGATGTCGCCGCTGGCGCACACCGCCGATCCAGCATGCAGATCGGCGTGTCCGATTTCGTGTGCTACCAACAGTGCACGTGTCGCCGGATCAGGCTCCTGCTCGCAACAGACGGTGCCGCCTTGGTCGTCGTACAGAGCCCGCGCGCCCTTCAGTGCAGGATCGCCGGCAGGAAGCCAGACGACCTGGAGATCGAGCTTGGCGGCGGCGGCCAGAACGAGCGCGAGCGGGTCAAACGGGTCACACCCCTCCGAGACCAGCTGGCCATGAAGCGCTGCGGCCTTGGACCGGATGGGCTCGAAGGCGTCCACGTATCAAAGCTCCAGGAGCGTCTGTTGTTGGGCCTCGGTGAGGCCACAACTTCTGACCGCCTCTTCGAACGTCTGCTGGCCGCCGGCCGACGGTTTGCTTTCGGCCTTGAAGAACTGTCGCGCCGGCGCCGACTGGCTGGCAGCGAAATGCGCAACCACGACCTCGAGTGGTGCTTTCAGCTCCTCGGCGACCCGCCGCTGAAACCCGGACGTCATCGTCCTCGGGTCGATCTGACGATCGCGCAGCTTGCCGACAAACACCGCGTTCGCGTTTAGCCGCTCGGCCAGCGCGCGGAATTCTTGGCGAGGCAGCGCCAAGAACGGATTAGGCGCATCCGCGGAGGTCGCCGGCGCTCGCTTCGCCTCCGTTGCGCGCGCGTCGACCGTCACCGCGTGAAGTCGGTTCTGGAAATGGCTGATCGCGCGGCTCACCGCGGGACTGACCACATTTGGATCGAGCGCCGCCTCGGCCGCCTCGATCACGCGCTCGCCCCGGAGCGCATCGACCGCAAGCGCAATGGCGAATTCGGTCAGCTCCTCGCCGAACTTGGGATAACGCCGCACGATGTCGTCCAGCAGTTTGGCGTCCGGAATGTCCTGAGCGATGGAAAGCGCATAGAACGCGTCCCTTAAGCTGTGCGGATTTGCATTGAGGGTCTGGCTCATAAATCCTCCTTGAAACGCGCGAGCTTCCCCGCAGCACGCGTCAGCCGATTGCGAATGGTGCGTCCGGTGCAGTTGCAGCGCGTCGCCGCCGTCTCCTCATTCGGGTCTTCGGACTCTTCTTTGTAGCCGAGGACATGGACCAGGATGACCGCTTCGCGCTCGTCGGGCGGCAAGGCTTCGATCGCGTTCACGAACGGTTCCCGGAAAGCATCCCACTCCTGGGTCGGAAAGACCTTGAAGGCGTCCGAGACGCGCGCGAACGCATCCTCGTAGGCGTCGGGCTCACCTTCGGCCTCGGACGGCGGGAGCGCGGCCACATCGATGATCTCCTTGCTGCGGCGGGCGGCCCGGCGAACGGCGTCGATCCGAAGAGTCCGAAACGCCTTGTTGAAGCGGCATTCATAGAAGTCGAGCTCGGCGGGATTCTCTCCCAAGCCGTCGAGCACAAAGAGTTCGGTGAGCTCATCCAGGATGTCCTGGCGCAGGCTGGTGGCATCCGGCATGCGGCCGTCAGGAACGGTGACCAAAAGATTGGCCTCGCATCGACTGAGCAGGACCGGCAGCACCGCGCTCATGAGCGCTTGATCCCCAGCCCGACGGCCGTGGCGCAGAAGGTGCACGAGGCATTCTGACCGCAAGTAAGCGGCGTCATTCCTGTCCGTGACCAAGAGTCGGCTCTGCAGATCCGGTAACTTCAGCTGCACCGCCTCATCCACCTGCGCCTCGACAGGTGCAGGTCGGCGGTAGAGCGTCCCGTCCGCTTCGGTTTTCGTTAACGGTCGCGCCATCGTCCCCCCATGCTCTCGCAACAGCGGTCAGACCGGGTGACCTGATGGCCGGCCCGTCACTACCTTGATCGCGTCGTCCTAGGGAACCCGGAAAGGGAATCTACGTCGCCGCACAATTTTTTTTCGCCGCGACCGGCACAGCGCTAGCGAATTGCAGGCTGATCCTAGCGGAAAACGCGCCGGCCGCCCAGCACGACATGTTCTGTTGTTGGCCCATAAACGTCTGATATCCCGTTTGAATTTAACGACACGATTGTCCCCGCTGGCCGAGCCGGCACCGCCCGCGGACGCGAACCAGGCTCAAACCTTGCGAACCGTCCACCCCGTCGGGAACCGCAACTCGGCGTTCGCCGCCGCAATGGGCGTGAATGTCACCTTGAGCGATCGGCCGGGGACCACCATCTCGGCCGACAGCTGCCTGACGAGCGCGTCCAGATCCTTGCGTTCATAGAACCGCTCCGCCTCGGGCACGTCCCATTCCTCGTCTTTCGCCCGCAAGACATCGGCGCCGTCCACGAACACGGCCTCCACCCTATAACCGTCCTTCATTTTCTTGGTCGCGACAGTGACGGCGACCTCGCGGTTCTTGCCCGGCAGCGCATAGAAATCGCCGCGGGCAGCCTGCAGCGCGTCGCTGATGAACCGGAAGCTCTCCTTGGTCTCGGCATATCGCTGCAACTCGAAGAGCTCGTCGAAGTAGCCGTCCTTGATCGCCTCTCGCAGCTCCCCCTTCGGGTTGAAGAATATCTCGAACAACATGCCATCCAGAAGCGCCTTGCGCTTCTCCGGGGGATAGCCGCTCGTCTCGGTGAGGAAGTTCGTGGCGAAAGGGATCGCCGCATTCGCGCCACCACAGGCGGTTTGGTAGATGTTGCGCCCCACGACGAACAGGCTGTCATCCGCCATCTTCGAAGCCGATGCCGCATCAAGCATCTCCAAGGCGTCGTTCTGCGTGTACCAGTTGTGGCTCTTCAGGCCTTGAATGATCCGGTGTGACTTCTTGCTCGTGTCGATGACGAAGAGGCCGTCGGCGAGCGAAGTTTCTTTATATTCCCGGATGACACGGCCGAGGCTCATGTTGAAATAGAACTCCCCCGAGAGCGAGGTGTGCTCCCAGGATGTCTGCTTCCCGCGCGTTTCGGCCGCCACGGTGTTCCGCACCCGCTTGAACATCGTCTCGATCGAGCAATCCGGCGTGTCGATATGCTGCAGCAGTGCGGCGGTATAGGTACCGTTGCGACCTGTGCCGTCTTCGGCGACTTCGCCGGGCGAGGTCGCAAAGCCGATGATCGTGCCTTTCGGGGCGTACACCGAGGCCAAGCCCCGCGTCGATGCATCGCGATGCCAAGCCCGCTCCCACGGGTTGTTACGGCAGGCGTCGAGAATCATGATCTTCATCGAGGCCTGTGACTTCGCCATCGTGTCGATGACCTTATCGAGCGAAAGCGAGCTGTGCTTCGCGTCGAGTTCCGACGAGGTGTCCGTGTCGGTTGCGAGAAGGTAGTTCGTTCCGTCGATCTGCATGCCGTGCCCGGCGAAGAAAAACAGCCCGACGTCATTGGTCGCGAGCAGGTCTTTGAACTCGCGGAGCCTGCGGTCCATGTCGATGCGCGTCGCGTCGGCGCTCGAGACCACATGGAATCCGTAGGACCTGAGCTTCGTCGCCATGTCGTCGGCGTCGTTCACCGGGTTCTTCAGCACGCCGCAATCGCGGTAGGCACCGTTCCCGATCACCAGCGCCGCCATTTTCCGTTTCACCGTCAATTCGAATTCCTCGTCATCCAGATTTCTCGCTTGGCCGCTCCATGGCAGTCCCAATTCTATAATCGCTTCCGGTCCTCCAACCCGGAAAGGCCGTGAGGCAACGACCCTCGGGTGGGGAAGGCCTTCCCCTGCGGCCGAGCCTTTCGTCTCGGCCGACCCCTTCTGCGGGGGAACCCCGCGCCCCGAGAGTGAGAGTGCAGACGGGGGTTTCGTGACGGGCTGGAGGCCGAGAGAGAGGCTCCCGGCTGGCCCGTCATGGAGATTCTGCCATGACTCAGATAAGCACGCTCGCCGGGCAAGACGCCTTCGGCGCCCCGCCGGTTTCAGCCGGCTATAAGGTCGACATCTCGCGCGGCGAACGGATCGGGCGCGTGTCGTCCGAGTGGTTCTCGCGACCCGGCGACGAGCGCTACCTTTCGCTCAGCGAGCTCTACGCTGCCGTTCGTGCACGTGCTGATCGAGCCAGCGCCCGCACCGTGGAGACCCGGGCCCTTCGCATCGAAGCAAGTCGCGACGACGCCGAGCGCCTGGCGTTGATAGTCCCGGGCCGCGACGAAGCCATCGCGCCGACACACTGGTCATTTGGTCAGATGTGCAGCCTGGTCGGCGCCCCGGCCAGCTATATGCGGCAGCTTCCCGCGCCGCTTGCCGGAATCAACATGCAGCACGGATTGCTCTCGCACCGGGCCTTATCCTGACTCTGTGATCCTGTCTCAGAATCATGCATTGGAGGCGCCTCACCACGGCTCCGGTGAAGCTCTTCAGACGTCCGGGTCAAGCGTTCCCGCAGCGTAGCGAGGACAACGCTTGACGCGGCGGCGGCACGACAAGCTGTTCATGGGGTGCAGGCTAAGTCCTGCACCCCTGCCACGCGGCGAGCGGGAGAGCGCGAGGGGAACCCCTCGCATTCTAAACAATGAAGTTGCGCCGAAGGCGCTCCGCTTGGGTATCGTGCGTGCATTTGTATTTTACCGATCTTGACACTATTTCGCGTCCGCTTTTCCTTGATGACCTTGCAGTGAGCCTCGCGCCCGGTGCGCTCGACGCGGTCGAGCGCACCG
The DNA here is from genome assembly GCF_036833075.1 of Hyphomicrobium sp. Classification (GTDB taxonomy): domain Bacteria; phylum Pseudomonadota; class Alphaproteobacteria; order Rhizobiales; family Hyphomicrobiaceae; genus Hyphomicrobium_C. The sequence goes on from NZ_DAITQL010000029.1 coordinate 28,886, forward strand.
GGCTGATTCACGGCATGCCGTTCATCCTGATGGATGACGGCAGCTACGATCTCGCTCTCAACCGGTTCTTTCGTGCCTGTCCTGCTATGGGAGCGCGATCGCCGAACACGTGGCGCTCCTACGCCCGCGACATTCTCGTCTGGGCGCGCTTTCTTGTCGAACGGCGCGGCGGCAAGACGGTCTGGCAGGCCGGCCGCGACGATGTCCTGGCCTTTCACCGGGCGCGTCGGCTGTCGGCAGCTCCCTACCGCATCTCGGCTGCGAGCTGGAACCGGAGCGTTGCCGCGCTCGACAAGCTCTATCGCTGGGCTGTCGAGGAAGGAATCATTGCGATCTCGCCCTTCAGCTACGGCGCCACCCTTCGCAGGGCCGGCGGTAGCCGCGCAGTGCTCGCTGTGACGACGAACCGTGCCCGCGAGCGCGCCGCGCGGCGCCACGATACCCGTTACATCGATCTTGGCCGCTACCTGCTGTTCCGCGAGGTGGGATTGCGCGGCCGGCTTCCCGACGGCTCGGAGGACGCGACGTGGCGCGGCCGCAACGGCGAGCGCAATGCGTTGTTTGCCGAGCTTCTCGTCACGACCGGCCTGCGGCTGACAGAGGCCGGCAGTCTGCTGCTGAGTGAGCTGCCGCGCCTGACCGATCCCGAATCGCGCTCGGTGCCGTTCGATCTCCCCGGTCCGATCGCCAAGGGCGGACGACCACGGCGCATCCGCGTTCCCCGCCGGGTACTGAGATTGATCGGCGACTATGTCGATCTCGAGCGCACGGTCTCTGCCGCGCGCTCAGAGCCTTCGGTGTCCGATCCGCTCTGGCTGATGCTGGAGGACGGGAAGGCAACAGACGCGGCGGGCAAGCGTGTCCGGCTCGACCGTCTGACGCTGGGCGAACGCCGCCGCGTGCTGGTCGGCACGCCCGGCCAGGCGCAGCATGCCTTGCTCTGGCTGACTGAAGGCGGCAAGCCCGTGCCCTCGGCGACTTGGGAAGCTGCCTTTCGGCGGGCCTGCACCCGCTGCCGCCGTTTCGGCATCGAGGTCGAGGTGACGCCACACACGCTGCGGCACACCTTCGCCGTCAACATGCTCTCCATGCTGATCCGCGAGCAGATCGGATCCGTGTTCGATCCGCAGGACCAGCACGGCGCAGCCTATCGGCGGATTCTCGGCGATCCTCTGCAGAAGCTCCAGCACCTGCTGGGGCATGCGAGTATCACCAGCACCTACATCTATCTCGACAGCCTCGCCGAGGCGCAGGAGCTGGTCGAGGCCGCCGCGGATCGCTGGGCCGAAGACACGGCTGGCGGCGCGGCATGACCGCCGCGGCGGCTCCATCGGTGCGGCGGCCGGGTCGCCGCGCCCTCTTTCCCGAGGCGCTGCCCGATCCCGAGGGCGAGGCCGCCGCTGCGATCGCATCGCTGCGCTTTACCGTCACGCTGGCGGATCGCAGCAAGACGATCGACCTGACGATGCTCGCCGGCCGCAAGGCATTGGCGCGGACCTTTGCCGGCGCGCTCTGGCGCGCCTGCCAGGTCGGTGGTCCGGCCGGCTCGATCTCGACGGCCTACGCCTATGCCAATGCGCTCAAGACATTTTGGCGCTATCTCGATTCCGCCGGATCGCACGTCGCCCGTCTCTCCGACGTCAGTGCCGTCTGCATCGACGGCTTCGATTCCTGGATGGAGGGGAGCGGCCTGCATCCCAATCACCGCCTGCACCGCATGAGCAAGGTGCTCAACCTGCTGCGGCTTGCCGAGGCCGCGGAGCCCAGCCACCTGCCGCCCGATGCCTCACGCCGGCTGATGTACACGAGCGATCGGCCCGGCGTGCGCGCCAGGCCGCGCGATGCCTATGGCGATGATGTCGCCGCGGCATTGCGGAAGGCGGCGCGCACCGATCTCGCCGCCATCATCCGCCGCTTGGGCGAGGCCGATCGTATTCCGGCGGTCGAGGATTCCGATCGGAGCAAGGCGCTGGCAGCAACCCACAAACAGGTAATGGAAGTGATCGACGCGGAAGGCGTCATCGGGCACAGGCACCCTCTCTTCAAGCGACTCTACACGCTCCGCCGCGAGAGTGGCCTGCCGAACGATCGCCTGATCCACGATCTGCATGGCCGCCGGCATCTCATCGCCGCCGATCTCGTGCCGCTCATCGTGCTTATCTCGCTCGACACCGGCATGGAGATCGAAGCGATCAAGGGCTTGCGAGCGGACTGCCTGAAGAACCCGGCGGGCGGCTATGTCGAGATCGAGTATTGCAAGCGTCGGGCGCGCGGCGCCGAGTGGAAGCGGCTGCGTGTGCGCGACGGCGGTTCCTCGACGCCGGGCGGCTTGATCCGCAAGGCGCTGCAGTGGACCGGTCCGGCGAGAAGCCGGCTCGGCGCCGACACGCTCTGGGCGCACTGTGCCTGGGGCCGCCTGACCCCTCGGGTGCTCAGCATGAAGGAGCTCGCGGCTTCATGGACGCGCCGGCACGGCATCCTTGATGAGCGGGGCCAACGCCTTCGCCTCAATCTGACGCGCCTGCGCAAGACGCATAAGGCGGCATGGTACCGGCGCACGGGCGGCCAGCTCGACCGCTTCGCCGTCGGCCACACTGTCGCGGTCGCGGCCGACCACTACGCCGACATTCCCGCGCTTCGTCATCTGCACGAGGCGACAATTGCCGACGCCATGACCGATGCGCTCGACGCCGCGTTCCCCCCCTGTGTCCTGTCGTCGGAGGAGGAAGCGGCCGTCCAGACCGATCCCGACAAGGCGACCGGCCTTCCCGTTGTCGGCGCCGCCGCGGTCAAGGCGCTGTTCGGCGGCGAGCAGGACGTCTGGCTCGCCAGTTGCGGCGGCTTCTACAACAGCCCGTTCGGCTCGGAGGGAGAGGCCTGTCCGTCCCCCTTCTGGGGGTGTCTCGAATGCAGCAATGCCGTGGTCACCGCCCGCAAGGTGCCCGCGCTCCTGGCCTTCCTCAACTTCATCCGGGCGCAGCGGCAGGTGCTGAGCGAAGCCGACTGGATCGCCAAGTTCGGCCGGGTTCACGGACGCATCGCCGAACAGATTCTGCCCCGGTTCGCCGACGCCGAGATCGAGGAAGCCCGTCGGATTGGGTCATCGGACCCCGCGCTCCTCTACCTGCCGCCCGAAGCGAGAGCGCCATGATGCCGGCACCGATCAAGCTGCCGCAGCACGCGTCGCTGCCTTCGGCCATTTATGGCAACGACGAGCCCGTGCTTGCCGGCGTGGCGGTCAGGGACGATGCCGACCGCACGCGACTTCCGCGCTTCGGTGACGATCTTTGGGACCTGGGCGCCGCCATTTTCCGGGTGAACGCCCGCTACAGCAATTACCGGCTGAACCTCGCCCGCATCGCCGATCCCGTCACGCGGCGGCTGGCGAAGGAGTACGTGATCGCCCGCCTGCGCATCCATGTGCCGGGATATCGGGCGCCCTGCGGCGCGACCTCGGCGATCCGCCTGCTGCGCTACATCCAGCATTTCGCCGCGTTCCTCCGCGCAAGGACTGGCGCCGTCGATCTCAGCCGGATCGATCAGGCGCTGCTCGACGCCTATCTGGCGTATGCCCGTGACGGCGGACGGCGAACGCCTCACGAGACGGTGAAGTATGTCGAGGTGCCGATCGACCTGCATCACCTGGCGCCATGGCTAACCGGCGGCGGCATCGGTTTCCTGCCGTGGCGTGGACGTGCGGCGCACCGCGTTGCCGGCCGGCCGCCAGCGCCCGCCGAGAACGCCACGCCGCGCATTCCCGAGCCGGTCATCGGCGCCATGCTGCGCTGGGCGCTCAAGTATGTCGAGGTCTATGCGCCCGATATCCTCGCGGCGCGGGCCGAGCTTGACGCTCTCGAAGCCCGCTGCGCCCGATTGATGGCGCGGGACGCGCGGGCCGGACGGGCCGTGGCCAAGAACTATCGCGCCCGCGTGGCCAAGTGGCTCGACGTGCGCCGGGCCATGGGCCGAGGCGTGCCGATCTGGGAGCACGCGCCCAATGTGGCCCGCCGCATCGACCCGCTCACCGGCGAAGAGACCCCGCCCTACAATCTCCATCTGATGCGCCTTCACGCCGGCGCTCCGCAGAGCGGCCGCATCAGCCAGTCCGAGCCGACTGCACGACTGATCGAGAAGGCAGCCGCCGAGCTCGGAACCGAGATCGGCGGGCTCGATACGCCGATCTCGATCGATCCGGACACCGGACTGCCATGGCGCGAGCGCTTCGACGGCCTCAGCCTCGCCCGCGAAGAACGGATGTTGCAGGGCGCCTGCTATCTCGTCTGCGCCTACCTCACCGGCATGCGCGACAGCGAGGTGCAGGCGATGCAGCCGGGTTGCGTGTCGCCGGTGCGCAGCGCCGACGGCCTGGTCGAGCGGTACCGGCTGCGCAGCACGGTGTACAAGCGCCATGGCGCGCGCGGCGTCACGGCCGACTGGATCACGATCGAGCCCGTCGCTCGCGCCGTCGCGGTGATGGAGGTTCTCTCGGCACGCAATCGCCGAGAGAAGGAACTGTCATCCTTGTGGGTGGCGCTGAAGGACTGGCCCTGGAGCAACGATCATCTCGGGATGGGTGCAACGCCGACACTCAACCTTTTCCGCGAGGGCCTCGACACGCGCTCGGAGGCCGCGCCGGCGATTCCGCGCATCGGCGACGAGCCTTGGAAGTTTACGACCCGGCAGCTCCGACGCACGATCGCCTGGTACATCGCCAACCGGCCGTTCGGCACGGTCGCCGGCAAGATCCAGTACAAGCACGCCTCGGTCGCCATGTTCGAAGGCTATGCCGGATCGGCGCAGGCCGACTTCCGCTTGGCGATCGAGCGCGAACGTGCACTCGGCCAGCTCGACGACATTGTCGCCCATTACGAGGCCTATCTTCGCCGTGAAGGCCCGGCGGGACCGGGTGCTGCGCGACTGCGACGCGAGTTCGGCCGCGTGCAGGAGGAACTTGGCGATCTTCCCGGCCGGATCTTGGACCGCAAGCGGCTGCGCACCATGGTTGCCCATCTCGGGCGGACCCTGCATGTCGGTTTCCTCAACGACTGCCTGTTCGATGCAGCGACCGCGCTCTGCCTCACCGGCGCGCCAGATGCCGAGCGGACGGCGCCGGCCCTATCGCGCTGCAGCCCCGACCGGTGCCCGAACGCCTGCCTGACCGCCCGGCACCGCGAACCGTGGCAGGCCTCGATCGTCGAGGGCGAAGCGCTTCTGGCCGACCGGCGTCTATCGCCGCTGCAGCGCACGGCGATCCTGCGGGACAACGAGCGCAAGTGCCGGCTGATCGCGCCTCTCATGGACGGTGACGCATGACCGCGCTCGGGCCGAAGAGCCAAGCGGCGCTAAGGGCTGCCATGAAGCGGTTGCTCGACGGCCGCCCTGAACGCACCGACGGGGCGCTGACCGTCGCCAACCTGGCGCGCGAGGCCGGCGTCAGCCGAGCGACGGCGAACCGGGCCGGCGATCTTCTCGCCGAGCTCCGCGCGGCCGAAGCCCGCCTGCGGCGATCGTCGCCCAGGGCCCTCAAGGAACGCATCCATGCTCTGGAAGCGGAACTACGCGCCGTGCGTGGTGCCGAGATGGCGGAGCTGCGGGCGCTCACCCGGACGCTCGCGCAGCACATCCAGATGCTGACGTTGCAGCTCGCCGAGCGAGATGCCGTCATCGAAGGTCTGCGAGCGGAGCTGTCTCGATCCGTGGACGCCAGGGTCGTCCCGTTGCGGCGTCCGCCTCTGGACGGCACCGGCTGACAGCCGCGCTTCATCCTGACCGGTCCAGGCGCCGCTCGCCGGTCATGGCTGCCTCCCGTGCTCGCCCGTCGAGGCAGGGCTCGGGTTGTGGCAGACGCTGCCGGCCCATCAACCCTGTTCCGCACCAGCACCGAGAACAGGGTGTGACGGCCCGGCTTCCCGCGTCTGCCCCTGCCGCCTCGCCCTCGACGGAGAGGGCGAACACAGGAGGCAGCCATGACCACCGATCGCACACCCCAGCCCCGGAACGACATCTACGAGCGTGTCACCAGCCAGATCATCGCCGCCATCGAGGCCGGCGCCGACCAGTACCGGATGCCCTGGCACCACGACGGATCGGCCATCACTACGCCCGTCAACGTCGCCTCGCGCAAGGCCTATCGTGGCGTCAACGTCATCGCACTCTGGGCCGCCGCGCACGCCGCCGGCTTTCCCGCCGGCATCTGGGGCACCTATCGCCAGTGGCAGGCGCTCGGCGCCCAGGTCCGCAAGGGCGAGCGCGGGCACCTCGTCGTGTTCTGGAAGACCGTCGATCGCCACGGCAAGGCAGACGTACAGGACGGCGACGAGGATCGCGACGAGCCCGCCCGGCGCATGTTCGCCCGCGGCTACACGGTCTTCAACTGCGCGCAGGTCGACGGCTACACGCCGCCCGAGATACCGGTGCTACCCGAGGCCGAGCGCATCGAGCGGGCCGAACGGTTCTGCGCAGCGCTCGGCATCGACATCCGCCACGGCGGATCGCAGGCCTGTTACCGCCCATCCACCGACCACGTGCAGATGCCCGACTTCGCCTGCTTCCGCGATGCCGCAGCCTATTACGCCGTGCTGCTCCACGAATGCGGGCACGCCTCCGGCGCCAGGCATCGCCTCGACCGTGATCTCTCCGGACGGTTCGGCTCGGCCGCCTATGCTATGGAGGAATGCACGGTCGAGCTCCTGAGCGCCATGATCTGCGCCGACCTCCATCTCAGCGTCGAGCCGCGGCCCGACCACGCCAGCTATATCGCCTCCTGGCTCGAGGTGCTTCGCTCCGACAAGCGCGCGATCTTCACCGCCGCAGCCAAGGCGCAGCAGATCGCCGACTGGCTGCACGCCCAGCAGGGCAACGCTTGCCGGAACGACGTCAGGGGCGCCGCATAGGCGCTCCTCGACCCGATCAGTTGACAGTTCGCTCCCGGAACAGCGCCTCAATCAGCGGACATTCCGGCCGCGTGCCGTCGGCGCATTGCGCGACGACGTCCTTGAGCACCCGCTCCATGCGCTTCAGGTCAGCGATCTTCGCCCGCACATCGTCGAGATGCGCGGCGGCGACCGCGCTTGCCTCGGCGCAGGGCTGGTCGCGTTCGTCGACCAGGCGCAACAGCTCGCGGATTTCGTCGAGTGAGAAGCCGAGCTCGCGTGCCCGCAGCACAAAGCGAAGGCGCCGCTCGTGCGTCGTGTCGTAGCTGCGGTAGCCGGCCGCCGTGCGCGGTGGCTCGGGCAGGAGCCCGACCTTCTCGTAGTAGCGCACAGTCTCCAGATTGCTGCCCGTCCGCCGGGCGAGCTCAGCCCGCTGCAGGCCCTTCACGCCAGCGTGATCGCGCATCGCAAAAATCCCTCTTGACCCTGTAGTTGCTACAGACCGCATGGTACTGCGCAATGAGGATTTCGGCAAGGAAAGCGAGATCGGACATGGATATATCGCGACCCAGCACGGCGGGCATGACGTCCGCCACGACCGACGTGCTCGCGTCGGACCGAGCCGAAGTCGGACGGCAGCGCCTGGTCGCCGTCGGCGGCATTCTCGGCGCGCTTGCCGCCTCCTCGTGCTGCATCGTCCCGCTCATCCTGTTTAGCCTAGGCATTGGTGGCGCCTGGATCGGCAATCTGACGGCGCTCGCGCCCTACAAGCCGCTCTTCGTCGCCGGGACGACGGGCGTTCTCGGCTACGGCTTCTATCTCGTCTACTGGAAGCCGAGGCGGGCCTGCGCCGAGGATGCTGCCTGCGCGCGCCCGATCCCCAGCCGCATTGTCCAGATCGCGCTCTGGTTTGCGACGGTGCTCGTCGCGGCCGCCTTCGCATTCGACTACGTCGCCCCGCTGCTGCTTTCCGCCTGACACCAAGAGGAGACCCGTCCCATGAAGAAGAGTTTGAGTGCTCTTGCTTTGATCATGTCGGTGATGACCGCGCCTGCCGTGTTCGCTACCGAACGCACAGTCACCTTCGCCATCGACAACATGACCTGCGCCTCCTGCCCCTACATCGTGAAGACCTCGATGGCGGCGGTCCCCGGGGTCTCGACGGTGGCCGTCTCGTTCGAAGCCAAGACCGCGACCGTGACCTTCGACGACGCGCAGACGACCCCGGATGCCATCGCGGCCGCCAGCATGAATGCCGGCTATCCGGCCCGCCCGACGCAGGAGCAAGGCAGTTGACATGCATGACCGCGCCCTGATCCGCACCGGCGCCGCAGGCGCCATTGTCGTTGCGATCTGCTGCGCGGCGCCACTCCTTGCCGTGCCCCCGCCGCTGGCCGGCCTCGGCGCGTGGTTGACGGGTTCGGGTCTGGTCGTGCTTTCCCTGATCGCCGCGGGCCTCGGGCTTGTCGCCTGCGGCATCCATCATCGCCGTGCAAAGGTCGTCTGTTCCAACACGAAGATTCTGAATGAAGGCCTGAAGCCATGAACGATTGCTGCACATCCTCCGCGTCCCGCGACAAGGCGACGGTTTCTACATCCGCAACGGTGCCGAGCTTGGCCGTGCGGCCGGGTGTGACGTTTCCGGACTGGTCGGTGGTTTCGTCACCCGTGGTGAAGGAGGCCCTGCTGGCCATGGTCGGCTCCGACCATGTGCTCAACCGCTGGAGCGGCTACGAGGCGGCCACGGATCGCGTGCGCGTTGCGTTGCTACAGCTCTACGCCGAACACGGGCGAGCCCCGACCCCAAGCGCGCTTGCCAAGCGTGCGGGGCTGAGCGAGGAAGCCGTCCGTGCGCTGCTCGAAGAGCTCCGCCGTCGCGACCTCGTCGTACTCGATGGCGACATGATTGTCGGCGCGTATCCCTTCACCGACCGCGACACCGGCCACCGGGTCACACTGGACGGACGCACTCTTACTGCGATGTGCGCGGTCGACGCGCTCGGCATCGGCGCTATGACCGACCAAGACATCTCGATCGTCTCGCGCTGCCGCCACTGCGGCGCGCCGGTCCGGATCACCACGCAGGAACGGGGCCGGGCTCTGGCCGACGTTGAGCCGACGACGGCCGTCGTATGGCTCAGCGTCCATTACGAAGGCGGATGCGCTGCGAACTCGCTGTGCACTGCAACATCCTTCTTCTGTTCCGACGATCACCTCGCCGCGTGGCGCCGGCAGCGTCCTGCAGACGAGCCGGGATTCCGGCTGTCGATCGAGGAAGCTCTCGAAGCAGGTCGGGCGATCTTCGGGCCCAGCCTTGCCGGAATCGGCACAATCGCCGGCCACGGCAACAACGCGGCCGAGACACAAGGTGAGCCTCAATCGTCGGGCGATACGGCATCGCCGGACAGGCCCGTGACGCATCGGCGCCTTGGCACGAATGGCCGCAACAATGGTTCCTACGACCTTGCCATCATCGGCGCCGGCTCGGCCGGCTTCTCGGCCGCGATCACGGCAGCCGATCAGGGCGCCCAGGTGGCCCTCATCGGCAGCGGCACCATCGGCGGCACCTGCGTCAATATCGGTTGCGTGCCGTCGAAGACGCTGATCCGCGCCGCCGAGACGCTCCACAATGCCCGAGCCGCGGCACGTTTCGCCGGCATCACGGCCGAGGCCGAACTGACCGACTGGGGCGGAACCGTCCGTCAGAAGGACGCGCTGGTTTCGGAGCTACGTCAGGCCAAGTACGCCGACCTGCTCCCGGCTTACAACGGCATCGCCTATCGCGAAGGGCCGGCGCGCATCGTGGACGGCGGCGTCCAGGTGGACGGCACGTTTGTCTCAGCCGGCAAGATCATCATCGCGACCGGCGCGCGACCGGCCGTCCCTGTCATCCCCGGCATCGAGACCGTGCCATACCTGACGAGCACGACGGCGCTTGATCTCGAGGCGCTGCCCCGATCTCTGCTCGTGATCGGCGGCGGCTATATCGGGGCCGAACTCGCCCAGATGTTCGCCCGCGCCGGCGTCGAGGTGACGCTGGTGTGCCGCTCGCGTCTCCTTCCGGAGGCCGAACCCGAGATCGGCACGGCGCTGACGGGGTATTTCATGGACGAGAGCATCGCGGTGATTTCCGGCATCACGTACCGGACGATCCGCAAGACCGCGGACGGTGTTGCACTCACTGTCCATCGCGACGGCAAGGACGTCACGATCGACGCCGATCAGGTGCTCGTGGCGACGGGCCGCGCGCCCAATATCGAAGGTCTCGGGCTCGCCGAGCATGGGATCGCTCTCTCGCCGAAGGGCGGCATCTTCGTCGATGACCGCATGCGCACGACAAGATCGGGCGTGTACGCTGCCGGCGACGTCACCGGTCACGATCAGTTCGTCTACATGGCCGCCTACGGTGCCAAGCTCGCGGCGAAGAACGCCCTCAACGGCGACAGCCTGCGCTACGACAACAGTGCCATGCCGGCCATCGTCTTCACCGATCCGCAGGTGGCGAGCGTCGGGCTGACAGAGGCGGCTGCGCGGACCGCCGGCCACGCCGTCCGTGTCTCCACGATCGGTCTCGACCAGGTGCCGCGCGCGATTGCCGCCCGAGACACACGCGGGCTCATCAAGCTCGTCGCCGACGCTGGCAGCGGCCGGCTGCTCGGGGCGCATATCCTCGCACCGGAGGGAGCCGACAGCATCCAGACGGCGGCCCTGGCAATCCGGCACGGCCTCACCGTCGACGACCTCGCGGATACGCTCTTTCCGTATCTCACCACCGTTGAGGGCCTGAAGCTCGCGGCTCTTGCCTTCGACAAGGACGTGGCGAAGCTCTCATGCTGCGCCGGCTGAGCCGTGAAGGCTCGGATGTCGAACGTGACAATGTTGGAGGAGATCTAGTGGCGAAGAGATATGACCTTGCGATCATCGGCACGGGAACGGCTGCGATCGTAACAGCACACAGGGTTCGTGCGGCTGGCTGGAGCGTCGCCGTCGCGGACTTCCGGCCCTTCGGGGGCACCTGCGCCTTGCGCGGTTGCGATCCGAAGAAGATGATGGTCGGCGGCGCCGAGGCGGCTGATCACGCCTGGCGCATGAGCGGACGTGGAATCGAAGGGGACGCGACGCTCGATTGGACGGGACTGATGGCCTTCAAGCGCAGCTTCACCGATCCGGTACCGCAGAAGCGTGAGAAAGCCTTTGCCGACAAAGGGATTCACGCCTTCCACGGTCACGTTCGCTTTATCGGCCCGAATGCGCTCGAGTTCGGAGGAGAGAGGATCGAGGCGGACCGTATCGTGATCGCCGCCGGCGCCGAGGCCGTGCCGCTCGGCATTCCGGGCGAGCAGCACCTGATCACCAATGAAGGCTTCCTGGAACTGGAGAGCCTGCCTGAACGCATCGTCCTTGTCGGCGGCGGTTATATCGCGGCCGAGTTTTCGCACATCGCGGCGCGCGCCGGAGCACAGGTCACAATTCTTCAGCACGGGAAGCGAATGCTCAAGCAATTCGACCCCGATCTCGTCGGCTGGCTGATGGACAAGTTCAGCGAGCGCGGCATCAATGTCCGCACACAGGCAGGGGTGACCGCCATTGAGAAGGTATCAGACGGCTATCGCGTCCGGGCGGACTGTCCTGACGGCGAACTCGATATGGACGCAGATCTGGTCGTCCATGCCGCGGGTCGGGCGCCGGCGCTCGCGACGCTCGATCTCGATGCCGGGAGCGTAAAGCACCATAACGGGCGGCTGGCGTTGAACGGATTTTTGCAAAGCGTCTCCAACCCCGCGGTCTACGCAGCAGGTGATGCCGCCGGCCTAGGACCGCCGCTCACTCCGGTATCAAGCCATGACGCGAAGGTAGTCTCGGCGAACCTGCTCAACGGCAACACGGTCAGGCCTGAATACACAGGCGTTCCGAGTGTCGCCTTCACCATCCCGCCGATCGCAGCCGTCGGCATGAGCGAAGCCAAGGCGCGTGAGAAAGGCCTGAACGTTCGCGTAAAGACCGAGCGCGTGGACGGCTGGTTCACCGCACGCCAGCAGGCCGAGACGGTGTATGGCTTCAAAACGTTGGTCGACGCGGACACTGACCGCATCCTCGGCGCCCATCTTGTCGGTCCGCACGCTGACGAAGTGATCAACATCTTTGCACTGGCGATCAGGCAAGGGCTGACGGCAGAGCAGTTGAAGACCACCATGTTCGCATATCCCAGCGGCGCGTCAGATATCGGCGAGATGCTTTGAGCGTAAGTGAGGTGGTCGACCGGTACGGCCGCGGAGCAGTCTGCACGAAAGAAATCCCTTCACCAGTCGCATTCGGTTCGCTGAGCAGTCGTAAAAACCACGAACCGCAATGCGAAGAGCAGCCCTCCAGATACTCCCGAGTGTCTCACCCGTTCTAAAACCGCGCAACGCCGCCAGATCGGCTGGTTTCGGCTGATGAAAGTCCGCTGAGACAGCTTGACTGTTCAGATAACGCGCCGAGCTGGTGAAGACGTTGGAAGCCGATGACGGGCGGATCGAGCTGCGCGCCGTCACCGGTCCTGACTATGGCCGCATCTGGGACCATGAGCTGGTCGCCGCGGTCATGAAGATCGCCGGTGAAGGGACAGGCGACACTAGGTGGAAGGTGCCGGGCCTGCTCGACTGGTCGACCATGACGCACAACCCGTTCGTCGAAGTGACCAAGGACACCACCACGCTCTATGCCTCCGATCGCGACGTCTTCCTCTTCCTGGTCGATGACGCCCATCCGATCGAGGCCGGCCGCCTGCCCAATGGCGATCCCGATCTCTATTTCCGGGGCTTCTATTGCTGGAATAGCGAGGTCGGCTCGAAGACGCTTGGAATGGCGGCCTTCTATCTCCGCGCGGTTTGCATGAATCGCAACATCTGGGGCGCGGAGGGCCTCGAGGAGATCTCGATCCGCCACAGCAAGTTCGCCAGCCATCGCTTCGCGCATCAGGCGGCGCCGGCGCTGGAACGCTTCGCCACGTCGTCGCCCATGCCGTTTCTGGCCGGGATCAGGGCGGCTCGCGAACAGATCGTCGCCCGCAAAGATGACGATCGCGAAAGCTTCCTGCGCCGCCGCGGCTTCTCACGTCCCGAGACCGAGAAGATCATCGCCACCGTGCTGGAGGAAGAAGGGCGTCCACCAGAGTCGATCTTCGACTTCGTCCAGGGGATCACGGCGCTTGCCCGCACCAAGCCGCATCAGGATTCGCGGCTGGAGCTGGAGGGCAAGGCCGCGAAGCTCCTTTCCAGCGTCCGGTAAACACCGCGAGGCGTGGAGCCGGGTTTGCGGCTTCACGCCTCTACGCCTCTGCGCAGCCCCAACCTCCTAGAGGAAGAGGGCTGCGCTCGCTTCGTGACGGGTTGGAGGCCGAGAGAGAGGCTTTCGGCCGCCCGTCGCGGAGTACATCCCGATGGCTACTGCTGTTAAGAAGATCACCCTGTCCTCGTCGCGGGACATCCCTTTCAACAAGCTGGTGCTGAGCCAGTCCAATGTTCGCCGGATCAAAGCCGGCGTCTCGATCGAGGAGCTGGCGGAGGACATCGCCCGGCGCACGCTCCTGCAGAGCATCACCGTGCGGCCGGGTCGCGATGCCGACGGCGTCGAGACCGGCATGTTCGAGGTTCTGGCCGGCGGCCGTCGCTTCCGCGCGCTCGAACGCCTAGTCAAGCAGAAGCGCTTGGCCAAGACCGCGCCAGTGCCCTGCGTCGTGCGCGACGATGGCATCCCCGAGGAGGACAGCCTCGCCGAGAATGTCCAGCGCGCGCCGCTGCATCCGCTCGATCAGTTCAGGGCCTTCCTGACGCTGCGCGAGAAGGGCCAGTCCGAGGAAGACATCGCCGCGGCCTTCTTCGTCGCCGTATCGGTGGTCAAGCAGCGCCTGCGCCTGGCGTCGGTCTCGCCCAAGCTCCTCGACGTCTATGCCGACGATGGCATGACTCTCGACCAGCTCATGGCGTTCACCGTCAACGGTGACCACGAGCGGCAGGAGCAGGTGTTCGAGCGGCTGAGCCAGTCCTACTCCAAGGAGCCGCACGTCATTCGCCGGATGCTGACCGAGGGTGCGGTGCGAGCTTCGGACAAGCGCGCGCAGTTCATCGGCCTCGACGCCTACACTGAGGCGGGCGGCGTGATTCTGCGCGACCTGTTCCAGGGCGACGACGGCGGCTGGCTGCAGGATGTTGGTCTCCTCGACACGCTGGTGGCCGAGAAGCTTCGGGAGCAGTCCGAGGCGATCCGCGCCGAAGGCTGGAGGTGGATCGATGTCGCGCCCAACTTCGCCTACGGCCACACCTATGGCCTGCGGCAACTGCGCGGCGAGCAGATTCCGCTCACTGACGAGGAGCAGGCGACCCGTGATGCGTTGCAGGCCGAGATGGACGGTCTGGAGGAGACCTACGCTGAAGCCGACGAGTTGCCCGATGAGGTCGATCAGCGGCTCGGCGAGATCGAGACGGCGCTTGCCGCCTTCGACGATCGTCCTCAGGCTTTCGATCCCGACGAGGTCGCGCGTGCTGGCGTATTCGTCAGCATCGACGGCTCGGGGGTCCTGCGCGTCGAACGTGGCTACGTTCGCCCCGAGGATGAGCTTCCGATTGCTTCGGAGGCCGACGTCGAGACCGATCCCGCCGACGAGGATGCGATCGCAGTCCAAGCCGAGGACGACGATGCGAGCGCAGGCGCGGAGTCTCCTGCGGATGAGCCCGAAGAGGACGATGGCATCAAGCCGATTCCCGACCGGCTGATGACCGAGCTGACCGCCCACAGGACTCTAGCCCTTCGCCATACCCTGGGCGAGAATCCCGACATCGCGTTCGTCGCGGCGCTTCATGCCCTGTGCCTCAAGGTATTCTACCGCTACGCACAGGACACCTGCCTGGAGCTCGATGTGAAAAGCGCGGGATTCGGTGCTCAGGCGCCGGGCCTTGCCGACAGCGCGCTCGCCGTCGCTTTCGACACCCGGCATCAGGCTTGGATCTCCGCCCTGCCCAAAGAGCCAGCCGATCTCTGGGACGGGCTCATGTCGTTCGATACCGACAGCCGTCAGGCGCTGTTCGCGCACTGCGTGTCGTTGTCGGTCAACGCGATCTATGAGGCTTACAATCGCAAGCCTCGAGCCCTTGCACACGCCGACCGCATCGCCCAAGCCATCGATCTCGACATGGTCGCCGCCGGTTGGACGCCGACGATCGGCAACTATTTCGGCCGCGTCACCAAGGCCCGCATCCTTGCAGCAGTGCGGGAGGCGAAGGGCGCGCGTGCGGGCGACCGCATCGAGCACCTGAAGAAGGCCGAGATGGCGGAACAGGCCGAGACGCTGTTGGCCGGGTCCGGATGGCTTCCGGAGCCGCTCCGCACGCCTGGTCGCTGCGTGCCGAATGTTGCTGAGTCCGACGTCATTGATTCCGCCGAAGCGGGCGCCGATGCGGCGGGCGCAGAAACGGCGGCGGACGGCGGCGAAACGGTCGTGGTGGAAGATGAGGAAGTGACCGAGGATGTATCGGTCGCGCTCGAACACCACGCCACAGCGGCCGAGTAACGAAGGAGCCAACCGCACCGTCAGGGGCCCGCCAGCGATGGCGGGCCCTTTTTCGTTCCGGAGGACACGATGCCGGACAATGCATCCGATCTGGCGCAACGTCTCGGGCGGCAGGCCGAGGCAGTGTGCCGTCACTATCTTTCGAATGGCCGCCGCGAGGGTCGCTACTGGCTGGTCGGCGATGCCCGCAACACGCCGGGCCGGTCCATGTTCGTCCGCCTGAAAGGCGCCGAGTTCGGCAAGGGCGCTGCGGGCAAATGGAGGGACGCCGCTACCGGCGAGCATGGCGATTTGCTCGACGTCATCCGTGAGAGTCGCGGCCTGCTCGACTTCAAGGATGTCGTCGACGAAGCCCGAGTCTTCCTCAGCCTGCCGCACCCGGACCCCGAGCCGCAATCGAGGCGCCTCGCACCGGCACCGACCGGGTCGGCGGAGGCGGCACGCCGGCTCTTGTCCATGTCACAGCCGATTCCGGGCACTCTCGTGGAGACGTACTTACGTCAACGCGGCATCACGGCTTTGCACGGAACCGGATCGCTGCGCTTTCATCCGCGATGCTATTATCGGCCGGATGAGCATAGCCCGACCGAGAGCTGGCCGGCGATGATCGCATCCGTCACCGATCTCGGCGGCCGGATCACCGGCGCACATCGCACCTGGCTTGCACTCGACGGTAGCGGCAAGGCGCCGATTGACACGCCGCGGCGGGCGATGGGCGATCTGCTCGGCCACGCGGTCCGATTCGGCGTGGCGCGTGACGTGATGGCCGCCGGAGAAGGCATCGAAACGATTCTGTCGCTGCGGATGGCGTCACCCCCTATGCCGATGGCCGCCGCGCTATCGGCCGCGCATCTCGCAGCCATGCTGTTCCCGCCGACGGTCCGCCGACTCTACATCGTGCGTGACGACGATCCGGCCGGTGACGGCGCACGCGACAGTCTGATCGAACGGGCGAACTCTTTTGGGATCGAGGCGATTGTTCTGTCACCCACGCTCGGAGACTTCAACGAGGACCTCAGGCGCATCGGCATCGGTGCACTCTGGGCCAACGTCCGCGGCCAGCTCGCCCCAGAAGATGTCGTGCGTTTCATCGCGACCGATGCGATGTAGTTCCGCCGGGATGCGGCAATAGCGGCGGCGCTGTCAGCACGACCGCCCGACTGGGTTCTCCTTTCGCCGGAGAGACCGCGACCCGGCCTTCGAGAGGGCGATCGGCCGTCAAACGGTCCGACCCGGCAATGGCTGCGCCCGGTTCTTTTCCGCCGGCCCTTCGGGCCTTTGCATCGCGAAGCAAAACAACCGGGCTTCGCCATCCTCCGCTGACGCTTGGGCCCTGCGCTTCGCTCCGGGTGCAGGCCCGGCCCGCCCGACGGCTTTCGTCGCCAGAAGGCCGCGAGGGTCGCGGTCAGACCGACGAAGGAGCATCCCATGACGAGCGATCGCGACGACTTCGAGCCCCATCACGCTTCATCTCCTACCGACCACGTTCTGACCGAACTTCAGCTTTACGGCTTCCGCCCTTTCCAGGACGAACTCGACCCGAGGCCGCTACCCAACGGGAACGCCGTCGCCGGCGCCATCGCTGACATTTTTGACGCCCTGATCGTCACCCTGCAGGACACCCGCCTCGAGCCCGACCTCGACGATCTGCTTTGGTCGACCGTCAATCTTTTCCACCGCGCCACCGACCGGATCGAGCGCGAACTCGACGATAACGAGCAGGCGCAGAGGCGGAGCCAACGGGAGCAGGACGGTTCCGAGGTTAAATCCGTCGACTTGGAACGGCTCACCGCCCAGGGGCAAACGCTGATCGAACGCAGGGACGCGTTCGAGCT
>NZ_DAITQL010000029.1:46212-46583 GCF_036833075.1 Hyphomicrobium sp.
GAACGCCACACCAACTCATCGTGGCGGCCGCGCAGCGGATCGATGGTCAACCATCGCAACCTGACCTCGGCGATGATCGACAGCCGCGACTTCCTCGCTGCCAGGAAGCGCGCCAAGAACGAAGTCCTTCTTCCGGCGGGCTCGAAGATCGCGCTCACCGGCGGACTCGACTTCAACGATCATCGGCTCATCTGGGCCAAGCTCGATCAGGTTCACGCCAAGCACCCGGACATGGTGCTGTTGCACGGCGGCAGCCCTAAGGGCGCCGAACGCATCGCCGCACGCTGGGCCGATCATCGCAACGTGCCGCAGATCGCCTTCAAGCCCGACTGGACGAAGCACGCCAAGGCCGCGCCGTTCAAGCGCAACGA
>NZ_DAITQL010000030.1:0-31946 GCF_036833075.1 Hyphomicrobium sp.
CGAGCGAGAAGCAGGCGCTCGGATACTTCCTCGACGGACGAGTCTCGGTGGTCGACGTAACAAAAAAAAAAAAACCGACCTCCGACGAGCGCATCCTGCCGCACGGAACGGCCTACATGTCGGATGCCGGCATGTGCGGCGATTACAATTCCGTGCTCGGCATGGACATCGACGAGCCGCTGAACCGTTTCCTCACCCGCCTCCCGCGCGAGCGCTTCGAGCCGGCGCTCGGGCCCGCGACCGTCTCCGGCCTCGCCGTGGAGATCGACGACGCGACCGGCCTTGCGACACGCGTGAAAAGTTTGCGGCTCGGTGGCGTTCTGGAGCCGACCGAGCCGCTGTGGGTCGAGTGAGAGAGAGGTTTATGGCAACCGCATGAGAAGGGGCTGAACCCACCCTCAGCGCATTGGTGAGCATGCTCACCCTGGGTCCGCGATTGGGCAGTGGCGGCGTAGCTGAAAGTTTAGGTGATTCTGCGTCCTCCCGCGAGGTCCGCCGGGGCCCCGGACCGCCCCGGTTCATGGATCCTGCCCCTCCCGGACACCCTGGCCGCACGGGAGAGAGGGAATAACCCTTGTCAGGGATGCGCCGAAGGGGTTGACCGGCGCGGGGCCGCCCCGCATTAAATCGGACCCGAACGGCCCCACCCGGGGCCCCTGACGATCCGGAACACAGATGGCTGGCCATTCAGCATTCAAGAACATCATGCACAAGAAGGGCCGCAAGGATGCGGCCCGCGCCAAGATGTTCGCCAAGTTCGCCCGCGAAATCACGGTCGCCGCCAAGTCCGGCATGCCTGACCCCGCCATGAACCCGCGCCTGCGCCTCGCCATCCAGACGGCGCGCGCCGAGAACATGCCGAAGGACAATATCGAGCGCGCCATCAAGAAGGCTTTGGGAGGCGACAGCGAGGCCTACGAGACGATCCGCTATGAAGGCTATGCGCCGGGCGGCGTCGCCGTCATCGCCGAGGCGCTGACCGACAATCGCAACCGCACCGGCGGCGCCGTGCGCGCGGCCTTCACGAAACACGGCGGCAACCTCGCCGCCACGGGTGCGGTAGCGCATATGTTCGAGCATGTGGGCGAGATCCGCTTCAAGACCGCGGCCGGCTCGCCCGACGCCGTGCTCGACGCCGCCATCGAGGCCGGCGCGGACGACGCCGCCTCCGACGATGCCGGCCACCTCGTCACCTGTAGCTTCGACAGCCTCGGCACCGTCGCAGCGGCGCTCGAGGAGACGCTCGGCGAGCCCGAAAGCGTGAAGGCCGTCTGGAAGCCGAGCCTCACCACGGAAGTGGACGAGGCGAATGCCGAAAGCATCATGAAGCTCATCGCCGCCCTCGAGGACGACGACGACGTGCAGAACGTTTTCGCGAACTTCGAGGTCTCGGACGACGTTCTGAAGAAACTGACAGCCGCCTGATCGCGCCAAGCGCATCGAACCGAGCGCGGCGATCGAACCTCAATTCGACTGGACAACGGGAAAAGGCCATGACCGACAAGCTCGAAGATATTGCCCAAGCCATGGTTGCGCCGGGCAAGGGAATCCTGGCCGCCGACGAAAGCTCCGGCACCATCAAGAAGCGGTTCGACGGCATCGGCGTCACCTCGACCGAGGACACGCGCCGCGACTACCGCGAGATGCTGTTCCGCGCCACCGACGCCATGAAGAGCTACGTCTCCGGCGTTATCCTCTATGACGAGACCATCCGCCAGAAAGCCAAGGACGGCACGGCCCTGGTCGACGTCATGAAGGCTGCGGGCGCGATCCCCGGCATCAAGGTCGACACCGGCGCCAAGCCGCTTGCCGGCCCGACCTCGAAGATCGAGACCATCACCGAAGGGCTCGACGGCCTCCGCGAGCGCCTGGCCGAGTACCACAAGCTCGGCGCCCGCTTTGCCAAATGGCGCGCCGTCATCACCATCGCCGACGGCCTGCCGACATGGAACTGCGTGAAGGCCAACGCCCACGCGCTCGCCCGCTACGCGGCGCTTTGCCAGGAAGCCGGCATCGTGCCCATCGTCGAGCCCGAGGTGCTGATGGACGGCCCGCATTCCGCCCATGACATCGACGAATGCTACCGCGTGACGGAATGGACGCTACGCACCGTCTTCCGGGAGCTCTACGACGCCCGCGTCTCGCTCGAGGGCATGGTGCTGAAGCCGAACATGGTCATTGCCGGCCAGAAAAGCACACGCCAGTCCTCCGCCGAGGAGGTTGCGGAAAAAACCATCCGCTGCCTCAAGGCGACGGTTCCCGCGTCGGTTCCGGGCATCGCGTTCCTCTCGGGCGGACAGTCGGACGAGCTCGCGACCCGGCACCTTTCGCTGATGAACGCCGCGGGAAACCTTCCCTGGGCTCTGACTTTCTCCTACGGCCGCGCGCTGCAGGCGGCAGCCCTCAAGGCCTGGGGCGGCAAGCCCGAGAACGTTGCGGCAGGCCAGCGCGCTTTCGCCCATCGCGCGCGCATGAACGGCCTCGCCGCGCTCGGCAAGTGGGATGCCGCACTCGAGAAGGCCGCGTAGAGCGTTTCCGGCGATAATCTCAAACTGAGGTTTGCAGCGCGAGATTTTTCGATTTTTTTTTCGCGGCGCAGCGGAACAACTCGTCTGCAATTGCGTTTCATGATCAGGCCCATGGGCGTATCGCGCTGCGAGGCGCGTCGCCTGACCGGGACGATCGGATGGGGGCCTCATTCTTATAGTCTTCGGCCTCACCGGACGAAGGCTAAGCAGCAAGGCGTAATGAGCCCCCCTCATTGCGCCTTGACTGCATTCGGCGCCTTGACCGCGCTGTGACGACCGGCGCGCGGCCGGCTGCTCGTACACTCGCTGCATGACGTACGGGGAGAAGCGCACGCGGCTCCGTCGACGGTCCTGTCGCGGTTGCGCGTATGTTGTTGAGGGGCGGAGAACCCTCTCACCCAGAGGATTTCTCTAGTTCATCCAGAACCCTGAGATCGCATCCGAAAGCGTATCGGGGGCCTTGTATTTCTTTTTCTTTTTTCCCTGTCGCGCATCGCGCGGCACATCGTCCGCCGTGGCGAACTCGTCCGAAACCGTGTCGGGTCCGGGATCGAAGCGGACGGGGCGCCCCGTCAGCGCCGCCGAGAGCCGGCTGTCGTGCCCGTAGAGATCACCGAACGTCGAGACGCGCCCGTCTGCATCGGCGACGGCCGTAAAATACGTCATGTGCACCGGGATCGGATGCTTGAGCCGAATCTCTCCGCCGGCTGCCATCGCCTGCTCGACGCCGCGCGCGTCGAGGCCGTTGCCTTCCGCGAGCATCACCCGCGCGAATCTCATCGGGTCCTGCACGCGGATGCAGCCGTGCGAGAGCGCACGGCTCGGCTGCGCGAACAGCGACCGCTCGATCGTGTCGTGCATGTAGACGTCGTGCCGGTTGGGGAACAGGAACTTGACCTGCCCGAGCGGGTTCCTGCCGCCCGGCGGCTGGATGAAGCTGTAGTTGCGCAGGTCGGCATTCGACCAGTCAACGCTGTCGGGGTCGATCCTGCGCCCGTTGCGGTAGACGTCGAGGCCGTAGGCGCGAATAATGTTGCCGCCCCCACCGCCGCCGAAGAAGAAGAAACCGCCGCCCGCCGAGCGCAGGCGCGGCGCGAGCTCCCGCGTCTTGATGCCGTCCGGCATGCCCCAGGAGGGGTTGAAGGCGATGGACTTCATCGTCTCCGAGAACACCGGCGTCGCCCATTGCGGCAGGCCGACGATGATGCGCTCCTTGAACAGCACCTCATCGCCCCTGATTACGCGTGTCATGAACTCCGGGATGTTGTTCCAGACGTAAACGCGGCCGAGGTTCTCGGGCATCCACCGCCAGCGCTCCATGTTGAGCACGATCATCTGCGTGCCGCGCTCCGGATCGGGCGCGCGATGCACATCGCCCTCGGCGTTGAGCGCCTTGCGCGTCGCGCCCGTAAGCTCGCCCGTCGCCTTGAGCCCCTTCTCGACCTGGTAGGCTTTGAGCGCCAGCTCGAGCTTCTCATCGAACAGCGTGTCCTTGGCCCCATCCTCGGCCGGGACCTTCATCCTCTGGCGCAGCAGCGCGATGTTGGGATGCTCGACGCCGACCTTGAGCATCTCGCGCGTCGCCGGGAGGTTGATCTTGAGCGCCGGGTCGACCTCAATGGCCGGCTCCGCCGGGCCGCGCGCCTTGAGCAGCGCCTTGTGCAGCAGTTGGAACTGCCGGTGCTTGGGATGCTGATCGCGCAGATAGGCATCGGGCGCCGAAGCCGCCGCGAGCGCCGTCAGCACGGTCGCCGGATCCTTGATCGGCGGCGCGACATCGAGGATGCGGCTCAAGGAGGCCGGGTTGACGCGTCCGCCCCGCGCGAAGCGCACGTACTTGAGCAGCGCGAGCGTGAGCTTGCCCTCGGCGTCGGCCAGCGCCTCCGTCGACGGCGCGCCCGTCAGAGCGGGAAGATCGAACGCCGCGGCGGAAAGTCCCCAGTCGTCGGCCTTGCGCACTTCGGCCATCGCGCTCTTGGCGCCGTCCGTGAAACCTGTGCCGGTCACCCACAGCGGCTTGTCGTTGCGCGCGCCGTAGAAGGCGGCCGCGGCCGCGGTATCCTCCTTATGCGCCTTCGACGTGTTGGCGGACGTGCCGAGCCACGTGCGCACGGCGGCGATGACGGGATCGACCACGGGCGGCGCGGGCGCTGCGGCGGCAGGCTGCGCCGCGGCCGCATCCGGCGCCGCCGGCGTGGAGGCAGAGGGTGCGGCCGGCGTAGAAGTCGAAGGCGCCGCCGTTGCGGGTGCTTGCGATGGCGCATCGGAGACCGCGGGCGGTGGCGTAGCCGAGGGCGCCTCGGGGGTCGCGGCGTTGGCGACGGCGTCGCCGGGTTTCGTCTCAGAGGGGCTCGACGGCGCCGCGGCTTGCGACGTTGCGGGCGGGGCCGCAGCGGGCGGCGTGGCGGTGGCCGAAGGCTGGTCCGGAATGGTTCCGGTGGTCTGCACGGCGGGCGCCTCGCCGGATGGCGACTGCGCCCCAGCGTTCGAAGCATTGGCGGCGAACGCCACGACCGCGGCAGTGGCGGCAGCAACGCGCAGGAAAACAGGCGTGAGCATCAATCTGGCTCCGTCGAAGCGGGACGCGGCGCCCGCACAATGTTTGCAGCCCCCGTTTGCAGCCCTCGATAGGGCGACACGTGCAGCCGCAGCATGGCAATTTCATGCTCATGGACGCTGCATGGAACGAGACCCGAGCCAACGTCCTGACGCATTGGTCGACTCGCTCGCGGCGACCATAGCCGGAAGGCCGGGCGCGCGATAGGCCGGATCGGGCGCAAAGGCCTGTTCTTCCAAGGA
Organism: Hyphomicrobium sp.; assembly: GCF_036833075.1. Lineage (GTDB taxonomy): Bacteria > Pseudomonadota > Alphaproteobacteria > Rhizobiales > Hyphomicrobiaceae > Hyphomicrobium_C. The sequence goes on from NZ_DAITQL010000030.1 coordinate 5,328, forward strand.
CGATGCCCTTACATCGACGCCCCGAGTCTCTTTTCCGCCCGAATTGAGACCGATACGCACCCGACACGGGCCGCAAACCCATCACCGGGCCGGACAATTACCGAAGGGACGCGACGCAGGCGACATGACCCACAGATCTTCAGATCCGGGGATTTGCCTCATCGCCGCCGCCGAGAGCGGAACGGCGGCCCTCGCCCGCATCGCTGCCGCGCTCGAGGCCACCCGCGCCGTCACCGTGATCCTGACCGCACCCGTGGGCGGCGTCCTCGATCCCGCCGTCGCCCGCCCGCTCGTCGAGATGGCGCAGCAGAGGAAGGTCGCCGCCCTGATCGCCGACGACGTGCCGGCCGCCCGCGCCACCGGCGCCGACGGCGTGCATCTCTCCTGGCGCCCGGAGATCGAGGAGGCCTACGAGGCCGCCCGCGGCGCGCTCGGCCCCGATGCCATTGTCGGCGCCGATGCGGGACGCTCGCGCCACGACGCCATGACGCTCGGAGAGACCGGCGCCGATTACGTGGCCTTCGGCCCGGCCGCCGAAGCGGAGGGGCTCGACGGCGCAGGCGAAACCCGCCGCGCGCTCGTCGCCTGGTGGGCCGAGGTGTTCGTCGTCCCAGTCGTCGCCTTCGATGTCGGGACGGCGGGCGAAGCGCGCGATCTGATCGCGAGCGGGGCCGATTTCGTCGCCGTGCGCCTGCCCCACGCTTCAGACGCTGGCAACGACGCGGCATGGGCATCGGACCTCGTGGCGGCTCTCGGCGCGCCCGTATCCACAGCGTAAGGAGCGCGCCCGTGAAGACGATCCACCTCGTCATCCTGGCGTGCGCGGGCGTGACCATGGGGGCGCTCGGCGCCCTGTTCGCAACCGGGATGCTCGACCCTTATCTTGGCGGGGCGCCGAGCACCACTCTCCGAGACCCCGCGCGCCCGGCCACGGGCGATGCCGCGACGCCCACAGGCGACGACAGCGCCTACGTTGCGTTCGATCAAGGCAAATACCTGACCGCGCTCGAGCTCGCCGGAGAAGCCGCCAAGCGCAACGATCCGCAGGCGCATACGCTGATCGGCCGCATCTACGCCGAGGGCCTCGGCGTTCCGAAGGACGAGGCCACCGCGGCACGCTGGTATGCACGCGGCGCCGAGCTCGGTGACGTGCCCGCCATGCTGGCGCTCGGCACCCTGCTCGCCGAAGGCCGCGGCGTCGCCAAGGACCCGAACCTCGCCGCCGAGATGTTCGAGAAGGCCGCCGTGACCGGCGATCCGGTCGCCAACTACAATCTCGGTCTCATGTTCCTGAGGGGCACCGGCAAGCCCGAGAACCCCTATCGCGCCGCCCAGCACATCCGTTACGCCGCCGAGAAGGGCATCGCGGCCGCCCAGTACGACCTGGCCGCGCTCTACCTCGAAGGCAACGGCGTCCCCAACGACGCGCTCGAGGCGGCACGCTGGAGCGCGAAAGCCGCCGCGCAGGGTCTCTCCTCTGCCGAGTACGACTATGCCGTGATGCTGCTGCAGGGACGCGGCCTGAAGGTCGACGAAGGCAAGGCGGTCGCCTATCTCGAGTCCGCCGCCGACAAGGGCGTGGCCGGCGCCCAGAACCGGCTCGGTCATCTTTATGCCGAAGGCATCGGCGTCGAGGCCAACCCCGTCGAGGCCGCCCGATGGCGCCTGATCGCCAAGGCCGGCGGCGTCGTCGACGACAAGCTAGATCTCTACGTCGCAGCACTCCCCGACGCGGATCGCGTCAAGGCCGAGGCCGCCGCGGCGCAATGGCGCGAGCGCCGGCAGGTGATGGCCATACCGTGACGGCCGCGACGGCGCGCCCGGCGCCCACGCCGCGCCCCCCGCCCCCCAACACCTTGTTGTCTGGCGTCCTGCCGTCCGGCACGCTGCCACCTTGTGTCGCAACGCTCCGGGCGAGGCGTTAAGCAGTTGCTCCCGCTCCGCCGCGAAAAGGGTTGACGTTCCGCGGCGAAACCGTCAGAGCCTCCCCTTCCTCCAGCCGCCGCGAACGGCGTGCCCCTCAGTCGGATAGCGATCTACCATGCCTGCCTCAGCCCTGATGAACGTGATGATCGCCGCCGCGCGCAAAGCCGGCCGCTCGCTCGCGCGTGATTTCGGCGAGGTCGAGCATCTTCAGGTGTCGGTCAAGGGCCCGGCGAACTTCGTCTCCGCAGCCGACCTCAAGGCCGAGGACATCATCTTCAAGGAGCTGTCCAAGGCGCGCCCCGGCTACGGCTTCCTGATGGAGGAGCGGGGCGAGATCGAGGGCGTGGACAAGACCCATCGCTGGATCGTCGACCCGCTCGACGGCACGACGAACTTCCTGCACGGCATCCCGCACTTCGCCATCTCGATCGGCCTCGAGCGCGAGGGCGTCCTGGTCGCCGGCGTCGTCTACAATCCGGCGACCGACGAGCTGTTCACCGCCGAGAAGGGCAAGGGCGCCTTTTTGAACGACAAGCGACGTCTGCGCGTAGCGGCGCGCAAGGCGCTCGCGGATGCCGTCGTCGTCACCGGCATTCCCCATCGCGGCCGCCCCGGCCATCCGCGCTTCATGCAGGAGATGAGCACGGTGATGATGGAGGTTGCGGGCTTGCGCCGCTCGGGCTCGGCCGCCCTCGACCTCGCTTACGTCGCAGCCGGCCGCTACGACGGCTATTGGGAGCGCAACCTCAAGCCCTGGGATCTCGCGGCCGGCATCGTGCTGGTACGGGAAGCCGGCGGCCTCGTCTCCGACGTGAGCGGCAAGGACACGGCCCTTGCGACCGGCGACGTCCTGGCCGGCAACAGCGCCATCACCAAGGCGCTCCTGACTCTCCTCGCGCATTAGCCGCATACGATGAGCGGCACGGTCCGCTCCCGGCACAAAAGCGGTCATCGACGGCCCACGACCGAGGTCGCGGAGAGCCAGCACCCGACAACGCGACCTGCTGACAGTCCAGCGTGCAGAAGGTAGGTAACGCACGCTTCCCGCATCGCAAGACGATTGCGTAAATTGCGCGGATGTCAGCGAGGGTCAACGATATGAATGCATCCGCAGGCGGTGAATCTCTGAGGCCGGCGAAGCCGACCTTCTCAGAGCTGTTCACACCCAAGCTGATCACGATCCTGCAAGAGGGCTACGGCTGGCAGCAGTTCCGCCAGGATGCGATTGCCGGATTGACGGTCGCAATCGTTGCGCTCCCGCTGTCGATGGCCATCGCCATCGGATCGGGACTGTCTCCAGACAAAGGACTTTACACCGCTGTCGTCGGTGGCTTTCTGATTTCCGCCCTCGGCGGCAGCCGGTTTCAGATCGGCGGGCCGGCCGGCGCCTTTATCGTTCTGATCGCAACCATCGTCGAGCGGCATGGCTACGACGGGCTTGTTCTCGCAACATTGATGGCTGGCGCCATGATGCTGGCCGTCGGCTTCCTTCAGCTTGGAACCTACATCAAGTACATCCCGTTTCCGGTGATCGTCGGTTTCACGGCAGGCATCGCCGTCATTATTTTCGCGAGCCAGGTCAAAGAGCTTCTGGGGCTCGATATCGCCAATGAACCCGCAGCACTGATCCCCAAGATCGGGGCCATAGCGGACAGCATCCACACCCTCAAACCGACGACGGTGGCCCTCGCGCTCCTGGCCATCGCGATCATTCTTGTCTTGCGGCGCTACAGGCCCAAATGGCCAGGGCTTCTGATCGCGGTCGGGGTAACGGCGTTTGCGATCTACCTGTTCGATCTCGAGGTTGCGACGATCGGCACGAAATTTGGCGGCGTTCCGCGCACCCTTCCGTCGCCCAGCCTTCCGCCTCTCGATTGGGCGAAGATGCAGGCGGTTTTTCCGGACGCCGTCGCCATCGCCGTCCTCGGCGCCATCGAATCTCTTCTTTCTGCGGTCGTTGCGGATGGAATGACGGGGCGCAAGCATCGTTCGAACTGCGAGTTGGTCGCACAGGGGGCCGCGAACATGGCGGCGGTTACCTTCGGCGGCATGTGCGTGACAGGGACGATCGCTCGCACCGCGACCAACGTCAGAGCGGGCGCACATGGGCCGGTCGCGGGCATGATGCACGCCCTCTACATCCTGTTGTTCATGCTCATCGCCGCGCCGCTCGCGGCCTACATCCCGCTCGCCAGTCTGGGTGCGGTCCTGGCGGTCGTGGCCTGGAACATGGCGGAGAAGGAGGAGTTCTGGGGCCTGCTGCGCGCCTCTTGGGGAGACGCAGCGGTGCTGATGTCCACATTCCTATTGACGATATTCGTCGATCTGACGACGGCGATCGCGGTGGGTGTGACGCTCGGCTCGTTCCTTTTCCTGCATCGCATGGCCGAGACCGTCCTGGTCGAGACGGGGCGTCCGGTCATCGTCTCGGACCAGGCGGATGCGCAGGGTCAGGCACGCATGCCCTATGACCCGAACACGCACGGCCGCGACGTCGTTGTCTACCGTATTTCCGGGGCCCTGTTTTTCGGTGCGACGGCTGCCGTCAGCGCTGTGCTCAACCGGATCGGTGAGCGCCCGAAGATGTTCGTGCTCGATTTTTCCGATGTACCGCTTGTCGACAGCACCGCGGCCAATGCCCTCAAAGGACTCGTCGAGAAACTCATCCACGGCGGGACGCGTGTATATTTCGTGGGTGTCGAGAAGACCGTGCGGCGACCGTTGCTCGTTGCGGGCTTACGCAAGCCCCTCGTTCGCTACGCTTCGACGGTCGAGGATGCGGAGACCCACTTCCGTTCGCGCGGCCGTGACGGACCAGCCGACGGATGACGTCGATGAAGGTGTCCGCTTCGGGCAAAGTCACCTATGCTCGCCTTGGACCGGGAGGACACGCAAACGCGCCTCGCCGCCGATGCGTCGGTGAGCACTGGGCTTAGAGAGTTTCCGTTTCAGATGGAAACAGCGGTTCGACATGCGCAAGCCCGTCTGGGCTCCGGCCTTCGCCGGAGTGACGTTGAGTTTGCGTAGCCCGCCTGCATACAAATGACGTCATCCCGGCGCAGGCCGGGATCCAGACACGCCAATTGCTCGCATGACCATGTTTCCACCTAAATCGGAACGACTCTAGCGCCCCTTCTTGCTCCCGCGCGACGCGAACCGCACCGCCTCCTCGGCCGCGCGCACGATGGCCTTGGCCTTGTTGATGCACTCCTGCTGCTCTTTCTGCGGCACGCTGTCGTAGACGATCCCCGCCCCCGCCTGCACGTGGAGCATCCCGTCCTTGACCAGCGCCGTGCGCAGCACGATGCAGGTGTCCATCTCTCCATCGGCCGTGAAGTAGCCGACGCAGCCCGCATACGGTCCGCGCTTGGCCTTCTCCAGCTCGTCGATGATCTCCATCGCGCGCACCTTCGGGGCGCCCGACACCGTGCCGGCCGGAAAGCCGGCCATCAGCGCATCGATCGCATCGCGCTCGGCCGAAAGCCGCCCGACCACATTGGACACGATGTGCATCACATGGCTGTAGCGCTCGATGACGAACTTGGCGGTGACGTTGACCGAGCCCACCTCTGCGACGCGCCCCACGTCGTTGCGCCCGAGGTCGAGCAGCATCAGGTGCTCGCTACGCTCCTTGGGGTCGCGGATCAGCGCATCGGCAAGCGCCTTGTCCTCTGCTTCCGTCGCCCCCCTCGGCGCCGTGCCCGCGATCGGCCGGATCGTCACCTCCCCGTCGCGCAGCCTGACGAGGATCTCCGGGCTCGAGCCCACGAGCGCGAACGAGCCGAGATCGAGGTGGAACAGAAACGGCGACGGGTTGGTGCGCCGGAGCGCCCGGTAGAGCGCGAACGACGGCAGCGCGAACGGCGCCGAGAAGCGCTGCGACAGCACGACCTGGAAGATATCGCCGGCGCGGATGTACTCCTTCGCCTTCTCGACCATGGCCATGTATGCCCCGGGCGGCGTGTTCGAGCGCGGCTCGGAGTGCGCAATGGTCTTGGAGAGAGGCGCCAGCGACGCGTGCGGCACCGGCGCATCGAGCGCTTCCACGGCCCCCTTGAGCCGCTTGAGCGCCGCCTTGTACGCCGCCTCGGCATCGACCTTCTTCTCCGGACGAACCGGCGTCACGATGCTGATCTCGTCCTTGACCGAGTCGAAGATGACGACCAGCGTCGGCCGGACCAGCACCGCGTCCGGCACGCCGAGCTCATCCGGCTTGACGTCCGGCAGCCGCTCGATGAGGCGCACCGTGTCGTAGCCCATGTAGCCGAACACGCCCGCCGCCATCGGCGGCAGCTCGTCCGGCAGCGTGAGCCGCGAGGTCGCGAGCAGCTCGCGGAGCGACGCGAGCGCAGGCGTCGCCTCCGCCTTGAACGCATCCGGCGTCTTCATCGGGTTGCGGTTGATCTCGGCCGTGTCGCCGTGGGCCCGCCAGACCGCGTCGGGCGCGAGCCCGATCACCGAGTAGCGCCCGCGCGAGGCCCCGCCCTCGACTGACTCGAGCAGCAGCGAGTACGGCTTGCCGAGCGCCAGCTTGAGATAGACCGACACCGGCGTCTCAAGATCGGCGACGATCCGCGTCCACACGACCTGCGGCGCGCCGGCCTTGTAGCGCCTGGCGAAGCTGTCGTAGGCCGGCAGCGCGTCGAGACCCTTGGGCCCCCGGGAGAGCGTGCTCAAGTGACCGGTCCCCTCTACTGGTCGCTCTCCGCGGCAACGCCCGTCGCCCGGGCGAGCTCGGCCTCGTTGACATGGACATTGAGGCTGGCCTTGAGGGCGGTGATGTAGGCCATCAGGTCGTCGTTGGCGATCTGCGCCGAGAGCTCCTTGACGAGCTTGTCGTGCTGCGCCTTGCTCGCCTCCGCCGCCGGGAAGATCTCTTTGACCTGGAACACGACGCGGCTTTGCCGGTCGGGCGTGTCGGTGAAGGAGGCGCCGCCCTTCTCGAGCGCGAACGCCTGCGCCACGCCCTCCGTGGTGAGGCCCGGCTGCGACGTGTTCCGCTTCACGTTCTCGAGGGTATCGGACTCGCCGCCGGCCGCCTCCGCGACCGTAGCGAACGCTTCGCCCGCCTTGAGCCGGTCGACCAGCGACTGCGCCAGCTCGTTGAGCAGCCTCGCCCTTTCCTTCTCGATATAGGCGGTCTTGACGTCGTCCTTCACCTCTTCGAACGGCTTCTGCTGCGGCTCGGTGACGGACATCACGTCGAACCAGACATGGGCCGAGCCCGGCAGCTCCACCGCGTCTGGCTGCATGCCGACGCCGGTCGCGAAGATCTGCTTCACCGCGATCTGGGCATCCTGGATGTCGATCGCCGTCTTGCCGTCAGGTGTCTTGTTCTCGCGGTCCAGCGCCTCGACGTCGAGGAACTTGAGCTTCTGCTCCGCACCGATCTCTTTCAGCGTCTTGCCGGCGTTGCGGCCCTCCTCGACGAGATCGTAGCGTTCCTGGATGAGCCCCTCGGCACGCTCGCCCGCAAGCTTGTCGCGCACCGTGCCCTTCGACTCCTCGAAGGTGCTCGCCTTGCCAGGATCGATCTCGATCGCGCGCACGAGCACGGTTGCGAAGCGGCCTTCGATGGGCTCCGAGAGCTTGTCACGCTCGAGCGCGAACGCCGCATCGGCGATCTTGGGATCGATCAGCTTGTCTTTCGACAAGAGGCCGAGATTGACGTCGTCCTCGCTGGCGCCCTGCTCTTTCGCAACGTCGAGGAAATTCTTCTTGCCGTCGACGATCTCCTGACGCGCCGCCTCGGCCGCCGCCTTGTCCTTGAAGGCGATCTGCTGCAGGCGCCGCTGCTCGGGCTTGTCGTAGGTCGCCTTGTGATCGTCGTAATAGGCCTTGAGCTCGTCGTCCGTGAGCGTGATTTCGGATTTGAGCGCGTCGGTGGAGAGCACGAGCACCGCCGCCTTGCGGTATTCGGGCGTCATATAGCTCGTCTTGTCGGCCTCATAGGTCTCCTTGACCTTCGCCTCGTCCGGATCCGCAACGGAGACCTTCTTCGGGTCGATCTGCACGATCTCGATCGTGCGCGCCTCCTCGCGGTAGGCGTGCAGCTCCTCGACCATCGGCTTCGGCACGACGATGGCGGCGGAGAGCGCATCGAAGATCTGCCCGCGCACCTCGTCGTCGCGCCGGAGCGCGAGGAACCCCGCCTCGGAGAGGTTGAGCTGGCGCAGGAGGCCGTCGAAGCCGACGCGTGAGAACTTGCCGTCCGGCCCCGCGAAGTCGGGATCGTTGCGAACGCCTTCCGCCAGCGCCGCATCCGACAGCGACAGGCCGAGCTTGTCGGCATGGGCCTTGACGGCGGCCTGCGCGATGAGCTGCTCGAGCGCCTGCCGGTCGAGCCTCAGCATCAGCGCCTGCTCGGTGGTGAGCCGCTCGCCGCCCTGAAGACTGATGCTGCGGATCTGGTTCTGGAACGCACGCTGAAAATCCGTGACGGTGATTTCGGTCTCGCCGACCTTGGCCACGGAGCCGCGTCCGAACCCATGGAACACATCGGAAACGTTCCAGAAGATACCGAAGCTCACGATCAGGATAGCGAACAGAAACTTGGCCACCCACCCTTGGGCGCCGCGTCGCATGGCGTCGAGCATCGAGAAAGATCTTCCTGTTGAATGCGGGGGGCGCGCCCCCATCGCCGGGCCGGCCGCCACCGCTTGCAGAAAAAGTTGAACCCGTCCATGACGGGAGGCGTCGGGGTGATATGAAGCCCACCGCGCCGGGGAATGCAAGACCGTGCTGCGGAGCTGAAAATAAGTTAATTCGGGACGCCACCCAGGGACTGTGACCGGCGCCCGGTGGGCCCCCGTAGGGACCGGGGACGGGAGCGCAAAATGGCCGAATCCATGTGGGGGCAGCAGGAACGATGACCACAACGCCCATTCGTCCGCTGGTCGCGGGCAACTGGAAGATGAACGGGCTCGCCGCCGCGCTCGCCGAGGCCGAGGCCGTCAGGCAAGCGCTGTCGGACGGCACGGCTCCCGCCGACGTCATGATCTGCCCGCCAGCGACGCTGCTCGCCCGGATGGCCGATGCGGCGCGCGGTTCGCGCCTTCTGCTCGGCGCCCAGGACTGCCATGCCGCCGCCTCCGGCGCCCACACGGGCGATATCTCAGCCGAGATGGCGAAGGATGCGGGGGCGTCCGCCGTCATCGTCGGGCATTCCGAGCGCCGCGCCGACCACGGCGAGCTCGACCGCATCGTGCGCGCCAAGGCGGCCGCCGCCCGTCGCGCAGGCCTCGCCGCCATCGTCTGCATCGGCGAGACCCAGGGCGAGCGCCTCGCCGGCCTCACCCTCCGAGTCGTGCGCCGCCAGCTCGAGGGCTCGCTCCCGGACGGGGTGACGGGCTCCAACACCGTCATCGCCTACGAGCCCGTCTGGGCCATCGGCACGGGTCTCACGCCGAGCGCGGAGGACGTGGCCGAGGTCCACGCGGCCATCCGCGCGCATCTCGAGGAGCGCTTTGCGTCCGAAGGCAGCCGCGTGCGCATTCTCTACGGCGGCTCGGTCAAGCCCGCCAACGCCAAGGAGTTGCTGGCGCTTCCCCATGTGAACGGCGCGCTCGTCGGCGGCGCAAGCCTCAAGGCCGACGATTTCCTCGCCATCATTCGCGCCTCGGCGTGAGACCGGGGATGCGACGAGCGAGGATGGTGTAGGTAGCATCACGGATTGCACGCGAGAGGCGCGGACGTCATGACGGCAGGACTGGGTTCGGAAAAGGCGAGGGGAGGCTGACGCATGCGGATCGATCGCGCCCTGGCTTGCACGTCCCTCTGCCTCGGTGTCGCGGCGGCCCCGGTCGTTGCCGCCCCGCTCGATCCCGAGACCTGCGCCGCGCTCAAGACCGAGTATCAGGGCCTCGTCTCCGCTGGCGTGAAGTCGGACATGGACCGCGGCCCGGAGTGGGCGAAGGCGAACCTCGCCCCCGACCGCCTCGGCAGGATCGAGCGCCTGATCGCGGTCCGCGAACAGCTCTCGTTCCGCTGCGGCGAGCAGGTGACGGCGCAGCCGGCGATGAAGGAGCTGCCGAAGCCGGTGGTCGCAGCCTCCGGCAAGGGCGCCCCGAGCAACATTCCCCTGCCAAAGCGCAAGAACGCCGACGCCGCCAGGAAGCACGCCGCCCAGAACTGATTGACGGGCCATCGAATAACGCGGTTGCAGGGCCGGCGCGGGGACCGCCCAGTGGGAAGACGGACGGCGAGATCCGCGATCGTGCCATCTAGCCCTCGGTCCGCGGGTGGTGTAGAAGCCGGGCAAACTCCCATCTCGCGCCTTTGAGGGCCCGGAGCTCTTCGTCCCATGACCACGGTTCTTCTCGTCATTCACATCATGGTTGCAACCGCACTCGTAGCGGTCGTCCTGTGGCAGCGCTCCGAGGGCGGCGCGCTCGGCATCGGCGGCGGTGGCGGCGGTTTTCTCACCGGGCGCGGCACCGCAAACCTGCTCACGCGCACGACCGCCGTCCTCGCCGCAGGCTTCTTCCTGACCAGTATTCTTCTCACGATGCTCTCGCATCGCGGCCCGACCGGGTCGGCGTTCGACACGCCCGCCGCTCCTGCGGGCTCGTCCACCATCGTCCCGGCCGATCCGAACCAGCAGCCCGCCACGACCACGCCGGCCGCGCCGTCCGACACGGCCCCCCGCGGCGGCATCCTGGACAAGCTGAAGTAGTATCCCGGACTGGCGCAAAGCCGGGCGAGAGCCTGAGGATATGGCTATCCCGCACTGGCCACGGCTGTGAACGCTTGCTAGCGTGCCGGCCGTCGGGAAGCGGAGAAGCGGCCATGTCCTCGCGGAGATGGGGAGTGAAACTGGGAGCGGCGGCAGCAGCCATCGCTCTGGCGGGCTGCTCATCCGATATCACCGGCCTCGGGCAGGGCCCGCTCCCGTATAAGTATTCGAACGCCATCGTCCCGACCGGCTTTTCCGAGAGCGTCATCGGCCCGGACCGCTACCGCATCCAGGTCAGGGGGCCCGTCAACACCCCGCGCGAGCGCATGGAGAAGATTGCCACGACGCGGGCCGCCGAGATCGGCAAGGACAACCGGCTTGGCTACTTCCGCATCGACTCGATCCAGCACGGCACCCATTGCCAGACCTATGTCCAGGGCGGCGCACCGACCAGCCCCGGCTCCGGCGTCAAGAAGCAGACAGCCTACGCCCTGCTGACGGCGGACGTCTCCTTTGCCAAAACCCCGCCGGACGCGAGCTTCCTCGACTCACGCCAGGCCTTCGATCGCTACCGCGCCGAGCTGGACCAGGACCAATCCGCGCCCCCTCCCCTCGACCCAACCGACCTCCAGCACTGCAGCTAACCCCGTTCCCTTGCCCGCGCCCCGGCTACTACCCCCTTTTCCTCTCCACTCCCCTGCCTACTGCCTACTGCCTACTGCCTACTGCCTACTCCCCCCTCTCTCCCCCTTCCCGTGGATGAGACAAGAAAACCACTTCGAATCACGCCGCTAGGGCTGTACTGTTAAAGCCCATGCAACGGTACATCTTCATTACCGGTGGCGTGGTCTCCTCCCTCGGAAAAGGTCTCGCTTCCGCCGCCCTCGGCGCGCTTCTGCAAGCACGCGGATACTCCGTCCGCCTGCGCAAGCTCGACCCGTATCTGAACGTCGATCCCGGCACGATGAGCCCCTACCAGCACGGTGAGGTGTTCGTGACCGACGACGGCGCCGAGACGGACCTGGACCTCGGCCACTACGAGCGCTTCACCGGCGTCCCGGCGAAGAAGTCGGACAACATCACCACGGGCCGCATCTACCAGGACATCCTGGCGCGCGAGCGCCGCGGCGATTACCTGGGCGGCACCGTACAGGTGATCCCGCACGTCACCGATGCCATCAAGCAGTTCGTCACCACCGGCAACGAGGACGTAGACTTCGTGCTGGTCGAAATCGGCGGCACGGTGGGCGACATCGAGGGCCTGCCGTTCTTCGAGGCCATCCGCCAGCTCGGCAATGAGTTGCCGCGGCACTCCTCGATCTTCATCCACCTGACGCTGCTTCCCTTCATCCCGTCCGCGGGCGAGCTCAAGACCAAGCCCACGCAGCACTCGGTGAAGGAGCTGCGCTCCATCGGCATCCAGCCCGACATCCTGCTCTGCCGCTCCGACCGCGAGATCCCGAAGGGCGAGCGGAAGAAGATCGCGCTCTTCTGCAACGTGCGCGAGGAGGCCGTCATCCAGGCCCTCGACGTCGCCTCCATCTACGACGTGCCGCTCGCTTACCATCGTCAGGGCCTCGACGATCAGGTGCTCGATGCGTTCGGCATCACGGGCGCGCCGAAGCCGGATCTCACCCGCTGGGAAACCATCTCGCGCGCCATCGCCTCCCCGGAGGGCGAGGTGACGATCGCCGTCGTCGGCAAGTACACGGGCCTCAAGGATGCCTACAAATCGCTGATCGAGGCGCTGGTGCACGGCGGCATCGCCAACCGCGTCAAGGTCAACCTCGAATGGATCGAGAGCGAGATCTTCGAGCGCGAGGACCCCGCGCCCTATCTCGAAGGCGTGAACGGCATCCTGGTCCCCGGAGGCTTCGGCGAGCGCGGCTCCGAGGGCAAGATCCTGGCCGCCAAGTTCGCGCGCGAGCGCAGCGTTCCCTATTTCGGCATCTGCTTCGGCATGCAGATGGCGACGCTCGAAGCAGCAAGGAACCTGTGCGGCATTGCGGGCGCGGGCTCGACCGAGTTCGGCGCCACCGACGAGCCCGTCGTCGGCCTCATGACCGAATGGATGAAGGGCAACGATCTCGAGCAGCGCCGCCAGGGCGGCGACCTCGGCGGCACCATGCGCCTCGGCGCCTTTCCCGCTGCCCTCGGCAAGGGCACGCGCATTGCCGGGATCTATGGGAACACCGAGATCTCGGAGCGCCACCGCCACCGCTACGAGGTGAACACCGACTACCGCGCGCGATTGGAAGCGGCGGGCCTTTGCTTCGCCGGCCTCTCGCCCGATGGCCTGTTGCCCGAGACGGTCGAATACCCGAACCATCCCTGGTTCATCGGCGTCCAGTTCCACCCGGAGCTGAAAAGCCGCCCCTTCGACCCGCACCCGCTGTTCAAGAGCTTTATTGCGGCGGCCGTGGAGCGGAGCAGGTTGGTGTAACCCGGCACTCACTCACGTCAGCGACTGCCCCGTATCGGAAATCAACCGAATGTTCCTAGAGGTCGCTCCTCACCAAGCAAACGATGTCGCGAAAATTGTTGCCAGTACGACCACGTAGGCGACCATAACGACCAGAAGCCAAGCACGGTCGGCCCTCGCGATGGCCATCTCATTGCCGGCCCCCTCTTGTCGCCATGAGACATGCACGATCCTCAGCAGGACAAGTATGATGAACATGTACGATGCGAGATAGACCTTATCGATCATCGTAAGGTAATCGACCTCGGACAGTGTTGCGCCACGGGCGAGTTGCAGAGCAACAAGCGTTAGAAGCAGGGTGAGGAGTGCCGTCACGCTCAGGCCGACGCGCATATCCAAGTAGGCTGGACGGATGAAGAGCACCAAAGCGGCGCAGGCGAGGACAAGTAGGATTGGCAGGAACGTCTTCACGGCCAGCGCAGTCAGCGGACGGTGAATCGGCACGATGAGTGTGGCTCGCGAATAGGCTTCCTGCTCGCCGACCATTGGGTTGCCGAAATTCGTCGGATAAAGGTAATCCTTGATCTCCATACGCGGTTGCCCCACTCGAAAACCAGCAATCCCGATGGCAGTGGAAAGCGTGAGCGGCACATCATCGGCAACATAAACGAGGTTGCCCGTGCCGCTCGCTGAGTCCTCTAGCTCGACGACTAACTCCTGATCATCGAACGGATACCGTTCAAGACCCAGTCGCGTCGAGAAGCGTCCCTGAGCGCGGACAATCGCATAGAGGCTTCCGTCCGGAAGCGTTAGAGGAGTCTCGTAGATTTGGCTGCGGACGTGCTCGAACGGCGCGAAGCGGTTCATGAACTCTAAGCTTTGCGCTGGATTGAGGTCCTTGTTTCGCCAACGAAACCAGACATAGAGATCCACCGAATAGCTTTGGTTCCTGAAATCGAGTTCTTGGATGCGATTAATGAATGCGCCAACGATGACCTTTTCTGGCACCGTGGCTCCTTGGGCATCTGAGCTCGTCCCCCGGTCGCCCGGCTCTGCAAAGGCGGAGCAACTCACAAGCGTGCAAAGCATTATCATAAGCGTGATAAGCTTGTTAGTGTGGATCATTATGGTGGCCCCGCCCCTATCGAAGACAATCACAATCACGCAATGACGCTCGCTGAACAAGAATAGCCTAAGGCTATGGCCTCTGGTCCGACCAACCGCCGATGTCTGCTATTGGCCCTTGGCAGCCCTCACAAATCTTATCCCCTCCCCCATATGGCCGCCCCGACCCTCTTTGCATCCCGCGACGCGCGAAGATATCCCCCTGTGCCAACACCGGAGGACACTGTCGGTGCAGGTGGCAACGGCAGGCCATACGCCGTAGTGCAGGGCCCAATCGCCGGCAACACACGGCAGTCTTCTTTCCCAAGGCGCGAAGCTGGCGTTATAGTCGGGCCGCACAGCAATGGAATTGGAGGTGGGCCCGATGATCTTCACGCTCCAACGCGGCAAGCGCTACAAGACGACCATCACGCTGGGCTTCGTCGAGCGCCTTGCAACCAATGAGACGATCGCCGATAAATTCCGCGCCGCCGGCTTCACCGACGTCGAGGTGAGAGGCGACGGCGGGACCCGCTATGCAACGGGCGTCTGGAATTCGGACGATCTGCGCCCGACCTTCCCGCCTCAGATCAGCGAGGTGACGGAAGTCGCCGCCTGAAGCCCGCCTGTCCTCTGCCTGAAACCCCATGAGCGGGCGGGGCCGCAGCGGAGCCCGCTCACGAAAACCGTTCTTGTTTCCAGCAGAGGATCATGCATGCCCACCATGTCAGACCAGCGCCGCAGGCGCATCCAGGCCCAGCAGCGCAAGGCGAGGAACGCCGAGAAGCGTACCGCCAAGGCGCAAAAACAAGAGCGCAACCAAGCGAGCGGCAAGTAGCCGGCGCCCCCGGGCGAGGGACAACGCCACGCAGATCATGATCGCTTCGGACCTTGCCCGTCCGAAGCGTCTCTCATCGGTCTCGTCGGAAACTCGAGACGCGGCTCCGATCAAATAAGACGAGCCGCGTTTCAATCTAGCGTGACGCCACCAGCATGACACCGAAGCTGCGGCCGAACACATCCGCGGCCGCGACCCGCTCTGGCCGCGCCGGACGGGAAACGCGCGACCGCGGCACGGCGGCGCGCTTCGCCCGGGGCTCGAAGGACGCAAGCTCCGTCCGCTCGGCAATGTCCAGCCGCTCCGCAAGGACGCGCGCGGAGACCCCAGGCACCTCGAGGACAGAAGGCACTTCGAGAACGGACGGCACACGCGCGATTTGGGGATAGGACGGCGCGACGGGCGTCAGGCCTGCCATCTGCCGGCGCTCAATGAGCGTGGGCGGCCGTTCGCCGGTCCCCGTCATATACGGGGCCATCAAGCCGGCAACCTGCGTCGCGACCTGACGCGAGAGGTCGACGCAGAGGACCGCAAGCCCGGCGACGAACGCCAGATACGCCCCCTGGGGCATGAGTTTTACGACCGACGCATACACGGAACGGCTCCTTGCCCCGGGCAACGCACGCGCGCGTGTCCGGTTCCTTTGCCGTCATCGACATATCCCCTTCCGGCCGTCGGGGCGTGTGTTAAACTGTCGCCCGCATGACCCGGGGGGACGGAGGGAAGCTCGACCTGGGAGGTGCTGCCATGCATTTTAAGCTTGCGCTGACGGGAGTTGCCGCCGTCGGGATCGCATATTTCGCTGCGGCGCTTTGGACTCCGGCTCACGCATTGAGCCCGTTAACCCCGAAGGTCGCGGGCAAGACCGATACGAGCCTTGTCGTGCAGATCCACCGCCGCCATCGCCACTGGCGCCGCGGATACGCCTATTATCCGGAAGCCCGCTGGTACCGCTACCGGTATCGGCCGTACGATGATTTCTATTACGAACCCTACGGTTACGAGCCGTACTACGATGCGCCCCGTCGCTACCGCTACGGGCCTTATTTCGGTCCGTACGATCGCCGCGGCTGGGGCGTTTACGACTATGGCCTCTATAGGCCGCGGTTCGGGCTCATCATCGGTTTCTGACCGGCGGAACCGCCGCCGACGCTCACTCGCAGGCCACCGAGATCGTGACCCCGGCTGTCGGAACAAATTTCTTGCAGCCGAGCGCCACCGGCGCCGTGGCGGCCTCGGGCGGCGTCGATGGAGCCGAAGCGTTCGTAAGGGTAGGCTGCTCAGTCGAGGCCTGGACGTGCGGCCGGGAGTCTACCCGCTCGGCGCGTTCCACCGGAGCAGCGGAAGGCTTCTTGGAGACAGTGTACGCCTCGGCCGCCGGCGCCTCGCTTTCAGGCGCGGCATCCCTGGTCGCCACGTTTCGGGAAGCGGCCGCTTTGGGTGAGCCTTGCGGACCGGCGATCTGACGCGCTGGAGCGCGACGCTTCGCAGGGCGCTCCTTCACCGCCGTATTGCGCGCCTTCCGCCGTGCGTTGGGATGAGGCGAGTTGGCGACCTCCGGCGTGTACTCGCAGGAAATACAGGCCGCGGCAGGCGAGACGAAAAGTGGTTCCCAGACGAGGAGAGCCACACAGGAAACGAGGAGGGTCCGGATCATGAGAAACTCCGGCGGTTTCGGAGGGCGCGAGCAGGCGCACACCTCTCGAGCGGCGAACATGAACTGCACTTTAGATCAGTCAGCGGATCCAAGACAGACTATTCTGCACCGGAAGCCGTAAACCAAACCCTTCCGCAGCCTCTATTCGCAATAGCCGCGACC
Organism: Hyphomicrobium sp.; assembly: GCF_036833075.1. GTDB lineage: Bacteria > Pseudomonadota > Alphaproteobacteria > Rhizobiales > Hyphomicrobiaceae > Hyphomicrobium_C. The sequence goes on from NZ_DAITQL010000030.1 coordinate 22,111, forward strand.
ACGTCGGGAGATGAGATCCAGGTGGAAATGGTTGCGGTGAGGATCGTTAGCCTCTGGGCCAAGCACGGTGCCGAACTCGCGGCACGCCCCCTCGTGAATGGCGCGCAGAAACAGGGCTTCTTTGCCGGGTTTCGCCGGTACGCCCGCAGCCGTCGTCTCCCCATCCTTGGACACCGGCCGCAGCGAAACCGAGGGTGGCGAGAGCGACGCCTGCGTGACCGGGTTAACCTTCTGCTTTGATTTATCGGCGGTTCCGGCGAGAGACCCCTTCGCTTTGGCTCCGTCGCCCGCCTGCACGGGCACAGCTTTGGTTTTGGCCTCCGCCAGGGCTTTCGCCTTGGCCTGCTGCTGGGCCTTGATATCCCGCGCCGTCAGCCCCCAGCCCTTAAGAACCCGCACCATGCGCCCGTCCGCAAAGCCGAAGCCGCCGATGTCGATCGCATTGGCCAAGGCGTGCTGGCTGAGCTTCGCGTTCGGAAGATTATAGATGTTGCGGCACGAATACCCGTACGCGCCGACGATGCGCACCACCTCCGACCGCATGCGCTCGCGCGCTGTCGGCTGCAGCGTAGTCTTCACCCATCGATCGAGCGCCGCCACCATGCGGCAGTTCACATCGACCGGCGGATCGAACACGATCGTAGGAGAGGAGCCCACGCTCTTGAGACGCACGGGCGCCGGGAGACCGCAGGGTCCCTTCTTGACGGGCTCGAGCCATTCGACGTCGGCAGCCGTCGTCGAAAGAATATGCATGCACTGCTCGCGCCCGCGGACGATCTCGTCCTCCGGCCACACGTCCTCGATGTCGCTCGCCGCAGTGGCTTCGGACGACACGGCACCGGCCACGGCCGGCAACGGGGCGGGGCCTGGCGCCGTCGCAGCACGAGGCACGCCGACGGTCGGCGGCACGTCGCCAGGACGCGCGCCGGGCTCGAGCGCAGGAAGCGCCGCCAGCGCGAGCAGCCCTGTCATCACGACGTGCGACAGGCCTCCCGACAGCGCCGGAATGGGTTCTTCTCTTCGCAGCACGGCCTTTCCGCCCACCAGTTCCGAAAAGATTTACCGCCGTTAGCGTCCCGGCGAGAGTACCCGCGAGGCTCTAACGATCCCTTAGAACAGGCGAAAAAGTCTTAGATATGTCGGATTTGGCAAAGGCCGCTAATACCCATTTCAGGGTTAAGGGCGAGCGGACAAATTCCGGGCTTCGTGAGCTGGAAAGGCTCTAAGGAGCCTCGAAAGCCTGGAGCGTGATCTCGTGAGCCGAGAACACGCCCCAGAGGATCGGCTCAGCCCTCCGCGAGACGGGTGAACTGCTTTTTGCTGTAGTGCTTCTTGGACGGCTTGCTCGCATGCTCCTTTTTCGGAATGCGATTTTCGGCAAGCTCCTTCTTGGAGGCGCGCTTCTCGGCGAAATGCTTCTTCGAGCTGCTCTTCTGCGCCACTTTCTTTTTCGAGACGGTCGTCTTCGCGGCGTACGTCTTGGCTTTGTAGGTTTTCTTGCTCGCGACCTTCGTCTTGACCTCTCCCGCAGCGATCAGCGCATCGATGCACCGCGTGGAGAGCCGAGGCCCGACCGCTCTCATGCATTTGCGCACGCCGGGGCTTCCGACGGCGTGCATGCTGCAATGAGCGAAATAATCGGCGGCGCATGCCATCTTGACGGCATGGCTGACCGCAGACGCTTGAGACACTGAGAACGCAAGCACCACGACGGCAAGGATGGCGGCTTTCATTGGGGTGTCCTCCGTGACACCCCAACAGTTCTACTGATTCTCCAGAATTTGACGAAGAAGTTTGTGAATAATATGCGGCAAATCTGCCGACAGCACTTGACCTCGGATGCGCGCAGAGGCAGCGCCGCCGCGACTCTCGCCGCTTCAGCGCCGCAGCACCTTGGCTCGGATGGAGCGCGTGGTCAGCAGACCGGCCTGCGTCGCGGCCTCCTGAAGCTCATGGCGGAACTCGTCGCGCTTCTCGTGGATCGACGCGATCACGAGTCCGGTCGGAAGCCCCAATCCGACCAGCGTCGCTTCCGAGAGCTGGAGGCTCGCTTCGATCGTCTCGGGCACCGCGTCCGTCACGCCCGTGAGATAGAGATGGCGCGCGTGGCTGGCATCGCGTGCCCGCGCGACGAGCAGGATGTCGGGGCGGATGGCCCGCACCGATCTCACGATCTCATCGACACCCGTTCGCGAGCCGGCCGTGATGATCACCGCCACAGCTTCCCCGAGACCGGCGCTCGCGAGGAACCCCGGGCTGGTCGCGTCCCCGAAGAAGACCTCGCGGCCGCGGCGGCGATGCTCGGTCACCACCGCCGGATCGCTGTCCACGGCGATGAACGGAAACTTGTGCGCCTGGAGCAGGTCGGTCACCACCTGCCCGACGCGTCCGTGACCGATGACGATGGCGTGCCCTTTCGCGGCCTTGGGTCCGATGGCGAGCCCGGGATCGCGCGCCTTGGGCTTCTCGAGCTTCGACGACAGGCGCCGGTCGATCTGCGCCAGGAGCGGAATGAGCGCCATGCTGAGCGACGTCACGGCGAGCGTGAAGCTCGACGTCTCCGTGCCGACGACACCGACGGCCGAGGCCATGCCGATACCGACGAACGCGAACTCACCACCAGGTCCCAGCAGCAGCCCTGTTTCGAGCGCCGCCGGCCACGGCACCTGGAAGAGGCGCGCGAGACCGACCAGCAGGGAGGACTTGAGCATGATGACGCCGGCCACGGCGAGGATCAGCAGGACCGGCTCGCGCGCGAGTTCGCGCAGGTCGATGTTCATCCCTACGGTGAAGAAGAAGATGCCGAGCAAGAGCCCCTTGAAGGGATCGATGGTGGCCTCGATGGCCTTGCGGTATTCCGATTCCGCGAGCATCAGGCCGGCGACGAACGCTCCGAGCGACATCGGCAGGCCCGCAACGCCGGCGGCCGTCGCCGTCCCGACGATGACGAACAGGATGGCCGCCACGAACAGCTCGTTCATGCCGAACGAGGAGACCAGCCGGAAGAGCGGCCTCAGGAACAGGCGGCCGACCAGCACGATCAATCCGATCGCCAGCACCGCCGTACCAACGGCCAGCGCAACGCCCGTGAGCGCCGGGGCGTTGGTCCCGCGGCCGAGGATGGAGATCGTGAGCAGGATCGGCACCACCGCAAGGTCCTGCGCGAGAAGCACGGAGAAGCTCGCACGGCCGGCGGCGGTGGTCAGGCGGCGCTGGTTCGCGAGGATCTCGATCACGATGGCGGTGGAGGACAGGGCGAGGCACGCGCCGAGCACCACGGCAACGGCCGGCCCCTCTCCGGTCAGCGCGACGGCGCCGCCGATCACGGCCGTCGACAGCACCACCTGCAGCGTGCCGAGACCGAACACCAGGCGGCGCATGGTCTGCAGGCGCTGGTAGGTGAGTTCGAGCCCGATCACGAACAAGAGGAACACGACGCCAAGCTCCGCGATTGCGGAGACGTTCTTGGCGTCCACCACCGTGACCCAAGAGAGGAACGGAAGCTCGCCCCTGAAGGATCCGAGCCCGAGCGGCCCCAGGACGGCCCCGGCGCACAGGTAGCCGAGCACGCTGCTGATGCCCCAACGCTGTACGAGCGGCACGACGATGCCCGCCGTCCCGAGAACGACCAGCGCATCCGTATAGGCGTCGACGTTGAACGCGGCTGCGGCCATACAAACCCTCTGAGCACAGAACCATGAAGGGTCGGACGCCGGCGCACAAGGGCGCTCTTCGGGCGGACATCGGCGGGACGGCGGACGAGGCGCGGCCGACACACACGCCCGCACGCTCCATCGGATAACGAGGGCTCCCCTCCCCGCCTAGGTCATGACCTAGCTTTCGAGCCGCGCCACGTAATCGGTGGCCAGCCCGCCGACCGCAAGGCTCGTCTCGCTCGCCCCGCGGCCGCGCAGCGCCGTGTGCCACAGCATCGACCCATCCTCGAGCCTGAGCGCGAACACATGGCCCATGGAGCCCGCGAGCACGATGCCTTCGGCGATGCCGACGGAAACCGCCTGCCCGTCGCAGGCCGACGCGCCGGGCTTCTCCGCCAGCACCTGCGTCCAGATCAGCCGTCCCGTCGCACCGTCGATGAGATGTACCTGCCCGGCGTGCCCGACGGCGACGACGCTGTCGCCGGCGAACGCGGGCGCAAACGGCACCTTGATGTCACCGACGTCTGTCATGGCCATGGTCCGTATCCTCCTGGTTGACGAAGATCAGCACCAAACCGAACGAGGCGGCGAACCGAAACGCGGCCGCCTGCCCGTTCCACGTCTGCGACTGCCACATCTGGAACCACTCGCCGCCGACGACGAGGAAGCCGAAGAAGTAGAGCGCAAAGCCGGCCGCGAGACCGGCGACGGCCGGCCCCTTCGCCGCATTGAATTGAGACGCCGACCGGGCGCGCGCCGCGAACAGGCGCCACGCTCCGAGCATGCAGAGGAAGCCGACGGCAAGCTCCGAGGCGATGATGAGCGCAAAGGCGGCACGATGGGCCCATTCGCTCGTAATCGCCCGCCCCAGGAGGGCGTTCCCCGGAAACGTCGTGTCCATGGAGAGCACGTGCTGAACGAACGCGAAGTTCGTCCCGCCGTCGATGACGTTGTCGGCACCGACCAGCAAAGCGAACGCGCCGACGCTCGCCGTCAATGCCGCCTTGGACAAGCGAACGATCATCACGGACCCCATCGCTACGGTCCGTTGTCGCATGGATCGCGTCCGGGTGACAACGCCGCGAAGGGCGCGGGGAGACCATACCCCGCGCGGCCCGATCGGTCAGAGCCGACTTAGCTTCAGAGAGCCTGATCCCTATGCACGGCCATCTCTGCGGACGGCGCCGCGGCGGGGGGCGGCGGCGCAGGCGCGGCCGCGACGGAGCGCAACGATTGCGCCACGAGGCGCCCGATGCAGTCGTACGCCCGGTCGTTGAGATGGAACTGGTCCGGCGCCAGCAGCGTCGCGGTCGTGAACTGCGCGCTCGCGATCAGGTGCTGCATGATGCGGTAGCGCTGCACCAGTGGCACCTTGAGGTCGGCCGCCACCTCGCGCATCGCATCCATGTAGAGCGGACCGTCCTTGAGCTTCTTGAAGCTCGGATAGAACTGCTGGTCGATGAACACGACATCCGCGCCCAGCGCGCGCAGCCTCTCGACGCCCGTGCGGAGCTGCTGGCGGTACTCCGCGATCGGCACGCCGCGGATGGCATCGTTGACACCGGTCTGCCAGATGACGAGCTGCGGACGCCGCGGGGCGACGTCCTTGTCGATGCGCGCCAGCATGTGGCGGGCGAGCTGCCCGCCGACACCCGCATTGATCACCCGTACGTCGCTCTTGGGCCAGGCGGCACGCAGCTCCTGCTCGAGCCGGACCGGATAGGTGTGCGCACGGCTCGTCGCCCCCGCGCCCCACGTGCTCGACGAGCCGAGAGCCACGATCCGGATCGGCTTTCCCTGGCTCACCGCCGCCAGCAGTTTCGGCAGCGGCGCCTGAAACGCCAGAAGCTCCGCCGGCACGGTGCAGCCGCCAGCCGATGCCGGCACGGCGCCGGCCGCACCGATTGCTGCGAAGGAAGCCAGACAGGTTAGGAGGCGAGCGCGGGAACCGAGGGCCGCGAAACGCGAGACAGCTCTTTGCGGCGCGACATCTGCCATGCAATCACACTCATGATCCCGATGCCGGCGGCGTTAACGGCAAGCATCGTCATTGGGTTGGAGCCCAGCTCCGTGAGCGCTATCCAACCAAAAAATGACAGGAGTGTGCCAAGGGAAAAGATTTCGAGGGAGTGTTTGCCGCAGGTCTGGACCACATTGGCCCACGGACGCTTGAGCCACGAGGCCTGAGCGGGCACCAGCGTCGCGACGAGGTAGGCGAGCGCCAGCACGTGCAGGAGCCGCCAGGCCGACAGGTCGTGCTTGCTCATCGGCTCCACCAGGTCGCGCGGCAGGAGCCGCCCGTCGGGCAGCCACGGCACCGCCACCCAAGGGGCCGCGACGACGAACGCAAAGACGAGGTAGGCCCCGATGGGGATGAGAAACTCCGGCCGCGGCCGTAACGGCGCGCGCCGCAAGAGCACCGACGCGGCAACCCCGGTGGTGAACAGGAGCTGCCAGGCAAACGGGTTGAAGAACCATCCCGTCACGCGGTGATGCGTGGGCAGGTTGAGGCTCGCGACGTTGGCGACGAGCCAGATGCCGACCGAGACCGTCATCGCCAGCGCGACGCTCCGCTTGATGAGGAACAGCGCGGCCGGCAGCCAGAACATCAGCACGACGTACATCGGCAGGATGTTCATCTGGTTCGGCTGGTAGAACAGCGCCATCGTCGCGCCAAGCGTCCGGAGCGGATCCTTGGCGAGCTCGGCGATGGCGATGTTGTTCACGTAGGCCGGGTTCTGGAACAGCCGGGCCGCCGTATAGAGCAGCAGCGCGGAGGCGATGAAGATGCCGATGTGCCAGACGTAGATCTCGCGGGCCCGCCGGCTTGCGCGCTGGAACGCGCCCCGGAAATCCTCGCGCTCGCTCATGGACCAGTAGGCGAGCCCCGCCGAATAGCCCGCGAGCAGCACGAACACCTCGCTCGCGTCCGAGAAGCCGAAGTTCTGCAGCGTCGCGCGCGCCCAGGTATTGTCCGGGACGTGGTCGATGAAGATGAAGATGAGGGCGAGGCCGCGGAAGAAATCGATCCGCAGATCCCGCTCCTTCTGGCCGAGGCTGCTCATACCGGGAACGATCGTGTTGTTGACATGAATGAAGCCTGAACGCACGGCATCCACTCGCATGAACCCCTGAGACGGGCCAAGAGTTTCGTTGGATTGTCGCCCCTCGCCGCAAAAGCGAGTGCTTCTACGGCCAAATTGTGGCTCGGCAAGCAACAACGAGCGGTCTGAGCGAGCCGGTCAGGAACACTGCATCAAGAGCGCCATGCCGCGCAGGATCCTCGGCCGCATCCCGGATGAGTCGCACGAGGAGCCTCGCTCCGGATCCTGAGCAAAGCCGCTCCGGACATCGGATCATGGACATCGCCGCCGTACGCCAAACGAGGCACGCGCTAAACGACTTGCGTCACGCGCTGGTTCTCGAGCCATTTGGCGATCACGCTCCGGTCGTGGAATTCGATCGCCCCGCAGTTCTGGCAGACGATCATCAGCACATGGAGCGTCGAGCTCGCGGAGCAATCCGCCGTGGCGCCGCGCTGGCAGCTCAGCGTGTGGACGTCGAGATCACATTTCGAGCGGAACCGCCCGCAGACGGCACAGTTGGTGAGATGCTTGCCGAACAGGAACCTGTCCACATCGGCCTTCGTGATCTCGTGGGCCTTCGCCATCTCACGGGTTTGCGTCTCGGCCATCGCACCACCCTTCGCTGCGTCATTTCCTCGAACTTTTCTTTTTTTTAAAGATAATCCGCGCGCACCCCAGGGGCAAGGATCGGAGCCCGGCATTCGCAATGCAGCATCGAGGAAAAGCCGCACGTCTGACCGCTCGCCGGCGAACGCGCATTGGCGGCAGAACCCACCCGGCGGGCTTGCACCTGAGATGGATCCGGCGAAGCGCGCTCAAAACCGCCCTTGCTTTCGCCACAGACAGCCCGCATATAACGCAGGCCGGTGCGCTCCGAGGTGGACGTACCCTCACGAAGTTGAATGAGAGAGCGTGCCACCGGCCGTTTTGCCTTATTCCTGATCGACTGAGATCCCGGGCGTACGGCGTGCCGTCCGGGACTGGCTCATCTTTTTTTGCACGCAAGAAGGAAACTGACGCATGGATCGCATCACGGGCACCGTGAAGTTCTTCAATACCGCGAAGGGCTTCGGCTTCATCCAGCCCGAGGACGGATCAAAGGACGTCTTCATCCACGTCTCCGCGCTCGAGCGCGCCGGCATCAACGGCGTCTACGAGGGCGACAAGCTTTCGTTCGTCCTCGAGGACGACCGCAAGGGCCGCGGCAAGCAGGCCGGACAGGTCCAGTTGGTCTCTTAAGAGGCCCGCGAGACATCCGCGACGGTCCGATCGGACCATGACGCCGCCGGCCTCGCCGGCGGCGTTCGTCGTTCCGGAAACGCCCGCGTAAGCCAGTCCGCGCCACCTCAGGCGGGGTCCTCCGCGCGATGCCCTGCGACTCTGCCGCGGCCGGCCCGTCCTTGACTTCGCACGCCCACCATGAGACAAGCCGCGCAACGCTCGAAAGAGTCGAGCGTCTTTCCGGCGCTCCAGCCGCGTGAAGGGACAAGTCTCGGGCATAAAGATAAGCCCTATTCGTCCCCCTGTTGAGCGCGCCCCGAAGAACTCCCCATCCGACAGCCCAGGCCACGCGGGGCGTCATCGAAACGAAAGAGCGCCTCGCCGCAGCGGCAGAGGCCGCTTGCCGCTATGCGCGGCCAAGACAAGAAAGACCATCCATTGACATCATTTACCGATCTTCGCCTCGCCGAGCCGATCCTCAAGGCGCTCGAGGGCGAAGGCTACAAGACCCCGACCCCGATCCAGGCCCAGGCGATCCCGCCGGTCATGGAGGGCCGCAACCTCCTCGGCATCGCGCAGACCGGCACCGGCAAGACGGCCGCCTTCGCGCTCCCGATCCTGCATCGGCTTGCAGCCGACCGCCGTCCGGCGCCGCGCAAGGGCTGCCGGGTGCTGATCCTCTCGCCCACGCGTGAGCTTTGCTCGCAGATCGGCGAGAGCTTCCGCGCCTACGGCCGCCACCTCGGCATCACCGTCGCCGTCGTTTTCGGCGGCGTCGCCCATCGCCCGCAGATCCAGGCGCTTGCGCGCGGTGTCGACGTGCTGGTCGCCGCCCCGGGCCGCCTGCTCGACCTGATGGAGCAGCGCTGCGCCGACCTCTCCGGCACCGAGATCTTCGTCCTCGACGAGGCCGACCAGATGCTGGACCTCGGCTTCGTGAAGCCGATCCGCCGCATCGTTTCGCATCTGTCGCACCGCCGCCAGAACCTGTTCTTCTCCGCCACCATGCCGAAGGAGATCGCGGGCCTCGCCGACGAGCTCCTGAACAATCCCGTGAAGGTCTCCGTCGCCCCCGTCGCCACCACGGCCGAGCGCGTGCGCCAGCGCGTGATCCACATCGAGACCGGCAAGAAGCGTGCGCTGCTGGCGGAGTTGCTCGCCGATTCCGAGATGACGCGCACGCTCGTCTTCACCCGCACCAAGCGCGGCGCCGACCGCGTGGCCCGCCACCTCGAGACGGCCGGCATGAAGGCCGCGGCCATCCACGGCAACAAGAGCCAGCGCCAGCGCGAGATCGCGCTCGAGGACTTCAAGCAGGCACGCATCGACGTGCTCGTCGCGACCGATATCGCCGCGCGCGGCATCGACATCGACCTCGTTACGCATGTCGTCAACTACGAGCTGCCCGAGGTTCCCGAGGCCTACGTGCACCGCATCGGCCGCACCGCGCGCGCCGGCGCATCGGGCATCGCCATCTCGCTCTGCGATGCGGAGGAGCGCGACCTGCTCCGCGGCATCGAGCGCCTGACGCGTCAGAAGATCCCGCACGAGGACCGCCGCAACGATCCCTCGATCGTCGCCGACAAGACCCCACCCAGGCGGGACGACGGCCAGCCGACCGGCAACGCCCACCGCGGACGCCGCCATGAAGGCGCAGCCCCGCGCGGCGACCGCGACCGCCGCCGGACGACGCATGAGCCCCGCGCGCACGACACGCGCACACGTGAGCCTCGCGCACATGAGCAGCGCGGCGTCGAGCACGCCGGCGAGTTCGCCCACGCCGACCCGCGCGGCGGCAACCGCGGACGCAACGAGCAGCGCCGCCGCAACGGCGCTCCCCCTCGCGCGGCCGGAGGCGGCGAGCGCCGCTTCG
>NZ_DAITQL010000030.1:31956-45906 GCF_036833075.1 Hyphomicrobium sp.
GGGCGGGGGCAGGGCATGCCGCGAGGTCCGGACGGACGCCCGCGGCTGCACACCCCGGCGAAGCCTCAGCCGCCGATGTCGATGCCCGACTGCAGCAGGTCGACGTAGCCCTGCCACTCGCCGATGTCGGCTTCCTCGCGCGCCCCGGGCACGGAGCACACCGCGGCGGCGACCACGCGCACGGCCGTCAGCAGCCGCATCGGGATCGCCACGCGCCACGCCCGCACGGCGGCGGACACGAGCGTCCCCGCAGGCCGGGGTTCGCACCGTCACACCAGGGAACGCCGCGCGACCGCGACGCGAGCTGACCCGTGCGCCAGGCCGCCGCCGCGGCCCGGCCATTAGCGCACGAGAAGCGCACGATCTGAAACCGGCCCGCCGGGCGCAACGCCGGCGGGCGGCACCGCCACGGAATGGAGAGAGAATTGGCGCGTAAGAAACCCAATCCGAAAGCCGCATTCGTGCTTTTCAATGTCCTCTACGAGGATGGCTCGCAGTCGTCGAACCGCAAGGTTCCGAGTGACATCCTGGGCGGCCTCGAGGGCGACGAGCCCGCGCGCGCCGCCATCGAGGCGCAGGACCGCGAGATCGCCGAGCGGTCCGGCCGCTCGCGTGGCCCGATCAAGTCCGTCGAGCGCGCCTGACGGCAGGAGCAAGAGCTTCGCGCCATGAAGAAACGGCCGCTCGTGCGAGCGGCCGTTTTATTTTCTTCGATCACGGAAAACTTTAGGCGAACGCCACCTCCGAGAGGGGCACGAGCCGGCGCCGGCTCTCGTCCCAGAGGCGCAGCTTCACGCATTTGAAGCTCTCCCGGAGCGTGATGCGGTGCACGTCGGCAAGCTCGGGGAAATCGCGCAGAACCTTGGGCAGATTGTAATACGGGATGCGGCTGTAGAGGTGGTGCACGTGATGCACGCCGATATGCGCCGTGAGCCACGGCAGAATGCCGGGCAGGTCGTAATGCGAGCTGCCGTGCAGCGCCGCCTCGTGCACGTTCCACTCCGGCTTCTCGTCCCAGATCGTATCCTCGAACTGGTGCTGGATATAGAACAGCCAGACCCCGACCGACGAGCCGACCACGACGATCGGAAGCTGGACCGCGAGGAACGCCTCCCATCCGACGAGCCAGACGACAAGCCCGCCGAGAAGCACCAGGCCCGCGTTGGTCCCCATCACGCTGGCCCAGATTCGCCAGTCGGCCCCGCGCAGCATGCTGAACGGCAACCGGTGCTGCACCACGAAGAGAAGCGCAGGCCCGATGCCGAAAAGAACGATCGGGTGCCGGTAGGCGCGATAAAGGAAACGGCGCCAGGGCGACAGCGCGCGATATTCGCGCACCGTCAGCGTGTCGATGTCACCGGTTCCCCGGTCCTCGAGGCTGCCGTGCGTGGCGTGATGAGTGGCATGCGCGCGCCTCCACGCATCATAGGGCGTCAGCGTCAAAACGCCGAGAGCGCGGCCGGTCCAGTCGTTGGTGCGCTTCTTGCGGAAGAGCGCGCCATGTCCGCAATCGTGCTGGATGAGGAAGAGCCGGACGAGGAAGAAGGCCGCCGGAACCGTGATTAGCAGCGTCAGCCAGTAGCCGACCTCGAGCGCGGCCCAGGCCGCGATCCAGAGCGCGACGAACGGCACGAGCGTGATGAAGACCTCGAACACGCTGCGCGCGGGATCGGGATGGCGGTAGCGCTGCAGGATTTCGATCCAGTCGCGCGCCTGCGCGTGAGGCGCCGACGGCTCGGGCGCGAGTGTTTGTGCCAAGGATGTCCCCCGTGGAGTTCGCAGTCGACCCGCCGCGGCGACTCCCGATCGTTTGTCCGGGCACCCTTGCAGGCCGAAAGCCGTTCCGCAAGGTGCAGCCTTCGAATTGCAGGGCCGCGATACGAAAAAGCCCAACCGTTGCCCGCGCGCCGCCATTTTTCATCGCGCTGCAGCATCCCTGGCGCCGCATTTGTCATCGGAAATTCACGGGGTAGGGCAGGCCGGGCCCCGAGCAGCGGATCGCCGGAGACTGGGTCATGGCCTAGGGATAGAGCCGAGTCTTCGTCCACGGCGCGGCGGGATCGGCGCGGCGGAAGACGACGCGGTCGTGCAGACGGAACGGCCGGTCGCGCCAGAGCTCGATCTCGACCGGCGTCAGCCGGAAGCCGGACCAGTGGGCCGGCCGGGGGATCTCGCCGATGGCATACCTGGCCGTGACCTCCGCCACCCTCTTCTCGAGCGCGAAGCGGCTTTCGAGCGGGCGCGACTGGTCGGAGGCCCAGGCGCCGATGCGCGAGAGGCGCGGCCGCGTCGCGAAATACTGATCGGCCTCCTCCGCCGAGACCGGCGTGATGGGACCGCGCGCCCGCACCTGCCGCCGCAGCGACTTCCAGTGGAAGAGCAGCGCCGCCCGGGGCGAGGCGGCGAGCTCGCGCCCCTTCGCGCTCCCGAGGTTGGTGTAGAACACGAAGCCGCGCGCGGGATGGCGCGGCCCGTCCACGCCTTTGAGCAGCACCATGCGCACGTTCGGCAGGCCCGACGGATCGACGGTCGCGAGCGCCATGCCATTGGGATCGTTCGACTCGGACGCCGCGGCCTCCTCGAGCCACGTCTCGAACAGCGCGAACGGCTCGCTCGCCGCCGTCAGATCCTCCGCCTCGCTCTCAATCCCCTCTTCGCTCACACCGCCCTCACTACTGCCTACTGCCTGCCCAAAACCACACGCCCCTTTATCACCTTTTAACCACGACCGGCCACACTGCCGGGGCTGGCCGCTCGCAGTCCCGAGCGCCGCTTGCAAGGTATCGTGGTGTTCCGGAGTTGTCTGTCATGCGTCAGGTCCCCGTCGTGGAGACATTCGTTCTTGCAGCCGCCACGGCGGTGATGCTGATGGCGCTCGTTTTCCTGTCGGGCAACCTGGCCTACGCCGGCGAGCGCCCAAGCGACGGCACGGCGTGCACGTGTCCGCCGGATACGGCCCGCAAATCCGCACGCCCCAAGTTCGCCGAGTTCGACCGCCGCGCACTCGATGACACCGATGAGATCGCAGCTCTCGAAAGCATCCAGATCGGCTTGAACCGCATGGACGACGGCAGTCCGTTCGTCTGGAAGCGTGCTAACGGCCGCCTCTCGGGCATCGTCCGCCCGACGAGTTCCTTCCGCAATGCCAAGGGCAGCCTGTGCCGTCATGTCGTGGTCCTCCTGACGACCGGGCACAAGACGAGCACTACCGAGGGGGTCGCCTGCCGCTCGGCCGACCGCCGCTGGGTGCTCGAAGGATAGGCGGGGTGACGCCGCGCACAGCCAGGGCTACGTTAACTAAATGAAATAGAACAGTTTTATAAGAGTTGACGGGACAAGCCGTCGCGTCCGGCGCCCGTGTCGGCGCGGCCATCTGGACCCGCATCCCCTTTTGTGTAGGATGCGCGCAAATTTCCGCACGAAGGGATCGCGAGAAAAATGACCGAAACGGCGTCGGGAGCAGGACACCTTGCCGGCTCACTCATGGCTGGCAAGCGCGGCCTCATCATGGGTGTCGCGAACAACCGCTCTATCGCCTGGGGCATCGCCAAGGCCGTCGTGGCCCAAGGCGCCGAGGTGGCCCTCACCTACCAGGGCGATGCGCTGAAGAAGCGGGTCGAGCCGCTGGCCGCCGAGCTCGGCTCGAAGGTCGTGCTGCCCTGCGACGTGGCCGACGCGGCGTCCGTCGATGCGCTCTTTGCCGAGCTGGAGAAGGCCTGGGGCCGCCTGGACTTCCTCGTCCATGCCATCGCCTTTTCCGACAAGAACGAGCTGGACGGCCGCTATGTCGATACGACGGAGGCCAACTTCACCCAGACCATGCTGGTCTCCTGCTTCTCGCTGACGGCGCTAGCGCGGCGCGCCGAGCGGATCATGCCGGACGGCGGCTCGATCGTGACGCTCACCTACTACGGTGCGGAGAAGGTGATGCCGCACTACAACGTCATGGGCGTCGCGAAGGCGGCGCTCGAGGCGTCCGTCCGCTATCTCGCCGCCGACCTCGGCAAGAGCGCGATCCGCGTCAACGCCATCTCGGCCGGCCCCATCAAGACGCTCGCCGCCGCCGGCATCGCCGACTTCCGCTACATTTTGAAGTGGAACGAGTACAACTCGCCGCTCAGGCGCACCGTCACCATCGAGGATGTCGGCGGCGCCGGCGTCTACCTGCTGTCCGATCTCTCCAAGGGCGTGACGGGCGAGATCCATCACGTGGACGCGGGCTATCACGTCCAGGGCATGAAGAACGAGGACGCCCCCGACATCTCCGTCGTGAAGAACGACCCCTGACGCCCATCCGCGCGCGGCTCCGTCATCGCGCGCGCCGAGACGATATCGTCCATGCCGGACCAGCCGACGATCTACTTCATCCGCCACGGCGAGACCGACTGGAACCGCGAGCGGCGCTACCAGGGCCAGAAGGACATCCCGCTGAATGAGACCGGCCGCAGCCAGGCGCGCCGGAACGGTGAGGCACTGCGCGCCTTCCTGCCAGGGGTCGCCGCGGCCAGGTTCCTGGCGAGCCCTCTCGGCCGCACCCGGGAATCCATGGAGATCGTCCGCGGCGCGCTCGGCCTTCCTCCCGACGGCTACACCGTCGAGCCGCGGCTGATCGAGCTTTCCTACGGCGTTTGGGAAGGCTCGCTGCAGGACGACCTCATGCAGAGCGCGGATTACGCCGTCCGCGCGGAGGATGCCTTTCGCTGGCGTCCCGATCGGGGCGAGAGCTACGCCGACCTCTATCGGCGGGTATGCGGCTGGGCGGAGACGGTGCGCGGTGACTGCGTGGTGGTCGCCCACGGGGGGGTCTCGCGGTGTCTGCGCGCCCACATGCTGGACCTCGCACCCGAGACCATACCGGAGCTCGAAAGCCCGCAGGATCGCGTTTTGATCCTGAGCCGCGGCGCGATGCGCTGGCTTTGAGCGCCTGAAACGAAAGAGAGCCGGAGCAGCGGCAGCTCCGGCTCTCCCCGATGCACGAACATGGGGCGCGGATCTCTCGAGCACGGTTGCTCAGACCGCGAGGAGAGATCCGCAAAAACGCGGAACAGGAACGCAGACGACGCACGTACGATCGGCCCGTGGGGCAAGTCCCAGCCGGCGGCTGGCGACCGGCCCCAAGCGTTTGCGATCCCTTTGCGGGGCCTCACAACGCAGGGGGCACCTTGCTTGATTACCTGCGTCGCACCGCCGTGCAAACTGAAACCGACCGATGTCCTTCCTTGCCCCCGGGCGCCCGCCCACTTATGAGAGGACGTTGAACGCGGCGCCGGCACGAGTTGCCGATGCCATCAACTGGATCTCAGACCGCACGCGCGTGCGGCCCCGACAGCGGCCCCGATGTCCCACAATACCTTCGGCCACCTCTTCCGCATGACGACCTGGGGCGAGAGCCACGGCCCGGCGATCGGCTGCGTCGTGGACGGCTGCCCGCCCGGGATCCCGCTCGCGGCGGAGGAGATCCAGGTCCACCTCGACCGGCGCAAGCCGGGCCAGTCGCGCTTCACGACCCAGCGCCGCGAGGCCGATGCCGTCGAGATCCTGTCCGGCGTCTTCCCGGATGCCGAAGGCCGCCAGGTGACGACCGGCACGCCGATCGCGCTCCTGATTCACAACACCGATCAGCGCAGCAAGGACTACGGCGAGATCCGCAACGCCTTCCGCCCCGGACACGCCGACATCACCTACTGGACGAAGTACGGCATCCGCGACTATCGCGGCGGCGGACGCTCCTCGGCGCGCGAGACGGCCATGCGCGTCGCGGCCGGCGCCATCGCGCGCAAGGTGCTCGGGCCGGAGGTCGTGATCCGCGGCGCCTTGATCCAGGTGGGCGAGCTCCGGATCGACCGCTCCCGCTGGGACTGGGACACGGTCGGCTCCAACCCGTTCTTCTCTCCCGACCCCGGCGTGGTGCCGGAGTGGACCCACCATCTCGACGCGGTGCGCAAGGCCGGCTCGTCCGTCGGCGCCGTCATCGAGATCGTGGCCGACGGCGTGCCGCCGGGCCTCGGCGCGCCCCTCTACGGCAAGCTCGATCAGGATCTCGCCTCCGCCATGATGAGCATCAATGCGGTGAAGGGCGTCGAGATCGGCGCCGGCATGGCCGCGGCCGAGCTGACGGGCGAGGCCAACGCCGACGAGATCCGCATCGGTCCGGACGGAAAGCCGCGCTTCCTGTCCAACAACGCCGGCGGCATCCTGGGCGGCATCTCGACCGGCCAGCCCATCGTCTGCCGCTTCGCTGTGAAGCCCACGTCGTCGATCCTGACGCCGCGCCAGACCATCGACGCGGACGGCCACGAGACGGAGATCGTCACCAAGGGCCGCCACGACCCCTGCGTCGGCATCCGCGCCGTGCCCGTGGGCGAGGCGATGATGGCGCTCGTGCTCGCCGATCACCTGCTCCGCCACCGCGCCCAGCACGGATAGGGAGCGAGCTCAGCCGGAAGGCTTCTGCGCCGCCGCGCGCTTGTCGGCGATGATGTCCCAGGCGGCGTTGATCTGCTTGAGGCGCCGCTCGCGCAGCACCCGGTCCTCCGCATCGCGGGCATGATCGGGGTGCCAGCTCAGCCGCAATCCGTCGATGATCTTCTTGATCGCGGCCTCGTTGACGTCTGGCCCGATGCCCATGCCGAGAACTTCGAGCGCCTCCTGACGCGTGCGCGGCAGCACCTCTCCCGCGGGCGCGGGCGACCCCGGCGGAACGCGCGGCTGCGCGACGACCTCGCGGCCCGTCAGCGGCTCGGGCACCACGGCCAAAGCGCCGGCCGCCCCGGGCCGGACATCCCCGGCGCCGTCCCTCCCGAGCGAGATGGACGCGATATCGCGCGACAGCACAGGAACGGCGGATGCGCGTCCCCGTCTGAAAACAACGGCGAGCGTGAGCAGCGTAAGGAGCGCAAGCGTGCCGGCCGTGATGACGGCCGCGTGCTCCGCGAGCGGCCCGCCGGCCAACACGGCCGGCAGCAGCGATGACGCGCCGTCGCGCTCCGCCAATGCCACGCGATCGGGCATGCTTGCGGTGTGTCCAGCGACCTCGGAGGCGGCCGCAGCCGTATCGCCGGCCCGCGGAGGCGACGGATGGTCCGGCAAGGCGCCGGTCTCGGCGATCCCGCCGCCGCCGTGCGGCGGTACCGACCCATTCGCACCATTGATGATCTGCGGAATGACGGGAGCCGCTCCAGCCGTCGCCTGGCCCGCCGCAGAGAGCTCTGTCGGTGCCGCCTGAGGAGGCGGAGCGGCTTTGGGCGTCAAAGCCTCGATAGCCTGAGGCTGTGCCTGGGCCGGTGCCGGCTCCTTCGGCGGCGCAGTCTTCACCGCCTCCGCGCCGGACTGCGCAGACGGCACGCTGCGCCGCGGATTGGCCGTCGGCGCGGGCACGGTTTCACGCTGCGCGGGAACCGCCTCCGCGACCGCACCATGCGGCGCCGTGTCCTTGACGAAAATGCCGTCGATGCCGAGCATCGGCGCGAACCCTTTCGGCATCGCGACCGTGACGCGCGCCATTCCTGCCAGGCGCTCGGCACAGAAACGGCGCAAGCCTGCGCTTTCGATGTCGCCGCCGCGGGCACAGGGCTCATCGGGCGCGAGCCCCCACTGGGCCGGCATCTCGAGCTCAAAACGCCCGTTATCGACGAAGGCGCGCCCCTCGCGGCCCGCGGCAGCCGCGACCTCGACCCACGGCACGCGCACGCCTCCACAGTCGAGATCGAAGCGGTGCACGTTCCAGCGCCGGCAAAGGCGCGGATCCGCAGGCGAGCACGCGCGAAACTCCTGCTGCTCGCGCCGTCCGAAGACCTGATGCCCCTGATCCTCGGATGGGGCGAGCAGCGGGCGTCCGCCGACCACCTTGCAGGAATACGGCATGACGAGCAGCTCGCCAGCCCAAGCCGCGGAAAAGGAGACGGTGCCGGCGACGAGCAACGCCAGGACCGTGCGGCAATGTTTGAGCGCGCGCATTCAGGCATGCATCCGAAGAATTGAAAAACGGGGCCAGATAGCCCCCGGAACTGGGCACATTTGCGGCACTGCCGGAATGATTCCCCAACGAATCGCAGCCACTTAGCCGAAAGTCGTCGTGACGCACGCCGGCACTTGCCCGAGCAGCGCCGCACAGCCGCCTTCCTCAGCCCAAGATCTGCGCTCAGGATGCCCCGACCTTCAAACCTTTTTCTCCCGGACGATGACCTCACGCTTCCGTCTCGCGCTCGTGCCCGGTCTCGGCACCGCCTGCCTGTCGCTCGCCGCGGCGGGATGCTCCGTCGAGCACACGACCAACCGTTGCGCCAGCGACAGCATGACCCTGGACGGTCTCGTCAAATGCGTGCGGGACATGCATGCCGGCACGCGGAGCTGCGCAGCGGCCGAGCGCGGCCCGACCGCCGTCCCGGTCGCCGGCCGGCGCCTGTTGAGATACGGCGAGACGACGAAGCACGGCGGGACCAGCAGAGGCATCGTCTTCGAAGGCGCCCGCGGCGCCGAGGTGCGCGCGCCGGTCGGCGGACGGGTGACGTACGCCGACCCCTGGCGCTCCTACGGCGATCTCCTGATCATCGATTCCTGCACCACGGTCGCGCTGATGGCCGGCGCGTTCTCTCCCGAGGTGATCGCAGGCCAGAGCATCGCCGCCGGCGACGCCGTCGCCACACTTCGGCAGACCTCGTCCGAGGCCCCGGTGCTCTATCTCGAGGTGCGCGAGGACGACGCGACCGTCGACCCTGCGGGCATCATTCCCGCGGACTGACCGCCGGCGCGGCCACAGGCCTCGAGCGCCGCCGACGTCGAGGACCAGCGGTCCTTGGTGACGGTGACGATATACCTGCGGCAGCCCTCGGCCGCCCCCTGAACGAAGCGGATCTCGAATAGCGCGTCCTCCCGCGAGGGCTTGGGCGGCCAGGAGAAGGCGGCATCGTCCGGCATTTTCGAGAGCGCCGTCTTGATCGCATAGGCGGCGTTCTCGAGATCCGCCTTGCTGAGGCGCGTCAGAAGTACGTTCGGCAGGTCGGGGCCGAGCCCGGCTTCGATTGCGCGCTTGCGCTTGGGGCTCGTGTCCTGGTCGGCCGCGGGCTCCGCCTCCTCGGCATAGGCCGCGCCCATCGTTTCCGTCGCCGCCGGCTCGTCGGTCGAAGCCACCTGCTCGTCGCGCGTGACCGTGAGCTCCGGAACGGCCTCCGGCGTGGCCGCGCCTCTCTCGGGAGCGTCGGATGCGGGTGTCTCAGGTCGTGCCTGATGGGCCCGCGCGAGAACCTCCTCCGCCTCGGACACGACCACGCCATAGAGAGACCTTGCGGACACGATCAGGCCGTCGAGCCCGAAGATCGAGACGGCACCCCACGCGCCGGCAAGGAGAACGGCGCTGAAAAATACTCTTCTGAGCCGGGCCTTGTAACGGTTCGCCAGCGGCGCACCGATCCGCTCCGCCGGCTCGACGCTCAGGGTGAGAGGTTCGAAGTCGAGCGCGCGCGTGTCGTACGGGGTCTCGACCCAATGCTGCGAATGACCGAGGATCATATGTGCCTCCTCGAGCGGACGAGCCTGTCGGACGCATCGCTCTCCGGCGCGGCACTGATCGTTCCGTCTGAAAGCAGAGGCGTCGCGGGGCTCTCGCTCATGTGTCACATCCTTGCGGACTGAAGACATCGGCGGCCGGCAGAACCCGTGCAGTGCGTGAAGACCCCGCGTCTCTCTCACGCACGTTGTTCGAGCTGTATCAGCCACCGACAAGAGCTGCGCAGAATGTGTCGAAAGATCGGTCCACAAACGCTTGGATCAAATCGATCTTATTCCCACCGCTTGAACTTTTTTTGAGGCAACGGACGAGCCACCACGCGTTGGAAAAGGTGAGCGCCCGCCGGAAGAAGAGCCGTCATCGGCCAACATGAACCTCAGACCACTCGGTGCGGGCGGGTCACCCGGAGGGGAAAAATTATGTAGGATATTAATCGCTTAACGCCGAGCCGGAATCGGCGATTTCGGAATCCACGCGAATCTCGCTCACGAGCTCCATTCGGCTCGTACTCCCGGTCTTAGGTCCTTCAATCGACCGTCTTGTAGGGTTGAGGGGTTAGGCCCAGGAGCCCGATTATACTTCCGATCCCTGAAGCTGCATCTTTGCCGCCCCGAACAAGCCACTTTTTTCCGAGCGCGGATGAGGGGAGAAAAACCATCACTCCGCATACCATCCGGCCTGCGCCGCGCAACAAACGCATCAGCGATTTCGGAAGGTATCGGATCCAAGCTGCGAGCGGCCCCCTTCTTTTCTTGTGAATCGTTGCGGCATTGGCGGCAACCCTGAGAGCACGCATCCATTGCCACGTGATCGAGACTCTCTGCGCTGCCACGATCTCCCGTACGAAAGCATCGTCGACCCAGCAGATCGATGCCCCGCCATCGACAGCACGGAAGAAAAAGTCGGAATCGCTTCCGCCGCTGAAGCGCATCGCTTCGTCGAACCTCAGCGCAAGTCCATCCGCACGAACGACGCGACTCTTCATGAAGAGATTATTTGTGTACGCTGTTCGAAGCCTTTCTCCGCGCCGCCTCTGTTTTGTTTCCTTTGTGTCGAATCACTCGGGAAGCGCGCCCTGGTACGAATACTCAACCGGTCCCTGAAGCACGTCGCAATCCAACTCGTGTGCTGCCCCGATCATGCGTTCGAGCCACTGGTGATCGACGACTTCGTCGTCATCAATGAACGCGATCCAATCAGGATCCTCGCCCAGAGCGATCTCGACAGACAGGTTGCGGGCCAAGGGAATGCCCAAGTTGGGCTCGTGGCCATAGACGATCTTCCAGGGCTCGGGAGCTTCGCGCATGCACGATTCGACGTAGCACCGGCACGTGGGAAGCGCGTCGTTTTCAACCACGACGATACAGGGCTGGACGCGAGGCGGAACGACAAGCCCCAGCACCGACTCCAGGCAACTCCGCAGGAGCTGCGGTCGGTTCCGGGTGCAAATCGCAACAACGACGCTCTGCCTACCGGCGGCGCGAGTCTGTGTCAGAGCCGTTTCGTCCGACACGTTAAGCTCCCCCAATCGCATTCCAATCCCCACCTCCCCGGTCTCGCGAGCTGCAGCGCGTTGGTCGGGACGACGCGGGCACTGACCGTCATCAATAAGGTCCGGCACCACCGACTGCCGAGCTGATACTGGCGAAAAGCATGTCAACATTCCTCACTGGACTGGACGATATAAGAGAACCGAACGGCCCGGCCGTCGCAAAGATCTCCTCATTGGATTCAATGCTCGCCGCACATAAGATCGGCGGTCCGTACGGCATCAAGACTGACACGGAAGGCTACGAGCCCGAAGTCCTGACGGACGCTGGTGCCACACTTGCCGACACTGGCTTTGTCATAGCTGAGATCAGCTTGGTCAAGCGGTTCTAAGGGAGTTATCGACCGTCAGAATATTCCGCAGAGCTGGCACGTCACGCGCCTCTCCCGCGGAGCGGCTCGACTTCGAGCTTGCCGAGGGATAGGCTCGCGCCATCCTGCCATGCCGCAGATCCAGCTCACGTCTGACGAGATCGCGCTGGTCAGGGCGTATCTTGAGATCGAGTGACGCTGGCCGGATCCTCGGCCGATCAGCTTCGAAATTCGATGCCGATTCAAGCGCCCGGTGTCGATCTCACAAGGAGAATCGATTAACCCCATGGGATCCCAAGGGGGCGTTTAAAGCGTGGCCTCGACGAGGAGCGTCAGCGGCGTTGACAGCCGTGCCACAAGTTGTTTGGACTGTCGATCCCCACCGTCAGATGGTGGCCAGCGGCTTGTTCTCCAGCAACGCTCGTTTTCGCACAAGGATGATCTCTCGGCGATCAGAGGACGTATGAAGCGCAGCGATACACCCTCTGCCACGAACAGCAAGGAACGGGGGGGCCACCGGCCGACAACATTCCAGATTGTTCACCGGATTCTTTTGGAGCACGGCCGTGCTCACGCGACCGAATACGCGGTTGTTCTCGGCTTCATGGTGATCGTGGCGCTCTGCACTTCTTTGAGCGCATGGATCATGAAGGATCTGGTGAACGCCGCGCTCGGCAAAGGCGACGTTCAGTCGGCCCTGTACTTTCCGTTGATCATTGCCGGGCTTTTCCTCGTAAAAGGGTGCTTTTCATACTTCCAGGAGGTCGGCGTCGCTCGTATTGGAGCCCGCATCGTTGGCGATGTCCAGCGGCAGCTCTACGCACACCTTCTGCGGATGGATATTGCGTTCTTTCAAAGGAAGTCTTCCGGAGACCTCATCACCAGGATGCAGAACGGCGCCAACGCCGTCAGGGATGCAATCAATCTGACCGCGGTGACTTTGGGGCGCGACTTGCTGACTGTCTTGGGTCTGTGTGCCGTCATGCTCATGCAAGACCCGATACTTTTTTTCGTCGTGCTTGCAATCGTGCCTTTCGCGGCTCTCGCGCTAAGGCGGCTCTCGGCGCGGGCAAAGAAAGCGACGAAGTCGGAAGCCGGCGGAATGGCAACGATCGTGTCGCTGACGCGGGAGACGTCGCAAGGCGTCCGGATGCTCAAATCGTTCCAGCTTGAGCGCATCCTGCAAAACCGGATGAACGCAGCGACAGCGGACGTCGAAGCGCGCCGCAACAAGCTGGCACGGATTAAGGCGGCAGTCGCACCTCTGAGCGAGGTGATGAGCGGGCTGGCGATTGCCGCGGTGGTGCTGTACGGCTCCTGGGCTAGTCAGAGCGACCCACAATACATCGGCAGCTTGTTCTCGTTCATCACGGCGCTTTTGCTCGCAGGCGAGCCGTTGCGCCGCCTGTCTCGCCTCCACGTCGATCTCGCGACTGCTGCCGAGCGCATTTCGATGATGTATAGTATTTTTGATACTCCGCCCGTCGAAGTGGATGATGAAGCCAACTTAGAGCTGATCGTCAAAAAGGGCGATATTCGCTTGCGCGATGTGGTCTTCGATTACGCTGGCGGCAAGCGGGCTCTCAACCACATAAGCTTGGAAATTCCCGGCGGCAAGGTAACTGCCTTGGTCGGTCCGTCGGGCGGCGGGAAGACGACCACCCTCGGCTTGTTGCAGGCATTTTTCCGTCCGCAAAGCGGCGAGATCACCGTCGACGGCATGTCGCTTCGGGAAATAACAACATCCTCACTGCGCCGGAACATCGCCTATCTCGATCAGGAGGCGTTTCTATTCGAGGGCACGGTGGAGGACAATATCGTCGGGTCGTGCGCGGTTCGTGATCGCGACCGGGTGATAAAGGCCGCCCAGATGGCCGGCGCCGATGCATTTGTTCAACGGATGCCCAACGGCTACGAGACGCCCGTAAGAGAGTTGGCTACGAACTTGTCCGGCGGGCAACGCCAAAGGATCGGGATGGCGCGAGCTTTCTACAAAGATGCGCCGATCCTGTTGCTCGACGAACCGACGTCGGCCCTCGATAGCGCCACCGAAAACCAAATCCGCAAAGCGTTGGCTTTGTTCTCTCAGGGACGAACGACGGTGATTGTCGCGCATCGCCTTTCCACGGTGAAGAGTGCAGATCTCATCCATTTCATCGCCGACGGCACAGTTCTCGAATCGGGAACACATAGCGAGCTCCTCGCGCTTGGAGGCCACTATGCCGCGCAGTTGCGGACGTATCTTGTCGACGACGAGACGGACGTGGGCGACGACGCCTCTCTGGTGACGTGAGGCACCTGCTGTCAATAGTAACGGAGTGCGAAGTAATGGCTTCATTAGGAGCCTCGCAAAACCATTAGGGCTGCATTCCGCCCGCGAAGCTACAAGACCCAGCGGGTATAATCGCATGCACCTCGACAATCCTAACTAAATAGCTCGTCAGGCCGAGGATTGCTCTCTTGCGTTGCAAGAGCCTGGCGTAGCTGACGCGACGTTTTCCCGCCGATCTTCCGTAGCGGCGATTGCATTTGATGTGACCCCCGCAATTTAGTCCAGACGGCGCTAGAATCCGGCCCCTAGAGAG
>NZ_DAITQL010000031.1:0-45763 GCF_036833075.1 Hyphomicrobium sp.
GCAGCTCGAGGACTTCAGCCACGTCTGCTTCCAGGTGACGCCGCACGAGAACTACGTCTCGCTGGCCGAGCGCCTCAACGCCATCGCGCCGGTCTCGGGTCCCGCCAAGACCATGCTCGCCTCCACCGGCGCCGAGGCGGTCGAGAACGCGGTCAAGGTCGCGCGCGCGTTCAGCGGCCGGCCCGGCATCGTCTCGTTCTCGGGCGGCTTCCATGGCCGCACGCACATGGGCATGGCGCTGACCGGAAAGGCCGTGCCCTACAAGAAGGGCTTCGGCCCCTTCCCGTCCGACATCTACAACGTCGCCTTCCCGAACCTCTACCACGGCACGTCCGCCGCCGAGAGCATCAAGGCCCTCAACGCCCTCTTCAAGCACCAGGCCGACCCCTCGAGCATCGCCGGCATCATCATCGAGCCGGTGCAGGGCGAAGGCGGCTTCAACATCGCGCCGGCCGACTTCATGCAGGCGCTCCGCGCGCTCTGCGACGCGCACGGCATCCTTCTCATCGCCGACGAGATCCAGACCGGGTTCGCCCGCACCGGAAAGATGTTCGCGCTCGAGCACATGGGTGTGACGGCGGATGTCGTGACGCTCGCCAAGGGATTAGCCGGCGGCTTTCCGCTGTCGGCCATCGTCGGGCGCGCCGAGGTCATGGACGCGGCCGCACCGGGCGGCCTCGGCGGCACCTACGCCGGAAATCCCGTCGCCTGCGCGGCCGCCCACACCGTGCTCGACATCATCGCCGAGGAGAACCTCTGCGCGCGCGCCGACGCCATCGGCGAGATCATCCGGAGCCGCTGCCGGGAGCTGGCCTCCCGCTCGAACCTCGCCTGCATCGGCGACGTGCGCGGCCTCGGCGCCATGTGCGCCGTCGAGTTCGTGAAGGACGTGACGAGCGGCGAGCCCGCGCCGGAGCTCACCGCGGAGGTCCTGAAGGCCGGCAACGCGCGCGGCCTGATCCTGCTCTCGTGCGGGACCTCCGGCAACGTCATCCGCTTCCTGCCGCCCTTGACCGCCAGCGACGAGATCGTCAAGGAAGGCATGGACCTCTTCGAGGCGAGCCTCACCGACGCCGTCGCCAAACTTCAATGACGGCTCGCAACATGAGAGGCTCTGAGACAGAATGAAAGCATCGCATTGCAACCCTCGACGTGTCTGGATCCTGGCAAGTCATGCGGAGCATGGCTTCGCCATGATGCCGGGATGACGTTGAAATCGGACAATCGGATCGCCACCAATAATTCGTCACTCCGGCGAAGGCCGGAGTCCAGACACGCCGCCGCAGCGCCGATCCGCGCACTTCGCGCAAAGATATGAAAGAGTCCACGAGAAACGCGCCATGACCGTGCAGCTCAAGACCAACGACCTCGAAGCGTTCTTCATGCCGTTCACGGCGAACCGGCAGTTCAAGACGGCGCCGCGCCTTTTGGCCGCCGCCAAGGATATGCACTACTTCACGCAGGACGGCCGCAAGGTGCTCGACGGCACGTCCGGCCTCTGGTGCGTCAACGCCGGACACTGCCGCCCACGGATCGTCGAAGCGATCCAGAAGCAGGCCGCCGAGCTCGACTTCGTCGGCACCTTCCAGATGGGGCACCCGAAGGCGTTCGAGGCCGCGTCCCGCCTCGTTAACGTAGCGCCGAAGGGCTTCGACCACGTCTTCTTCACCAACTCGGGCTCCGAATCGGTCGACAGCGCGCTCAAGATCGCGATCGCCTATCATCGCGCCAGGGGCAACGGATCGAAAGTCCGCCTCATCGGCCGCGAGCGCGGCTATCACGGCGTCAACTTTGGCGGCACGTCCGTCGGTGGCATCGGCAATAACAGGAAGCAGTTCGGCGCGCTCGTTTCGGGCGTCGACCACCTGCGCCATACGCACGACCTTGCGCGCAACGCCTTTTCGAAGGGCGAGCCCGAGCACGGCGCGGAGCTCGCCGACGACCTCGAGCGCCTCGTCGCGCTGCACGACGCCTCCACCATCGCCGCCGTCATCGTCGAGCCCGTCGCCTGCTCGACCGGCGTGCTGATCCCGCCCAAGGGCTATCTGAAACGTCTCGCTGCCATCGCCGCGAAACACGACATCCTGCTGATCTTCGACGAGGTGATCACGGGCTACGGCCGTCTCGGCACGCCGTTCGGCGCCGATTACTTCGATGTCTCGCCCGACATTATCACGACGGCGAAGGGCGTCACCAACGGCACCATCCCCATGGGCGCCGTGTTCGTGACCTCGCGCATCCACGACGCCTTCATGGCCGGCCCGGAGAACGTCATCGACCTCTTCCACGGCTACACGTACTCCGGCCATCCGATGGCGGCCGCCGCCTGCCTCGCGACGCT
Organism: Hyphomicrobium sp.; assembly: GCF_036833075.1. Taxonomy (GTDB): domain Bacteria; phylum Pseudomonadota; class Alphaproteobacteria; order Rhizobiales; family Hyphomicrobiaceae; genus Hyphomicrobium_C. The sequence goes on from NZ_DAITQL010000031.1 coordinate 2,342, forward strand.
CGACACCTATCACGAGGAGCTGCTCCTCACGCGCGCCGCCAAGCTCGCCCCCTACTGGGAGGAGCGCCTCCACGCGCTCCGCGGGCTGCCGCACGTCATCGACATCCGCAACATCGGCCTCATCGGCGCCGTCGAGTTCGCGCCGAAGCCCGACGCGCCGAGCGCGCGCGCCTACGATCGCTTCGTCGAGTGCTTCGAGAGGGGCCTGCTCGTGCGCCAGACTGGCGATATCATCGCGCTCTCGCCGCCGCTCATCATCGGGGAGAGCCAGATCGATGAGCTCTTCGACATCTTCACCGCCGTCCTCCGGGACGCCGACTGAAAAGGCTTCCCCCATGCGCACCATCGAGAACGCCTACGGCGGCAAGACGATCACGTCGCGCTCCGAGCGCATGACCGACGTCACCAATCCCGCGACCGGCGAGGCGACCGCGCGCCTGCCGCTCTCGACCGTGGACGAGGTGAACGCGGCCGTCACCGCCGCGCAAGCCGCGTCCGTCACCTGGGGCACGACACCGCCCATGAAGCGCGTCGCGCCGATGTTCCGCTTCAAGGATCTCTTGCAGAAGAACGCCGACGCGATCGCGCGCGCCATCTCGTCCGAGCACGGCAAGACGCATCCCGACGCCCTCGGCGAGGTGCAGCGTGGCCTCGAGGTCGTCGATTTCGCTTGCGGCATCCCGCATCTCGTGAAGGGCGAGTACAGTCGCAACATCGGGCCCGACATCGATAGCTGGTCCGACCGCCAGCCGCTCGGCGTCGTCGCCGGGATCACGCCGTTCAACTTCCCGGCCATGGTGCCGATGTGGATGTTCCCGGTCGCCGTCGCCTGCGGCAACACCTTCGTGCTGAAGCCCTCCGAGCGCGATCCCTCGGCGCCTATGCTGATCTGGGAGCTGTTCCAGGAGGCCGGCTTCCCCGACGGCGTGCTCAACGTCGTGCACGGCGACAAGACCGCCGTCGACGCGCTGCTCGACCATCCCGACGTCCGCGCCGTGAGCTTCGTCGGCTCTACGCCGATCGCGGAATACGTCTATGCGCGCGGCGCCGCGGCGGGCAAGCGCGTGCAGGCGCTCGGCGGCGCCAAGAACCACATGATCGTCATGCCCGACGCCGACATGGACAAGGCCGTCGATGCGCTGATGGGCGCCGGCTACGGCTCGGCCGGCGAGCGCTGCATGGCGATCTCGGTCGCCGTTCCCGTGGGCAGGAAGACAGCCGACCAGCTCGTCGAGGCGCTGGCGCCGCGCGTGCGTGCGCTCAAGGTCGCGCCGGCCACCGATCCCTAGTCCGAGATGGGCCCCGTCGTGACGGCGGACGCCAAGCGCCGCATCACGGACCTGATCGGCCTTGGCGTCAAAGAGGGCGCCGAGCTGGTGGTGGACGGACGCGGCCTCGTGCTGCAGGGCTACGAGAACGGCTATTTTCTCGGCGGCACACTGTTCGACCGGGTGACGCGCGACATGACGATCTACAAGCAGGAGATCTTCGGGCCCGTGCTTTCTGTCGTCCGCACCGAGAGCTATGATGAAGCCGCCGACCTCGTGAACAGCCACGAGTACGGCAACGGCACCGCCATTTTCACGCGTGACGGCGACACGGCGCGCACCTTCGCCGACCGCATCGAGGTCGGCATGGTCGGCATCAACGTGCCGATCCCCGTTCCGGTGGCCTATCATTCCTTCGGCGGCTGGAAGCGCTCGCTGTTCGGCGACCACGCCATCTACGGCCCCGAGGGCGTGCGCTTCTATACCCGCATCAAGACCGTCACCGCTCGCTGGCCGACCGGCATCCGCTCGGGCGCCGAGTTCAACTTCACCGGCCGGAGCTGAAAGAGATGGTCGCAATCGCGGATCCGCGGGCTTGGGTTCCACGACCGCGCCCGGCGCGCAAACCACTCGACGGCCGCTACACGCGTCTGGAGCCGCTCGACGCCCAGCGCCACGGCGACGGCCTGTTCGAGATCTCGACCCGGCCCGATGCCGCCGAACGTTTCCGCTACCTGAAGGAAACGCCTCCCGAGAGCCGGGAGACCTTTCAGAAGTGGCTCGAGATGGCGCAGGCGAGCGAAGATCCTCTTTACTTCGCCGTCATCGTCAAGGCGTCGGGCAAGGCCGCCGGATGGCAGTCCTTTCTGCGCATCGAGCCATCGCATGGATGCATGGAGATCGGCCACATCCATTGGGGCCCGGCCGTCGCGCGTAAGCCGGCGGCGACGGAGGCGCACTATCTGTTCCTGCGGCACGCGTTCGAGGATCTCGGCTATCGCCGCTGGGAATGGAAGTGCAACGACCGCAACGCGGCTTCGAAACGTGCAGCGGAGCGGTTCGGATTCCAGCCGGAAGGCCTCTTCCGCCAGCATATGATCGTCAAGGGCGAGAGCCGCGATACGGCTTGGTATTCGATCATCGATAGCGAATGGCCGAACCTGAAGCGCGCTTACGAGGAGTGGCTCGATCCTGCGAATTTCGACGCCGCTGGCGCGCAGAGGCGCCGCCTGAAGGACATCATCGTCTCCCCGTAACAGCGCCGACCGGAGAAAGTGCCGCGCTTCGATGCCTTCCCGAATGCCGGAACGCCCGCTAACGTCCCGCAAAAGTCAGGGACCACGAAAATATGATTAACAGCGCCACGATCCGAGTGCTTGCGACGCTTGCGCTCGTGCTTCCCGTTACGCTTTCCACCGCCGCTCACGCCGCCTCGTGCGGCTCGTCCGGCGCCGGCTTCGGCCCGTGGCTCGCGAATTTCAAGAGGCAGGCCGCCGCCCAGGGCCTCTCGCAGCACGCCATCGGCGCCGGCCTCGACGGCATCACGTACGACGCGCGCATTGTCCGCCTCGACCGCAACCAGAAATCCTTCAAGCTCTCCTTCGAGCAGTTTTACGCCCGCCGCGTCGGCACGGCGCTGATCACCCGCGCGCGGGCCCGCCTGAAGACGCACCGGGCAACGCTCGATCGCGTCGAGCGCCAGTTCGGCGTGCCGCGCGAGATCGTCGTCGCCATCTGGGGCCTCGAGACCAACTTCGGTGCCGACACCAGCGGTAAGTTCTCGATCATCCGCTCGGTCGCGACCCTCGCCTACGACTGCCGCCGCTCGGCGTTCTTCACCGGCCAGCTCATGGACGCGCTGCGCATCATCGACAATGCGCACATGCGCCCGGAGGAGCTGCGCGGCGGCTGGGCCGGCGAGATCGGCCAGACACAGTTCCTGCCGACGCCCTACGTCCGCTTTGCCGTGGACTTCGACGGCGACGGCCGCAAGGACCTGATCCACAGCGTGCCAGACGTCCTCGCCTCCACCGCCAACTTCCTGAAGGGCCACGGCTGGAAGGCCGGCCAGTCGTGGGAGCCGGGCTCCACCAACTACGCCGTGATCAAGGACTGGAACCGCGCCGGGGTCTACCAGCGCACCATCGCCATCATGGCATCGAAGCTCGCCGGCCGCTGAGCGCGTATCGCCGCCCGCACAGGGTCAGACGAGTGTCACGTCGTCGTGGAAGGAGTTGCCGCCGCGTGTGGGCTTCACGACGCCGGCGCGGATAACGAAATCGCCGAAGTGCTCGCCCTCCTGGCGCTCCTTCGCGTAGCGGATCAGCAGCGGCTCGACGAGCTCGACGATGCGCGCCTTGCCGACATCCTGCGCGTAGAGCTTGTTCATCCGCGTGCCGTCGTGCGCCGCGCCGAGGTAGAGGTTGTAGAGGCCGGGCCCGCGGCCGACGAGGCCGATCTCGGCGAGGTAAGGACGGCCGCAGCCGTTGGGGCAGCCCGTCATGCGGATGACGATGTCGTCGTCGCGCAGGCCTGCCTTGTCGAGCGAACCCTCGAGCGCTGTGATGAGCTCCGGCAGGAAGCGCTCGCTCTCGGCCAGCGCAAGACCGCAGGTCGGCAGCGCAACGCAGGCGATCGAGTTGCGGCGCAGGCCCGACGTGGCGGCGACCTCGACGCCGTGCGTGTTCAGGACCGCCTCGATCTTCGCCTTCTGGCGCGCGGCCACGTTGGCGATGATGACGTTCTGGTTGCCGGTCAGCACGAAATCGACGCCGCCCGCATCGGCGATCTCGCGTAGCGCGGTACGCAACGCGCGCCCCGGCACGTCCTTGACGCGCCCGTTCTCGACGAACAGCGTCAGGTGCCATTTCTTGTCCGCGCCCTGGCGCCAGCCGATCTGATCGCCCATGGACGTGAAGTGGAACGGGCGGGCCTCCGTGAGCGGGCGCCCGAGCCGGCGCTCGACCTCGGCGCGGAAGGGCGCGAGCCCGCGGTCCTCGATGGTGTACTTCAGGCGCGCGCGGGCGCGGTTCTCGCGGTTGCCCCAGTCGCGCTGTACGGTGAGGATCGCCTCGGCGACCTCGATCACCTCATCGGTCGTGCAGAAGCCCATCACGTCGCCGGTGCGCGGGAAGGTGCGCGTCTCGCCGTGGGTCATGCCCATACCGCCGCCGACGGTGACGGTCCAGCCGGTGAGCTCGCCGTTCTCGACGACGGCGATGAAGCCGAGGTCATGGGCGAGCACGTCGACGTCGTTCACCGGCGGCACGGCGAACACGATCTTGAACTTACGCGGCAGGTAGAAGCGTCCGTAGATCGGCTCCTGGTCCTCATCGGCCGGGCGCGAAACATCCTTCACCTGCTCGCCGGCAAGCCAGATCTCGTGATAGGCGCCCGAGCGGGGAATGAAGTGATTGCTCGCGCGACGCGCCAGCTCGTAAGCGGTGCGGTGCGTCGACGAAAGATGGGGGTTGGCCGCCGCCATGACGCCGCGATTCACGTCGCCGCAGGCCGCACGGGTGTCGAACTCCGCCGCGTTGATGGCCTGCATCGTGCGCTTGAGGTTCGACTTGATCACCTCGTGGAACTGGAATGTGGCGCGCGTCGTGACGCGCAGCGAGCCGTTGGCGTAGGTGGTCGCCACGTCGTCGAGCTGGCGCCACTGGGACGACGTGACGAGACCGCCCGGAATGCGCAGGCGGATCATGAAGCTGAACGCCTTCTCGAGCTTCTTCTTGGTCCGCTCGCCGCGCACGTCGCGGTTGTCCTGCATGTAGGAGCCGTGGAACTTCAGGAGCTGGGTATCGTCCTCGGCGATGGCACCGGTCTCGACGTGCGTGAGGCCGTCGGCGATGGTGCCGCGCAGGTAGCGGCTCGCTTCCTTGAGGAACTCGTTTTTGGAGCGTTTGTCGGTCATTGGGTTTCCAGGCAGTGAGGCAGTGGGCGGCAGTCGTTCACTTACTGCCTCACTGCCTAATAAACATCGCGTTGATAGCGGCCGGCCTTGGTCAGCTCCTTGAGCCGGGCGCGGCCTGCCTCCTCGTCGCCTTTGGCGGCCTCGGCGAGGATCCTGACGAGCGTCGTATCGACGTCCTTGGCCATGCCCTTCTCGTCGCCGCACACGTAGACGTGGGCGCCGTCGTCGATCCACCGCAGGAGCTCCGCGCGCCGCTCCCAGAGCCGATGCTGGACGTAGATCTTCTCCGGCTGATCGCGCGAGAAGGCGACGTCGATGCGCGACAGCGTGCCGGAGGCCAGGTGATCCTGCCATTCGAGCTGATAGAGGAAGTCGTACGAGAAATTGCGCTCGCCGAAGAACAGCCAGCTCTTGCCCTTGTCTCCGGCCTCGGCGCGCTCCTCGATGAAGCCGCGATAGGGCGCAACGCCCGTGCCGGCGCCGATCATGACGATCGGGCGGTCGCCGTCGGCGGGCAGGCCGAAGTGCTTGTTGGGCTTGACGTAGATGCGGGCGTTGCCGCCCACCTTGCAGCGGTCGGCAAGAAAGGTCGAGGTGACGCCGTTGCGCGCGCGGCCGTGAGAGGTCCAGCGCACCGCCCCGACCAGGAGGTGGGCTTCGCCGGCATGGGCCTTGAGGCTCGAGGCGACGGAATAGAGCCGTCCCGGCAGCGGACGCAGCAGCTTCGTGAGCTGATCCGCGGAGAGCTTCTCCGGGAAGCTCTCGAAGAGATCGACCAACTGGCGGTCGGCCGCGAACGTCGCAAGCCCGCCGTCCTCCAGCAGGGCCGCGACATCCTTGCGGCCCGTGAGCTTGGCGTAGCCATCCACCGCCGGGCGCGAGAGTGTCGTAATGTCGAAGCTCGTGACGAGCTTCTGCTTCAAGGCATCGTCGCCGGCGAGGCCCACGGCCTTGAGCAGGTCCTCGGCGAGGGCGGGATCGTTCTCCGGATAGAGGCCGATGGCGTCGCCGGGCTTGTAGACGAAGCCCGGGTCGCCGACGGCGAACTCGGCGTGCCAGGTCTCGCGCGTCGAGCCGGTGCCGTTCAGGTTGATCAGCGCGGCGATCTCGGCCTCGATCGGGTTCTCGGCGGTGAAGCGCGGCTCGTCGTCGTCCTCGGCCGCAGGCGCGCCCTTGAAATCGACGTGCACGACCGTGTTGGCCGGCGCCGCATCGGCGGGCGCGAACACCTCCAGGGCCTTGTCGGTCCAGGCGGCGGCGGCCTTCTGGAAGTCGAGGTCGAGATCCTGGCGGTCGGCGGCGCGGGCGCCGCCCAGCGCCTCGATACGCGCGTCGATCAGGCGGCCAGTCTGGCAGAAATTGACGTAGGCCGTATCGCCGAGCGCGAGCACGGCAAAGCGCACGCCCTCGAAGCGCGGGGCGCCCTCGGCCATCAGGGCGGCGTAGAAATCGGCCGCGCGCTGCGGAGGGTCGCCCTCGCCCCAGGTCGAAATGTAGACGATGAGGTTCTTCGATTTGGCGACGGCGGCGAGATCCGCATCCGCCATATCCACGACCTTGGCATCATAGTTGAGCTTGGCGGCGAGCTTCTTGGCCTTGAGAGCCAGGGTCTCCGTGTTGCCGGACTCACTGCCGTAAAGAATGGTGAGCGGCTGGCGCGGACGCGCAGCCTGCTGCGGCGCGGCGGCGACGGCACCCTGCGTTCCCTGCGCCGCGTCGAGCCCGGCCAGGAACCCCGACAGCCAGCTCCGCTGCAGCGGGGTCGAGCGCTGAACGAGCTGGTTCAGCACATTGATGTCCTCGGCCGTAAACGGCGCATTCTTCGGCAAAAACGGCACCGCTGTCACCCCGCTCCTCTTCCATTGCCTCCGGGCCTGCCGCACGCGTGACCGTCCGGCGAAACGCCCTCCCGGCCCTCAATACGGCACCCTCGATACAGCACGCAACGCAGCCCGATCCTGATACAGGCCCGACATACACCAATGTAGAATGATATTCCATTACTTTAAGATCGATCCCCCTTAGATCGCAATATTGTTCCGATCATTATCGGAAAAATAGATATTCATTGCAAATGACACTTTAAAACGACCGTATTTGCGAGGCTTCGCGGGGCTTGACCCGCATCCCGTTTTCGCACCGCACCCAGCCGTCTCCGCCTGCCCATGCTCCCGGACCCTCGGGCGACCGGCCGCGAGGCCCTTCCGCGTCGCACCGCGCCTCGTCACACGAAGTCGTGACGCACTGTTACTTCTCTCGAAATGCCGAGTGTGGTTACCTCTTTCGCAAGGTCATCGCGCTTGACAAATTCGCATCGATCCGCTGATTGAAGCGGTCAAGACGAGAACTGACGATCTCAAAAGGGGACCCTCGGCGGGGCGCTCCTCACGGGATAGCAGCGTGTCGAACGCTTAGGAGGACTTACACCATGAAGACCTGGACCAAGCCCGCAGTCCGTGAGCAGGAAGTCGGCCTCGAGGTTACCTCGTATCTGCCGGCCGAGATCGACATCATCTAACCGATCCGCCTGCAACGCATTTGAGCAGTTTCTGACGCGGCGGTCGAGGCTTCGGCCGCCGTCGTTGTTTCCGGCCTCCGGCCATGGGACTTGTGGCCTACGGCCACTGAACCTACGGCCTCCGGCCAATGAACTGTGCGCGGCGCCGCTTTCGGCGAGGCTCGCCGCAAAAAAGCGAAAAGAGTCATGCTGATCAGGATCCTGGGGGCAGCTGCTGGCGGCGGCTTTCCGCAGTGGAACTGTAGTTGCCGCAACTGTGCGGACGTCAGAGCCGGCAAGCCCGGGTTCCGCGCCCGGACGCAATGCTCGCTCGCGGTCTCCGCGAACGGGTCCGACTGGGTGCTGCTCAACACGGCGCCGGATCTGCGCCAGCAGATCAATGAGACCCCCGAACTCGGTGCCCGGGCGGATGGCGGCCTGCGCAACAGCCCGGTCAAGGCTGCCGTGCTCACGGGCGGCGACGTCGATTTCATCGCCGGGCTGCTGAACCTGCGCGAGCTGCAGCCGTTCTCGGTCTACGGCTCGGCGCGCGTGCTCGCGACGCTTGCGGACAACTCCGTGTTCAACGTGCTCGACTCCTCCGTCGTGCCGCGCCGCGAGCTGCCGCTCGGGACGGCGACGCCGATCGAAGGTGGCGGCCGCGACACCGGGCTCGTCGTCGAAGCCTTCGCCGTGCCGGGGAAGATCGCGCTCTACCTCGAGAGCGGCGCCTCCTCCGACAACTACGGCAGCCGCGAGGGCGATGCGATCGGGCTCAAGGTCTCCGCGCCCGCCAGCGGAAAGAGCTTCTTCTACGTGCCGGGATGCGCCGTGGTCGATCCTGAGCTCGCGGCCCGGCTCAAGGGTGCGGCCCTCGTCTTCTTCGACGGCACGCTCTACACGGACGAGGAGATGATCCGCCAGGGGCTCATGCAGAAGACCGGCCAGCGCATGGGGCACATCTCCATCTCGGGGCCGGAGGGGTCCATCGACGCGCTCGCGCCGCTCGGCGTCAAGCGCAAGATCTACGTGCACATCAACAACTCGAACCCGGTGCTCGACGAGAATTCACCCGAGCGCCGCGCAACGGAAGCCGCCGGCTGGGAGGTCGGCCTCGACGGAATGGAGATCCGCCTATGAGCGAGCGCCGGACTGGGAGCGATGCGGGCGCCCTTTGGAGCCCGGACGAATTCGAGGCCGCCATCCGGGCCGTCGGCGCCGAGCGCTATCACGACAAGCATTCCTTCCATAAGCTCCTGCACGGCGGCAAGCTCAGCAAAGGGCAGGTCGCGGCGTGGGCGCTCAACCGCTACTGCTATCAGTCGGCCGTGCCGCGCAAGGACGCCGCCTTCGTCAGTCGCGTGTTCGACCGCCAGCTCCGCCGCGACTGGATCCACCGCGTGCTCGAGCACGACGGACATGGCGAGGACCCAGGCGGCATCGAGCGCTGGCTCGTGCTGACGGACGGCCTCGGCCTCGACCGCGCCTACGTGGAGAGCATGGAGGGGGCGCTTCCCGCGACGCGCTTCGCCGTCGAAGCCTATGTGCGCTTCGTGCGCGAGGAGCCGCTCGTCGTCGCCGTCGCCTCGTCGCTGACGGAGCTGTTCGCGCCCAAGATCCACAAGGAGCGGATCGCGGGCATGCTCGAGAACTACGACTTCATCGACGACACGGTAATGGCGTACTTCAAGAAGCGCCTCGTGCAGGCGCCGTTCGACGCGGACTACGCGCTGACCTACATCAAGACGCATGCGCAGACGCGCGCCGAGCAGGATGCCTGCGTCGCGGCCGTCCGCTTCAAGTGCAACGTGCTTTGGGCGCAGCTCGACGCGCTGTACCATGCGTATGTCGCGCCCGGCGCCATCCCGCCCGGCGCCTTCAACCCGGAGACGCTCAATGGCTGAGACGTCCGAGCCTCGCAGTGCACCCACCCGGCTGATCGTCGCCGGAGACACGGTGCTGGCACTGCCCAGGCACATCAAGCTTCGGCACGACGAGGGGCGCGGCCGCTGGATCATTCTGGCGCCGGAGCGTGTCTTCAACCCCGACGACACGGCGGTCGAGGTGCTCAAGCTCCTCGACGGACAACGTTCCGTGAACTCGGTCGCGGAAACCTTGTGTCAGCAGTACCAAGCCCCACTTGACGTTGTGACAACCGATATTTTGGCCATGCTCCAGGACCTTACCGACAAAGGCGTGCTGGTGAAGGCCTGAGCAGGACAGGAGCGACCATGAACGAGATCGCACCGACCCACGTTACCGAATCCGCGATGCCCATGTGCGCGCGCTCGCCAGACGGCGCGCCCGCCGTGGATCCCGGCCCCGACCCGGCCCTCTGCGCGCGTGCGCCCATTGGCATGCTGTGCGAGCTGACGCACCGCTGTCCGTTGCAGTGCCCCTACTGCTCGAACCCGGTAGAGCTCGAGCGCGTCAACGTCGAGCTCACCACCGCCGAGTGGCAGGACGTCATGCGTCAGGCCGCGAAGCTCGGCGTGCTGCAGATCCATCTCTCCGGCGGCGAGCCGACAGCGCGCAAGGATCTCGAGGACATCGTCAAGGTGGCGGCCGAGGTCGGCCTCTACACCAATCTCATCACGGCCGGCGTGACGCTCACGCGCGAGCGCCTCGCCAAGCTCGTCGAGGTGGGGCTCGACCATGTGCAGCTCTCGATCCAGGACGTGGATGCCGAGAACGCGGACCGCATCGCCGCCTACAAGGGCGGCATGAAGAAGAAGATCGAGGTTGCCGGCTGGGTCAGGGAGCTCGGCCTTCCCCTCACCATCAACGCGCCGATCCACCGCCAGAACATCCACAACGTGGGGCGCATCATCGACTTCGCGGTCGAGATGGGTGCGGGCCGCGTGGAGATCGCGCACGTGCAGTATTACGCCTGGGCGCTCATGAACCGCGCGGCGCTGATGCCGACCAAGGAGGCTTTTTTCACGGCCGCCAAGCAGGTCGAGGAGGCGCGCGAAAAGTACAAGGGCGTGATCGTCATCGACGCCATCGTGCCGGACTATTACGCAAAGTTCCCGAAGCCCTGCATGGGCGGCTGGGCGCGCGGGATCGTCAACGTCACGCCGTCGGGCAGGGTGCTGCCCTGCCATGCCGCCGAGTCGATCAAGACGCTCACTTTCGACACGATCAAGGAGCGCCCCCTGGCCGACATCTGGCTCAACGGCGAGGCGTTCCAAGCCTACCGCGGAACGAGCTGGATGAAGGAGCCTTGCCGGAGTTGCCCGCGCAAGGAGATCGATTACGGCGGCTGCCGCTGCCAGGCGTTCGCGCTCACGGGCGATGCCGCCAATACGGACCCGGCCTGCTCGCTCTCGTCACTGCACGCCCAATGGCAGGCGGTGGCCGAGGTCGAAAGCCACAACCCCAACGTACCGGAGTTCAAATACCGGCGCATAGGCGGCGCAGCAAAGACGCCGCAGAGCCATAACGTCTCTTGAGCGAAACCTATCCGTCAAGTACAGGTTAGTCATGAGCCCGGGTGCGGCATCGTGTTCACACCCGGTTCAGGCAAAACTTGCCAGTATGCGACGCCTGCCAGGATGTTGGGAGACCGAGCGGCGGGCCTGGGTTTCGAGAAAGACTTCGGAGGATCAAGGATGCTCAAGTGGGTTCTGGCGGCTGCCGCCATTGTCGTCGTGCCTTTCACTGCGTCGGCGCAGGACGCCGAGGCTGGCGCTGCAGTGTTCAAGAAGTGCGCGGCCTGCCATCAGATCGGCCCCGACGCCAAGAACGGCCTCGGACCGAATCTTCAGTGCGTTGCCGGATCGCAGGCCGGTCATCACGCTGAAGGCTTCGCCTACTCTGACGCCCTGAAGAACTCCGGCATTACCTGGGACGACGAGCATCTTCTCAAGTGGTTCGAGAAAGATGATGCGGTCGTGAAGGGCAACAAGATGATCTTTCCGGCCGGCGTGAAGAGCGAGGAAGACCGCGCCAACCTGCTGGCCTTCATCAAGGCGCAGTGCAAGCAGTAAGCGCCGCACCGCTCAATCGAATATCACGCCGCGGATGGCAGCCATCCGCGGCGTTTTTCATTTTGTGCTCTCCTCGAGCGGCACAACCTCGTTCGCATCGAGCCGGGCCAGCCAATATGCCGGGACATGCCCCGCGATCTCGACACCGGGTGCGATGTCCATCAACGGCACGAGCACGAAGGCGCGCTCGGTGATGCGCGGGTGGGGCAGCGTGAGATCGGGATCGTCCATCGTGGCGTCCCTGCAGGTCAGCACGTCGACGTCGATGACGCGCGGCCCCCAGCGCTCCTTGCGGACGCGCTTCATGTCGTTCTCGACGGAGAGACAGCGCGCGAGCAGATCGCGGGGCGCGAGGTCCGTCGCCACCGCAATACAGGCGTTGACGAACCAGTCCTGATCCTTCACGCCCCAGGGGGCCGTGCGGTAAAGGCGCGACTCTGCAATGAGGCGAATGTCGCCCTTCTCCGTCAGGAGCGCGATCGCATGGGCGATGTTGGCGGCCTTGTCGCCCATGTTCGAGCCGAGCCCGATCAGCGCGTCGAAGGCCGGTGCTGTGTCAGCCGATGTCATGACTGGCCACACTGCAGGAATTTCATACGTATCTGGTCACCGGCCTTCGCGGGTGTGACGCTGACTATGGGCACGCGCCGTCCACCTGCCAAAACGTCATCCCGGCGCAGGCCGGGATCCGGGGACGTCGGCCGCCTGGCGCATTCAGTCATACTTGATGTAGGCGAAGCGCATGTCGCCGGTCGGCGTGCCTTCGAGCTCGTTGTCCTCGCCCGCAGGCTGCCAATGCACGACCTCCTCGATCTTCTTCGCGAGCGCCAGGTCCTTTCCGGTGATGCCCTTGGCGGAGTGCGTGACGAGGCGGACCTCGACCCAAGCATAGGATGCGGTGATGTCCGGGTGGTGCCAGGCCGCCTCGGCGAGATGGCCGATGGTGTTGATGACCATCAGGGTGCCCTTCCAGCCCGTCGTCTTGTATGTGCGGCGGATCCAGCCGTCCTCGAGGCGCCAGTGCGGGAGGTTCGCAGCAAGCCAGGCGGTGACCTCGGCATCAGAAAGTGCTTTGTCACGGGTGCTCATATTGCTCTCTCCTCGCCTTTCGTGGACAAATAGGTTCCGGTCCAGAACCTAATCTCCGGCCCCTGCCGACGCAATCGGCGACAGACCCTCCAAGGACGCCCCCGACAATGCACGATGCTCCCCCGGTTCAAGGCTGCCGCGTCCTAGCACCCGCGCGCCTGCACCTGGGCTTCCTCGACCTCAACGGCAGCCTCGGCCGGCGCTACGGATCGATCGGGCTGGCGCTCGATCAGCCGAGCACGGACGTCGTCGTGTGGAAGGCCCGCGCGACCTCGGTCGCAGGGCCGGAGCCCGAGCGCGTGCGCGCCGTCCTCGAGCGTTGCCGGAGCGCGCTCGGACTGGCGGGCCAGTACCGTGTCGAGGTCACGCGCGCCATTCCGCCCCACGCCGGGCTCGGGTCGGGCACGCAGCTCGCGCTCGCCATCGGTTTCGCACTGATGCGCCTCGAAGGGCTTTCGCTCGCGCCGAAGCAGGTCGGCGATCTCTCAGGACGGGGCGCGCGCTCAGCGATCGGAATGGCGGCATTCGAAGCCGGCGGCTTCATCGTCGACGGAGGGCGCGGCGCCATCGACCGACCGCCTCCGGTGATGATCCAGACGCCGTTCCCCGACGCCTGGCGGGCGCTGCTCGTGCTCGACGCCCGCGCGCAAGGCGCCCACGGCGACCGGGAGGCACAGGCTTTCGCCGTGCTGCCGCCGCTGCCCGAGGCCCTGGCCGACCGCGTCTGCCGCCTCGTGCTCATGCAGCTCGTGCCGGGTCTTCAGGAAGCGGATCTCGGAGCTTTCGGCGCGGCGTTAACCGAGATCCAGAGAATCCTCGGAGATCATTTCTCCACGGCCCAAGGCGGCAGCCCCTGGACGTCGCCCGCCGTGGGAGATCTACTCGACCGTGCCGCAGCCTTGGGCGCGACCGGGATCGGGCAGACCTCATGGGGGCCGACAGGCTTCGGTTTCGTGCCGTCAAGCGATGTGGCAGAGGGCCTCTATCATTCTTTAGTCGAAGAGGCTAAAGCGAGGGGCCTCGAGATCTCAATCGTCCGCGGGCGCAATGCCGGCGCCACGATTGAGGATTGCTGAAGGCCCCGCCGGTGCTCGAAAATCCGAAGCAGCAAGGCCATACGTGAACGGGAGACGACCGAGATGAGTGACGCTACGCCAATTCTGCACATGCTTTCGCCGCAGAAGCACATGAGCCCGTTCGACGTGAACATGGCGGCCGACGCCGGCTACAAGGTCATCGTCCCCTACATCAATGTCACTCTCGACGAGACGACCGCACTCGTGCAGGACGCGATCTTCTCGCGTCCGCCGGATTACGGCGTGCGCACGGGCGTGTTCATCGGCGGCAAGGACGCCATCCTCGCGCTCGACATGCTGGAAGCAGCGCGCACTGCCATGGTGCCGCCGTTCCAGCTCTCGGTCTTCGCCGATCCCGCCGGCTCGTTCACCACGGCCGCAGCGATGGTCGCCTGCGTCGAGCGCGTGCTGAAGTTCAAGTTCGGCCGCGGCTGGAAGGGCACGAAGGTCGCCGTATTCGGCGCGACGGGCGTCGTCGGCTTCGCGTCGTCGATCATCGCCGCCCTCGAAGGGGCCGAGGTGCGGCTCGTCGCACACCGCGGCGTCGACCGCGTCATCAAGTCGGCGAACGTCTCCAAGGAGCGGTTCGGCGTCGACCTCGAGCCGGTCCCCGGCGAGACGCCCGAGCAGAAGCGCGACATCGTCGCGAACGCCGACGTCGTCTTCGCCGCAGCGGCTGCCGGCGTGCAGGTGATCTCGAAGGAAGAGAAGGAGGTCGCCAAGAACCTCCTGGTCGTCGCCGACGTCAATGCCGTGCCGCCGCCGGGCGTCGACGGCATGGAGCTGTTCATGGACGGCGCGCCGCTGCCCGGCTGCAATGCGCTCGGCGTCGGCCCGCTCGCCATCGGCGACATCAAGTACAAGACGGAGTCCGGCCTCTTCAAGCAGATGCTGAGCTCGAGCGAGCCCCTGGCGCTCGACTTCCGGCACGCCTTCGCGCTGGCCCGCCAGCTCACGGCTTGACGGGCGAAACCGTCCTCATCGCCGCCTTCTCCGCGCGGGCGCTGGCCGCGTCCGCGCGGCGTGCCGGCTACCGGCCGCTGGTCGTCGACTGCTTCGGGGACCTCGATACGGAAGCCCTCGCGGACGCCTCGCGGTGCCTGCCGGCGCGCGTCCAGGTCGGATTCACGGCGCGGCCGCTCATGGCCGCGCTCGAAAGCCTCGCCGCGGATGCTCCCTCGCCTCCCATCGGGCTCGTGCTGGGGTCCGGCTTCGAATGCAATCCGCGCCTCGTCGCGAAGCTTGCCGACCGCTTCACGCTCATCGGCAACGACGCGGAGACGATCCGACGCGCCAAGGATCCGCGGCAGCTTTTCGGCGCGCTCGACGAACTCGGCATCCCGCATCCGCAAACCGAGCTCAATGCGCCGGCCGCCTGCGAGGACTGGCTCATGAAGCGCATCGGGGGAAGCGGCGGGCTGCACATCCATCGCTGCCCCGCCAAGCCGCGCCCCGACCCGCGGCGCTACTTCCAGCGGCAGATCGCGGGCGAGCCGATCTCACTCCTGGGACTCGTCTCGGAGACGAGCGCCGCGTTCGCCGCGAGCCGCCAATGGACGAGCCCGTTTCCCCGGCGGCCGTTCCGGTACGGCGGCGCGGCCGGCTCGCTGCCGCTCGAGGCGGACCTCGAAGCGCGCCTCATCGAGATGTCGCTTGCCGTGACTGATGCCCTCAAGCTCAAGGGCCTCGTGTCGCTCGACTACCTGGTCGACGACGGCACCCCGTCGCTCCTCGAGGTCAACCCGCGTCCGGGGGCGACGCTCGACGTATTCGACGACGCGGCGGGCACCCTGTTCAAGGCCCATGTCGCGGCCTCGCAAGGGGGCGATCCGGCCGCCCTCGTGGCGTCCGACTGGCATCCCCCCGTTGCCCGCGCGGCGGCCTTCCTCTACGCAGACCGAGGCCCGCTCACGATCGGCACGGTGGACTGGCCGGACTGGGCTCTGGACCGGCCGCGGCCGGGCAGCCTCATCGGCGCCGGCCAGCCGCTCGCCACCGTGCTCGCCGAGGGAGACGACATCGACGCAGTCCAGGCCGTCTGTGCGGAGCGCCTGGGGAGGCTCGAAACTTTATTGTATGACACGTCAAACGAACAAGGAGCTCGCCCATGAGCAGCACTCAAGCCTTCGCGCCGAGCGTCAACGCGCGCGCAGGAAAGCTGGTTGACGACCTGGTTGCCAATGCGCAGGCGCTGCGCTGCTCCGTGACGACAGGCGAAGCCGGCGAGCGGCGCGTCGACCTCGGCGCCTCGGTGCCGGGCGGCCTCGAGGCAGGGCGGCGGCTCGGTGAGATCTGCATGGGCGGGCTCGGAACCGTAGCGATCACGTCGTCGTCCGGGCTCGAGCGCTGGCCTCTCGGCGTCGTCGTGCATTCGTCGAACCCGGTCGTCGCGTGCCTGGGCAGCCAGTACGCGGGCTGGACGATCACCGACGAGTCCGGGTTCTTCGCGCTCGGCTCGGGACCCGCCCGCGCGCTTTCGCGCGTCGAGGAGCTCTACAAGGAGCTCGGTTATGTCGATCGTCACCATACGGGCGCGCTCGTGATCGAGGGCGACAACGCGCCGCCATCGGTCGTGGCCGCCAAGGTCGCCGCCGCATGCGGGATCAAGACGGCGGACCTCACCGTGCTCTACGCACCGACCGGCAGCCTCGCCGGCACCGTGCAGATCGCGGCACGCGTGCTCGAAGTGTCGCTGCACAAGGCGCACACGCTGCACTTCGACCTCAACAACATCGTCGACGGCTACGGCGTGGCGCCGATCGCGCCGCCGATCCCGGATTTCGTCAAGGCGATGGGACGCACCAACGACGCCATCATCTACGGCGGGCGCATCCAGCTCTTCGTGCGCGGCAGCGATGCGGAGGCCGAGAAGCTCGCCATCGCGCTGCCCTCGAGCACCTGCGCGCAGTACGGCCAGCCGTTTGCGGAGATCTTCGCGGCCGTCGCCGGAGATTTCTACAAGATCGACGGCTCGCTGTTCAGCCCGGCGGTGGTGACGGTCTCGAACCTCGACACCGGCTCCTCGTTCCAGGCCGGCCAGCTCGCCCCCGACATCGTCGATGCGAGCTTCCGGTAGTCGTCAAGGTGCTTCACCTCTCCCCGTCCATGCATGACGGAAGAGGTGAAAAGGCGTCGCGGAACGGAAGGCATGAACAAGCCAGTCACAACAACGGATCTCGGCGATGCTACCCCGCGCGGACCGCGCATCGCGCTGTTCGTCGAGGACGGCGCGGGCGACTGGCATGCCCGCCGCCTGCGAAAGGCGATGGAGGCGCGTGGCGCCCGCGTGGTGACGACGACGCTCAGCGCGTGCGCGTTCGACACGTCGTCGCCCTGCGGCATGGATATCCCCGGCTTCGACGGCCTGCTGCCTGACGGCGTGTTCGTGCGCTCCGTCTCGACGGGAACGCTCGAGCAGATCACGTTCCGGCTCGGCATCCTGCACGCGCTGCGCGAGAGCGGCGTGCGCGTCTGGAACGACGCGCGCAGCATCGAACGCTGCGTCGACAAATCGACGGCGACGTTCCTGTTCCAGAAGGCCGGGTTGCCGACGCCGCCGACGCGCGTCGTCGAGACGCGGACGCGCGCGCATGCTCATCTCGACGCCGATCCGCGGCCGTTCGTGCTGAAGCCCCTGTTCGGCAGCCAGGGCAATGGCGTGCGCCGCGCTCACAGCGCCGACGAGCTGCCGCCGCCCGAGGACGTGGGGCACGTCTACTACATGCAGCATTACATCCGCGCGCCCGATGCCACGCTGTTCGAGGACTGGCGCGTGTTCGTCTGCGCCGGACGCGTGCTGTCGGCGATGGTGCGTCGGGGGAAAACGTGGATCACGAACGTGCACCAGGGCGCCGAGCCCGTCGCCCACGATCCCTGCGACGACATGAGCCGGCTCGCACTCGCGGCCGCGGCGGTCGTCGGGGCCGACTATGCGGGCGTCGATCTCATCCGCGACCAGTCGGGTCGCCTGATGGTGCTCGAGATCAACTCGAACCCGGCCTGGAAGGGCCTTCAGAGCGTCTCGGCAACCGACATCGCCGACACGCTCGCCGCGGATTTTCTTGCGGCCGTCACGCAGGCGCCCGTGCCGTCATGAAGCACGTCCTTCGGCATGATGGGAGAGGAACAGCGCCGCGTGCTGCGCCCGCGATCGAGCTCCTATGATGGGGTTTCCGCTCGACCGCGCGACGATCGAGACGGCTTTCCTCGCGGCTTGCCGTGCGGAGCTCTCGGCGCTGAAGCCGGGCAACGTGCATATCCACGCCGCCGGGCACGGCATGGAGATCGACCATTTCGAGCGCGCAGCGGGAGCGGCGGCGCCGTTCATCGCCGACCCGACGCGTGGCGTCGGCGCGCGCATCCTCGGGGCCGTCGAGGCGAGCGTGGCGGCGACGGGTCTCAACACCAACCTCGGCATCGTGCTGCTCGCGGCGCCGCTCGCGGCGGCGGCCGACGCCCGCGAGGGGGACGGAGACCTCCGGGCCCGCCTCAAGCGGGTGCTCGCCGCGCTCGACCGGGACGATGCCGATCAGGCGTTCCGGGCCATCGTCATCGCCAACCCCGGCGGGCTCGGCACGGTTAAGGACGGAGACGTGGCCGCCCCGCCGACGGTGACGCTGCGCGAGGCGATGGCGCTGGCGGCGGACAGGGACCGGATCGCGAGAGCCTATGTGACGGACTACGACGACGTCTTTGCATTCGGGTTGCCGGCGCTCGAGGCGGCCCGCCGCGCCGCGGCCAGCGAGACCCTCGCCGTCACGGCGCTGCACATGGGTCTTCTCGCTTCGTTCCCTGACAGCCATATCGTGCGCAAGTATGGTGCCGCCGCCGCAGACGCCGTGCGCCAGGAAGCGATCGGGCTTTCGCCCGCATGGAACCCTGCGCCGCGCCCGGAGACGTGGCCGGCGCTCATGGCGCTCGACGCGAGCCTCAAGGCGCGGGAGCTCAATCCCGGGACCACCGCCGACTTCGTCGTCACGACGCTTTTTGCCGATAGGCTCGGCGGTTCGGCGGCGGCCCGCGAGCCCTCCTAGCCCCTTGTCGAAGCCGCAATCATGGGGCATTAAGGGGCAGCGCCTAGCGCCCTATCCGGCCAACCGGTGCGGTGACAATCGTCACCGTTCGCTGCAACTGGGATAGCTTTCGAACTCCAGCCGGCCCGCGCTCCTCGGGCGGACGCTCCAAGCGAACGAAACCGATCGGACGCTCGGGGCGCGTTGTTTTTTGTTTTATCAAGGAAGGGAACCTCTGTAATGGCCAAGATTAATCGCGTACTCGTTGGCGAGTCGCTTGTCGGTGACGGCAATGAAGTCGCCCACATCGACCTCGTGATCGGACCGCGCGGCAGCGCCGCCGAGACCGCGTTTGTCAACGCTCTCTCGAACAACAAGGACGGCTTCACGACGCTGCTCGCCGTGATCGCGCCGAACCTGCCCTGCAAGCCGAACACGATCATGTTCAACAAGGTCACCATCAAGGACGCCCGTCAGGCCGTTCAGATGTTCGGCCCGGCCCAGTACGGCGTTGCAAAGGCCGTTCAGGACTCGGTCGCCGAGGGCGTGATCCCGGCAGACGAGGCTGATGACGTTTTCGTCCTCGTCGGCGTGTTCATCCACTGGGAAGCGGCCGACGACGCCAAGATCCAGGACTACAACTACCGCGCCGTGAAGGAGGCCATCGCCCGCGCCGTCGCCGGCAAGCCGACGGCTGCCGAGGCGACCGCCCAGCGCAACTCGGTCGCGCATCCGTTCGGTGCGAAGACTTGAAGCGGAAACCGTCCACAGCAGGATAACGAAGCTCCTCCCGTGAAGGGGGATCTGCTGCAGCGATTGGGAAGACTACTCTCGGGCCGTTGGAACGGCTGACGACTTCGGGTGGACCCTTCGCGATCCGCTCGCAAGTGGACTGAAACTTCAGAGCCTGGCCGTCTCGCACGGCCAGGTTTTTTTGTGTCTGAGCGGCGAGCCGGGAGGTGCGTTGAGAGCGTTACACGGCGGCTCTTTTACATGCGTCCGGTCAAAGTCCTCGCCGCGCGCCTCAGGCTTGCGCCAGAGCGGCCAAGGCGGCGCGCTTGATCTTGCCGTTGGGCGTACGAGGGAGCTGATCGAGGAAGCGGATCTCGCGCGGGCACTTGTAGGCCGCGAGCCGCTCGGCGGCGAAGGCGAGCACGCCGTCGCGGTCGGGGACGGCGCCCGGCTTCAACACTACGAACGCGCCGACAATGTGTACGTCCGGTCGGATGGCGACCTCGGCGCAGGCGACCTCGGCAATATCGGGATGGGCGGCGAGCGCGGCTTCGACCTCCACGGGGGAGACGCGGTAGCCGAGCGCCTTCATGATCTCGTTGTTACGTCCGAGGTGGGTGATGTAGCCCTCGCCGTCCATGCGGCCGATGTCGCCGCCCGCGAACCATTCGCCGCGCACGACCTCCTCCTGCTCCTCCGGCCGGCCCCAGTAGCCGAGCATGAGTCCCGGATCGGAGCGATGCACGGCGATGAGGCCGTCGGTGCCGGCGGGTTGCAGATCGTCGCCGCCGCCGAGGGCGAGAATGGCGACGCGGCGACCGGCCTGCGCCTTGCCGACGGTGCCGGGCTTCCTCGGCACGCCGGGGCCGGTCGAGATGTAGGTCGAGATCTCGCTCATCCCCAGGGCTTCGTAGAGCGCCCGGCCCGTATGGGCCTCCCAGTCCTCGAACAGGCCCGGCGGCGGAGCTTCCCCTGCCATGAGCGCATGACGCAGCATCGGCATCGCGACGGGGGTCAGGCGTGCGTATTTCAGCATGCGGCGGAAGACGCCGGGCACGCCCGCAAAGAGCGTCGCGCGCGTCCTGTCGATCAATGCCGGCCAGAGAACCGGATCCTTCTCGCCGGTGTAGACGATGGCGGTGGCGCCGTTGGCCCAGGGATCCGTGAGGCCGACGCCGAGCGTGAAGGTCCAGTTGAACGCGCCCGCATGCAGCACGCGGTCGTCGGGCGTGATGCCATACCAGCCCTGGTACATCGGACGGCGCCCCAGGGCGGCACGCTGGGCGTGGAGCACGCCCTTCGGGTTGGCCGTCGTGCCGGAGGTGTAGATGAGGAAGGCCGGCGTCTCGGCAAAGGTCGGCGCGTAGTCCATGCGCGGCCCTTCGCGCATCATGCGCGCGACGTCGTCGGGCGAGAGGACGAGCGGGGCTCGTCCCTCTCCCTTGTGGAAAGGGGACGCCGAGGCGATGGCGGCGGCGCCGCTGTCCTCGAGCAGGAACAGCGCCTCGCGGTCCGTGAGCTGGCTCGAGGCGGGCAGCGCGACAAGCCCCGCCGCGATGGCGCCGAAGAACAGGATCGCATAGGCGCTCGTGTTGTCGAGGCGGATCATGACGCGGTCGCCTTCGGCGAGACCCAGGGCGCGGAGCGCGCCGGCCGTGCGCAGGACGGCGTCTTCGAGGCCGGCGTAGGTCCAGACCTCGGACGGGCGTGCCGCATCGGCGCCGTCGATGACGATCAGCGCCGGCTTCTCCGGCGTCGCTGCCGCGGCGCCGGCGAGGCAGTAGCGCGCCATGTTGAACGGCGGATTTTCGAGAGGCGTGTAGAGGGGCGTGTGCATGGTTCCGTTTTGCGCGGCCGGCGTCAGGTCCGAGGCCGTACCCACCAGGTGTCGAGGTTGAATCCGAAGAGCGGCATCCGACCGGGATGCTGAAGGCGTGTCCAGGAAGCGATCCACTGCTTGGGCGGGAAGAAGAGCGGAATGACATAGTGGCCCGAGAGCAGCACGCGGTCGAGGGCGCGCACGGCGGAGACGAAGTCCTCGTTCGACCGCGCGGCGAGCATGGCCGTGATCATGGCGTCGGCGGCGGGGTTGCGGACGCCGGCGTAATTGTACGATCCCGGATCGTCGGCCACGCGCGACGACCAGCGGAAGAGCTGCTCGTTGCCCGGCGAGAGCGACGACGGCCAGGTGAACTGGATCATGTCGTAGTCGTAGTCCTTGAGGCGCGCCTGGTACTGGGCGCTATCGACCACGCGGATCCGCGCGGCGATGCCGAGCCGCGCGAGATCGCCCGTGAACGCGCCGAGGAGGCGCTCCTGGCCGGTATTGGAGGCGAGGATCTCGAAGGCGAGCTGGGTGCCGGTCTTGCCATCGACGAGGCGGCCGCCCTCGAGAGAATAGCCGGCCGCTTTCAGCATCTCGAAGGCGCGGCGCGCGTTGGTGCGGTTTTGGGGCGTGCCATCGCTCGTGGGCGCGCGCCATGTCCCTTCCATGATCTCCGGCAGGACCGCGCTCGCAAACGGCGCGAGCAGCGTGCGCTCGCGCGCATCGGGGGGACGGCCGGCCGACGACAGCATCGAGCGCTCGAAATAGCTCTGGCTGCGCCTGTAAAGACCGTGGAAGAAGCTCTTGTTGACCCACTCGAAGTTGAAGAGATGGATGAGCGCCTCGCGCACGCGGGGATCGGCGAACACGGCGCGGCGCGTGTTGAAGACGAGGCCGGTCATGCCGGCCGGCAGCCCGATCGAGATCTCTTCGCGCGCGACGCGCCCATCGCGGACGGCGGGAAAGTCGTAACGCTTGGCCCACATGGCCGGATCGTCCTCGTTGCGGAGGTCGATGGCGCCGGTCTTGAACGCCTCGAACTGGGTCGAGCCTTCGCGGTAGTATTCGAAGCGGATCTCCTCGAAATTGAAGCGGCCGCGATTGACGGGCAGGTCGCGCGCCCAATAGTCGGGGTTCTGCCGATAGGTGATGGAGCGCCCGGGATCGACGGCGGCGATGCGGTAGGGACCCGATCCGATGAGGGGCGCGAGCGTGGTCTCCTCGAACCTCTCCGCCGTCATGGCGTGGCGCGGCAGGACCGGCATCAGGCCGAGGATGAGCGGCAGCTCGCGGTCTTCGCCATCGGCGAAGACGAAGCGGATCTCGTGGTCCGACAGCACCTCGGTGCTCGCGACCTTCTTGTAGTAGGTGCGGTAGTTGGGCCGGCCCTTGTCGCGCAGCACCTCGAACGAGAACAGGACGTCGGCGGCCGTAAGCGGCGTGCCGTCCGAGAACCGCGCGCGCTTGTCGAGGCGGAAGGTGACCTCACTGCGGTCGTCCGGCACGTCGATCGTCTCGGCGATGAGGCCGTAGAGCGTGAACGGCTCGTCCTGGCTGCGCGCCATCAGGCTTTCGATCACGAACTCGCGGATGCCCTGCACCGGCTCGCCGCGCACGATCATGGGATTGAGGTTGTCGAAAGAGCCGGGAGAGCCGAGGGTGACGCGGCCGCCCTTGGGGGCGTCGGGCGAGACGTAGGGAAAACCGGAAAAGCCCGGAGCGAGGGCCGGCTCACCGTGCATGGCGATGGCGTGCACCGGCTCGGCACGGACGGGCAGAGCCGGGCCTGCGATGGACGCCAACGCCCAGAGGGCCGCGAAAGTCATTCGTCGCACGGGGGGTCCGTTCCTTTTTCCGGGAAGCCGCCGTCCCGCGCATGTCCCTCGTTGTCCGCTGCGCGATCGCAGATCCGGGAGGGTTTCCCGGCCGGCCTCGCGCCCGCGCGAACAACGACAGGCAATGCGTTGGATTTGCTGGCGGCCCACGGCTCACGTAGCACACATCGAGCCTCTCAGAATGGCGGATCGATGCGGCGTCTGCGTGGCGGGATTGCCACGGCGGCGCCACATCCACCTGTGCATGATGCGGCCTCGATTTCCGCGGCCACGGGATTGCCTCATTCCGGGCTTTAGTGCCCGGCCGGATGACGCGAAATGCGTCAAGGGCGCGCGCCAATTCTTGCCGATTGAGCGCTGCGAGGTGGGGCTGAGCCGCTGGCGGAAAGCGCCAAACGGCTTCTGGACTGACTCATAGACGAAAGGTCGATTTTCCGATGTCGCACAGAGATGGCTTTGCAGCAGGCTTGGGACGCGGCGTGATTGCGGGCAGCGCCGCCCTGGCGCTGGCGTTGGGGCTTGCCGTGCTCCAGGGGCCGGCTCACGCTCAGGATGCCAAGAAGGATGCCGCGCCGGCCGCCAAGAAGAACGCGGCGCCGGCCGCGAAGGACGCCGCGGCTCCGGCCGGCAAGCAGAGCGCTTGGGTGAAGCTCTGCGAGAAGGCGCCGCTCGTCCGTCACGACAAGGACGGCAAAGAGATCAAGGACGAAAAGAACATCTGCCTCACGCATCACGAGCGCCTCGACGGCAACTCGGGCATGGTTCTCGTGTCGGCCGCCATCCGTCAGGTCGAGGGCAACGACAACGACCACCTCATGGTCATGGTGCCGCTCGGCATGGCGCTTCCTCCCGGCATCAAGGCTGCCGTCTACACGAAGGAGCAGTGGGAGAAGGCCGCGAAGAACGAGAAGATCGAAGACAAGGACCTGAAGCCGATCGATCTCAAGTTCTCGCTCTGTCACGCGTCGGGCTGCACGGCCGAGACCGAGGCGACGAAGGACATCATCGAGCAGATGAAGGCGGGCGGCGGGATCATGATCCTGGCCATGAACGCGCAGGCCCAGCCGATCGGCTTCCCGGTTCCGCTCGACGGCTTCGCCGACGCGTTCGCCGGCAAGCCCGTCGACAACGCCGAGTACAAGAAGGCGCGCGGCCAGCTCATGGCGCAGATCCGTCAGCGCCAGCAGGAAGCCTACGAGAAGTTCAAGGAAGAGAAGATGAAGGAGCTGCCGCCGCAGCCGGGCGCCGCTGAAGCCGCAGCGGCCGCCGCCAAGAAGGATGCGAAGCCGGCCGAGAAGAAGTAAAGCTGGTGCGGACCACTCAAAAGGCCGTCCCTAAGGGGGCGGCCTTTTTCATTGCCTTTCCGTCACTTGCGGGCGCCGCCAACCGGGACAGGCGCGCCACGTCAGCAAGGCCGGTCAGTGAGGCTGGATGAAGACGCGGTAGCGGCCCTCCTCATCCTCGATGAAGTAGTCATCGAGCTGAGGATGGCGCAGCGGCTCGCCGCTCTCGTCGGGCAGCAGGTTCTGCTCGGAAACGTAGGCGATGTACTCGGTCTCGGCGTTCTCGGCGAGGAGATGGTAGAACGGCTGGTCCTTGACGGGCCGGCTCTCGGCGGGGATCGAGAGATACCAGTCTTCCGTGTTGTTGAAGACGGGATCGATGTCGAAGACGACGCCACGGAACGCGTACACGCGGTGGCGTACCACCTGGCCGAGGGCGTATTTCGCCTGACGGACGCCCGGAGCTTCGGATCCGGATGCGCCCTTGCGTGACCGCGTCGTCGCCTGACTTTGCTTGCGTGGCATTGTCCTATCCCCGGTGGGGGCATTCGAGGGGACGAGACGATCGATGTCAACCGATCAACGGAACATAGTTGACGGGCAGGCCGGCACGCGCGTGCATCAAAACCCGTATGCGGCCGCGCGCTCCGGATCCTTCTCGGCGACGAGGCGCGCCAGGTCGACGATCACCTTGGCCTGCTTCCAGGTGGCGTCGTCCTGCATCTTGCCGTCGATCATCACGGCGCCAGTGCCGTCCGGCATGGCGTCCAGAATGCGCCGGGCGAAGGCGACCTCCTTCACATCGGGCGAGAACACGCGCTTGGCGATGTCGATCTGAGACGGGTGCAGCGACCAGGCGCCGAGGCAGCCCTGAATGAAGGCGTTGCGGAACTGGGCTTCGCAGCCCGCGCCGTCGGAGAAGTCGCCGAAGGGGCCGTAGAAGGGTTTCAGGCCGTAGCTCAGGCAGGCGTCGACCATCCTGCCCACCGTGTAGTGCCAGAGATCCTGCTGATAACGCGCGCGCGCAGCGCTTGCATCCGGGCCGGCGTCGGCGAGCACGCCGTAGTCGGGATGGCCGCCGCCGACGCGGGTCGTCTTCATGCCGCGCGAGGCGGCGAGGTCGGCCGGTCCGAGGCTCATGCCGTGCATGCGCGGGGATGCGGCGGCGATGGCCTCGACGTTCTTCACGCCTTCGGCCGTCTCCAGGATGGCGTGAATCAGGATCGGCCGCGTGACGGCATATTTTGCTTCGAGCTGGGCGAGAAGCTGGTCGAGGTAGTGGATGTCCCACGGGCCCTCGACCTTGGGCAGCATGATGACGTCGACCTTGTTGCCGGCCTCGCGGACGATCTCGGTCACGTCGTCGAGCATCCACGGCGAGTTGAGGCAATTGATGCGTGTCCAGAGGCCGGTCGAGCCGAAGTCGTTCTCGCGCGCCATCTGGATGAAGCCCTTGCGCGCGGCCTCCTTGTCGCCGACCGGGATCGCGTCCTCGAGATTGCCGAGCACGACGTCCACCTGGGCGGCGATGTCCTTGATCTTTGTGCGGATCTTCTCGTTGTGCGGCGGCACGAAGTGGATCATGCGCTCGATACGGACCGGCAGCGTGCGGTAGGGCTCGGGCGCGCCGATGGCGAGAGGCGCAAAGTGCTTCGCGGGCGTACGGACGGCGGTCATCGGAAGACCCTCGGGTTGGTGCGGACGGGGTGGGAGTGCGGCGCACTCTAGCCGCAGGGCGCCGAGAGTCAACGCGCGGTGGGAGCGCTGCATCCTCCCCCGGATCTGCCCGCCTCCGGCGCTAACGCGCGGCGACCTTGGCGAATGCTCGAGGCGCGGCGCGATGGGCGTGCGGTGCCCCCGTCGCGGCCTGTCCGGTGCTGCGCCGGGACTGCACGGAGCGGATCATCTCGCGGATGCGCGGCTGGATCTCCGTGCGCCAGCGCGTGCCGCTGAAGACGCCGTAGTGACCGACGCCGGGTTGCACATAGGCGTGGTGCGCGTCGGCCGCGAGGCCCGAGCAGAGATCGTGGGCGGCCTCGGTCTGGCCGAGGCCGCAGATGTCGTCGCGCTCGCCTTCGACGGTCATCAGCGCCGTCTTGCGGATGGCCGCGCAGTCGACGCGCCGGCCGCGGTGCATCATCCTGCCGTTCGGCAGCGCGTGGTCCTGGAACACGGTCTTCACCGTCTGCAGGTAGAACTCCGCGGGAAGATCCATGACGGCCAGGTATTCCTCGTAGAACGCCTTGTGGGCGTTGACGCTGTCGCAGTCGCCCCTGACGAGGTTCTCGAACAGCTTCATGTGCGCTTGCGTGTGGCGCTCGAGGTTCATGGTCATGAAGCCGGTGAGCTGGATGAAGCCCGGGTAGACCCGGCGGCCGAAGCCGGCGTTCGGAAACGGCACGCGGTTGATGACGTTGCGCTCGAACCAGGAGATCGGCTTCTCTTCGGCGAGCCTGTTCACCCGCGTGGGGTTGCGCCGGGTATCGACGGGGCCGCCCATCAGCGTCATCGAGGCTGGCTGGCAGGGATCGTCATCGGCCGCCATCACGGCCGCGGCCGCGAGCGCCGGAACGGCCGGCTGGCAGACGGCGATCACGTGCGTGTCAGGACCGAGGAAGCGGATGAAGGCGATGATATAGTCGATGAAATCGTCGAGGTCGAAGGAGCCGTCGTAGAGCGGCACGTCGCGCGCGTCGGTCCAATCGGTGATGTAGGTGTCGTGCTCGCCCAGCATCTCCTGCACGGTGCTGCGCAGCAGCGTCGCGTAGTGGCCCGACATCGGGGCGACGATGAGCACCTTCGGATCGCCGCTCTCGCCGGCGGCGATGCCCTCGCGATCGAAATGCAGGAGATTGCAGAAGGTCTTTCCGAGCACGACCTCCTCGCGCACCGGCACGGTGATGCCGCGGACCCGCGTCTCCTTGATGCCGAACTCGGGCTTGCCGTAGCGGCGCGTCATGCCTTCGAAGACCTCGCAGGCCGCCGCGACGTTCCGGACGAGGGGCGTCGACGCGAAGGGGTTCAACGGCGTTTCGAGTTGCGCCTTCATGGCCCGGCTCATGAGGCGCACCGGATGCAGCCACGCATGGGTCAACTCGTAGGTGTGGTAGTGCATGAACTTCCCCCTCCCGCAGACGCTCTGATGCAGTGCAGCAGGCTCCCTTGGGAACGTCAAGATTTTCGTCTTGGTTTTGCCACAAATGAACCAAGCTACTGGAATATTTATTCGAATTATGGGGAAGAGTGGCGACCGCGTGGAAGCTTGTCCGTCTATTGCGACGCAAGGAGCTGGCGAGTCGCCAGAGGAGCCGCTGCGGTCGCCGGGGCGGCAGGAGCGGACCTCCGCCGGGCGGCGGCGTCAGCGCCGGCTCCGGGTGTCGCGCGCCGTCGGCGAGCGCCCGCGCGCACGCTCCCCCCTCGGCGCGTCGCGCGGGTCCAGCGCCGACATGGGCATGGGCCGCGACGTCACATCGCGCAACACGAAGCTCGACCGCAGGCGCGTGACCCCGGGCAGACGCGAAAGCTCCTGCTTGTGGATGCGCTCGTAGTCGGCAAGGTCGCGGGCGAGCACGGTCAGCACGTAGTCGTCCTCGCCCGACATCATCTGGCAGCCGATGACGGACGGCGAGGCGAGGACGGCCGCTTCGAAGGCTTCGAGCCTCTGCTCGGTCTGGTTCTGGAGGCTGATGAACACGAGCGCCGTCATCTCGAGGCCCATGGCGCGCCGGTTGATGCGGGCCTGATAGCCCTCGATGACGCCGGCCTCCTCGAGCGCCTTGATGCGCCGCGCGATGGCGGTCGGTGACAGCGGCACGCGCTCGGCGAGCTCGACCTGGCTCAGTCGGCCATCCTCGAGCAGAGCCGAAAGGATGGCGCGATCCCGCGCGTCCAGAGCATGTTGCATTGCATTCACGCGCAAATACCCATTTGATCGCTGATTATCTGCGTCTTGCTGCGGCGGCTCAAGGAAAATTGCGGGATTTCGACACCCGCGGTCTGCTATGGTCCGGTCTATTCGGCCCAGAGACCCTAAAGGAAGCGGTCCCATGCGCATCGGTGTTCCGACAGAGATCAAAAGCGACGAGTTTCGCGTGGGCCTCGTCCCCGGCTCGGTGCGGGAGCTGGTGGCGCGGGGCCATGAGGTGATGGTGCAGTCCGGGGCCGGCACCGGCATTTTCGCGGATGACACGATCTACGAGAAGGCGGGCGCGAAAATCCTGCCGACGGCGGAAGCGGTGTTCGACGCGGCGGAGATGATCGTCAAGGTCAAGGAGCCGCAGCCCGAGGAGTACAAGCGCCTCACGCCGCATCAGATCCTGTTCACGTACCTGCATCTCGCGCCCGATCCGGAGCAGGCGCGCGGGCTCCTGGCCTCGGGGGCTACGGCCATCGCCTACGAGACGGTGACGGACCCGGCGGGCGGGTTGCCGCTGCTGGCGCCCATGAGCGAGGTGGCGGGGCGGCTCTCCATCGAGGCCGCGGCCATCGCGCTACGCCGGCCGGCCGGCGGGCGCGGCGTGCTGCTGGGCGGCGTTCCCGGCGTGCGCCCGGCGAAGGTCACGGTGCTCGGCGGCGGTGTCGTCGGCATGCACGCGGCGCGCATGGCGGCTGGGCTCGGCGCGAACGTGACCATCCTCGACAAGTCGCTGCCGCGGCTGCGCCAGCTCGACGAGATGTTCCACGGCCGCGTCGTGACGCTCGCCTCGACCATGCATGCGATCGAGGATGCGGTGCTGGATGCGGACGTGGTGATCGGCGCCGTGCTGGTCGCGGGTGCCAGCGCGCCGAAGCTCGTGTCGCGGGCGATGCTCAAGTCGATGAAGAAGGGCGCCGTGCTGGTGGACGTCTCCATCGACCAGGGCGGCTGCTTCGAGACCTCGCGGCCGACGACGCACGCGCATCCGACGTTCGAGGTGGACGGCGTCATCCACTACTGCGTCGCCAACATGCCGGGAGCGGTGCCGGTGACGAGCGCGCAGGCGCTCAACAACGCCACGCTGCCGTTCGTGCTCAAGCTCGCGGACAAGGGACTTGCGGCCTTCGACCGAGATCCCCATCTGGCGGCAGGGCTCAACGTCCGGGACGGGCGCATCATGCACTCCATGGTCGCGGCTTCGCTCGGCTTCGACAGGCTCGGAGGCGAGAAGGCTCAGCCGGTGGCTGCGGCGTAGGAGCGGCAGCGACGGATTCGAACGAGGGGGCACGTTACACGGTCAGAGGTTCGGGCGCGTCACCCCCAACACCCGCGCGCCCGTATCGGGGTGCTTCCGACCGGCCTCCCGTCCGGTCTTTCACGAAGCACTCCCCCAAGCCGGCCCGTTCCCCCGCGGGCCGGCTTTTTTTGGGGGGACGCTCTATCTTTTTGATGAAGCTGATGATTCACACTTCAGGCTGATAGGGCCTGAAGCGATCCTCGTCTAAGCCGCCTTCGCGCCCTTGGCCGCTATCTCGGCCAGCGCCGACACGAACCCGCGCACGCCTTTGAAGCGCGTCTCCGGCTGGTCCCAGTCGCCGCGGAAGACGAGCTTGTGATCGGGCTGCAGCTTGGCGAGCCCGCGCGAGGCCTGCAAAAACTGCGCGAGGCCCTGCGCGTTGGCGAACTGGTTGCGATGGAACGTAACGACGGCGCCCTTCGGCCCGGCGTCCACCTTGGCGATCCCCGCCGCGCGGCAGAGCCCCTTGATCTCCATGACGTCGAGCAGGTGATCGACCTCCGCCGGCAATTCTCCGAAGCGGTCGACGAGCTCCGCCGCGAACGCGTCGATCTCGGCCCGCGTCTCGAGTGCCGACAGTCGCCGGTAGAGCCCGAGGCGGAGTTGCAGGTCGGCGACGTAGGTCTCGGGGATGAGAACGGAGATCCCGATCGAGATCTCCGGGCTCCACTTGTCGTCGGCTTCGAGGTCGCCGCCCTTCATGGCCGCGACCGCCTCCTCCAGCATCGACTGGTAAAGCTCGAAGCCGACCTCGCGGATGTGCCCCGACTGCTCCTCGCCGAGCAGGTTGCCGGCCCCGCGGATGTCGAGATCGTGCGAGGCGAGCGAGAACCCCGCGCCCAACGTATCGAGCGACTGCAGCACCTTGAGCCGCTTCTGCGCCCCCTCGGTCGGCACCTCGCCGGGCGGCGTGGTGAAATAGGCATAGGCGCGCCGCTTCGAGCGCCCGACGCGCCCGCGGAGCTGATAGAGCGCCGCGAGGCCGAACATGTCCGCGCGATGCACGATCAGCGTATTGGCGTTCGGCACGTCGAGCCCGGACTCGACGATCGCGGTCGACAGCAGCACGTCGAACTGCCCCTCGTAGAACGCCGTCATGATGTCCTCGAGCTCGGACGGAGCGAGCTGCCCGTGCGCGCGCGCCACCTTGAGATGCGGCACCGCCTCGGCCAGGAACTCGGCGACCGCGTCGAGATCGGAGATGCGCGGGGCCACATAGTAGGTCTGCCCGCCGCGGTCGCGCTCGCGCTTCAAGGCATCGATCAGGATCACCGGATCGAACTCCGAGATGTAGGTGCGCACGGCGAGGCGGTCGACCGGCGGCGTCGTGATCAGCGACAATTCCCGCACACCGGTCAGCGCGAGTTGTAGCGTGCGCGGAATGGGCGTCGCCGAGAGCGTGAGCACATGCACGTCCTCGCGGAGCTGCTTCAGCCGCTCCTTGTGCGTGACGCCGAAATGCTGCTCCTCGTCGATCACGAGCAGCCCCAGCCGCTGGAACTCGATCTGCTTGCCGAGCAGCGCGTGCGTGCCGACGACGATGTCGATGGTACCGTCGCGGAGCCCGTCCTTGACCGCGGTGAGATCCTTCGCCGAAATCAGGCGCGAGGCCTGCGCGGTCTTGAGCGGCAGCCCCTTGAAGCGCTCGGCCACGGTGCGCGAATGCTGCCGCGCGAGCAGCGTCGTCGGCACAACGATGGCCACCTGGAGCCCGTTCATGGCGGCGACGAAGGCCGCCCGCAGCGCCACCTCCGTCTTGCCGAAGCCCACGTCCCCGCACACCAGCCGGTCCATGGGACGGCCGGACTGCAGGTCCGCCAGCACCGCGTCGATGCTCGCCGCCTGGTCCTCCGTCTCCTCGTAGGGGAACCGCGCCACGAACTCGTCGTAGGCGCCCTGCGGCGGGGCCAGGACGGGCGCCTCGCGCAACTGGCGCAGTGCTGCGATCTTGATCAGCTCGGCAGCCATCTCGCGCAGGCGCTTCTTGAGCCGCGCCTTGCGCGACTGCCAGGCGACGCCGCCGAGCCTGTCGAGCTGTGTTTCCCCATCGTGCGAGCCGTAGCGCGACAGGAGCTCGATGTTCTCGACCGGAAGATAGAGCGTGTCGCCGCCCGCGTATTTGAGCTCCAGGCAATCGTGCGGCGCGCCGAGCGCCGTGATGGTCTTGAGGCCATGGAACCGCCCGATGCCGTGGTCCGCATGCACGACGAGATCACCGACCGAGAGGCTGGTCGCCTCCGTCAGCACGTCGGCGGCACGCTTCGCCTTGCGGCGCGGGCGCACGAGGCGGTCGCCGAGGATGTCCTGCTCGGCGACGACCGCCAGCTCCGGCGTCTCGAAGCCCTGCTCGAGCCCGAGCACGGCGAGCGCCGTCACGCCCGGCTCGAGCGCCAGCGCATCCGCGTAGCCGTCGACCTTGGCCTGCGCCTTGAGCCCATGGTCGGCAAGCAGCGTGCCCAGGCGCTCGCGCGCGCCGGGCGTCCACGCCGCCACGATCACGCGCCGGTGCGAGGCCTGGACCTGCTTCACGTGGCCGACGACGGCATCGAACACGTTCGCATCCGGGTTCTGCCGCTCGGGCGCGAACGAGCGTCCCATGCGCCCGCGCCACGGCCGCACGCCCTCGCCGTCCGTCATCTCGAACGGCGTGAGCCGCACCACCTTGTGGGCGGCGAGCGCCTTGCCCCACGCCTCCGCGTCGAGGAACATCGCGTCGGGCGGCACCGGCTTATAGGGCGGCGCGCCGAAGCGCTCGGATTCGAGCCCCTCCGTGCGCGCGAGATAATGCTCCGAGACCTGCTCGAAGCGGCTTCTCACCGAGTCGTCCACGAGATGGTCGAAGCTGATCGGCGCCTCGCCCGTATAGTCGAGCAGCGTCTCCAGCGTCTCATGGAACAGCGGCAGCCAATGCTCCTGGCCCGCGTACTGCCGCCCCGCGCTCACGGCCTCGTAGAGCGGATCGTCCCCGGTCGCACCGCCGAACAGCTCCACGTAGCGCGAACGGAACAGCGCCGTCGCCGCTTCCCCGAACGCCACCTCCGAGACCGGCATGAGGACGAGCTTCCGGAGCGGCTTCGCAGTCCGCTGAGTCTCGGCGTCGAACGCCTTGATGCTCTCCAACGTATCGCCGAAGAAATCGAGCCGCACCGGATTCTGCCGCCCCGGCGGGAAAAGGTCGAGGATGCCGCCCCGCACCGCGTACTCGCCGGGCTCCATCACCGTTCCCGTGCGCGTGTAACCGGCGCGCGAGAGCCGCTCGACGAGGCGGTTGAGGTCCACCCGCTGCCCCGGCGCGATGCTCTTCATGGCGTTGCGGATGAACGCCCGCGGCGGCACGCGCTGCAGGATGGCGTTGATCGTCGTCAGAACGACCACCGGCTCGTTGCGGCTCGACAGCACGAGGCGCGACAGCGCCGTGATGCGCCGGGCGACGATCTCCGCATTCGGGCTCACGCGGTCGTAGGGCACCGTATCCCAGGCCGGGAACGGCACAACGCGCACCTTGGGCGCAAAGAAACGGAGCTGTCCTTCGAGGGCTTCGAGGCGCCGGTCGTCGCGCGCGACATGCACGAGCATTCCCGCGCGTGCGCCGTCCGCGGCCTCCTCGACAAGGCGCGCGAGCACGAGCGCGTCGAGCCCCTCCGGCACGCCCGTGAAGATCAGATCCGCCCGCTCGCTCATGTGCGCCTTCGTACCCTTCTATGCCTGTGCCCGCGGCGCCCCCTCACCCGCGCCGCTGTCGCGTCGCGACCTCTCCCCATTGGGGAGAGGTGAAGGGTGCGTCACGCGAGCCCGTGGAATTGCCGGATCTCCGCCACCACGTCCGCGAACTCGCCCTCCGCACCGCCCGAAGGCGGCCCGAGCAGCCAGGCCTGGATCTCGGGATCGGTCACGGCGAGAAACCGCTCGAACCGCTCGAGATCGGCCGCCGCCATGCCGGGCAGGCGCGCTTCGGCAAAGCGCCCGACCAGGAGGTCGAGCTCCTTGGTGCCCCGGTGCGCCGCACGCCAGGCCGCGCGCCGCCGCCGGACCTCGATATCCTCGCTCATGCCCAGAAAAACCGGTTTGGAGTGGCCGGGCAGCGCTTTGCTTGGCCCGTCTCAGAGTGTCATATAACGCCCTCTCCGGGGCCTGTCAGCCCATGCGCACGCGCGACAGTCCTCCACCCCCTTGCAAGGCGGTCACGAGGGGGATCGCCGAACGCCAGCCATCGGGGTCCCCATCCCCGACCCTTCCCCACAAGAGGCAGGGGGAAAATCGAGGTCACGTCCGACGACATGCGGCCCAATGAGCTTTCCCCCCTGTTCGCGGCCGCCGATGCCCTGAAGGGCGTCGGCCCCCACGTCATGACGCTGCTCAGGAAGGCGCTCAACCTGCCGGCCGGCGTGACGCAGCCGCGCGTCATCGATCTCATCTGGCACCTGCCGACCGGCGTCATCGACCGCCGCGCCGAGCCGACCGTCGCTGCCGCCCTTCCCGGCACTATCGCCACCCTCAAGGTGCGCGTGCTGAAGCACAAGGCGCCCCCGCGCGGCAACACCAAGGCGCCCTACAAGGTCTCGACCGAGGACGAGACCGGCCGCCTCGACCTCGTCTTCTTCCGCGCCGAGCGCTCGTTCGTCGAGCGCCAGCTCCCGGTGGGCGAGGAGCGCTACGTCTCGGGCCGCGTCGAGCGCTACGGCGAGACGCTGCAGATGGCGCACCCCGATTACATCGTCGCGCCCGAGGCGCGCGGCGACCTGCCGCTGCTGGAGCCGGTCTATCCGATGACGGCCGGCCTCTCGGGCAAGGTCCTGCTCAGGGCCGAGCGCCAGGCCTTGGAGCGCGCTCCCGAGCTTCCCGAATGGCAGGATACATCGTGGTTGAAGCAGCGCGGCTGGCCAACCTTCCGCGAGGCCCTGCGCCGCCTCCATCATCCCGACGATGCCGCGGACGTTTCGGCCGGCAGCGCGCCCTTGCAGCGCCTCGCTTACGACGAGCTGCTCGCCAACCAGCTTGCACTCGCGATCGTGCGCGAGAGCTTCAAGGCCCAGCGCGGCCGGCCGGTGAAAGGCGACGGCCGCTTGCGCGCACGCATCGTCGCCGCGCTTCCCTTCGCGCTCACCAACTCGCAACGCATCGCGTTGAAGGAGATCGAAGCCGACATGGGCGCGCCGCGCCGTATGCTGCGGCTGCTGCAGGGCGACGTCGGCTCCGGCAAGACGATCGTCGCGCTGCTCGCCATGACCACCGCCGTCGAAGCCGGCGCCCAGGCTGCCATGATGGCGCCGACAGAGGTGCTCGCCCGCCAGCACGCGGAGACCATCGCGCCCCTCGCCGGCGCCGCCGGCCTCACCGTCGCGCTTCTCACGGGCCGCGAGAAAGGCCGCGCCCGCGACGAGATCCTCTCCCGCCTCGCCTCCGGCGAGATCGACATCCTGATCGGCACGCACGCCCTCTTCCAGGACGACGTGAGGTTCCGCGACCTCGCCTTCGCCGTCATCGACGAGCAGCACCGCTTCGGCGTGCACCAGCGCCTCGCCTTGCAGACCAAAGGCGGCGACGGCGGCGCCAACATGCTGGTGATGACGGCGACGCCAATCCCGCGCACGCTGCTCATGACCCACTACGGCGACCTCGAGGTCTCGAAGCTCACCGAGAAGCCCGCCGGCCGCAAGCCGATCGTGACGAAGCAGATCTCGACCGACCGCATCGAGAAGCTCGTCCAGCGCATCAAGGCGCAACTCGCGGAAGGCGCGCAGGTCTATTGGGTCTGCCCGCTGATCGAAAGCTCGGACGTCTCCGATCTCGCCGCCGCCGAGGAGCGCCACGCCCACCTGACGCAGGTGCTCGGCGGCGGCGTCGGCCTCCTGCACGGCGGCATGACGGCCGCCGCCAAGGATGCGACCATGGCCTCCTTTGCCGACGGCAACCTCAAGGTGCTCGTCGCGACCACGGTGATCGAGGTCGGCGTCAACGTGCCGAACGCCAACATCATGGTCATCGAGCACGCGGAGCGCTTCGGCCTCGCCCAGCTCCATCAGTTGCGCGGCCGCGTCGGCCGCGGCAGCCGCGAGAGCTTCTGCATGCTGCTCCACGCCGAGCCGCTGACGAAAACCGCCGAGAAGCGCCTCGCCATGATGGAGGACACCGAGGACGGCTTCCTGATCGCGGAGAAGGACCTCGAATTGCGCGGCGGCGGCGAGGTCCTGGGGGCGCGCCAGAGCGGAGAAGCGGAGTTCCGCGTCGCCGGCGGCGCCAACACTGCCGAGCTGCTCGCCGCCGCCCACGACGACGCCCGCCTGATCATGAGTGCCGATCCGCACCTCACGACCGAGCGCGGCCACGCGCTCCGCCGCCTGCTCTATCTCTTCGAATGCGACGAGGCCATCCGCCTCTTCCGCGCGGCATGACCTGATGTGAAAACGTGTCTGGACTCCGGCGGTCCAGACACGCGAGCAACGGGCAAAAAAGCTAGTTGACGCCAGCGTTCGGCGAGAAGCGTGCTCCAGCGGCCTGCCGACGTCGCGAGCCGCTGCCCGGTCACGTATTTCTCTGCGGCATGGCCCCGGATCGTCATGTATCGCGCCCCGGCGCCGCCCCGCCGGCGGGAGGCAGCGGCCGCTTCGCCTCGGTCCGGATGCCGCGCTCGGCGAGCTGCTTCAGCCGCGCCTCGTAGTCCGGCACCACCATGCCGGCCGACATCACGATCTTCGCCGCGTCCTCGACGCTCATCTTGAGGAATGTCACGTCGCGCCGCGGCACGAAGCAGATGAAGCCCGTCGGCGGGACAATGCCCGTCGGCATGAAGACCGTCAGCAGGTCCTCCTCTCCGCCGGGCTGCGAGATCGAGACCTCGCCCCTGGTCTCGCCGGTCACGAACACGATCGACCACAGGCCCTTGGAGGGAAACTCGATGAGGCCCACCTTCTGAAAGCCCTGCTGCCCGCTGCTCGCGGTCGCGGAGACGAGCGATTCGAAGAACTGCTTCAGCGCCCGGTACACGTTGCGCACGATCGGCATGCGGTCGAGTGCCATTTCGCCGAACGAGATGAGCGAGCGTCCGAGCAGGTTGGCGGCGAGCGCTCCCGTGAGGGTGAGGAACAGGATCCCGAACAGGAGCCCGATGCCGGGGACGGAAAAGGGAAGGTAGGTATCGGGCAGGTAGCTGGCGGGCACGAACGGCTTCAGCCACGCGTCGGTGACGTTGATCACCCACCAGATGATGTAGATCGTGAGCGTGACCGGCCCGACGATGATGAGGCCGGTCAGGAAATAGTTCCTGAGCCTGGCGCCGATCCGGAGCGGCGCGCCATCGTCGCTCGCCAGGAGCTGCAGGCCGGCCGAAAGGCCGCCGTCGTCGCCCTTCTCGGGCGCGCTGTTGCCGGAATTGGGTTCGCTCATCGCACGGCCATCGTGGGGCCCTTGCCGCCACCCGTCAACTGCCCCCGCGGAGCGCCGCGCCGCGGCGCTACTGGCTCACCACGAGGCAATCGAAGCCCTGCGGCTTCAGCGTCTTGCAGAGCTGGTTGGGCTCGCTGGCGTTGGCGTAGGGCCCGAGCCGCACGCGATAGAACGTGCCCATGCTGCCGATCACCGCCTCGTCGATCTCGAGGGCCACCTTGCCCTCGCGCACCGGCGGATACGCCGTGAGCGTCTGAGCCAGACGCTCGGCCTCCGCGCGCGAGCGCACGGCGGCGACCTGGAGCTTGTACTTGCCCGCACCGCCCACGGCCGCCACCTTGGCCGGAGCGGCGGGCTGCGGCGCTGCGGACGAGGCCGTGCCCCAGGGCAGCGCATCGCCGCCCGACGACGCCGGCGGCGAATCCGGGCCGCGCTGCACCATCGACGAGGTCTGCCCCGTGGCGACCGTCGTCTCTGCACCCCAATGCGGCGGCTGCTCGGTCGAGCCGGTCATGACCGGAGAGGTCGCCGCCTCGGCCGGCGTCGAGGAGCCTGAGCCGAACATGGTGCCGAAGAAGTTCGAAACGGCGGTCCCGGTGCCCTCGAGCGGGTTCGAAAGCGTGCTCGGCGACGACACGTCCGGCGTCGGGCTGGAGGAGAACCCGGACAGGGCCCCCATGGGGGAGATGCCGGTATCCGCCACCGGCTGCGGCGCGTAGCCCGAGACGATCGGCGCTGCGGCCGCGGCCGGCTCCGAGGCAACGGCTGCCGCCGCTGCCGTCTGTGTCTCCCACGACGTCGGCACGACCGCGGGTGCGCCCGTAAGCGATCCCGGTACGCCGGCCTCGGCGCTTGCGGGCAGGGGAGCGATTCCGAGGGCCGGCGCGGCGGCCCCGGTGCTGGTCTCTGCTGCCGGCGAGCCGGGAGACAGGAAGCTCCAGAACGAGGAGGACTGTCCGCTCTCCGTCTGCGGCGCCGTCGCCGCCGCGGCGGTCTCTGTCGGTTGTGCCGGCTGCGACGAGCCCGTCAGAGACGGCAGCGTCGGCATCGAGAAGTTGTTCCAGAACGACTGCTCGGTCACCTGCACCACCTGGGTGCCGGGCTTCGAAGGGGTCACGCCGCCGGCCGCGGCAGACTTGGTGCTCTGGTCGAGCGGCGCGGCGCCGATCGGTGGCGGCGTATCGCCGAGCCCGGCCTCGCGGTAGGCGAGCTGACGCTCCTCGTTCGCCTTGGCCTTGTCGGTGTCCGAAAGCCCGCCCTTGAGCCACACGGCCGTGGTGAGATCGGAGATCGCCTGCGCGGGCTTGCCGAGGCGGCGGGAGGCTGCGCCCCTGAGGTAGAGCGCGCGCGCCATCTGGCTGTTCGGAAGTCCGCCTCCGGCCAGGGCCGCCGAAAGCTGCTCCTGAGCCTTCGCCATGTCGCCGGCCTCGAAAGCCTTGGAGCCTGCGGCATACGCGCGTTGGGCGGCCGCGGTATCGGCCTGGGCGGGCGCTGCCTCCGCGCCCTTCTTTTTCTTCGCCTGGGCGCGCGCCTCCACGCTGAGCGCTGCGCCCGCAAGGCCGAGCGCCAGGGCGGCCGCACCGAGCAGCACCCCCCGATGCCATCCCCGGAAGATCGATTGCCCGGACGGGCGGTTCCCCTCCGAGCCCCGACGCGTCGCATTCGTCATGCGCTCTTGTCCCTGCAGCCTGCCTGAAAAACGCAGCACCCCCGCGAAGCTTTAGGTCAATCATACGGAAGAGGCAAATCCGGGGCGCTCAGGCGGCAGACCTTATCCCCTCATTCAACCGTGACCGATTTGGCGAGGTTGCGGGGCTGATCGACGTCGGTGCCCATGAAGACGGCCGTGTGATAGGCGATGAGCTGCACCGGAACGGCGTAAATGAGGGGATTGGTCAGGGCATGCGCCCGAGGCGGCCGGATGTGGGCCGCGATCGCGCACCCGACTTTCTCCGGATCAGCATTGGAAATCAATATGATCTGCCCACCGCGCGCGGCCACCTCCTGGACGTTCGAGACGGTCTTCTCGAGCAGATCGTCCTCCGGCGCCACGACGATAACCGGCACGTTCTCGTCGATGAGCGCGATGGGCCCGTGCTTGAGCTCTCCGGCCGCGTAGCCCTCGGCATGGATGTAGGAGATCTCCTTGAGCTTCAACGCTCCCTCGAGCGCGATCGGGTAGCTCGACCCGCGGCCGAGATAGAGCACGTCGCGCGCCTTGGAGAGGCTTTGCGCCAGCTCGACGTACTGCCCCTCGTCGTGCAGCATAGTGGAGATCAGCCGGGGAACCTCGATCAGGGCCGTCACCAGCTCCTGCTCCAGATCGGCGGAGATGGCCCCGCGTGCCTTGCCGAGCGCGATGGCGAGCGAGGCCAGGGCGGCGAGCTGGCAGGTGAAGGCTTTGGTCGAGGCGACGCCGATCTCGGGCCCCGCGAGCGTCGGCAGCACGGCGTCGGATTCGCGCGCGATGGTCGAGGTGCGCACGTTGACGATGGAAGCGATGCGCTGCCCGCTGGCGCGCGCATAGCGCAGCGTCGCGAGTGTATCGGCCGTCTCGCCCGACTGTGAGACGAACACGGAAAGCCCGCCGTCGGGCAGCGGCGCCTCGCGGTAGCGCAATTCCGACGCCACGTCGATCTCGACCGGGAGGCGCGCATAGCGCTCGATCCAGTACTTGCCGACGAGGCCCGCGTAATAGGCGGTGCCGCACGCCGAGATCGTGATGCGCGAGATCCGGGCGAGGTCCACGCCGAGATCGGGGAAGCTCACGCGCCCGCTCGCCATGTCGATATAGTTCGACAGCGTGTGGCTGATGACGTCCGGCTGCTCGTGGATCTCCTTCGCCATGAAATGGCGGTGGTTGCCCTTGTCGACGAGCAGCGAGCTTGCGACCGACTTGACGAGCGGCCGCGTCACGCACGCGCCCGCCCGGTCGAACACCTCGACGCCCGCGCGGCGCATCACCGCCCAGTCGCCCTCCTCGAGATACGTGATGGCGTCGGTGAAGGGCGCGAGCGCGATGGCGTCGCTGCCGAGATACATCTCGCCCTGCCCGTGCCCGATGGCGAGCGGGCTCCCTTGGCGCGCGGCGATCATCAGGTCGTCCTCGCCGGCGAAGATGATGCCGAGCGCGAAGGCTCCCTTGAGCTTGCCGAGTGCCGCAGAGACGGCATCGATGGGCCCCAGGCCCTGCTCGAGCCCGTCGGTCACGAGGTGCACGACGGCTTCCGTGTCGGTATCCGTCTCGAATGCGTGCCCCTTGGCGGTGAGCTCGGCCCTAAGCTCGCGGAAGTTCTCGATGATGCCGTTATGGACCACGGAGACCTTGGCGCTCATGTGCGGATGCGCATTGCGCTCCGTCGGCCGGCCATGCGTCGCCCAGCGCGTATGCCCGATGCCCGTGCGCCCCGCCAGCGGCTCCGCCAAGAGGCGCTGCTCGAGATTGCGGAGCTTGCCTTCCGCGCGCCGCCGCTCGAGGTGCCCGTTCTCGACCGTCGCGATGCCGGCGCTGTCGTAGCCGCGGTACTCGAGGCGCCGCAAGGCATCGACGAGGTCCATCGCCACGGGTTTGCTGCCGAGAATGCCGACGATGCCACACATCGGGGAGCCCTTCGCTGGAGAGGATAAAAAAAGGAGACGGCAGGGACACTTCGTGTACTGCCCTACGAAAGCCGGATCAGGCTTTCAAATCAAAGAATATGTCGATTCTTAACGGGTCCTCGCCCGACATCAGGCCGTGCGTGCGGCCTTGCGGCGGGCCATCGCGGCACGGAATTTCTGCGCCCATCCGAGCCGCTCGTCCTGCACGCTCCGCTCGAGCGCGAGCGCATCCGCCGCCACGTCGCGGGTGATCACGCTGCCCGACCCGATATAGGCGCCGGCCCCGACCTTGACCGGCGCCACGAGAGCCGTATTCGAGCCGACGAACGCGCCCTCGCCGATCTCCGTCTTGTGTTTGAAGAAGCCGTCGTAGTTGCAGAAGATCGTGCCGGCGCCGATGTTCGCTTTCGCCCCGATCGAGCCGTCACCGAGGTAGGACAGGTGATTCGCCTTGGCCCCGTCGCCCATCGCCACGTTCTTGACCTCGACGAAGTTGCCGACATGAACGTCGCGTCCGAGCACCGCCCCGGGCCTCAGCCGCGCGAACGGCCCCACGCGGGCGCCGGGGCCGACGCGTGCGCCTTCGAGGTACGAGTTGGCCTTGATCTCGGCTCCGTCACCGACCGTCACGCGCGGCCCGAAAAAGACGTTGGGCTCGATCAGCACGTCCTCACCGAGCACCGTGTCGAACGAGAGCCAGACCGTCTCCGGCGCGATCAGCGTCACGCCCCCGGCCATCGCGCGCCCTCGCGCGCGCCGCTGCCAGGTGGCTTCCGCCTCGGCAAGCTCGCCCTTCGCGTTGACGCCCAGCACCTCGTCCTCCTCGCACACCACGACGCCGGCGCGGCCGCCACCCGCGCGCACGATCTCGATCGCGTCCGTGAGATAGAACTCGCCCTTGGCGTTGGCGTTGCCGATCCTGTCGAGCACCGCGAGCGGCTGATCGAGCCGGAACGCCATCACGCCGGAGTTGCAGAGCCGGATCTGAAGCTCGGCAGGACTTGCGTCCTTGGCTTCGCGGATCGCGACCAGCGCGCCGTCGGCATCCGTGACGAGGCGGCCGTAGCTGCCGGGCTCCCGCGCCTCGAAGCCGAGCACCGCGACCGCGGCACCCCGGTCAAGCTCGGCGCGGAGCTTGCCGATGGTGGCGGCGGTGATGAGCGGCGTGTCGGCGAACAGCACCATG
Organism: Hyphomicrobium sp.; assembly: GCF_036833075.1. Taxonomy (GTDB): domain Bacteria; phylum Pseudomonadota; class Alphaproteobacteria; order Rhizobiales; family Hyphomicrobiaceae; genus Hyphomicrobium_C. Next base: position 44,249 of record NZ_DAITQL010000031.1, read on the forward strand.
AGATCGCCCGTGTGCGCCGCGATTGCCGCGCGCGCAGTCCGCACGGCATCCGCCGTCCCGAGCTGGGCCTCCTGGACGAACACCGTCGCCCCCGGCGCCGCCGTGAGCGCTTCCTCCCGCACCCCGTCCATGCCGGGGCCGACGACCACCGCGAGCCCATCCGAGCCCGCCTCCCCGGCCAGCGCCAGCACATGGCCCAGCATCGACCGCCCGGCGATCCGGTGCAGCACCTTGGGCCGCGCGGAGCGCATGCGCGTTCCCTTGCCGGCGGCAAGTATGACAGTGAGCAGCGGTCGGCTCATGATGGGTTCCCGATGTCGGCGAGCGCGGATCGGGCTGCACGCTATCGCCCCGCACCGCGGTTCGCAAACGGACACTGCGGGATTGAGCCGGGACACCCCGGCGGCGGCGGATTTCCCCAAATCGTCCACAGTTGCATCGGCCCGCGAAGTTGCCCGGCCGGGGCGACTCAGACACGACGGTCGGAAGGGTTGAGGTCGCGTCGCCCGGGCGTTTGTGAACGGATCTCACGTCGGCCTGCAGCGCGGCAAAGGACCTCCACAACAAGGTTAGGCCCCGGAAGGCAGATCATGACGCAAAAAAGCTTCCCCCAGCCAAGTTCGCCGCATACCCCAGCCCGCACGTTCACGAAGTATTCGCTGGTCTGGGCGGTGGCGGCCGGAATATCGCTGCTCTACCTCATTCTGCTGGTCGCCCAGCCCGACGTCATCGCCCGCTCCCTCGGATCGGGGGCCGAGACGGCCGAGAACGATGCCACGCAAAAGGCGCTCCACGAGACCGTGGCCGAGGTTCGTACGCTGCGCGACACCATCGATCTGTTCCGCAACGAGCTGATCGAGGTCCGCGCACAGATCTCGAACCAGTCGGATGCCGCCCACGACCTCGCGGCGCGCGTCGGCACGCTCGAGACAGCGGCCGCCGAAACGCAGAAGGTCGCCGCCAACGACGACACCAAGGCCAAGGAGAAGGAGGCCACGGCGAAGAAGGCGAAAGAGACGGCTGCCAAGAAGCCTGACAAGGCCGGCATCGAGACGGGCAGCGTCGCCCAGCCTGCTACCGGCGCCATCTCCTTCGGTCCCGCCGTCGTGACGCCCGCCGCCCGGCCGGCGGCCGCCACACCCTCCGTTCCGGCGAGCCAGGTTGGCGTGCAGATTGCGACCGGTCCCTCCGTCGACAGCCTGCGCCTGAGCTGGACGCTGCTCAACGAGCGCCATGGCGAGAGCTTCCGCTCGCTCCAGCCGCGCTACACGACGAACATGTCCGGGCCGGAGCAGACCTATGACCTGGTCGTCGGACCGGTGGCGTCCGTCGACGCGGCGAAAAAGCTCTGCCAGGAGCTGGCCATGAAGGCCACACCCTGCGCCGTGAGCCGCTTCACGGGCGACGCGCTCTAGTCTAGGCGGGAGCTTTCAGGAGATTGTCCATTCGGTCCGGAGCGGGGTAGTGTCTCAGTTTGAAATCCGACCCTTGTTGACATCTGCGTTCACGCTGCCC
>NZ_DAITQL010000032.1:0-45565 GCF_036833075.1 Hyphomicrobium sp.
TCACACTGTGGGCTTCGGGCCAGAACCTCACGGACGAGTTCTACGTTTCCGATCGTAGCGACGGCGCAAAGCCCGGTGTCGGACGCACTCTGTGGGCAGGCTTCACGCTCAAGTTCGACTAAAGATCCGGGGTTCTAGGACCCAACTGCGCACATGCTTCGGGCCCGATGATGTTCCAACCCATCATCGGGCCCGGAGTTTTTATCTCCTCGGAAAGCCGACATTCGCGCTGCGGGAAATTTACCGGGATGCGGCGTCAAGCGCTTGGCTGAGATCGGCGAGAATGTCGTCGATGTGCTCGAGACCGATCGAAAGGCGCACGTAGCCGTCCGTGACGCCGGTGGCGGCGAGCTCATCGCCCGACAGCTGGGAGTGCGTCGTCGAAGCCGGATGGATGGCGAGGCTGCGCACGTCCCCGATGTTGGCCACATGATAGAAGAGCTTCAGCGCGTCGATGAAGCGGCGCCCGGCGTCGCGGCCGCCGGCCAGCTCGAAGCCCAAGAGGCCGCCCTCTCCACCTTTGAGATAGCGTTCCGCCCGCGCGCGGTCGGCGCCCGTCTGCTGCGAGGGGTGGATCACCCGCGTGATCTCCGGGCGCGTCGTCAGCCAGCGCACAACGGCCGCCGTGTTCTCGCAATGGCGCGCCATGCGCAGCGGAACCGTCTCGATGCCCTGGAGAAGCAGGAAGGCATTGAACGGCGAGAGCGCCGCCCCGAGGTCGCGCAGCAGCGTCACGCGCGCCTTGATGATGTAGGCGATGGGACCGAGCGGCTTCACAGCCTCGTTCCAGACGGCGCCGTGGTAGCTCGGGTCGGGAGAACTCAGCGCCGGCTGGCGCACGGGATGCGCCGCCCAGTCGAAATTACCGCCGTCCACGATCACGCCGCCGATCGAGTTGCCGTGGCCGCCGAGATATTTCGTCGACGAGTAGACGATGATCGCGGCGCCGTGCTCGAGCGGGCGACAGAGCACGGGGGCGGCAGTGTTGTCGACGATCAGCGGGATGCCAAGCGGGCGGCCGATCGCGGCCACCTCAGCGATCGGGAAGACGGTGAGCTTGGGATTGGGCAGCGTCTCGGCGTAGTAGGCGCGTGTGCGCTCGTCGGTCGCGCGGCGGAAATTCTCGGGATCTGACGGATCGACGAAGCGCACCTCGAGCCCCTGGTCCTTCAGCGTGTTGGCAAAGAGGTTCCAGGTGCCGCCATAAAGGTTGGTCGAGCTCACGATGTTGTCGCCGGCGTGGGCGATGTTCTGCAAGGCGTAGGCGGACGCGGACTGGCCGGAGGCGACGGCAAGCGCCGCAACGCCGCCTTCGAGGGCCGCGACGCGTTTTTCCAGCACGTCGGTCGTGGGGTTCATGATGCGCGTATAAATGTTGCCGAGCTCTTTCAGGGCGAACAGGCTCTCGGCGTGCGCGGTGTCGCGGAACTGGTAGGACGTTGTCTGGTAGATTGGCACGGCGACGGCGCCGGTCGCGGGATCGGCGCGCCAGCCCGCGTGAAGCGCGATCGTCTCCGGGTGCAGCGCCTTGCTCGTCTCGTCGCTCACGGTGGTCCTCCCTCAACCTCTCATGCCAGGACGGAGATCCTTAGCGCAGGTGTTTTATCCCAGCGCTTCGCTCGCGTCATGAGGGAGTTGGGTGCCGGCGCGCCCAGGAAAACCGAGCGATCTTCACTATTTGGTCAGGATCAGCCGGCCTCGCGCCGTGATGCGCAAGCGATACTCCGCCCCGTCGTGCAAGAGGATCGCCTCGCGCCCCCCGCCGAGAAGATCTGGGATGGCGTATCTCGGGATCGCACCGTCCCCCTCCTTGGGGGAGGGCTTCTTTTCGCGATCTTTTTCGTCGTCGGGCGGCATGCGCTGCATCCAGGGAAAAACGGCGATCTGCGGCGCAGGGTCGAATATCTGCTCTCGCGTGCTCTTTATTGTTGACTATATAATTCCACATTACTATGGTGCGCAAGTCCGCAGCGTCCTGCGGGCACCGCATCCAAAGGCGGACTTTCCGCCATCCGAGTCTTGGGGCCCAGTCTCCTCCCGCACTGCCTGGGACCCCCAAGTTGGCGGCGGCGCACCTCCCCGGTTGTTCTTCCGAGACCGGACCATGCGCCGCCGCCCTTCGGCTCGCCCGCTCAGCTTGCCGGCGTCCCGAGGCGACGCCTTGGAGGTCTCCGCATGTGCACCCGAGATCATGCTCTCACGGATATCCAATCGACCAACCTCGGCGAGATGGAACGCGAGTGGCTGCATCTCCTGCGGCTGCACTGCATCAGCTTCGAGCACAACCGTGCGGACGGCCTGGACCGCGCGATCGATCACGCCGAGGCGCGTTACGGCGCGGACGACGGGCCGGCGATCGCCTCACGGATCGCCGTTCTCATCCGGGCCATGCGCGCGGAGCGTCGCGGAGGGTTCGGCTATCTGTCCCCGTTCTGCCCCAATTGCCGGCGGAACGTGACGGATGATGAGTGCCAGTTGCTGACGCTCATGCAGGCCGGCTACCGCGGCATTCCGCACGAGATCGAGGAAGCCGCGGCCGGAGTTGCCCGCCGCGCCGAGGCTCCGGTGCTGACGGCGGCTGCGGCCCGGTTCGGCAAAGCCGTCGCCGCCGCCCTGTGCCCGGGCCGCGCGCCTCCTCCGGTGCGCGCCACGCTGCATTAAGCTCGATCAAGCTCGACCATCATTTGCGCGTGTTCAGGATCTAAGGTGGCGCAATCGTGCCGATTTGGCATCGCATCAGCCGCTGGACATCCCATGACCGCTATCCGTGCCTTCCTTGCCTCTTTCCTTCTCGCTCCCCTGGCCATTGCTACCGATCCCGACGCATCGCGCGCCGGGACGATCGCGCATGAGCAGGCCGGGGCGCGCGCCGGAAACGACGCCGGGCCGCTTCTGCAGCTCGCGCAGAAAATCGATGCCGTCAAAGAGGACAACAAGCGGAAGGGGAAGGGTAAGAACAAGGGCAAGGAGGCCAAGCCGAAGGGCGGCAGCCCTCCGTCCGGCGACAAGGCTGAGGGAAAGCCACGCAAGGGTAAGGACGCGCAGAAATCCAAGCCCCAAGCGCGCAAGCAGAAAGAGCCTGAGCAGAACCAGCCGAAAGACCAGGTGCAGCCGCAAAAGCAGGACGCCGAGAGGGCGCGCCGGAAGGACCTCGACGAGAGACGCCGCGAGCTTCAGCAGACGAAGGACAACGCCCGCAAGCAGAAGCAGCTCGAGGCGCAGCAGGCCAAGGAGAACGCCCTCAAGGCCAGGAAGGACGCGGAGGCGGCAAAGCAGAAAGCGATCCAAGACAAGCGCGATGCCGATGCGGCCCGCCTCAAGGCCATCAAGGACAAGCAGGAAGCGGACGCCGCGCGCCAGAAGGCTCTTCAGGACCAGAAAGGCAAGGACGGCCGGGCCAGCCCGCGCCGCCCCGGCAAGTTCGACCGCGCCAAGGCGGACCAGGAGTTCGAGCGCGCGCGCAAGGACGCGCAGCGGAAAGGCGGAAGCGGGCGCGACGAGACGTTCAAAGCTTCCAAGGCGACCAAGTTCGAGACGTTGCGGCGGGAGCGCAAGGTGCGCGAGGCGGGCTCGCGCGACATCATCGTCGAGCCCGACAAGCGCGTCATTGTCCGCGACGACAAGCGCCTCTTCATCCGCCACGACGACGGCGAACGGTTCCGGCGCAAGGGTAAGGAGGTCCGCCGCGAGCGGCGCAAGGACGGCACATGGATGGTCATCACCGCGAGTCTCGCCGGGGCCTTGATCTACTCGATCCTGGACGACAACGACCGCGTCCTGCGCCGCAGCCGGCGCGACCGGGACGGGCATGAATACGTGTTCTTCGACGACCGGCGGTCTTATCGCGATCACTACGGCCCGGAACACTATTCCTACATCGACCTGCCACCACCGATCGTGCGCATCCCGCGCGACCGCTACATCGTCGAATACGACCGTGCGTCTCCGGACGACCTCTTCGAGGCTCTCAACGCGCCGCCGATCGAGGTCCTGGACCGCGGCTACACGCTCGACGAGGTGCGGCAGAACTACAGCGTTCTCGAGCGCATGCGCCGCGTGGACCTCAATGTGATCAATTTCGAGTTCGCGTCGTGGGATGTGGCGCCCGAAGAATACTCCAAGCTCGACCGCATCGCGCACGCCATGCAGCGCGTGCTCGACCGCTCGCCGGGAGAACTCTTCCTCATCGAGGGGCATACGGATGCCGTCGGCTCGGAGATCGACAACCTCTCGCTTTCCGACCGGCGGGCGGAGGCGGTCGCCATCATCCTCACGGACGAGTTCGGCATTCCACCCGAGAACCTCACCACGCAGGGCTACGGCGAGGAGTATCTCAAGGAGCCGACGGAGGGGCCGTCCTGGGTCAACCGGCGCGTCGGCGTGCGGCGCGTCACGCCACTGCTCTCCCGCGAAGGGTGGGACGATGCGGGTTGATCAGTGCAGGGCCCCCTCACCCGCGCAGCTCACGCTATGCGACCTCTCCCCAGTGGGGAGAGGTCGCCAGCGATCGTCATGGCGGAGCCATGCTCCGCATGGACGATCGCTTACGGGTGAGGGGGACGGGCGATTCAATCCAGATAGACTTTAGCCGCTCAGATGTTTGCCGCGTCGCGGATGCGGTACCACGTCTCGACGACCGGCACGGCCTGCTTGGCGACAGAGTGCACGGGAAAGCTCGGGAAGGCGAGATCGTCGAATGCCGTGCGGCCTCCGGCGTCGCCCAGCACCTGCAGCGCGATCTTGTGCCCGAAGTAGGTGGCGCGGGAGACACCGGTTCCGCAATAGCCGATGGCGTAGTGGACACCCCGGGCGGTGCGGCCGAGGTGCGGGACCTCGTCATAGGTGTAGCCGATCCGGCCGTCCCAGACGTGCGTGACCGGCACCTCTGACAGCGCCGGGAATACGTGCAGCATGTCGCGCGCGAGATGGCGAAAGGCCTTCGGCGAGGTGTCGGCAGCCAGCCGGCCCGCGCGTCCGCCCCAGATGATGCGGCGCTCGCCGGGCGCGGTGCGGAAATAATAGAAGACCCGGTTTGTGTTCCCGTAGGCGCGGTCCTTCGGCAGCAGCCCCGAGAACACGGCCTCCCCAATCTCGCCCGTCGCGATGAGACCCGATCCGATCGGCACGATCCGCCGCCCCAGCTCGGGCACCAGCCCGTCCGTGTGGCCATTGGTGGCGATGACGACATTCCTGCACGTAATCTCGCCCAATGGCGTGCGGACGGTGAAACCCGTATCGGTATGGGATATGGCCTCTGCCGCGGCGTTGCCAATGACGTGGCCGCCCGCGTCCGCGATGCGCTGCATCAGTCCGGCATGATAGAGGCCGGGATGCAGCGTCGCATCGCCGGGCAGGACGGACCCGCCGAAAAACACGTCGGACCCGATCTCGGTCCGCTGCTCGGCACGCGGCACCATGAAGCTCTCGACGCCGGCAATGCGCTTCAGATCCTCCATGTCGCGCGCCATCGCCTCGTAGTGCTCCGGGCGGACGGCGGCCCGAAAGCGGCCGCAACGGCTGAAGTGACAGTCGATCTTTTCCGTCTCGACCAGCTGGCCGATGTAGGCGAGCATCTCGACGCCTTCGCGCAGCAGCGCCTCCGCCTTCCTTTGACCCCTGAGGGCAATCAGCGTCTTGACGCGGAATTTCTGATTGCCGCTCCCGATCTGACCGCCGTTGCGCGTGCTGGCGCCGAAGCCCGGAACGCCGCGCTCGAGAACGACCGCCGAACGACCCCGCCGCAACAGCGTCAGCGCGGCAGACAGCCCGGTGAAGCCCGAGCCGACGATGACGACATCGGCTTCGTTGGGAAGCGCGGCAGAGGACGGCGGGCGCGGTGCGGCCTCCCACCAATAGGGCTGGTAGGCAAGCTTGGCCCCCGGCGCCACCTGTCCGCGCGCGAGCTCGGCAACCGTCGGCACGTGGCTTTCTTCACCCATGGATCTCAGGCCGCTCGCAGGTTCATCCCTCGTGCTCTATCGCATGTTTCATGCGCGCAAGGCAGGGGCTGCGCCCATCGCCCCGGCCAGGCTCGGCGCCGCGGATCAGACTTTGATGGCGATCAGTTCCATTGAGCTCGGTTCGCTCGCGCCGATGTTGTAGTCCACGACCTTGAAGCCATGGCGCTCGAGAAGTCGCCCGAGCCGCTCGCGCGTGAAGTTGTGGCAATGCTCGATCTCGCCCCAATAGGGATTGGCCCCCGAGGCATCGAGCAGGCGCCATTCGATGGTGTCCATGTTCGGGAGCGACAGGAACAGCGCGCCGCCCTTGCGCATCATGCGGTGCGCGGCCGCGAGCGCGCGAGCCGGGAACGGCTCGCGCTGAAGCCCGTGCGCCATGCTGACGACGCTGAAGCGGTCGACGGATTCGATCTCCTCGATGCCGTTCCAGTAGGCCATGTAGCCGAGCCGTAGAATGAGCTCGACGTTGTCGATGCGCAGATCGGTGGCGGACACCTTGTAGCCCCACTCGGCGGCCGTAAACAGAAGTGAGGCGTTGCCGGCGGCAACGTCGAGCCACTCGCCGCCCGGCGCATGGCGCGCGACACGCTCGACGATGCGGGCTGAGAGCTTGCGTCGTCCGGCGGCGTCGTTACCCACCTCGGACCGCGGCTCGTTCGAGCCGAGAACGATCTCGCGCGCTTCGGGCGTGAAGTATCCTTCGGTGAAGACATGCCCGCAGCCGGCACAGCTCCGCCATTTCACGGTTGGCGGAAGCTCCGGCTTCCAGAGAGGGTGCGCCGTCAACCGCGCTTCGATCTGGTAAGGGATGTCGGCGCCGTCGCACAAGGGACACCGGTCATAGGGAACGCGCGCCGCGCCGGCGGAGACCGGGGGCGCAGTCACGGGCGGCTGAAGCTCGGCGACGGCGAATGGGCGTGGGGCCTCTCCGTGTCTCATGATGTCCACCATCGTCTCGTATGCGCGTTCGAGGTTGCGGGTATAGCGGGCCGTATCGAACAAAGGCGACGTTTTGCGCCCGGCGGCGATCTTTCCGCGGATCGTCTCGAGGCGGCTTCGGTCCTCGGTCAGCGCGAGCGCGATCCGCTCATAGTCGTCGAGGCTTTCGGCGATCAGCTCCGGGAGGTTCATGGCCGAGAGAAGGCTCGCGGCGACGCGGCCGGAGAACGTCTCGCCGATGCATGTGAGGACCGGCAGTCCGGCCCAGAGCGCGTCGCTCGCGGTCGTATGCGCGTTGCACGGCAGCGTATCGAGGAAGAGGTCGGCCAGCCGGTGGCGCGCCAGATGCTGCTCGATCGGCATCTTGTTGGCGAACACGAGCCGGACGGGGTCTATTCCCCGCTCCTCAGCCCTCTTTCTCAGGTTCGACCGGCAGCCCTCGTCGCCCGCAAGGATCCAGAGCACGGAGCGCGGAACACGAGCGAGCAGCCGCATCCAGACATCGAAAACCTGCGGCGTGATCTTGTAGGTGTTGTTGAACGAGCAGAAGACGAAGGCGTCCTCGGGGAGAGCGAACCCGGCGCGCGTCATCGGCTCATCCGAGATCGGGCGGCGGCGGTCGTTGGGCTGGTAGCAATTGGGAAGATGCACGATGCGCTCGGCATAGTGCTCCTGATGCTCCATCGGCGCGATCGTGCTGTCGGCGATCACGTAGTCGATGAAATCGGCACCCATGGTCCCCGGATAGCCGAGGTAGTTCACCTGGATCGGCGCCGGCCTGAAGCCCAGGATCTCCGTCCGCGCGTCACGCGTGTAGCCCTTGAGATCGACCAGGATGTCGATGCCGTCGTCATGGATCTTCGCCGCTGCATCGCGGTCCGTCATGGACTTGACGACGGTGAAATGATCGAAGGCGTCGATGACCCGGCGGCGCAGATCGCTGCCGTCGTCCTCGCTATAGCAGTACCCGAATAGCTCGAAGCGGTCGCGATCCGCGGCCTCGAGCACCTCCGCGAGCAGCATCGCCGTGGCATGCGCGTGGAAATCAGATGAGAGATAGCCGATCCGGATGCGCCGCGCGCCCGCCAGGCGCTGCGGGTCGCTGCGGACCCTCATCTCCTCCGGAGCCGCCTTCAGGGCCGCGAAGCGGCGCGCGCACGCGAGCTGGTCAGCGCGCGTCGAGGCCATGGAGATGAGAAGAAACGGCGCGACGCCGCCTCGCGTCGTCGTCCGCAGGAGCTCGAGACAACGGCCCTCCTCGTCCTCGAGGCCGTGCCAGTCGCATATCGTGCGCCGGAGATCGTTCCTCTCGAAGCGGTGAGTCAGCGCTTCGGGCGCCGCTTCGATCGCGCAGTCGAACGCGGCGCGCGCCTCCTCGAACCGGCCCAGGAGCTTGCACGTCGTGGCGAGGTTGTAGTGAGCGTCCGCAAGGCGCGGGTCCAGCTTCGCGGCGTGCTCAAAGGCCGTGATCGCGCCCGCGTACTTGCCCATCTTGCGGAGCAAGGAGCCTACGTTCTTGTAGGCCACGGCGTCGTTCGGAGCGATGGCGAGGCCGGCCTGGTAGGCCGCCAGCGCCGCCATACCCTCCGCGGCTCCGTCGAGCGCGGCGGCGAGATTGAAGTGATACTCGGCCTTGTCCGGCATGCACGACACGGCGCGACGCTGGATCGGAACTGCCTCCTTGAACAGCCGCCGGGCGCGCAGGAACGACGCCAACTCGTCGTAGAGGCGCGCCTGCCCGGCCGGGTCGCCGGTCCGCGCCGCGATCCTGGCCTCGGCCGCCTCCAGCTCCCCGGTCGCGGCAAGAACGTGCTGCTCGAGCCCTTCGGCCGCCGCGTTACCGGGATCGATGTCGAGTGCCCGGCGGCAAAGTGTTGCCGCATCCGCAGTCCTGCCCGACTGCAATCGCAGCTCTCCCAGTTTCACGAGCACCTTCGGCTGGTCGGGGTTCTCTGCGAGGGAGCGCTCGTAGGCTTCCGCCGCCTCGTCCGTCCGTCGTGCGGCCTCAAGCAGATGGCCGAGGATGGCGTTGGCCTTGGCGTCCTTCGGCACCAGAGCGAGACAGCGGCGGCACGCCTCGGTCGCCTCGTCCAGCCGGCGCTGCTCGGCCAGCATGAGCGCCAGGTTCTGCCATGCCGTCGGGGCACCGGGATCGATCGCCAGGCTCTGGCGCATGTAATCGACGGCCTGCTGCGGCGCCTTGCTCCGGAACGCGATGAGACCAAGGTTGTGCAGGCTCGGCGCGTGGCGCGGCACCCTTGCCAGCACGCGCCGGTGCGCGTCCTCCGACTGTTTCAGGCGCCCGGCCTCGAGATGCTGCACGGCCTCGCGAAATTCGCGCGCAATATCGCCGCCCGACGCCTGTGCCCTACGCGCCCCCGACTGTATAAGCGGCTGTTTCCGGGTCATCTTCCCTCGATCGCCGACGAGCGCATCGCACGGTTCGACCTGGCTTATAGGCTGCAAATCCTGCGTGAGGCTGGCGCAAAGGCCGCAGCCCCCACCGGGACGCGCCGGGTTCGCCGCGGCTCGTCAAGCCTCACTCAAGCCCGGCGATGGATAAGCGCCGGATGGCCGATTTCTGCACTCGCGCGGCGGACCGTTTCGCTGCCTTTGCGCATCGTATCGCGGGGCTCGGATGAAGCTCCTCCCGACGGCCGTGGCCGGCGCCTTCATCGTCGAGGTCACGCCGCACGCCGACGACCGCGGGCTTTTCGCCCGTACCTTCTGCGCGGACACGTTTGCGGCGCATGGGCTCCCGTCCGTCTATCCGCAGTGCAACGTCTCGCAGAACCACAAGCGCGGCACGCTGAGGGGCCTCCATTATCAGGGCGACCCGAAGCCCGAAGCCAAGCTCGTGCGGGCAACCCGGGGGCGGGCCTTCGACGTTGCGGTCGATCTCAGGCGCCAATCGGAGAGCTACCTGAAATGGGCTGCGGTCGAGCTCGACGCCGTCAGGCATAATGCGTTCTATATCCCGGCCGGATGCGCGCACGGCTTCCTCACGCTCTCGGACGACTGCGAGCTCTTCTATCAGATGTCCGAGCGCTACGTGCCGGAGTTGCAGCGCGGAGTCCGCTTCGACGACCCCGCCGTCGCCATCGCCTGGCCGTTCGCACCTGCGGTCATCAGCGCCCGGGATGCCGCCTTCGCCAGCATCGCCCCCGAGGCTGCGCGCTGACGCCGAGATAATACTGCGTGTACAGACACCTGGCTTGCGCGAGGCGCGCGAGCGCGCTGACGGCCGCCTGCCGATCGCGTGCGCTTCGCGCTTTCGCATCCGCGAAAAATCCGTGCCTGCAAGGGTTGCCTCGCCGCGAACTGGTACCAAACGGCTGCGCGCCGGTGGTGCTTTTGTCCCTCCTCAATCGGACTAGAAACGATCTCATCGGGAGTCTCCCATCGGACGGAAGGGGAGTGGCATGACAAATTTCGCCAACGTGTTGAAGCGCGTTTCCTACGGCGCAACGGCGCTCGCGGCAGGTGCAATCGCTTTGCTCGGCGTTTCGGGCCCGGGGGCGCGCGCGGATATCCCCGACGAGACCTTCAAGGCGTTGAACCTCGACCGGAGCGCCTCGCCCAAGGAACTCTATGAGGCGCTGACCAAGCGCTACAACGATCCGGCCCAAGGCGCCGGGAAAGGGTCGTTCGCCGAGTTCTGGGAGCCGATCCCGATCTCCAAGTATCTCAACCCGCGGGATTTCTACACGCCGCCCGACAGCGTCGATGTGGATGCGACGCGCGCCCAGTGCGTGGAGTGCCATACCTCGATCACGCCGGGATGGGTGCATAGCTGGCAGAAGAGCGTGCACAGCAACCTGGATGAGATCCGCAACCTGCCGGATGCCGACTCGCGCGCCTACAAGAAGAAGATGATCACCGAGGTCGAAGGCAACCTCCGCTCCATGGGTCTTCTCAAGGACGGCGAGCCCCTGAAGGAAGTCGGCTGCATCGACTGCCACATCGGCGTGGGCCGCGATCACGGGCAGCACAAGACGGAGCTGCATATGCCCGATGCCGCCGCGTGCGGGCAGTGCCATGTGAAGGAGTTTGCCGAGCGGGAATCGGAGCGCGATACATTCACCTGGCCGCAGGAGCAGTGGCCCGCCGGCCGGCCATCGCACGCGCTCTCGTACAAGGCCAACGTCGAGACGGCGATCTGGGCCGCCATGGAGCAGCGGGAGGTGGCGGAAGGCTGCACGTTCTGCCACACGATGCAAAACACCTGCAACAGCTGCCACACGCGCCATGAATTCTCCACGGTGGAGGCCCGCAAGCCGCAGGCTTGCTCGACGTGCCATAACGGCGTCGATCACAACGAGTTCGAAGGCTACATGCTCTCGAAGCATGGCGTCGTCTACCAGACGCGAGGCGACACGTGGGATTGGAACGCGCAGCTTGCCGACGCGCTCGACAAGGGCATGAACGCCCCCACCTGCCAGTTCTGCCACATGGAGTACCAGGGCCAGTTCTCGCACAACCTCGTCCGCAAGGTTCGTTGGGGATTCGAGCCGACGACGAAGATCGCGGAGAACCTCGACCATCCGTGGTTCAAGGACCGCAAGGAAGCCTGGGTCGGCACCTGCTCGAACTGCCATTCGGAGCGCTTTGCGCGCGCCTATCTCGAGTTCATCGACAAAGGTACGATCGATGGCATCAAGATCACCGAGGACGCAAAGGTCGTGCTGACGAAGCTCTACGAGGACGGCCTGCTGCCCGGACAAAAAACCAACCGGCCGGCTCCGCCGCCGCCCGAGAAAGAGGACGGTGCCGGCAACTTCTTCGGCCTCTTCTGGCACAAGGGCAACAATCCGACCGTCGTCGAGTACGAGTTCGCCGAGATGTGGGAGCACCATAAGATCAAGCACTTCAAGGGCCTCGCCCATGCTCATCCCGGCGGCTTCACTTACTCGGAAGGCTGGTCGCAACTCATCAAGAGCGCCGTTCGCATCAACGACGAGGATACGAGGCTTCGCGATGCGGCCGCCGTCAGGGCCAAGCTCGAAGAGCTCGCTCCGCAGAAGCGCGGAGACCTCCTGAAGCTCGACACGCCCTTCAAGCGCGCGGCGATCGGTGGATTGGGCGGAATGCTTCTGGTCGCAGGCGTGGCGATGATCCTTCGCCGGCGGCGTGAGGAGTAGGACGCCCCCCAGGATCCGGACAGCCCGGAGGTTCGCCTCCCGCGGCTGCCCGGATCGCCTCTGTCTCGCACGAAGGTGATGCCGATGACGACCGATCGCGTAGGGCCTCTTTCCGACAAGCAATCTTTTGGAAAGCGGATTGCCGTACCGGCGCTTCTGGTCAGCGTGGGGCTTGCAGCGATCGCCTTCGCCGCGCTTCCCGTTGCGAAGCCGTCGGCGGAGGTTCCCTATACGACCAAGGTGACGTCCGTACCCGTCGCCGAGATGAAGGGAACCGAAAGGCCGCCCGAGGACGTCGGCAAGATCGACAAGCTCGAGCTCAACGTCCCCGGGTCCCATCAGCCAGTCGCACAGGCGCTGATCGCGCGCGAGGCGGACGGGCGGGCGGTCGCGCTCAACTGGCAGAACAACGTGACGGAGCCGGTCCTCGCGGCGGATCTCACGACCGCCGAGGTGGAGAAAGTCACGAAGGCGATCCACGATCACGTCCCAGCGGACGCCCCGGTGCTCAGCTGGTGGGATCACTCGCGCAAGATCCGGCTCGTATCGCAACGGAACGCGCTGCTCGACGATCCGCTCGCGCGCGGCCTTCTGGTTCCGGCGGCGTGGGCGGTCGAGCGCCCCATGATCGAGAGCAAGGAGCGCGCGTATTGGGGCGAGGCGGTGCCCGCGCAGGACGGAGACGCCTTCTCGAAGTTCATCGATGCGCTTCTCCTCGACGAGGAGAAGGGCGCTGCGTCGCTCGCCGCGCTGGCGCCGGGAAAGACGACCTACGTCGTCGTCCATCTCTCCGATATCTGGAAGCTCGCGATGGAGCGGCCCGAGAGCCTCAGCATCGCGTCGAAGGATTTCCCCGGCAGCGCCTCGCACGGAGTCATGAAAACGGTGACCCGGTGGCTCCGGGATCAAAAGCTCGATGCCTCTTACGCGGTGGAGCCCATGGGCAACGCCGTAAGGGTGCACTATCTTTCCAACCCCGCCGACGCGGACCGCCTGATCGCGAAGATGCTTCCGTTCACGTCGTCCAACCCCGTGCAGCTCACGCACCTCAAGCTGGTGTTCCAGCACAGGGGCTTCTGGATCTACAGGCTCGATGCCGGCCAGCCCGCGAGCGGCTGACTTCGGCTCTTTCCAATCCGCCTAACATCGCCGGGACATCATCCCTTGCTGTTTTGCGCACCTGCACCATGGCGATGTGCAAGTGCGTGGCCCTATCGAATGGCACCTTTGTGGACCTTTTCGCATCCACTCGGCCGACCTAGCATTTTTTAATCAGGCCACGATCTTTTTTTACAAAAAAAATCGACTTTATCGCTGGGGGAAGCGGCTCGTGCAATTGCCGTTGAAAGTCGACGCCCATCAGAAAGCGACTCTCCAGAGTCAAATCGTCGAGCAGATCCGCCTGATGATCCTCGACGGACGCCTTCGCAGCGGCGATTTTCTTCCGACGACGCGGGCGCTTAGCGAGCAGGTCGGAATATCCCGCAACACGACGATGCAGGCGTATGAGCGTCTCATGGCGGAGGGTTATATCCAGACCCGCCCGTATGTCGGGACGTTCGTTTCCGCGGAAATTCCGGAGAATGCCTTCTGCGCGAATGTCTGCACTTGCGAGGCGGACGCCGCGGAAATCAGAACCGCATTCTCGGGACCGCCGCTTTCTCCCCGCCTCGACGCTTTGCGCGCTCACGGCATCGTCAACCCCAACGCCGACCGGCTCGTTGCGGATTTCTGGGTGGGACGCCCGGCCCCCGAGGCCTTCCCGCTCAAGGAATGGTCCAACCTCGTGCGTCGCCGGCTGACGCGGTCCGGCCGGGCCCTCGCGGAGTACAGGGACCCAGCGGGCTTCATCGATCTCCGGCAGGCGATTGCCGATCATCTCGGCCCGACCCGCGGCCTCACGACCGATCCCGATCAGATCGTCATCGTGGGCGGCACCCAGGACGGCCTCAATCTCATCGCGCGGCTTCTGCTCGAATCCGAAACCCCGGTGGTCCTCGAATCGCCCTGCTATCAGGGTGCCGCCTATCTTTTTTTGAAAGCTTCGGGGCGGATCTCCTGCCCGTTCCGGTGGACGCGTGCGGGATCGACATCTCGCAGCTCCCGGACGTCGAGCGCGGTCTCATCTACGTCACGCCCTCCCACCAGTATCCGCTTGGCGTCACGATGACGCTCGAGCGGCGCCTGGCCCTCCTCAACTGGGTCAACGAGCGCAACAGCTATATTATCGAAGACGACTACGACAGCGACTTCCGCTTCGTCGGTTCGCCCGTCACCGCCCTCAAGGGCTTGGACCGGCGCGACCGGGTCTTCTATCTCGGCACGTTCTCGAAATGCATGGGCCCCTCGCTGCGGCTCGGCTTCGTCGTGCTTCCGAGCGCGTTCGTCAAGCCTGCAAAGGCGCTCAAGGCGCTCATGAACAACGGGCAGCCGTGGCTCGAGCAAGCAGCCATGGCGGATTTCATGATGAGCGGGGCCTATGCGCGTCATCTGCGACGCCTGAGGCAGATGTACCTGTCACGGCGCAACGTCGCGCTTGCGGCCTTGGAACGGCATTTCGGGCCGGTGGAGGTCGTCGGAACGGAGTCGGGAATGCATTTCGTATGGCGCCTGCCGGACGGCTTCCCCGCGGCCGGAGACATCGAGCTCCGCGCGCTCGATGTCGGTGTCGGCGTCTATACGCTCAGCACCGGCGCGGCGCATCACTTCGGAGGACGGGCGGCGAGCGACCGGCATCTCGTGCTCGGCTATGCCGCGCTCTCCGAGACGGAGATCGACCTCGGAATCGCACGACTGGCGCAATGCCTGGGCCGCAGCAACGGCTCGGTGCCGCGCGCGCCCCGCAACTTGATCTCGGGAGCGGTGCGGTGAGCGGATCCCTGATCGAGCTCGGCATGGCCGCGGCGGTTCTGGCGCTGATACTTTCGGTCGTCGCAAGCGTGCTCGCGCTCCTCGGAGAGCGCCTCGGACATCCGTCCTATGTCGTCGTCGCGCGCCAGGCACTCCTCGCCAACTTCGCCCTCGTCACGCTGTCGTGCTTCACGGTCGTCTGGTCGTTCGTGCAGAACGATTTCTCGGTGGCTTATGTAGCGCAGAACTCGAACACGCATCTGCCGCTCATCTATCGCCTCACGGCGCTGTGGGGCGCGCACGAGGGATCGCTGCTGCTCTGGCTGTGGCTTCTCACGCTCTATTCGGCGCTTGCCGTCATCTGGCATTGGGAGACGCACCCGCGCTCCATGCCGTACGTGATCGCAACGCTGGCCGTCGTGCAGTTCGGCTTCCTGGCGCTCATCGTGTTCCTGTCGAGCCCGTTCACGGAGCTCGTGCCGCCGCCGATCGAGGGACGCGAGCTCAACCCGCTTCTCCAGGATCCGGGGCTCATCATTCATCCCCCCCTGCTCTACCTCGGCTATGTCGGCTTCGTCGTTCCCTTCGCCTTCGCCATCGCCGCCCTTGCGCGCGGCTCGGCCGGCGTCGAATGGGTGCTCGCCATCCGGCGCTGGACGCTCTTTGCCTGGCTCGCGCTCACGAGCGGCATCATGCTCGGCGGCTATTGGGCCTACTACGAGCTCGGCTGGGGCGGCTACTGGGCGTGGGATCCGGTGGAGAACGCGTCGCTCCTGCCTTGGCTCACGGGGACGGCGCTCTTGCACTCGGTGATGGCGCAGGAGAAGCGCAACCTGTTTCGCGGGTGGAACGCCTCGCTCGCCATCGCGACGTTCGCCTTGTCGTTGCTCGGGACGTTCCTCGTGCGCTCGGGCGTCCTGACATCGGTTCACTCCTTCGCCGTGGATCCCTGGCGCGGCATGTATCTCCTGGGCTTCCTGGCGGCCATCACGCTCGGCGGGTTCGGTCTTCTGATTGCGCGCGTGGACACGCTGCGCACCGCGGCGCGGCTCGATGGAACGCTGTCGCGGGAATCCGCTCTTCTGTTCAACAACCTGTTCCTCATCGTGACGGCCGCGACCGTCTTCGTCGGCACGCTCTACCCGCTCGCGGTCGAAGTTTTCACGGGAACCCGTCTCACGGTCGCGGCGCCCTATTTCAACAAGGTCGTCCTGCCGATCATGGTCGCCATCATCATGCTGATGTCGATCGGCCCGGTGATCCCCTGGCGGAAGGCGAGCATGACGGAGATCCGCCGGTTCCTCGCGGTTCCGGGGCTCGCGATGGTGGCTTTCGTGGCCATCGCCGTCGCATTTGGCGTGCGCGGGCTCGTTCCGCTCGCGGCCGTCGCCGGCATGGGCCTCGTGATCGCGAGCATCGCCGCGGACGTCGCGCGCTCGGTGCGCAACCGCTCGGCGGTCTCTGGCAAATCCCACGTCTCGAGCCTGATCTGGCTGGCGCTTTGGAACCGGCGCCGCTACGGCGGCCTCATCGTCCACATCGGCGTCGTCATCGTCGCCTTCGGCATCCTCGCCTCGGGCCTCTTCCAGGAGACGAAGACGGTCGCCCTTAGTCCGAACGACCGTTTCGAGATCGGCGGCTATACGCTGGTCTTCCAGAACCTCTCCTCGGTGGAAGGCGCGAACTGGGCCGCGCGCCAAGCCAATATCGAGGTCCGCCAGGGCGACGAGAGCCTCGGCACCATACATCCGCAGCGGCGCAGCTATCCCCGCGGCGACATGGTGACCACCGAGTCCGCGATCCGCACGACGCTCGCCGGCGACCTCTACGTCGTCCTCGGCGAGGAGCTCGGCGGGGGGCGCGCCTCCATTCGCGCGTACTACATTCCGCTGGTTATCTGGATCTGGTGCGGCTGGATGGTGATCATCGCGGGGTCGCTGTTCGCGCTCTCGCAAGGGCGGCAGCAGGCGGTCTCCATGGCTGCGCAAAGCGGCCGGCGCGCGGAGCAGACGCCATGACCGAAACCCACAGCACAGAGAACGCCGTCGCGGTGCGGAGCTGGTGGAAGCCGCTGCTCCTGGGGCTGCTCTGCGCCTTGATGATCCTGTTCGGCTTGAGCCTCGGCCGCGATACCTCCACGCTACCCTCGGCGCTGGTCGGAAAGCCGGTGCCCGCATTCGCACTGCCGCGGCTCGGCGGCGGCGAGGCGGTGCGTCTCGAGGCGGACGGCGGCGGCACGGCCACCATCGTGAACTTCTGGGCCTCCTGGTGCGGCGCATGCCGCACGGAGCACGAGGTTCTCGTGGAGCTCGGAAACGGCGCCGCGCAGGACGGCGTGCGTCTCATCGGCGTGAACTACCGCGACACGGCCGCCAATGCGCAGAAATTCCTCGACGAGCGTGGCAGGTTCCCGTTCCCGTCAGGCGTCGACCCGGACGGGCGCGCCGGCATCGACTTCGGCGTTTACGGGCTCCCCGAGACATTCTTCATCGCCGCCGACGGCACGGTGCTTGCGCGGCACGTCGGCGCCCTGACGCGCGAGGATGCCCAAGGCTATCTCAGCAAACTGGGGGGGCGGCCATGAGAACCCGAGGACTCGCTCTTGCCGTGCTCATCGTATCGCTGGCGTCATCGGCCACCGCCGGCGTCGTCCGGGAGGAGGATCCAGGCGAGCAGCGCCTCAAGGCGATTGCGGCCGATCTCAGGTGCCCCGTGTGCCAAGGCGAGTCGATCTACGATTCCCATTCGACGGTTGCCGGGCAGATGAAGGCGCTGATCCGCGAGCAGGTCTCCGCCGGCAGATCGGACGATGAGATCAAATCGTTCTTCGTCGATCGTTATGGCGAGTTCATCCTGATGGAGCCGCGCGCGAGCTGGCGAACCGCCCTCGTCTGGGTCTTTCCCGGCGCGGCATTCTTCGGCGGCGCGGCGATTTTCTTTCTCCTGCTGCGTCGGCGCATGCCCGGCGCGCAGCCGGCGGCCGTCTCGGCGGCGGACGTTGACAGCGCAGATCTCATCAACCGCATCGAGCGATTGGAACCGTGACCACAGCCATTGCAACGCTGCTTCTGTGCTCTGTCGTTCTCGCCTGGACGCTGTTTCCGCTCTGGGTGAAGTCGCTCGACCGCGATCCGGGAGACGGGCTCGAGAAAGACGATCGCGTCACGAAGTGGCGTGAGGAAAAAGACCGGCTGGTCGCGGAGATGGTGTCCTTGGATATGGCGATCACCGAGCGGAAGATCGACAGGGAAAGCTACGACAACGAGAGGGCGAGAGTCATGGCCGAAGCGGAAAGTGCCGTCGAGGAGCTGCGCAAGGCGCGCGCCGGAGCGTCGGAAAGGAAGAACGCCGCGCGGACCTATCCCTTGCTCGGCGGAGCGCTGGCGGGCGTGGTCGCCATCGGCGCCATCACCCTCATCGTCGCTCTCGACTCAAACGACCTGCGCACGGACGCAAGCCCTCATGCGAGCGGCCAGATCCCGCTTTCGCCCGAGCAAATGGCCGCCGGCATGCCAGACGGGGCCAAGCCGATGCCCAATATGCCCAATCCGCATGTGGCGGCAGGCCAGGCCGGCCCGCCTCTCGGGCCCGATGGAACCCCCGACGTCGGGGCGATGGTGGCCAAGCTCGAAGCCAAGGTGCAGGCCGGCGGCGCCTCGCTGGATGAGGTCATGATGCTGGCGCGCAGCTATCGCGTGCTCGGCCGCGAAGCCGAATCGCTCGCCATGTACCGGAGAGCCAGCGACATGGCGCCGGACGAGCCCCAGCTCGCACTGGTCCTCGCCTCCGCCCTGCTGCGGTCGGACAGCGAGACGGATCGCTCGGAAGCGGAGCGGATCGTCGACAAGGCCCTCGACACGGAGCCCTCGAAACCCGAAGCGCTCTGGCTCAAGAGCATCGGCCTGATCCGCCGTCACGATATCGAGCCGGCGAAAGAGATCCTTGGAAAGTTGCAGAGTATCGTCGGCGAGAACTCCGAAGCTAGGGCTGCGGTCTCCGGCCTGCTGGCGGAGCTCAACAACGCGCAAATTCCGGCCGATGCGCCACCGTCCAAGACGGATGCCGACAGCCTCGGCGTCTCGCCGCCTCCCGCGGGCGACACCTCCCCATCGAACCCTGTCGCTCCGACAGACGCTGCGCCTTAAGCCCGGAGATGGTCATGCACGATATGCTGAAGCAAACCGCCTCGATGTCCGCCGCGCAGGCTGCTCCGTGCAAATGGAGCCGGTCGCGCGTGGACTACACCAGCGTGCTCGAATTCCAGTTGGAGGAACTGAAGCAGGAAGGGCGCTACCGCTATTTTCTCGAGAATGCACGCTGCGCCGGCGCGTTCCCGCAGTCGATGGCACGGACCGCCACGGGCGAGATGGCGATCACCGTCTGGTGCTCCAACGACTATCTCGGCATGGGGCAGCACCCGAAGGTGCGCGCGGCCATGCACGAGGCCATCGAGCGCGTGGGAGCCGGGTCGGGCGGGACGCGCAACATCTCCGGGACGACGCACTACCACGTCGAGCTCGAGAGGGAGCTTGCCGACCTGCATGGCAAGGAGACCGCGCTGGTGTTCTCGTCCGCGTTCGTCGCCAACGAGGCGGCGCTCTCGACCCTTGCCCAGCTATTGCCCGGATGCGTGATCCTTTCGGACGAGAAGAACCATGCGTCCATGATCGCCGGCATCCGCAACGGACGGGGCGCCAAGATCATCTTCCGCCACAACGATCTCGAGGATCTGGAGGAGAAGCTTGCGGCGCTGCCGCCCAAGACGCCGAAGATCATCGCGTTCGAGAGCGTTTATTCCATGGACGGCAACATCGCGACGATCGGCGCCATCTCAGATCTCGCCGATCGGTACAACGCGCTCACCTATCTCGACGAAGTGCACGCGGTTGGCCTCTACGGCCCGCGCGGCGGCGGGATCGCCGAGCGCGACGGGGTCATGCAACGGGTCGACATCATCAACGGCACGCTGGCGAAGGGGTTCGGCGTCATGGGCGGCTATATCGCGGCATCGCGGACGATCTGCGATGCTGTTCGCTCGTTCGCTCCGGGCTTCATCTTCACCACCTCGCTCTCGCCCGTCATCGTCGCAGGCGCGCTCGCCTCGATCCGCCATCTCAAGGTCTCCCAGAACGAGCGGGATACGCATCGCGACCGCGTGCGCGCGGTGAAGCAGCGCCTTGCACGCGCGAAGCTCCCCGTGATAGCGGGCCCGAGCCATATCGTGCCGGTTCTGGTCTCCGATCCCGTACGGTGCAAGGCGCTCTCGGACACGCTGCTCCGCGAGCACGGGATCTACGTGCAGCCCATCAACTACCCGACCGTGCCCAGGGGCGCGGAGCGGCTCCGTATCACGCCGGCTCCGCAGCATACGGACGCCATGATCGATGCGCTCGTCCTGGCGCTCACGGCGTCGTGGCAATCCGTTCCCGGATGAGCGGCTGCAATCGAACGGAGCGCGCGATGACGAGAAAATCGAAGCGGGGCGTCCTGGTCGCCCTGTCGGTCGGACTTCTGACGGGAGCTTTTCTTCTGCTTCTGGCCGCCATGCGGGACAACGTCGTCTTCTTTCATACGCCGACGGAGCTCGTCACGGGCAAGGTGGCGAGCGGCCAGCATGTGCGCATCGGCGGGCTCGTCGAAAAGGGGAGCATCGAGCGGTTTCCGAACGGGCTCGATGTGGCTTTCCGCGTCACGGACGGAAATCTCACCCTGCCCGTGCGCTATACCGGCATCCTTCCGGACCTCTTCCGCGAAGAGCAGGGCGTGGTTGCAGAGGGCTCGCTCGAGCGGGACGTCTTCAACGCGACCACGGTTCTGGCCAAGCACGACGAGAACTATATGCCGCGCGAGGCCGCCGCGGCCCTCGAGGCATACAAGACGAAGGTGCCGTAGCCCCTTCTGACGGCGGCGCATACCTCCCGATCCGCCGGGCGCACCTCGCAGCAGAAGCCCTTCAAAAAAGCGATCCGCGCTGCCTAGGGTCGCGGCCCGTCGAGCCTCTGGCTCCAATCTTCCGTTGCGCGCGTTTGGATCCGGCGCGACGCGAGATCTCTCCAGCCGGTTGCCAACTCCTCGAGCGCGGCCATCTGCTCGAGCTCGCCGTAGCGGTCCTTGTCGCGGTACAAAAGCGCGATGAGCCGGCTCAGCGGCCATTCGGGACGCGGCCGCGCAACGAGCGTCAGCCGATCGCCCGGCTCCGCCGCGCCCTCCTCGAGGACGCGATAATACCACCCCGTCCGGCCGCTCTCCTGGCTTCTCCGGGCGATGTCGCCGCGTCCGAAGTAGGCGTTCAGCTTCCAGCACGGCTGCCGGCCCTGGCTCACCTGGAGCAAAGCGGATCCGAAGCGGACGACGTCACCGATGTGAACCGTTCTTTCGGTCCATCCCGCGGTGGAGAGGTTCTCTCCGAACGCACCCGGGACGTCCAGCAAGGGATGCGTGCCAATCTCGTTCCGCCAGGCCCCGTAGTGGTCGCGAGGGTAGTGGTGGATCGCCTTCTCCGGTCCGCCGTGATGCTTGAGATCGGCCTGCGCATCGCCCTTGAGGCCGAGACGGGCGATCTGCCAGGGGCCGTCGATCGGGGCCTTCGCGATCGCGCTCACCTGGTCGCGTCCCGGGAGCGCTCGAATTCCGCCGCAGAGAACCACGGGTGAGACGGGAGGCAGCATGTCCAGGCTCTGTTGACGGAACGAAGAATTCCCAGAGGCGATGATCACATCATTCCGAAGCATTCGTGCATTCTCCGGATCCCGGCCGAACCACGCGCCAAATGGGAGCGTGGCTTTAGCAGATCGGCAGTCTGTGGCTGTATTCAAGAGCCATAATCTCCCTATATCATGGTGCCACAGAGCGCCACGCAATCGGTGAGCTCGGGGAGGAAATTCTCGTGTCCCTGCCACTTAAGCTCCAATCGCCGAGCCCGATCGGCCTGCAGACGCAAATCTTCGAGCAGGTGCGGGAGATGATCCTGCAAGGGCGTTTGAGACCGGGAGAGCCATTGCCGGCAACGCGCTCGCTCAGCGAGCAGCTCGGAATTTCCCGCAATACGGCGGCGCTCGCCTATGAACGCCTCGCCGCCGAAGGGTACATCGAGACGCGCCATTCCGTCGGCACGTTCGTCTCGATGCAGATCCCCGAGCATGCGCTCCATGCCGCGACACGCAAGGACATCGCGCCGGCCAGGACGGCACGACGCACGAAAGCCGTTTCGGGGCACCGGGATTTTCGTTCGCAAGCGCTCGTCAATCCGCACGGGCGACGGCTCGTGGCGGATTTCTGGGTCGGCCGCCCGGATCCGGACTCGTTTCCGCGCAAGACCTGGGCGCGCCTCATCCTTCGCCGGCTGCTGAGCGCCGGATCGGCGCTGACGGAATATCGGGATCCGTCGGGCCTGATCGATCTCAGGCAGGCGATTGCCGACCGCGTCCGCCCGACACGCAACATCGCGACCAATGCCGACGAGATCATCATCGTGGGCGGCTGTCAGGATGGCCTCAATCTCGTGAGCCGTCTTCTTGTGACACCCGGCTCGACCGCGGTGGTTGAATCGCCCTGCTACCAGGGAGCCGCCTTCCTCTTCGAGAGCTTCGGCGCCACCATCGTTCCAGTGCCGGTCGACGACCGCGGGCTCGATTGCCGGCGCCTGCCCGATGTCCGGAATGCAATCGCTTACGTCACGCCCTCGCATCAATACCCGCTGGGCGTCACCCTTTCACTGGAGCGGCGGCTCGGGCTGCTCGCGTGGGCGGCGGAGACCAACTCCTACATTCTCGAAGACGACTACGACAGCGACTTCCGCTTTCATGGCGCGCCAATCGCCGCCCTCAAGGGATTGGACCGCACGGGGCGCGTGATCTACCTTGGCACCTTCTCCAAATGTCTCGGCGCGGGTCTACGCCTCGGCTACGTCATCCTTCCTCCGGAGCTGGTCGAGAGAGCGCGGCACATGAAGACGCTGATGAACAACGGCCAGCCGTGGCTCGAACAAGCGACGCTTGCCGACTTCATGCAAAGCGGAGGCTACGAGCATCACGTCCGCCGTATCCGCAAGCTCTATTTTTCACGGCGGAATGCGCTTCTATCCTCGCTTTCGGAGCATTTCCCAGGCGGAGAGACGATCGGCGACGAAGCTGGGATGCATCTCGCCTGGCGACTGCCGCGCCACCTGCCACCGGCGAGCAAGGTCGAGAGCTTGGCGATCGAAGCCGGCATCGGGGTCTATACGCTGGCGTCGGGGGCGGCCGTGAATTTCGATGCATCGGCCGAGAGCGATCGGTTTCTCGTCCTCGGTTTTTCCTCCCTCAAGGAACGGGAGATCGCGATCGGGATATCGAAGCTCGCGGACGTTCTTGCCAAAGGCCCGACATCCCCGCGCCGCTCAAAATCCGCTCGCGGATGACCGCATGACGAGACTTCGGATGGAGCGGCTCTGACGCGCGCGTGCAGTTGCACCTTGATCGGCCGCGCTGATCCCGCCTATGCTCACTCACGGTACGTATTGTTGCATAGCCGTTTTTCCCGGGGGACGCTCCCGACAATCGATCCATGCCACCGCCCGAAGCGCGCTCCGCCGCTTTGCGGCGTACGTCGTATTTATAGTACTGGGGGGATGGAATGAAGCGCGCGACCGGAACAGCGTGGTCCCTGGCCGCTTTCGCTTTTCTCACCTTGCTCGCCACCCCGGCTCACGCGCTGGACGCCGCCCAGCGCATCGACTTGACGCGGCACCCTATCGGCTACCTGACGCTCCTGATCTTCTTCGTCGCCTACGGGTTCGTGGTTGTCGAGAAGGCCATTCAACTGCGCAAATCGAAGCCGGTCATGCTGGCCGCGGGCCTCATCTGGGCGCTGCTCGGCATTGCCTATGCCATGAATGGCGAGAGCGCGGCGCTCGAGGCCGCCGCAAAGCATGTGATCCAGGACTACGGCGAGCTGATGCTGTTCCTGGTCGTGGCCATCACGTACGTGAACACGATGCAGGAGCGGCGCGTCTTCGACGCGCTCCGAACAAAGCTCGTCAGCTTGGGGCTATCGTATCGGCAGCTTTTCTGGCTGGTCGGCGGGCTGGCGTTCGTTTTCGGCCCGATCATCGACAATCTGACCACCGCGCTCGTGATGGGCGCCGTGGTGGTGGCCGTTGGCGTCGGCAATTATCAGTTCATCGTGCTTGGCTGCATCATCATCGTGATCGCGGCCAACGCAGGCGGTGTTTTCTCGCCGTTCGGAGATATCACGTCGCTGATGGTATGGCAGAAGGGCCGGTTGAGCTTCTTCGAGTTCTTCCACCTCTTCCTACCGTCTCTGGTGAACTTCCTCGTACCGGCCTGCTTCATGCATTTCAGCGTTCCGAAAGGAACCCCGGACTCGGGAGGCGAGGTCAAGAGCCTGAAGACCGGCGGAGCCGTCGTGATCTGGCTGTTCGTCGCCACCCTGGCGACCGCCGTCCTGTTCAAGAGCGTCTTCAATCTGCCGCCCGCGCTCGGGATGATGCTGGGTCTCGGATACCTGCAAATGTATGCTTACCTCCTGCAGCATATCGGGCGCCGACGCGCCGACGACAGCATTGCGTTCGATTCCTTCCGGGAGATGCGGCGCGTGGAATGGGACACGCTGCTGTTCTTTTTCGGCATCATCTTCGCCGTCGCCGGGCTCGACGTGGTCGGCTATCTGGCGCAGCTGTCGCACTTTCTCTATGTCGACATCGGGCCCACCGTGGCCAACATCGCAGTCGGCGTGCTCGGCGCTGCGTTCGACAACATCCCGCTGATGTTTGCTGTTCTGACCATGAACCCAGAAATGTCGAGCGGCCAGTGGATGCTCGTCACGCTGAGCACGGGCGTCGGCGGCAGCCTGGTGTCCATCGGCTCGGCTGCGGGCGTGGTGCTGATGGGGCTGGTGCGCAACCACTACACGTTCCTCAACCATCTTCGATGGGCGTGGGCCATCGGGCTCGGCTACGTGGCAAGCATCCTGACCCATCTTTGGGTCAATGCCGCGCTCATGTAGAGGCGGATCGGCGCCGAGAAATCCGGCTGCTCAATCAACATCCATGTTTCGCATCGCGAATATGTGCTTGAGGACAATGAGCACGATCAAACCTATGAGCGTCGCGAAACCGACCACCAGCCATTGACCAAGGCCGCATGCTATCCCGAGCGCTGCCGCGACCCAGACCGTCGCGGCCGTCGTAAGCCCCCTGACGATGTCGTGCTCGGGCTTGCGAATGATGACGCCCGCACCAATGAAACCGATGCCGGCCATCACACCTTGAATAAGACCCTGAACAACGCGGCTCAGCGCATCCTTGTTGTCAAACAATCCCGGAACATTGATCGTCGCGACGGCAAGAGCTGCAGCACCGAGCGAGACGAGAGCCAGTGTGCGAGCCCCGATGGGCTTTCCCTCGTAGTCGCGGTCGATCCCAAGTGCGGCACCGACCAAGGCCGCGGCAACCAGCCTGAGCGCGATGTCTCCAATCTCAAGCGGCACTGCGAACCTCTTTCATCCTGTGTCGACGCGGCCCCCCGTGAACCAGAATGCGGCTTGAGCGTTGTTGTTCACGCTCCTCTCAAGAATATGCACAACACACGATCGCGAGACGCCTCATGGCGAAATCGCCATGAGGCTTCCCGCCCTACGCCACTCTGGCGCCGAAGGCGTTGTTCCTGAATTTTCAACGGCGTAAGGTTATGATTTGAAGATGAACCTTTGCGCGTAAAACTCGCTTATCAAGCTCGCGGCTTCGGTCACGCCCACCAAACGGCGAAAACCGGCGCGATCGACGCGCCGGTTTCTAATGAGTGATTTGTAACGGTTACCGGGTATTTATCGGGACAATGATGTTCGTCCAAAGAACCGTTTCCTTGCCAGCCGGACGCGCGATCTATCCATTGAGGTTTTCTCCCTATTTCAATGTTTGATTTGGCGCAGCACACCGTTCGCAGAAAGGCTGCGTTCTGCATGCCGTCGAAAAATTTGGAACTTCAATCAACAGCCGCTTAGGCTGACTGGTACGATTCCAAATTTCTTGATGTGCGGATTTCCTAAACGGACGACTTCGGCCGTATCTCGATGGTACAAAACACAAAAAGCCCTGCAGGTTTCCCTACAGAGCCTCTTTGCCCATATATATATTCATCGCACCCTTGCGATGAAATACTCGTATGTCATACAGAAAAAAACGAGTCAATAATATTTTGCTATGATGCCGGTGTTTTTTTCTATCGAAGCTGCAATGCAATATTGCAATGCGGAATTGTTATGCAGCGCACTATAGTACCGCAATTTATAGTTGTGATTTTTATTGCAAGCAATACCTCGTGCGCCCGAGCCACGACTGATCTGAAATCTCCAAATGGCGTCACCTTCAAACTCTGTAGAATCAAAAGAATTGGGCACGTCCTCGACGCGCCAGCAGACTATGACCCCATCGCATTCGACTGCGCCTTAGGTCCCCTCGCGCAATCCTTTTCTCCAGCGCCGAAATAGCGCGAACGATGCGGTGGACGCACCCGATCCCCAAGCGCTATTTTTATGCTTTTCCAGGAAGTTGACAGAAAGAAATTCGACTTAATTGCTGGGCAGAAGATTGAGCATATTGTTGGCTCTGATAACCGATTCGGCAATTTCTTCAATAGTGGTGCGATTGTTCATCGCCTGCTCGCGGAGCGTGCTATAGGCGACTTCTTCAGACACCTTATTGGCCGCCATTAGGATCGATTTTGCCTTATCTATGTTGCGTTGCGCCCGGAGTTTTGCGGTCAGGCGATTGATACGGAGACGGAGTCGCGCTTCACGGCGATGATTGTTGACACTGAGCATTACGCTTGAAAGAATACCGAGGGGTTGCAGGGGGAGACTGATTGCTGCCTGCGCGCGAAAACGCAGCATTTTTTCGACGACGATGGGGTTTTCGTAATCCACAATGGCGATGAGGACGGCATGCGGGTCGTCTGCGTTCCAGTTCAAAGCGATGTTGTCTTCGACGAGCGGGCGCGCGGCAACGAAAACGACGTCGATATCCTGTGGAATTTGCTCCGGCGGCGGCCAGTTTCTGCGGACAAGGCACCCGATGCGATTGAGATGCTGCCAAAGCTCCTCGCCCTCGCAACTTTCAGGCTGAAGCAGGAGCACGCGCAGCTTCCGAAGATCCTTGACGACGACAGGATCCATTTGGTCGTCGGGCCGCAAGTGGGACGGAGGAACTATCATTGTGTCGGTCCTCGCCGTGTGGACGACGGATGCGTGCGTCAGGATCGGCCTTCGTTGAGCGACGTCGGCGAAACCCCATGATCGGAAATGCTAGATATAGGCTGCGACCGATCGATCATCCTGTGGCGCTCGATAGAAACTGGCGAGATAGGGATCCGGGGCTATTCGCCCGTATGTCGCCACGATATCGAACTGGCCGTCATCGCGGGCGCGTCCTATCTTGGGCCAAACGTGGGCATGTGCACTCGAGGGATCGAGTCTCACCCGCCCCTGCGGCGCATTGAATTCTGTTCCGAGAACGGCGGCGCGAAGGTCGTCGACGTTGTCGGAATTAACCGCACGGAGCGCCTCTGCGATCATCAGCACCTGAACGTATGCCGCTTCCCAGCACATATTTGTCACCACCGGTCCGCCGACCTTGCGTCTGTATCTTTCAAGGCAGGCAGCGTTCTGAACGCTTTCATGAGATTGGAAGTAGGTCGCCGACGTTATATGACCGGCTCCGACGTCGCAGCCCATTGCCTGAATATCGGTTTCGCTGGTGGTCAAACTGGCGATCGGCATCACTTTCGACGACAGTCCGGCCTCGGCAAAGGCCTGATAAAAGCGAACGATGCTTTGACCGACGAAATTGCAGAAAATAACGTCCGGCTGACGGGATTTGATGTCATTTATGAGACCTGAAATGGCTTTGCGGGGGGCGTCGAGCTTGAGATATGCGCGCCCGGCGATCTCACCGCCATCCTGCAGCACCATCTCGGTCATGATGCGATCCGATTCGCGCGGCCAGATATAATCCGAACCGACCATGTAGAACCGCTTTCCAATATATCGCAGAAGGTATTCGCCCAATTGGAAGCTGTTCTGGTTCGGCACTGCTCCGAAATAGATAGCGTTGCGCGAATATTCGAAGCCTTCATATTGTGCAGGGTAACAAAGCAGCGCATTCTGGCGATCAACCGCACGCAACGCCGCCTTGCGGGAACTCGACATGTAACAGCCGAAAATGATCCTGGCGCCGTGCTCGACGAGAAGCTGCTTGGCGAGATAATAGTAAGCCGTTAGATCTCCAGCCGGATCGAGGTGAATGGGAACAAGCTCACGCCCGTTTATTCCTCCCGCGGCGTTAACCTCGTCGATCGCGAATAGCGTGGCATCTGCCATGCTACTTTCCATGACGGACGTCAGGCCAGTTCTCGAAAACAGAACACCGATTTTTATCGGCCTATCGAACAAGCCCATCCTCCATCAGCCGCAGCAGATACCAGGCGCGTTAATTTAGAAACGCAAAAAGGCGCTCTATGCAGAGTCTCCTGCACGAGAGCGCCTTTGCTCGTCCGATAACCTCGACGTTATCGTAGGAAAGTATGACGTGACGCGGGTGGCATGTCAACTTGTTTCGGGTCGTATCGTCGCATCCGCGCAACATCGCGAACCGAACAATGATCAAATTATGAGCACGACGTCCGGCGACTTACAGGCCTGTCGGTCAAGATAAAATATATGCTCGAAATGACTACGATGCCGGAGCCTAAGAGGGTCCAGCGATCCGGAACGTCACCAAATACAAAATATCCGAGCGCAACCATTACGAGCAGTTGCCTGTAGAGAAAAGGCGAGATTGAGGACACGTCCGCCAGCCTGTGGGCGAGAAATGAAGATGTAGTGGCCTATGCCGCCGAAGAGCCCGAGAAGGGCGAGCAACAACCATGTCAGCACACCCTCGGGTGGTATCCACTGCACGAACGTGAGCGGTGCGCACAAGACCGTGCCGGCCAGCAAAAGAGTAAACCAGCGTGACGGCGGACGGATCGTGAGCCACCAGATAGCGCGTCAGAAGACGTAGCGAGCCCATACGACCTGCAAGACGGAAAGGTCTTTACGCGTGATCAGATACTTCGCCGTGGTATCGAGCAGCGCGAAGAGAGAAACGGCAAGCACCAGCAGGGCGACGGCGCGCAAGCGGTCCGCAGGATGAGACACGCGGATCTGAACACTCGCGGTGTCATCCATCGCCAGACCGCGATCGTGTACGCGGCCTCGCAGCACACCTTACGATTGCAGGAGGGCGCGTCGGCGCGCGCGCTATTTGTACGCTGGAGCAACCGTAGCCAGGAGTTGCGGCGCAGACCTTCGACGGCGTGAACCAGGCAGACGGTGCCCTGATCGTATCGCGACGGCGATACGATCAGGGCAAAGGTACATTCCTGGGATATCTTGAGGGGCATCGCGCGGGCCGCATCTAGGTTGGGGCCCCGTTGCCGGTGCCCGACACCTAACATCTCCGGCGAAGGGATTAATCGATCCGTTGGTTGGCGGGCGGCTGCGAAACATCCCGGACAGTGCGAAAGCACTTCACCCGTATCTCGCGGCCGGCTTTGCGTTGCCGAACTTCTTCGACAGCTCACGGCGATCCGCTTCCCACTTCGTCCATGCATCCCCATCGTGCAGGCTGGGGATTGTGACGAGTTCTCCGCCATCAAGCCCGGCAAGGGCCGCGTCGTCGACGCAATCTTCGGCCGACATCGTGATGGCGGCGGTCTTCTGCGCTGCGTAGCCGGCCACATCCCAGAATTCCGTGGCCGTGGCACCGGGCAGAACGGTCTGCACGCGCACGCCTTTGTCCGCGAGGTCCTTCTGAAGCGAATGGCCGAAGCTGATGACGTAGGACTTCGACGCGCTATACACGCCATTCAGCATCTCGGCTGCAATGCCGACAACCGAAGCGATATTGATGATCGTGCCGCTGCCGCGGGCGGCGAACGTCGGCGCGACCGCGTAGGTGAGCCGTGTCAACGCCGTGATGTTCAGCGCGATCATGTCGGTGACGGTGTTCACGTCAGCCTGCAGGATCGAGGGCGACCGAGCCCACGCCGGCATTGTTGACGAGGAGGGTGATGGATTTGTCGTCCCTCAGCAGAGCCTCAACCTTGGCGAGGCTCGCGCTATCGCTCAGGTCCGCCGGAACAACTGTAACCTTGCGGCCCGTTTTGCTCTCGACGCGGCTGGCCACCGCTTTCAGACGCTCTTCATTTCGCGCCACGAGGATCAGATCGTAGCCGCGCTTTGCGAGTCGGTCGGCGTAGACCGCACCGATGCCGGACGACGCGCCTGTCACGACCGCAACGCCTTTGGAAGCCGGGCTGCTCATTGGATGTCTCCTTCTATCGTGTTGCTGCAAGAGACATACGCTTGCGAGCGCGCGACCTAAATGTCATATATGCGTAAATTTAGGACATTAGGTCCCTGAGCCATGCGCCGTATCACGTTCGTCGTCTATCCCGGGTGCTCAGCCATCGCGCTGGCCGCGCTGTCGGTCTTCGAAACAGCCAACATGTTCGAGAAGCGGGGCCTATTCCTTTCGCTTTGTTTCGGAGACCGGTGGCGCGGTCAGCACTTCGCTGAGTCTGCAGCTCGAGACCGAACGGTTCAGCAACAAGCCCGGCAACACGCTCATCATCGGCGGCGGCGCAACCTCGCGGGAGCCGCCTCGTCCTGCCATGACCAAGTTTGTTCGCGCGGCGGCGCGCGCGCATCGGCGTGTAACGGCGATCTGCACGGGAGCGTTTGTACTAGCGGAAGCGGGCCTTCTCGACGGGCGCCGCGCGACCACGCACTGGCTTTATGCGCGCGAGCTGCAGAAGCGGTTTCCAACCGCGAGGATCGATGAAGATCGGATCTTCATCAACGATGGCCCTATCTGGACTTCGGCCGGCATGAGCGCCGGCATCGATCTCGCCCTCGCACTTGTTGAAGATGATCTCGGAGCCGAGGTCACAAAATCGGTCGCTCGAAAGCTGGTTCTCTATCATCGGCGAGGCGGCGGACAATCTCAGTTCTCGACGCTCCTCGAACTGGCGCCGAAGTCCGATCGGATTCAGACGGCCCTCGCCTTTGCGCGCGAGAATCTCCACACGCCGCTGACCGTGCCCGAGCTTGCCGAGGCGGCGCATCTGAGTCCGAGGCAGTTCAGCCGCGCGTTTCGAGCGGAAACCGGACAATCACCGGCGAAGGCGATCGAGAACCTTCGTGTGGAGGCGGCACGAACCCTCATGGAGCAAAGCAGGCATCCGATCGAGGTCGTGGCGCGCCAGACCGGGTTCAGCGATCGAGACCAGATGCGCCGCGCCTTTCTGCGTGCCTTTGGACAACCCCCGCAAGCGCTACGGCGCAATGCGCGAAACGAGGCAAGGGACTCGCAGGACCAAGTGCGGCTCGATCAATCCCGAGCATCTCAAGCTTAGCCGTGACCAAGCGTGCGCGGGTAAGACAAATAGTGTCAATGAATCTAGATGCTTAGCTTACGGGAAGAGACAGGTTGGCATGACCTGAAATTGGAGGACTGGTGGAGGGGGCTGGATTCGAACCAGCGTAGGCGAAGCCAACGGATTTACAGTCCGTCCCCTTTAGCCACTCGGGCACCCCTCCGTGACCAATCCTCGTGCGCCGGGCTGGCGCCGCGCCGTCGCGCGCCGTTCATCGCCATCCCAGTGCTCAAACAAAATCGCCCTGCGCTCGCCGAGCGGCAGGGCAACGCCCGTCCTTATGGTAATCCGCCCTTCCGATGTCAATTGGAAAAGCGCGCTAAAACCCGTATGGCTTCGGGTCCGAACGAGGGCTTGCGGCGCGGGGAGGCGAAGGGGACGATGGCAGGCGGCACTGCCGGAAAAAAGGGGGCTCGAAAGCCCTATTTCCGCGGGAACAAGGGCCCCGCGCGGGCCTCCCGCGCCGGCATGCCCAAAGCCGGCGGGCACGGCGCGACGCCAGCCGGCGACGGGCTGGTGCGGCTGTTCGGCAGCCATGCGGTCGAGGCGGCCCTCGGGAACCCGCGTCGCCGGGCGGTGCGGCTGCTCGCAACGGAGAACGCCGAGCGGCGGCTGGCCGAGGTCATCGCAGCAAAGGGCGTCGCGGTCGACCGCGCTACACCGGGCGACCTCGATCACCTGCTCGGCGCGGACACGGTGCACCAGGGGCTGCTTCTCGAAGCGGAGCCGCTGCCGGAGCCAAGTCTCGACGAACTCGTCAGAGCTGCCGAGCGGTCGGGCCCGCTCGTGCTCCTCGACCACGTCACGGATCCTCACAACGCCGGGGCCGTGCTCCGGTCCGCTGCCGCCTTCGGAGCCGCGGGGCTCATCGTCACGCGCCGGCACAGTCCGCCGCTCAACGGTGTGCTGGCGAAGGCGGCGTCCGGTGCGCTCGATCTCATTCCCGTGCTGCCAGTACAGAACCTCGCGCGCACGATGCTCGACCTCAAGACGCTCGGCTTCCGGCTGATCGGGCTCGAGGGAACCGCGTCGGCACCACTCGAGGACGAGACGTTCAGTGGGCTCTCGGCACTCGTGCTCGGCGCGGAGGGAAAGGGCCTGCGCGAGCTTACGCGAGAGACCTGCGACCGGCTGGTGTCGATCACGACGGCAGGACCGCTCGCCAGCCTCAACGTGTCGAATGCCGCAGCCGTCGCACTGCATTGGGCGGCTCTTCAACGTCGACGGAGCATATGAGAAAGGCGGCGCACCCGGCACCGCCTCTCAATCTCACTCCGCTCAAGCTTACGATCAGGATCAATCGCAATACGTCGGGCGCCAGCAGGTCCAGCGGCCGCCGCGGCAGACCGTATCGCCCCAGCTGTTGGTGTAGCAGCGGCGGTTCTTCCAGCCGCACTCCTCGGGGCCGGGATGGCAGCGTTCGCGCGCATAGTAATAGTCGCGATCGCGCTCGTGGGCATAGGCGCCGAGCAGGCCCAACCCGATGATGCCAGCGGCCACACCGGCCGCGACCCTTCCACCGTGGCCGGCCTCGGCAGGCTGCATCGTCGACACCGTGACGCCGGCGACAAGCATCACCGCCATCAGCGCGCTCATAATCTTCTTCATCATGGGTCTCTCCCCAAGCCGTTCCCGTCTCCGCCGACAACGCAAAACAGCGGAAAAAAGTTCATGCGAGCAGAAAACATATGAGCAATGAATTGGGCATGAACGCGGAGCCTTCGTGCCGGAAAAGCGCCAAAAAGCCGCTTTCACAGCGGCATTCCGGCGTCGTGCATTGACTGCGCGCGAGCCGCGCGACCTAACGACGACGGACCCTGCGGCCTTCGCGCGTCGGATAACCCCACGCCTGATAATAGGGCGGCAACGCCGCATAGGGGCGGAAGCGATCGCGACGATACCGCAGCTCATGCGTGGGGCGCCAGTGGCCCGAGTTGTAGTACGGATAGTAGCGGGGCTTGGTCGCATCGTAGGCGTGGGGGTCGTAGCGCCAGTCCGAGCGATAATGGCGATGATAGAAGGGAGTGTGCGCCTCCGCCCAGCCACGGTGATTGTAGCCGGAATGATGCGGGTGGTGATGCTGAACATGGCGACGATGGCCTGCCTCGGCGGCAGCCGGAATCGCGGCCAATCCAACGGCAGCCACGAACAGGGCAATGACCCGTAAACGCATGACAGAGCTCCTCGCTGTCGATCTGAGCAAAATTCTCCATCACATTATGCCAAAAGGCATAACATTGCTTTAACTTCGCCCGACCCTCACGGCGTCAACCCTTTGTTTACCGTCCTGCACGCCGCGCAGGGCGGCACTCTTTATGAACCAGTTCCGTGCTAAGTGGCCCTCATGACCGTACTCGTCACAGGCGGCGCCGGATACATCGGCAGCCACATGGTGCTGGCGTTGCTCGACGCCGGCGATAGCGTGGTGGTCGTCGACAACCTGTCGACGGGTTTCCGCTCGGCCGTGCCGGCTCCCGCCGTGCTCGTCGAAGGCAATTGCGGCGATCAGGATCTCGTGCGGCGCGTCATCGCCCGGCACAACGTGCGGGCCATCATCCATTTCGCCGGCTCGATCGTGGTGCCGGATTCGGTCGCCGATCCGCTCGGCTACTATCTCAACAACACCGTGAACTCGCGCGCGCTCATCGAGGCGGCGGTGAAGGGCGGCGTCAAGCCCTTCATCTTCTCCTCGACGGCAGCCGTCTACGGCAATCCGAAGGCGATCCCCGTCAAGGAGGACGCGGACCTCAAGCCGGTCTCTCCGTACGGCACATCCAAGCTCATGACCGAGCTGATGCTGGCCGACACGGCCTTCGCACACGATTTCCGCTTCGTGGCGCTGCGCTACTTCAACGTTGCCGGCGCGGATCCTGCGGGGCGGGCGGGGCAATCCACACCGCGCGCGACGCACCTCATCAAAGTCGCGTGCGAGACGGCGCTCGGCAAGCGGCCGGCCATGGACGTGTTCGGCACCGACTACGCGACGGCGGACGGCACCTGCGTGCGCGACTACATTCACGTCACGGACCTGGTTGCCGCGCACATGGCGGCGCTCGCCTATCTCGAGGGCGGCGGCGCATCCGACGTCTTCAATTGCGGATACTCGTCGGGCTATTCGGTGATCGAGGTGATCGAGGCCGTGAAGCGGGCGGCGGGCGCGCCGTTCCCGGTCAACCTCGCGCCGCGCCGGCCGGGAGACGCGGAGGCCATCGTCGCCGACTCAGCGAAGATCCGCGGTCGGCTCGGCTGGCAGCCGAAACTTGCGAACCTCGACCTCATCGTCGCCCACGCGCTGGCCTGGGAACGTGCGCTCGAACGGTGAGGCGGAAGGGGCTTTTTCGCGCCCGACAAGTTCTGTACAAGGGGCCAACGCGCGTGTCCCGCGCCCGCGCCAGGCCGGCATAGCTCAGTGGTAGAGCAGCGGTTTTGTAAACCGTTGGTCGGGAGTTCAAATCTCTCTGCCGGCACCAGTCTTTTAGAACAAGCGCTGTCTGATCCCATATGCGCCTCGCCGCGCGGAGAAGCGTGCGGACGGATCTGGAGTGCGGTGTTCCGATTCACCGCGCTCCAGCTTTGATGAGACGTGACGCCCGATAGGGTCCGAAGCGTCACGGTCGAGACGACCTCGCTTCGAGGTCAGTCGAGAACGCCTTCAAGAGCGTAGTGCTGGATCTTGTCGCGGTTGGCGATCAGCTCCTTGACCGTCGGCTCGCCCTTCATGGCGCGGCCGATCGCGATCTTCGTCGCCTCGTAGTTGGTGCGGTAGAGATCCTTCTTGTCGAGGTTCGGATCGTCCGGGCAGCGCGGGTCGAGCCAGACCGTGATGATCATGCAGACCTCGTCTGCGATCTCGGGCGGCAGGATGCCTTCCTTCAGACAATCGACGATCGCATCGCCCAGCGCGGCCTGCACGACGCCGCCGAAGAGATCGACATAGGCGGCATTCGGAATGGTGACCTTCGAGGTCATCATCGTGGCCGGCCGAACCATCTGGTTGAGGTCGCGGATCACGAAGAAGCGCGTGTGGCCGACGGCCTGACCCATCATCGACGCG
The DNA here is from genome assembly GCF_036833075.1 of Hyphomicrobium sp. GTDB lineage: Bacteria > Pseudomonadota > Alphaproteobacteria > Rhizobiales > Hyphomicrobiaceae > Hyphomicrobium_C. The sequence continues at coordinate 35,420 of NZ_DAITQL010000032.1, forward strand.
AATGCCGTACCGACCGGCCCTTTCACCGAGCCGATGACAACCTCGGGCATAGCGTCCGTGACCTGCCCTTCCTTCGCCAGAACGGTTGCCTCACCGGCGCGAAACCAGATGTCCATCGTGTTTTCTCTCCTCATGGCTTGCCGTGATCGACGGCACGGTACTCCGCATATCGGGCTTCACGTGAGGGCTCAAGCATTCCAGCGCACACGGTGCCGGGCCGGCTCCAATGGAACGAAAACAGATGACGGCCGGCCGAGAACGGGCTTAAACCGCCGCTGCTCCTTTCATCTCCTGGATCACCCGATGCCTTCAGAAATGCGCATGCCGCCGATCATTACCAGCGCAGAGCCGATTCTCACGCGTTACGAGGTGCTGTTCTGCGACGTGTGGGGCGTCGTGCACGACGGCGTCCGCGCCTACCCACACGCGGTCGATGCCCTCCTCCGATTCCGGGAGCGCGGCGGCACGGTGGTGCTCCTCACCAACGCGCCGGTGCCCGTGCACCGCGTCGAGGCGATGCTCGAGGCGCGGCACGTCCCGGAGGAGGCTTACGACGCCATCGTCTCCTCGGGCGAGATCGCGCTCGCCCACATCGCGGAGAAGGGCTATCGCACGGGCTATTTCATCGGCCCTCGGGTGCGCGACGCGGCGTTCTTCGAACGGTCGGCCGCGGCGGAAGCGCCGCTGGAGCGCGCCGAGGCGATCCTGTGCACGGGGCTCACGGACGATGTCAACGAGACGGTCGAGACCTATCGCGACGTGCTGACGCAGGCACAGGCGCGCGGCCTGCCGTTCGTCTGCGCCAATCCGGATCTCGTCGTCGATGTCGGCGGACGCCTCTTTCTCTGCGCCGGCGCGCTGGCCGATGCTTACGCGCACATGGGCGGGACGGTCTTCTGGGCTGGCAAGCCGCATGCCTCGGCCTACAGCACGGCGAAGGCTGCGGCCGAACGCCTGCGCAAGGCGCCGGTCGAGCTGAGCAGGATCCTCGTCATCGGAGACGCCGTCCGCACCGACCTTACGGGCGCCGAGCGGGCCGGGATCGACGCCCTCTTCGTTGCCGGCGGCATCCACCGCCACGAGACGATGACGGACGGCGCCATCGCCCCCGACAAGCTCGCGGCCCTATTCGTGCCCGGCACGCCGCCTGCGCTCGGCGCCATGGCAGGGCTCGCGTGGTGATTTCATCTCCCGCGTGACGGAGGGCGCACCCTCCGAAGCGAGACCGGACGGTGAGAAATCCTAGAGTTTGTGCGACATGCGGCGGCGCTTGGTGTCGAGATAGCGCTCGTTGTGGGTGCCAGGTTGCACGACCACGGGAACGCGGTCCACGATCTCGACGCCGGCTTCCTCCAGCGCCTCGATCTTGGCCGGATTGTTGGTCATGAGCCGGATCCGCGTGAAGCCGAGATCGTGCAGGATTCCGGCCGCCAGCTCGTACTCGCGCGCGTCGATCGGCTCGCCGATGCCGATGTTGGCGTCGACCGTATCGAGCCCCTGGTCCTGCAGCGCATAAGCCTTGATCTTCTTGAAGAGGCCGATGCCCCTGCCCTCGTGGAACGGCAGATAGATGAGAACGCCGTTGGGCGTCGCCGCAATCCGCCTCAGCGCGGCTTCGAGCTGCGCGCGGCAGTCGCAGCGGAGCGAATGAAAGATGTCGCCCGTGACGCATCCCGAATGCACGCGCACGAGCGGAATCTCGGCCGCCTCCGCGCCTTCGCCGTGGTTGATCAGGGCCATGGCCTGGGTGTGCTCGTCCTTGCCCTGGTAGGCGCGCGCCTCGAGCACGACCTCGCGGCCGTCGAGATCGATCGGCAGCATGGTACGGGCTGAAAGATCGGTGTCGAACGTCTTCTTTTGCACGCCGGTCAGCGGCATCTCGGTCTCCTCAATCTTGACCGGCTCTTTTTGGAGAGGTCGCGGCAGGGAATATCTTGTAGCACATCAGCGCGTTCACAAGATGCGAAATGGACGCGCGGGGCTCCTCTCCCTATACCATGCCCTGGTCGAGATCAGCGAGGGCCCTCGTCGATGCGGTTACTGCGTATCTTTCTGTTCCTGCTCCCCTCTTTCGCATCCTTCCCGGCTCATTCGACCCCCTCCCCCACCCCTCCGCCGGCGCGTGCCGTGGAGGCGGACATCGAGGCCAAGGTCTCGGCGCTGATCGCCCGCATGACGCTCGCGGAGAAGATCGGGCAGCTCAACTTTCCATCCCTCGCCTTTCCCTACGAGTCCCAGCTCGAGGCGGTCAAGCAAGGGCGCATCGGCAACATGCTGAACGTGGTCAACCCCGGCCATCTCCGGTCGTTCGAGGCTGCCGCCCGAGGGTCCCGCCTCAAGATCCCCCTCCTCTTCGCCATCGATGCCGTCCACGCCTTCCGCGTCACCTTCCCGGTGCCGATCGCGTGGGCGGCGACGTGGCGGCCCGATCTGGCTGAGCTCGCGGCGGAGATGGTGGCGCGCGAGACGGCGCAGGACGGCATCAATCTCACGTTTGCGCCGATGATTGATGTCTCGCGCGATCCGAGATGGGGGCGCGTGATCGAGGGCGCGGGAGAGGATCCGTTCCTCGCGTCCGCGTTCGCCGCGGCGCGGGTCAGGGGCTATCGCAAGGGCGGCCTCGCAACAGCGGCGAAGCATTTCGTGGGCTATGGCGCGCCGGAAGGCGGACGCGACTACAACGGGGCGCAGATCTCGATCGCCGAGCTCTTCGACCGCTACATCCCTCCGTTCGAAGCCGCCATCGGTGCCGGAACGGAGACGGTGATGGCCTCCTTCAACACCGTCAACGGCGTGCCCGTCACCGCCAACCGCTGGCTCCTCACCGACGTCCTCAGGGAGCGACTCGGTTTCGGCGGCATCGTCATGTCGGACTTCTTCGCGGTCCCCGAGCTCATGAACCACGGCGTTGCTGCAGATCTCGGGCAAGCCTCCCGCAAGGCGCTTCATGCCGGCATCGACCTCGACATGGCGGGAGAGGCCTATCGCCGCCATCTCGGCACGGAGGTCGCCGCAGGGCGGGTCTCCATGGACGAGATCGATGCGGCCGTGCGCCGGGTGCTCACCGTCAAATACCGGATGGGGTTGTTCGAGGACACGCCGGGCGGCGCGCGCAAGATCCCGTCGGCGGTGACGGACGCGCGCGTGCGTGCGGCGGCGCGGGCGGTCGCGCGCGAGAGCTTCGTGCTGGTCAAGAACAGCGGGGCGACGCTGCCGATCACGCCGCAATCGGGAACCGTCGCTCTGATCGGGGCGGCTGCGACCTCGATCAGCGATCACTCCTGGTACGGGCCGGCCCGTCTCGAGAAACCCAAGACCGAAACCCTCGAGCAGGCACTCAGACGCCGAATCGGAGCGACGCAGACCCTTCTCTTCGCGGCAGGCTTCGCGGACGCATGCGGCCACGCCTTCAAGGACAAGGCGGAGGCCATCGCGACGGCACGGGCCGCCGATCTCGTCGTGCTCATTCTTTCGGAGGACTGCGCGGTCTCGGGCGAAGGCGCCTCGCGGACGGACCTCGGGCTTTCGGGCGTGCAGGAGGAGATGCTCGACGCGCTGGCCGAGACCGGCAAGCCTATCGCGCTCGTGGTGGAGACGGGACGTCCCCTCGCCCTCACGTCAGCGCATGAGAAGGTTGCGGCCCTGATGATCGCCTGGCACCCGGGGACGGAGGGGCGCACGGCGCTGGCGGAGGTCCTTGCCGGAGAGATCGCGCCGTCCGGCAAACTGCCCATGACCTTCCCGCGCTCGGTCGGTCAGGTGCCGATCTCCTACAGCGACCTGCCGACCAGCCGCCCCGCGACAGCCGACCGCTATACAACGGGGTACGTGGACGAGAAGCCGACGCCGCTCTATCCCTTCGGGCACGGGCTCAGCTACACGACCTTCTCCTATTCGGGGCTCGAGATCAGCGCCCCGCGCATGACGCGCGACGGCGCGATCGAGGTTCGCGTCGAGGTCGAGAATACGGGACCGCGGGCCGGCCAGGAGGTCGCGCAGCTCTACACGCGCCAGCTCGTCGCGGAGCGGTCGCGGCCGTTGCGCGAGCTCAAGGGCTTCCAGAAGATTGCGCTCGCGCCAGGCCAGCGAAAGACGGTGCGCTTCACGCTCAAGGCTTCCGAGCTCGCCTATCACGACGACGCGGGCCGGCCCGTCGTCGAGCCGGGCCGGTTCCGCGTGTTCGTCGGCAGCAGCTCTACGGCCGAGCTCGCGGGCAGCTTCGAGATCGTGGCCGACTAGCGGCCGCCGATCAACCGCGCGTGTCATACGGCAGCGTCACCCGGCCCGCAGCGTCGAGCGGCATGAGCGGGTTGCAGGCGACCTCCCACAGGTGGCCGTCGGGGTCTGCGAAGTAACCCGTCTGCCCGCCCCAGAAGGCTCCGACGTCCGCACAATCCTGCCGCCGGCCGCTTCCGCCTCCGCCAGCACGCGCGCGACCTCCTCAATAGTCGGGACGTTGTGGGCCATGGCGATCCCTCGGAAGCCCGCACCCTCGCTGGAGATGCCGGCGTCCTTGGCGAGGTCGGCACGTCCCCACAAGGCGAGCACGACACCGCCTGCGTCGTAAAACGCCACGTCATCGGTCGAGGCCAAGGATGGCTTGAAACCGAGCTTCTCGTAGAAGGCCCGCGCGCGGGTGATGTCAGCAACACCGAGCGTCACGAAAGACAGGCGCGGTTCCACCTAGCACCCCTTCCAGACCGGAGGCCGCTTCTCCAGGAACGCGCCGATTCCCTCGGCAGCGTCGCGCGCCATCATGTTCTCGACCATGACGGATGCGGCGTAGGCGTACGCCTCGGCGAGCGGCTGTTCGATCTGCCGGTAGAAGGCTTCCTTGCCGATGGCGACGGTCACACGCGATTTCGCTGCAATGATGCGTGCCATGCCGAGCGCCTCCTCGCGCACGCGCGCGAGGGGGACGACGCGGTTGACGAGGCCGTGGCGCTCCGCGTCCTCTGCCGACAGCATCTCGCCAAGCAGGAGCATCTCCATGGCGCGCTTGCGTGACACGTTGCGCGCGAGCGCGACCATCGGCGTCGAGCAGAAGAGGCCGATGTTGACGCCCGGCGTGGCGAACGTGGCCGTGGTCGCGGCGACGGCGAGGTCGCATGTGGCGACGAGCTGGCAGCCCGCCGCGGTGGCGACGCCTTCGACGGCGGCGATGACCGGCTTGGGACTGCGCACGATGCCCTGCATGAGACCGGCGCACGCCTGCATCGTCTCGTCGTAGAAGGCACGCCCCCCGTCAGCATCGCCGCGGTGGCGCATGAGCTCCTTGAGGTCGTGTCCGGCGCAGAACGCCGGGCCCGTCGCCGCGAGCACGACGGCTGCGACATCCGGGTCTTCCGACAGCGCCCCGATGGCGTCGTCGAGGGTTGCGATCATGCGGCGCGAGAGACTGTTGCGGGAGGCCGGCGCATCGAGGGTCAGCACGGCGATGCCGGCTTCTGGCCGCGAAACCCGAACGAGCGCCGTCCCATCGCCGGCGCCCGCCAGCGGGGCGGATGTCTTTTCGGTCTCGCTGGTCGACACCGGGCGGTCTCCGCAGATCAGGCCGCCTATGGCGCGGGCGGCTCGCCATCTTCCGGACCGCTCTCGCCGGCCTCGTCGGGGATCAGCGCCTCGATCTCGGCAACGTGCTTCTTCACGACCTCGATGTTGCCCTTGTGCTCGAGCGGCTTCGAGGCGGCGATCTCCTGCGTCAGGTCGTCGACGGCCAGCTTCTTGTCCTCGGCCGGAATGGTGTCGTCGGCCTTGATGTCCTCGAGCTCCTTTTTCATCTTCTCGATCGGGTCGGTGAAGGCGCCCGTGGAGCGGTCGAGGCCATCGAGGACGAGGGTGATGTTCGCGCCGACATCCTCGAACTCGGCGAAGCTCGCGAAGCCGTGCTTCTTGGCGATCTCCTCGAGCTCCTTGGTCAAGGCCACGTCCGGCTGATCGCCGCCTTCGACGAGCTTGCTCGCGAGCGGCGCAAAATCCTTCTGAGCGGCGATGAAAGCCATGACCTTCTCGTCGCTCAACTCGATCTGCTTGAACTCCTGCGCCGCGGCCCCCAGCGCCACACCCGCGCTCAGGCCGAAAACCAGCGCCAGCGACTTGAGGCGCGAAAGAAACATGCTCATCAGGCTCAACCTCCCATTCCCATACCAGGATCGCGCTGCCGCCCCGGCGCGCCGCGATTGCCCGAACCTAAGATCAGAAGTGAGACCGATCTAAGAACGGGCGACGCCGGACCTCGGGTCTCCTGGCAACGCGGGGCCGGTCAGCACGAGGCTGGCCCGGATCCCGCATGAAAAAGCTGAGGCACGTCGCATGCAATGGGCTACACCGGCCGGGCAGCGGCGGCAATACTCTCCGGGCCGAACGGAGGAGCGGATACTGTCGTTATGAGGTAATATATAACCACATATGAGGTTATGTATTACCTCAATATGTATCTTATTGTTTTATCTTGATTATTTATTTCTATCCGTAAATTGACGGACACGACGATGTCACGTAATGAGTGCGCTTCGCAACCGGGGCTTTTCATGTCGCCGGTCCTTCCAACACTCAGGCCGGAGCCTATCCCGCCATGAAGACATTCGTCGCCAAGCCCGGCGAAGTGGAAAAGAAGTGGGTGGTGATCGACGCCGAGGGCCTCGTCGTCGGGCGTCTCGCCACCATCATCGCCACGCGCCTCAAGGGCAAGCACAAAGCCATCTATACTCCGCATGTCGACTGCGGCGACAACGTCATCGTCGTCAACGCCGAGAAAGCCGTCTTCACCGGCAAGAAGCACGACGACAAGATCTACTATCGCCACACCGGCTATGCGGGCGGCATCAAAGCCACGACGCCGCGGCGCATCCTCGAAGGCAAGTTCCCCGAGCGGGTGATCGAGCTTGCCGTCGAGCGCATGCTCGCCCGCGGCCCGCTGCAGCGCCGCCTGATGCGCAATCTCAAGATCTACAAGGGTGCCGAGCATCCGCACGCGGCGCAGACGCCGACCACGCTCGACATCGCGAAGCTCAATCGCAAGAACTCGAGGGCATAAGCCATGGTGCAGGAAACCAAGTCCCTGGACGATCTCGGCGCCCTCAAGGGGGCTGTCTCCGCAGAGGCGCCCGTGCACGTCCAGAAGCTCGACAGCCTCGGACGCGCCTACGCCACGGGCAAGCGCAAGGACGCCGTCGCCCGCGTCTGGATCAAGCCGGGCAAAGGCGTGATCACGGTCAACAAGAAGGACTACAAGCAGTATTTCGCGCGCCCCGTGCTGCAGATGCTGCTCCAGCAGCCGCTCGCGGCCGCCAACCGCGCAACGCAGTTCGACATCGTCGTGACGGTGGCGGGCGGCGGGCTCTCGGGCCAGGCCGGCGCGGTGCGCCACGGCATCTCCAAGGCGCTCACCTATTACGAGCCGGAGCTGCGCCCCGTGCTCAAGAAGGGCGGCTTCCTCACCCGCGACAGCCGCACCGTCGAGCGCAAGAAGTACGGCCGCATGAAGGCGCGCCGCAGCTTCCAGTTCTCGAAGCGCTAGAACGCCGCGCCTCCTTACGTGTTCTTTGCAACGGCCCGCCCTCGCGGGCCGTTGTTTTTGTACTAAATATGGTGTTGTTCTCTGCTGCCCATCGGACTGGCGCCGCATCAGGCGATCTCGCCGTCCTCCCCGAAAGGCGCCCTGGATGCTCGAAGCCCTGTTAACCGAGATCACCCACCTCGCAAGTCCTTCCTGGTGGGCCGCCAATGCCGTTCCCCTCTTCAACATCCTGATCATCGACCTGACGCTCGCCGGCGACAACGCCATCGTCGTCGGCATGGCAGCCTCCCGCGTCCACCCCTCTATGCGGGCCAAGGTCATCTTCTGGGGCATCGCCGGCGCGGTCGTGCTGCGCATCCTCTTCTCCGGCATCGCCCAGCAGATGCTGCAGGTCATCGGCCTCACGCTCGCAGGCGGCCTGCTCCTGCTGTTCGTCTCCTGGAAGATGTACAGGCAGATCGTCGACGGCCACGCGCACTCGATCGACGACGTCGAGAACCAGCTCGCCTCCAATACGGTGCCGCACAACGAGACCGGATTCTGGTCGGCGCTCTGGACCATCATTCTGGCCGACGTGTCGATGTCGCTCGACAACGTGCTCGCGGTCGCGGGCGCGGCCGGCGAATCGACGCTCGTGCTCGTGATCGGCCTCGCCATCGCCATCGTGCTGATGGCGGTCGCCTCGACCTACATCGCCAAGCTGCTCGCCCGCTACCCCTGGATCGCCTGGATCGGCCTGATCATCATTCTTTACGTCGCGCTCGACATGATCTACCGCGACAGCCACAAGATCGTCTGCGCCGCCTATGGCGTCGGCTGCTCGGAGACGATCTTCCAAGGCATCCTGCATCGGCTGGGGCTTCTGTGGCCATGACGAAGCGCATCTTCATCGACGGCGAGGCGGGCACCACCGGCCTCGAGATCCGCGAGCGGCTCGCCGCCGAGAGCGCCGTTCGCGTGGCCAGCATCGCGCCCGAGGCGCGCAAGGATCCTGAGGCGCGCCGGTCGATCATGGGCGAGGTCGACCTCGTCGTGCTGTGCCTGCCGGATGCGGCGGCCATCGAGGCCGTATCGCTCGCCGACCAGCTCGGCAACCGCGCGCCCCGGATCGTCGACGCCTCGACGGCGCACCGGGTGGCGGACGGCTGGGTGTACGGCTTTCCCGAACTCGACGCCGCGCAGCCCGATGCCATCCGCACGGCCAGCCGCGTTACCAATCCCGGGTGCTATCCGACCGGGGGCATCGCGCTCATCCGGCCGCTGGTCGATGCCGGACTGCTCCCGGCCGACTACCCCGTCACCGTCAATGCCGTCTCGGGGTATTCGGGCGGCGGAAAGTCGATGATCGAATCCTACGAGGTCGCGCATACGGCGCCGGACTTCGAGCTCTACGGGCTCGGCCTCGCGCACAAGCACGTGCCGGAGCTCACGCGTTACGGCGGGCTTTCGCGGCGGCCGCTCTTCGTGCCGTCGGTCGGGAACTTCCGCCAGGGCATGCTGGTCAGCGTTCCCCTGCATCTCGATACGCTGCCCGGGGCGCCCGCGGCCGACGACCTCCAGAACGCGCTCGAAGCGCATTACCGCGGCGCGGAGCTGGTGCGTGTCGCCCCTCAGGCCGAGGTCGCCAAGCTCGGCGGCAGGCTCGATGCGTTGTCACTCAATGGTACGGACACGCTCGAGCTTTACGTGTTCGCCAACGAGGCGCAGCGGCAGGTGGTGCTCGTCGCGCGGCTCGACAACCTCGGGAAAGGCGCGGCCGGCGCGGCGGTGCAGAACATCAAACTGATGCTCGGGCTTTGAAACGCGCCTGTCCCGGGGGATCTGTCACCCGGGGAACTGCACGCCTCGAAAGATCGAAGCACTCTCGGGCATCAACCGAAGGAGGGCTTTGACATGGCGCTGCTCACACTTGTCGTCCTGGTCGGAGGTGCGTTCGCGATCGCGGTGATCGCCTCGGAGCGGCATTTCAGCCATCCGCGCCGCCGCGGAAGGTAGTGCCCTTCGAGGGCGATCAGGCCGGCCGCGAGGCAACGTGAAGGTGGCGCACGGCCAGCACGAGCAGAACCGCCGCGCCCGCCTGGTGGGCGATACCGAGCCCGAGCGGCACGGCTTCGAGCAGGGTCCAGATACCGAGCCCGGCCTGAGCGATCACGCCGGCCGTCAGGAGCCCCGCCGAGGCGCGCGCCCGGCCCGCCGCTCCGGACGCGACGGTGCGCCAGGCCTCCACCGCCACCAACGCCACCATCAGATAGGCGACCAGCCGGTGGTTGAACTGCGCCGTCACCGGGTTCTCGAACGGGTTGTGCCACCAGGGCTCGATCGTCATCAGGTCGTAGGGAAGAAGCGCGCCGCCCATGCTCGGCCACGTGTTGTAGACGAGGCCACCCTTGAGGCTTGCGACGAAGGCGCCGAGCACGACCTGCAGAAAGATCACGCCGACGATCAGAAGCGGGAGCGTCCTCAGTCCGCGCGAAGCGCGCTCGTCCTTTTCGGGAATGCCCAGCTCGAAGGCGAGCCATACGACCAGCGCCAGGATCAGGAAGGCGACGGTCAGGTGCAGCGCAAGGCGGTACTGGCTGACGTCGACGCGATCGACGAGGCCGGACTTCACCATGTACCAGCCGATG
>NZ_DAITQL010000033.1:0-44652 GCF_036833075.1 Hyphomicrobium sp.
GGAGCGCGTTGAACGCGCCCTTCGACAGCATGTGCACCTCGTCGATGATGAACACCTTGGTGCGGGCCGTGAGCGGGCGATAGCGGGCGGCCTCGATGATCTCGCGGATGTTGTCGACGCCGGTGTTCGAGGCGGCGTCCATCTCGATCACGTCCGGATGGCGGCTCTCCATGATCTCCGCGCAGTGCCGGCCGAGCGCGGGCATGTCGATGGTGGGCTCGTGGACGGCGTCGGTCTCGTAGTTGAGCGCGCGGGCGAGGATGCGGGCCGTGGTCGTCTTGCCGACGCCGCGGACACCCGTCAGCATGAAGCCGTGGGCGATGCGTCCCGATGCGAACGCATTGCGCAGCGTCCGCACCATCGTCTCCTGGCCGATCAGGTCGTCGAAGGTCTGTGGGCGGTATTTGCGCGCCAGAACGACGTAAGGTTTTGCCGGCGCATGGGGCTCGCCGCCGCCGGAACCGCCGCCGCCTGGGGCTACGTCTTTGATATCAGATGTTTTTCTGGCCATCCGTCCGCTCACGCCCCACTCAACCCGACGGGCCTAGGCCAAAAAGGCGCCCGAGGAGCCCGGGCCACAAAGTAGCCCATGGCGAGCCGCGCCCGCGCCTTTGGCGGAGCCAAGCTCCGCTTGGGCGGGCACCGAATCGCGTCAGCGATCCCAACCAGCGCCCGCGAGCGATATAAAGAGGCTGACGAACGACCCGTGCACCTGTCGTTAGGGCTGCTTCCTTCCGGACCTGACCCGGTTGGCGATGGTCTCGTCCGCCGCCAGCCTCCGGGCGGACTATGGCGTCTCGGCGAGGAGGAGGCAAGCCTCCCGACGGGGGCGACCCACAATGGCCAAAGACACCGCCGGCCCAAGACGCCAGCGGGCCGGTGGTGGCCATCATTGTCGCACTCCGCTCCCATTCACCGCGCGGTGCCAGCGGGAGAGAGGCGGATGGATCATCGCCGCGGTGCTGCCGATCGCGGGATCGTTGCGCCGTCCGCTCGCGCGATGCGGGCCGCAAGCGCATTCGCGGTCCGATTTGGAACCAATAAACTCTGACGCCTGGAATCGGCATTGCGTCGCCTCGCCGGCACACGCCGCCGTGCGACGAAAGTCCGTGCATTCAGGCTAACGCGTGGCACCGTACCGTCTTGCTTTCACGATGCAATGGACGTAGTGGAACACACTTTGGCGGGGTGCGCATCAGCGCAGGGGAGGGTCGCGCACGATCAGGGTAGACGAGCCCGGATTGTGTTCGCGCTGCTTCCTCGCCCCCGCGGGTGATCCGCCTTGGGGAGCCAGCATGGCCGTCCGCCGTCTCAGTCCCGACCAGCCCCGCGACTTCGCTTTCACGCCTGAAAACCTCGCGTGGGCAAAAGAGACCATCGCCAAGTTCCCGGAGGGAAAGCAGGCGTCGGCGCTCATTCCACTGCTCTGGCGTGCGCAGGAGCAGGCCGGCGGCTGGCTGTCGGAGCCCGCGCTCCGGCATGTGGCAGACATGCTCGGCGTCGCCCATATCAGGGCCTATGAGGTGGCGACGTTCTATACGATGTTCCAGCTCTCGCCGGTGGGCGCGAAAGCCCATGTGCAGGTGTGTGGAACGACACCCTGCATGCTGCGCGGCGCCGAAGCCCTGATCGACGTCTGCAAGCGGCACATCGCGGAGCATCCGCACGAGCTTTCGGAGGACGGCCAGCTCTCGTGGGAGGAGGTCGAGTGCCTCGGTTGCTGCGCGAACGCGCCCGTGGTGCAGATCTTCAAGGATACCTACGAGGACCTGACGCCGGAAGCGCTGGAAAAGATCCTCGCGGCCATCGAACGGGGAGCCACGCCGAAGGCCGGCTCGCAGATCGGCCGCACGACCTCGTCGCCCGAGGGCGCGCTGACCACGCTCACCGATCCGGCCCTCCACGACGGATCGCGGCTCGGGGCCTGGCGCGCGCGCTTCCCGGAACTCGCCGACGGCGGCGCGGCCGCTCCTCCGGCCGAGAAACCCAAAGGGTGAGCCCCAATGCTGCTCGAGGATACGGACCGCATCTTCACGAACATCTACGGGCTCCATGATTCGGGGCTCAAGGGTGCGATGGCGCGCGGGTCCTGGGACGGAACCAAGTTCTTCATCGACAAGGGGCACGACTGGATCATTTCCGAGGTGAAGACCTCGGGCCTGCGCGGGCGCGGGGGCGCGGGATTCCCGACCGGCCTCAAGTGGAGCTTCATGCCCAAGGCCGACGCGCGGCCGTCCTATCTCGTCATCAACGCCGATGAGAGCGAACCCGGCTCCTGCAAGGACCGGGAGATCATGCGCAACGATCCGCATCTCCTGATCGAGGGGGCGCTGCTCGCCGGCTTCGCCATGCGCGCGCACACGAGCTACATCTATATCCGCGGCGAGTTCATCCGCGAGCGCGAGCGGTTGCAGCGGGCGATCGACGAAGCCTACGCGGCCCGCCTGATCGGCAAGAACAACATCCACGGCTGGGACTTCGACCTCTACGTCTCCCATGGCGCGGGCGCCTACATCTGCGGCGAGGAAACGGCGCTGCTCGAAAGTCTCGAGGGCCGGAAGGGCCAGCCGCGCCTCAAGCCGCCGTTCCCGGCCAACGTCGGCCTCTACGGCGCGCCGACCACGATCAACAACGTCGAGAGCATCGCCGTCGTGCCGGATATCCTGAGGCGCGGCGGGGACTGGTTTGCGGCGCTCGGGCTCCCGAACAACACCGGCACCAAGCTGTTCCAGATCTCGGGCCACGTGAACCGTCCGTGCGTGGTCGAGGAGGAGATGGGCATTCCCGTCCGCCAGCTCATCGACGAGCACTGCGGCGGCGTGCGCGGCGGGTGGCACAACCTGCTCGCCATCATTCCCGGCGGCTCGTCGATGCCGCTGATCCCGGCCGATCTCTGCGAAACGCTGACGATGGACTTCGACAGCTTGACCAAGCTCAAGTCGGGGCTCGGCACAGCGGCCATTATCGTGCTCGACAAGTCAGCCGACGTGGTGCGCGCCATCGCGCGCATCGCCTATTTCTACAAGCACGAAAGCTGCGGTCAGTGCACGCCCTGCCGGGAAGGCACCGGCTGGATGTGGCGCGTGCTCGAGCGCATGGCGCGCGGGGAAGCGGAGAAGAGCGAGATCGACAAGCTGTTCGACGTCTCGAAACAGATCGAGGGGCACACGATCTGCGCGCTCGGCGACGCTGCGGCGTGGCCGGTGCAGGGTTTGATCCGCCATTTCCGTCCCGAGATCGAAGCGCGCATCGACGCCTACAAGGCAGCGCACAAGGAGGCGGCAGAGTGAGACATGCTCGATCAGAATGGAAATTCGCATCGACGGCTCCGCATCATCGCGGCCATTTGTCTTGCGGTGGTTTTCTCTATTCTCGCCATCCAATTTTTGCGCGGACCCAGCGCGGTCAACGTCATTGTGGGCGTTTTCGGGATCGGGCTTTTCGGTCTGATACCGCAGGTGCTTCCGCCAAACACATTTCGGGGTCAAAAGGCGCTCCGCGTTGTGGGGTGGATCTGGTTTTTGGTTCCGACAGCCGCCATTGCGTGGGCTTGGATTGCAGTGTTGAACGGTGCCGCTGTTTCATGACGGTGGCTCAAAGTGGCAATGGGATGAATTGAGTCGATGCCGAAAGACCTCATCATCGACGGCAAGCCGATCACGGTCGAGGACGGCATCACCGTGCTGCAGGCGTGCGAGCAGGCGGGCGCCGAGATCCCGCGCTTCTGCTACCATGAGCGGCTCTCGATCGCCGGCAACTGCCGCATGTGCCTGGTCGAGGTGCAGGGCAGCCCGAAGCCGATCGCGTCGTGCGCCATGGGCGTCAACGACCTGCCGCCGAACAAGGACAACTCGCCCAAGATCATCAACACCAAGAGCGCGCTCGTAAAGAAGGCGCGCGAGGGCGTGATGGAGTTCCTGCTCATCAACCATCCGCTCGACTGCCCGATCTGCGACCAGGGCGGCGAGTGCGATCTGCAGGACCAGGCCATCGGCTACGGCTCGGGCGGCTCGCGCTTCGTGGAGAACAAGCGCGCCGTCGAGGAGAAGTACATCGGGCCGCTGATCAAGACGGTGATGACCCGGTGCATCCACTGCACCCGCTGCGTGCGCTTCATGACCGAGGTCGCGGGCGTCGAGGAGCTCGGCGCCATCGGCCGCGGCGAGGACATGGAGATCACGACCTATCTCGAGCGCGGCATCCTCTCCGAGATGAGCGCCAACGTGAACGACCTCTGTCCGGTCGGCGCGCTGACGCACCGGCCCTGGGCGCACAACGCGCGGCCGTGGGAGTTGCGCAAGACCGAGAGCATCGACGTGATGGACGCGGTGGGCTCCGCCATCCGCATCGACACGCGCGGGCGCGAGGTGATGCGCATCCTGCCGCGCAACAACGACGCCGTGAACGAGGAGTGGATCTCCGACAAGACGCGCCACGTCGCCGACGGGCTCCGGACGCAGCGGCTCGACCGGCCGTACATCCGCAAGGACGGCCGGCTCGAACCCGCGACCTGGGAGGAGGCCCTCGCCGCCGTCGCGGCGAAGCTCAAGGCCACGCCGGGGGCGCGCATGGCGGCCGTCGCCGGGCCGCTCGCGGGCGCCGAGGAGATGTTCGCGCTCAAGGACCTCTTCCACCGCCTCGGCTCGACCAACGTCGACTGCCGCGAGGACGGCGCCAAGCTCGACCCCGCGCTCGGCCGCGCGAGCTACGTCTTCAATTCGACCATCCAGGGCATCGAGCAGGCCGACGTCATCCTGCTGATCGGCACCAATCCGCGCCTCGAGGCGGCCGTGCTCAACGCGCGCATCCGCAAGCGGTGGCGCCGGGGCGGGCTCAAGGTCGGCCTCATCGGCACCGAGGCGGACCTCACGTATCCCTACGACCACCTCGGCGCCGGCGGAAAAACGCTCTCCGACCTTGCCGACGGCAAGCATCCGTTCGCGGCGACACTCAAGGACGCCAAAGCGCCGATGGTCATCGTCGGCTCAGCCGCGGTCGCGCGTGCCGACGGGCAGGCGGTGCTCGCCGCAGCAGCGCGGATCGCGACGGCGGCCATGGCCGGCAAGACCCAAGGCTGGAACGCATTCAACGTGCTCCACACGGCGGCGTCCCGCGTCGCGGGGCTCGATCTCGGCTTCGTGCCGGAGGCGCCGGCGAGCACGGATGTCGCAGGCTTCGTCGCCGCCGCCGGATCGGGAGAGCTCGACGTGCTCTACCTGCTCGGTGCGGACGACATCGACATGAGCCGGCTCGGGCAGACGTTCGTCGTCTACCAGGGCAGCCATGGAGACGCCGGCGCGCACCGGGCCGACGTGATCTTCCCGGGGGCCGCCTACGCCGAGAAGAGCGCGACCTATGTCAACACCGAGGGCCGTGCGCAGATGACGGCACGGGCCGCCTTCCCGCCGGGCGAGGCGCGCGAGGACTGGACGATCGTACGCGCGCTGTCGCCGCTCGTCGGACACACGCTGCCCTACGACACGATCAACGTGCTCAGGGCCGGGATGTACGGCCATGCGCCCGGCCTCGCGGCGCTCGACCGCGTGAGCCCGGCTCCCGCCGACGTGATTTCCGTGCTCGCCTCGGGCAAGGGCACCCTCAGGGACGAGCCGTTCCATCCGGCGGTTCGTGATTTCTATCTCACCAATCCGATCGCGCGCGCCTCCGCCGTCATGGCCGAGATGAGCGCGCTCACGAAGGCCGCCGGACGGGCGAGCCTCTCTGCGGCCGAATAGGAGCGGGCCACGGCAATGTCGAGCGAGACGATCACCATGCTCTGGGAGTACGGGCTTTGGCTCGCCATCACGGTCGGGCTGTCGCTTCTGGTGCTCGTCGGCCTGCTCTTGTGCATCGCCTTCCTGCTGCTCATGGACCGCAAGGTGTGGGCCGCCGTGCAGCTCCGCCGCGGCCCGAACGTCGTCGGACCGTTCGGGCTCCTGCAGTCGTTCGCGGATCTCATGAAGTTCGTGTTCAAGGAGCCGGTCATTCCCGCCGGCGCGGACAAAGGCATCTTCCTGCTGGCGCCGATGGTCATGGCCCTCTGCGCGCTCGCGGCCTGGGCCGTGATCCCCATGAGCAAGGATTCCTGGGGACTGTGGGTGATCTCGGACCTCAACGTCGGCGTGCTCTATCTGCTCGCGATCTCCTCCCTCGGCGTCTACGGCGTCATCATGGGCGGCTGGGCCTCGAACTCGAAGTATCCGTTCATGGGCGCGCTCCGCTCGGCGGCGCAGATGATCTCGTACGAAGTGTCACTCGGCTTCGTCGTGATCACGGTGCTGCTGATGGTCGGCTCGCTCAACCTCGCCACCATCGTCATGGCGCAGACCACGGGTGTCGGCACCTGGCTCGGGATGCCCGCCTCGGCGCTCGACTGGCACTGGCTGCCGCTGCTGCCGATGTTCGTCGTGTTCTTCGTCTCGACGCTCGCCGAGACCAACCGTCCGCCGTTCGACCTCGTCGAGGCGGAGAGCGAGCTCGTTGCCGGCTTCATGGTCGAATACTCCTCGACGCCCTACCTCCTGTTCATGCTCGGCGAGTACGTCGCCATCGTCACCATGTGCGCGCTGGCAACCCTTCTGTTCCTCGGCGGATGGCTGCCGCCGCTCGACATCTGGCCCCTGAACGCCGTTCCCGGGATCCTCTGGTTCGCGGCCAAGGTCGTGTTCATGTTCTTCATGTTCGCGATGGTCAAGGCGATGGTGCCGCGCTATCGCTACGACCAGCTGATGCGGCTCGGCTGGAAAGTGTTCCTGCCGCTGTCGCTGGCGATGGTGGTGGCCGTCGCCGGCGTGCTGCAGCTCCTGAAACCGGTTTAGGAGGGCTCGACCCATGCGCGCAGCCCAAGGCATCAAATCGCTGTTCCTCGCGGAGTTCGTCACCGCGTTCGTCCTGTGCATGCGCTACTTCTTCGGGCCGAAGAAGACGCTCAACTATCCGTTCGAGAAGGGACCGCTGTCGCCCCGCTTCCGCGGCGAGCACGCGCTCCGGCGCTATCCGAACGGCGAAGAGCGCTGCATCGCCTGTAAGCTCTGCGAGGCCATCTGCCCGGCGCAGGCGATCACCATCGAGGCGGGGCCGCGCCGCAACGACGGCACGCGGCGCACGACGCGCTACGACATCGATATGGTGAAGTGCATCTATTGCGGCCTCTGTCAGGAGGCGTGCCCGGTCGACGCCATCGTCGAGGGGCCGAATTTCGAGTTTGCGACCGAGACGCGCGAGGAACTCTACTACAACAAGGAACGGCTGCTCGCGAACGGCGACCGGTGGGAGCGCGAGATCGCGCAGAACATCGCGCTCGACGCGCCGTACCGGTGATGGCGATGCGGGAGCAAACGACGACGTGTTCCCCTCCCACGTCATGGCAGAGCCATGCTTCGCATGGACGTGGGGAGGGTTTAGGGGTGGGGGGAATCCCAACGGCTGATGGCCTGCAATCTCCCCCTCCCAGCCTCCCCCACAAGGGGGGAGGGGAAGTGGAAGTGCGGGGCAGCATCCAATGGCACTGACGGCAATCTTCTTCTATCTGTTCGCAACCCTGGCGCTCGTCGCCGGGGCGATGGTGATCGTCGCCAAGAACCCCGTGCACGCCGTGCTGTTCCTCATCCTCACCTTCTTCAACGCGGCTGGCCTCTTCATCCTGCTCGGTGCCGAGTTTCTCGCCATGGTGCTCATCATCGTCTACGTGGGAGCGGTCGCCGTGCTGTTCCTGTTCGTGGTCATGATGCTCGACGTCGACTTCGCGGAGCTGCGCGCGGGCTTCATCAGGAACGCGCCGGTGGGCTTCCTGGTCGGCGGCGTCGTGCTGGCGGAGCTCGTGCTGCTCTTCCTGGCGCGCGGCGTCGCCCCCATCGCGCCGGGGACCGCCCAGGCGCCCATACCCCAGGGGCTCACCAACACGGAAGCGCTCGGGCAGATCCTCTATACGCAGTACTTCTACTACTTTCAGGGCGCGGGCCTGGTGCTGCTCGTCGCCATGATCGGCGCCATCGTGCTGACGCTGCGCCACAAGCCCGGCGTCAAGCGCCAGTCGGCCGCCGACCAGGTCGCGCGCGGTCCCGCCACAGCCGTTGAGGTGGTGAAGGTCGCCCCCGGGGGGAGCGCCATTCCCGATGCGCCGGTGAAGCCTGGCGCAGGCCGCGCATAGGAAGGGACGGAGACCCATGGACATCGGGCTCGGACACTATCTCACGGTCGCGGCGTGCCTGTTCACGCTCGGCATGTTCGGCATCTTCCTCAACCGGAAGAACGTGATCATCATCCTGATGTCGGTCGAGCTCATGCTGCTCGCCGTCAACATCAACTTCGTCACCTTCTCGCACTTTCACGCCGATCTCGTCGGCCAGGTGTTCACGCTGTTCGTGCTGACGGTCGCCGCGGCGGAAGCCGCCATCGGCCTTGCCATCATCGTCGTCTACTTCCGGAACCGCGGCTCGATCGCGGTCGAGGACATCAGCATGATGAAGGGATGACCGTGGACAGCAGGCAGCCGGCAGCAGGCAACACGAGCGGCCAGCGCTTCGGGCGGGGGACGGCATGGCCGTCCGCGGCCCCTAGCCTGCTGCCTGGGGGAAGCACATGATTTACGCCTTGATCGTTCTCCTGCCGCTCGCGGGCGCGCTCATCGCCGGGCTGTTCGGACGCCTTCTGGGGCCGCGCCCGTCGGAAGTCATCACGACGTCGCTGCTCATGATCTCGGCCGTTCTGTCCTGGATCGTGTTCGTGCGCGTCGGCTTTGACGGCGAGACGGCGAAGGTGCCCCTCCTGCGCTGGATCACCTCCGGCGATCTGGACACGGCTTGGGCGCTGCGCGTCGATACGCTGACGGCCGTCATGCTGATCGTGGTGACGACGGTCTCGTCGCTCGTGCACCTCTACTCCATCGGGTACATGCACGAGGACGACAGCCGGCCGCGCTTCTTCGCCTACCTGTCGCTCTTCACGTTCGCCATGCTGGCGCTGGTCACCAGCGACAACCTCTTGCAGATGTTCTTCGGATGGGAGGGCGTGGGCCTCGCCTCCTACCTGCTGATCGGCTTCTGGTACAAGAAGCCGGAGGCGAACGCGGCCGCCATCAAGGCATTCGTCGTCAACCGCGTCGGCGACTTCGGGTTCCTGCTCGGGCTGTTCGCGCTGTTCCTGGTCACGGATTCGGTCAATCTCGACGCCGTGTTCTCCGCCGCGCCGGACCTTGTCGGCAAGACGCTGACATTCCTCGGCCAAGAGGTCGACGTGCTGACGCTGATCTCGCTCCTCTTGTTCATGGGCGCCATGGGCAAGTCGGCGCAATTCCTCCTCCACACCTGGCTGCCCGACGCCATGGAAGGGCCGACGCCGGTCTCCGCGCTCATTCACGCCGCGACCATGGTGACCGCGGGCGTGTTCATGGTGGCGCGCCTGTCGCCGGTCTTCGAGCTGGCGCCGACGGCCCTCGAGGTGGTGGTGCTGGTCGGCGCCGTCACGGCGTTCTTCGCCGCGACCGTCGGCCTGGTGCAGAACGACATCAAGCGCGTGATCGCCTATTCGACGTGCTCGCAGCTCGGCTACATGTTCGTCGCCTGCGGCGTCGGCGCCTACTCCATCGGCATCTTCCACCTCTTCACGCACGCCTTCTTCAAGGCGCTCCTGTTCCTCGGCGCCGGCTCCGTCATCCACGGCATGCATCACGAGCAGGACATGCGAAAGATGGGCGGGCTCGCGAAGAAGCTGCCGATCACCTGGCTCATGATGCTGATCGGAACGCTGGCGCTGACGGGCGTCGGCATCCCGCATCTCGGCGGCTTCGCGGGCTTCCACTCCAAGGACGCGATCGTGGAAGCGGCTTACGCGGCCCATACGCCGGGCAACTTCGCGTTCTGGGTGCTCGTCGTCGCCGCCTTCATGACGTCGTTCTACTCGTGGCGGCTCATGTACCTCACCTTCCACGGCGAAACGCGGGCGGACCACCACACCTACGATCATGCGCACGAAAGCCCGTGGGTGATGCTGATCCCGCTCATCCTGCTGGCGACCGGCGCGGTTCTGGCCGGCATCGTGTTCCAGTCCGCCTTCTTCGGAGGGGGGTACGACGCCTTCTGGCGCGGGGCGCTCTTCGAAGCGCCGGGCAAGGACATCCGCCACCACATGCACGAGCTGCCGGGATGGGTGCCCTGGGCGCCGACGCTCGCCATGCTGTCGGGGCTGGCGCTCGCCACCCTCTATTACGTGTGGGCGCCGGGCCTGCCGGCCGCGACGGCACGCGCCTTCCGTCCCGTCTACCTGTTCCTGCTCAACAAGTGGTACTTCGACGAGCTCTATAACCTGATCTTCGTGCGCCCCGCCTTCGCCATCGGGCGGCTGCTCTGGAAGGGCGTCGACGGGGCCGTGATCGACGGCACCATCGACGGCACGGCCAAGAGCGTGCTGTGGGGGACGGGCCGCATGGTGCGGCTCCAGACCGGCTATGTGTATCACTACGCGTTCGCCATGCTGATCGGGGTAGCCGCCATTCTCACCTACTTCATCCTTGCCGGCGGGGGCGCGCCATGAACCTTTCGGGCGTTCCCATTCTCTCGCTGGTGACGTTCCTGCCGCTCGCGGGCGCGGCGTTCATCGCGCTTCTGCCGCGCGAAGCCGCGCAGAACATCCGCTATACGACGCTTTGGACGACGCTGATCACGTTCGCGATCTCGCTTCTCATCTGGATCAATTTCGATCCCGCGACGGCTGGCTTCCAGTTCGTCGAGGAGCGCAGCTGGCTCGGCCCCATCCGGTACAAGATGGGCGTCGACGGCATCTCGATGCTGTTCGTCATCCTGACAACGTTCCTGATGCCGCTCTGCATCCTGGCCTCCTGGGCGTCCGTCAAGGACCGCGTCAAGGAGTACATGATCGCCTTCCTCGTGCTCGAGACGCTCATGATCGGCGTGTTCTGCGCGCTCGATCTCGTGCTGTTCTACCTGTTCTTCGAGGGCGGCCTCATCCCGATGTTCCTCATCATCGGCGTCTGGGGCGGACCGCGCCGGGTCTATGCGAGCTTCAAGTTCTTCCTCTACACGTTCCTCGGCTCGGTCTTAATGCTGCTCGCCATGATGGCCATGTACTGGCATGCGGGCACGACCGACATCCCGACGCTGATGCAGACCCGGTTCCCGCCCGACATGCAGTTCTGGCTGTGGCTGGCCTTCTTCGCCTCGTTCGCCGTCAAGATGCCAATGTGGCCCGTGCATACGTGGCTGCCGGACGCGCACGTGGAGGCACCGACCGCCGGCTCCGTCATCCTGGCCGGTATTCTCCTCAAGATGGGGGGCTACGGCTTCCTACGCTTCTCGCTGCCGATGTTCCCGGACGCGAGCGCGGATCTCGCGCCCCTGGTGTTCGCGCTCTCGGTCGTCGCCATCGTCGCGACCTCGCTGATCGCGCTCGTGCAGGAGGACATGAAGAAGCTGATCGCCTACTCGTCGGTCGCCCACATGGGCTTCGTCACCATGGGCATCTTCACCTTCTCGCAGCAGGGCATCGATGGGGCCATTTTCCAGATGCTGTCGCACGGGCTCATCTCCTCGGCGCTGTTCCTCTGCGTCGGCGTCGTCTACGACCGCCTGCACACGCGCGAGATCAAGGCTTACGGCGGGATCGTGGAGCGTATGCCGATCTATGCGGCGATCTTCATGGTGTTCACCATGGGCAACGTCGGCCTGCCCGGAACGTCCGGCTTCGTCGGTGAATTCCTGACGCTGCTGTCGTCCTTCAAGGTCAACACCTGGGTCGCGGTCTTCGCCACGAGCGGCGTCATCCTGTCGGCCGCCTACGCGCTCTATCTCTACCGGCGCATCACCTTCGGCCCGCTCGAGAAGCCGTCGCTCAAGGCACTGGCTGACGTCTCGCCGCGCGAGATCGCCATCCTGGCGCCGCTCGTCATCCTGACGATCCTGTTCGGCTTTTATCCCGCACCGATTCTCGACGTGACGGCCGTTTCCGTGAAGGCGCTCGTAAGCTCGCTCGAAGCCGCGAGCCAAGCTGCCGCGGTCGCTCAGTAAAGGACGAAATGCCCATGCCCGAGGCCCTGAGCTACATCGCCGCGCTCCCCGAGATCGTGCTCGCCGCCGGCGCCATGGGGCTGCTGATGCTCGGCGCCTTCGGCGGCGAGGAAGCGAACCGCAAAGAGGGCAGCGGCTGGCTCGCCATCCTGATCCTGATCGCGAGCGGCGCCGTGCTCCTCACGCAGACCGGAACCCAGCACGCCTTCGGCGATGCCTTCGTCTCCGACGCCTTCGCCCGTTTCGTGAAGCTTCTCGTGCTCGCGGGCTCGGCGGTGGCCATCCTGATGTCGTTCGACGACTTCAGGACCGCCAAGATCAGCCGGTACGAGATCCCCGTCCTCATCCTGCTCGCGACCGTCGGCATGATGATGATGGTCTCGGCCAACGACCTCATCGCGCTCTATCTCGGCCTCGAGTTGCAGAGCCTCGCGCTCTACGTGCTGGCCGCCGTGCGTCGCGACGACGTGCGCTCGAGCGAAGCGGGCATGAAGTACTTCGTCCTCGGCGCGCTCTCGTCGGGCATGCTGCTCTACGGCGCGTCCCTGCTCTACGGCTTCACGGGCACGATATCGTTCGCCGGGCTCCAGGCCGCGGCCGCGGCGCCGGGGGCCGCGACCAACCTCGGCCTCATCGCCGGCCTCGTGTTCCTGCTGGTGGGCATCGCCTTCAAGATCTCGGCGGTGCCGTTCCATATGTGGACGCCCGACGTCTACGAGGGCGCCCCCACGCCCATCACCGCCTTCTTCGCCGCCGCCCCAAAGCTCGCCGCATTGGCGCTGCTTGCGCGCGTGCTGTTCGACGGCTTCGGGGGCATGATCATCCAGTGGCAGAAGATCATCATCTTCCTCTCCATCGCCTCCATGCTGCTCGGCGCCTTCGCCGCCATCGGCCAGACCAACATCAAGCGGCTGATGGCCTACTCGTCGATCGGGCACGTGGGGTTTGCGCTGGTCGGGCTCGCGGCCGGCAGCGAGACGGGGATCGAGGCCCTGCTCGTCTATCTCGCGATCTACCTCGTCATGACGCTTGGCTCGTTCGCCTGCATCCTCGCGATGCGCCGCGAGAACGGGCCGGTCGAGGAGATCGACGAGCTCGCCGGCCTTGCCCAGACTGACCTGCCGATGGCCTTCACGCTGGCGATGCTGTTCTTCTCTCTCGCGGGCGTACCGCCTCTCGCCGGCTTCTTCGCGAAGTTCTACGTCTTCGCGGCCGCCGTGAAGGCCGAGCTTTACGGGCTTGCC
Source organism: Hyphomicrobium sp. (assembly GCF_036833075.1). Classification (GTDB taxonomy): domain Bacteria; phylum Pseudomonadota; class Alphaproteobacteria; order Rhizobiales; family Hyphomicrobiaceae; genus Hyphomicrobium_C. The sequence goes on from NZ_DAITQL010000033.1 coordinate 13,265, forward strand.
ATCATCGGCGTGCTCGCCAGCGTCGTCGGCGCGTTCTACTACCTGCGCATCGTCAAGGTGATGTTCTTCGACGAAGCCAAGCCCCGCTTCACCCCGACGGCGCCTTACGTGCGCGTCGTGATGATCGCGGCCGGGCTCTTCGTCGTGTTCTATGCCGTCTACCCGTCGCCACTGGTCGACGCCGCCTCGGCGGCCGCGAGATCGCTGCAGCTCTGAGCGCGAGGCGGCTTCGAGCGAATGGGGCTCCGGGATCGAAGCCTCCTTGCCTCGCGCTAGACCGTGATTATTTTTGATTGAATTGGGATCACACGCTCTCTCTTTGATGAGACCGATGATTCACACTTCAGGCTGATAGGGCCTGAAGTGATCATGGTCTATGCGAGAGGCGTCTCGAACCGCAGCCCGATGTCGTTCCCGCGGCGCCAGACCACGACGCACCGCCTGTCGATCTTTTCCATCGCCGACACGAGGGTGAGCTCGTCAGGAAGCTCACAGGGCGTCACGAGCCGCACGCGCGCTCCCGTCCGCGACGCATCGCGCAGCAGCACCGGAAGCTCCTTGTCGTTGGCTTTGATTATTCCGAAGTTGTTGGTCCGCCGCCGTTGCACGGTACGGGTTTCACTGCTGCCGGTCATGAGGAGGTCCCTGATGCAGGAGACTGCCGAGATCCGGCGTATTCCTGCTAAATACCCATAATAATTGATATAATATATATAGGTCGGATGTCTTAACAGGCACTTACCTGCCCGCCCCTTCCGCTGCTAGGCTGCGCTCCATCCCGTGCACGCAACCCGTCGTTCCGCCGGATCCGAACAATGATTTTCGATCGCGTCGAACGGCTCGCGGCCGTGGATTCAACCAATGCGGAAGCCCTGCGCCGCGCCCAGTCCGGCGAGCGCGGCCCGCTTTGGATCCTGGCCGACGTGCAGACCGCGGGCCGCGGCCGCAGCGGTCGCGGCTGGACGTCCGAGACCGGAAACCTGCATGCGAGTCTGCTCGTAACCCTCGCCCTGCCGCAGCCGCTCGCCTACCAGCTTGCTCTGGTCGCGGGTGTTGCGGTTTTCGACGCGCTCGGCGCGGCAACCTATCCCGCACCGGCCGGGCTCCGTCTCAAGTGGCCGAACGACATCCTGATCGGAGACGCGAAAGCGGGCGGCATCCTCATCGAAAGCAGCTCGATCGGCGGCCGCCTCGCGGCGGTGATCGGCATCGGTCTCAACATCGTCGCCTCCCCGTCGCTCCCGGACCGCCCGGCGACCCACCTCGCCGCCCATGGAGCCTCTCCCGAGCCCGGCGTGCTCCTCGCGGCGATCGCCGCGAGCCTCGAGACGTGGCTTGCGGTATGGGACGAAGGACGGGGGTTTGCCACGGTCCGGCAGGCTTGGCTAAACCGCGCCCTTCCTATAGGGGAACGGTTGAGCATCAACACGGGTCCCGAGCGCGTGCTCGGGACGTTCTCGGGCCTCGACCCCGACGGTGCGTTGCTGCTCGACGTCGACGGCGACGTGCGCCGTTTCACGTTCGGAGACGTCTCTCTTGCGCGTTGAGGCAGGATCGCAACCGACAGGAAAAGGGGCCAAGACGGCGAATGCCTGAGCAACGGACGCGACAGGGCCGGTCCGGCGAGCCGGACGAGCTGGTTTTTCTGGCCCTCGGCGGGCTCGGCGAGATCGGCATGAACGCCTACCTCTACGGAATCGGCCCGCCGGACGCCCGCAAATGGCTGATGGTCGACCTCGGCATCACGTTCCCCGAGGGCGAGGACGATCCGGGCGTCGACGTGATCCTCCCGGATCTGCGCTTCATCGAGGAAGAGAAGAGCGCGCTCGCCGGCCTCGTCATCACGCACGCGCACGAGGATCATATCGGTGCGGTGATCGAGCTGTGGCCTCGGCTCGGCGTTCCGGTCTATGCGACGGCCTTCACGGCCGGCATGCTGAAGGCGAAGCTCGCCGAGCACGGCGGCCGCCTTCAGATCCCGATCCACGAGGTGCCGCTCAACGGCCGTTTCGACGTCGGCCCGTTCGACATCGAGCTGTTCGAGATGTCCCATTCCATTCCGGAAAGCAGTGCGCTCGCGATCCGCACGCCGCACGGTGTCGTGCTGCACACGGGTGACTGGAAGCTCGATCCCACGCCGACCGTCGGCGGCAGCCCCGACGCGGCGCGCCTTGCCAAGCTCGGCGACGACGGCGTTCTGGCGATGATCGGCGATTCCACCAACGCCATGCGCGAAGGCCGCTCGCCCTCCGAGCGCGACGTCTCCAAGACGCTGGTGGAGATCGTCAAGCAGGCGCCGCACCGCGTCGCTGTGACGACGTTCGCGTCCAACGTGGCCCGCATCAAGGCGGTGGCGGAGGCGGCAAGGGCCGCGGGCCGCGAGCTCGTGATCGCGGGGCGCGCGCTCCATCGCGTCATCGACGTGGCCATCGACACCGGCTATCTGCCCGAGGGCTTCCGCTACGTGGACCAGCAGCAGTTCGGCGAGTTCAAGCGGTCGAAGGTCGTCTGCCTCTGCACCGGCAGCCAGGGCGAGCCGCGCGCCGCCATGGCGCGGATCGCGGCGAACGAGCATCCCGACGTGTCGCTCGACAAGGGCGACCTCGCGATCTTCTCCTCGCGCACGATCCCCGGAAACGAAAGGGCCGTCGGCGCGATCCAGAACAGCCTCGTGCGCATGGGGGTCGAGGTGCTGACGGACGGCGAGGCGCTCGTGCATGTGACGGGACACCCCCGGCGGGACGAATTGCGCCAGCTCTACGCGTGGGTGCGCCCGAAAATTGCCGTGCCGATGCACGGCGAGCCGCGCCACCTCAAGGCTCATGCGGAGCTCGCGCGCGAGGCCGGCGTCGGCGAGGTGCAGATCGCCTACAACGGCGAGATGGTGCGGATCGCGCCCGGCCCCGTCCGCATTATCGACGACGCCCCGGTGGGCCGGCTCTTCCGCGACGGAGACCTCCTCGTGCCCGCCGGCGACGGCCCGGTGCGCGAGCGGCGCAAGCTCGCCGTCGTCGGCATCGTCATCGTGGCGCTCGCGCTCTCGCGGCGCGGCGAGGTTGCCGGAGAGCCGCAGGTCGTCCTCGACGGCGTCCCCTACGAGGACGAGGCGGGCGAGCCGATGCAGGAGATCGCGCTCACCGCCGTCGAGGGGACGCTGCGCAGCATCCCGCGCGACCGGCGCCGCGACCTCGAAATGGTGAGCGAAGCGGTGCGCCGGAGCGTCCGCGGGGCCGTGGCCAGCGCCTGGGGCAAGAAGCCCATTGTCAAGGTGCTCCTGACCGTGATCGAAGGGAAGGGCTGAGGCCGCCGACCCGCTGGGGCTCGAGTTCGAGGACGAAGATGATTGGACGCCTGAATCACGTGGCCATTGCGGTCAAGGACCTTGCCGCCGCGACCGCGGTCTACAAAAACGCGCTTGGCGCGGTCATGACGGACCCCCTTCCGCAACCCGAGCATGGCGTGACGGTCGTCTTCGTGACGCTGCCCAACACCAAGATCGAGTTTCTCGAGCCCCTGGGCGAGGGGTCGCCGATCGCGAAGTTCCTGGAAAAGAACCCCGACGGCGGCATCCATCACCTCTGCTACGAGGTGGAGGACATCCTGGCCGCACGCGACACGCTCAAGGCCCAGGGGGCGCGGGTGCTCGGCGACGGAAATCCGAAGATCGGCGCCCACGGCAAGCCGGTGCTGTTCCTGCATCCCAAGGACTTCTGCGGGACGTTGACGGAGCTGGAGCAGGTCTGAGGCTCCGGCACGGAGGCCGGCGCGCCCGCCGCACCCAAGGGCCGCACCCAGGGAGGTCACGATGACCCTTGCGCTCGCTATCGCGCTCTATCTCATGATCTGGTTCATGACGCTGTTCGCCGTGCTGCCGTTCGGCGTCAAGACGCAGGGGGAGGCGGGCGAGGTCGTCGAAGGGACGCCCGCCAGTGCGCCCGCCGCTCCGCGGCTCCTGCGCGTTGCAATCATCAACACCATCGTCGCGGCGATTGTCTTCGCCTTCGTATGGACCGCGCTCGATCGCGACTGGCTCGGGCTCTACATCCCGCCGGAACAGGCTGCCCCATTCGCCGTCGCACCCAGACCCGCACCCTGAGAGCCACATCCTGAACGTGCCGCGCCCTGAACGCCAGGGCGTGACGAGAAGCAAACAAGCCCGGGTCCCATGGACCGGGGCTTTTGCTTGGCCGGGTCGCGGTTTGCTCCCCGTCAATCCTCTCCGTCAGTCCTCCGGCGCGGTCGGAACGCGAGCGGCCGGGTTGGAGCCGGCTTCGGGGTCGGCCGGGTTGATATTGTTCGGCGCCGGCTGCTGGTTCTCGTTGGTATTGGGATCGGCCGGGATCCCGGCCGATGCGTCGAAGCCCGATGCCCCCGAGCTCGGGCCGTCCGCGGCCGAGCCCGTGCCCGGCGGCGAGGTCGGCACGCGGGCCGAGGGATCCGAGCCGGCGGCCGGGTCTGTCGGATTGGCGACGCCCGGTCCCGGCTGCTGGTTCTGGCTGGTGTTCGGGTCGGCCGGGCTGCCGCCAGTCGATTGGGCGAGCGTCGGACTTGCGCCGAACATGAGGGCGAGGATTGCGAGACGAGACGTGGCTGCGAAGCGGGATGTCGGGGTGGTGGTCATGATCCATCCTTGTCTTTCGTTGGCGATGGCCCCTCCCGCCAGAAAACGCGCCGTTGCAGGCACGGTTCCTGCTCCGGCTCATCCTATTTCGGGCTCTTCCCGCTCCTCAGCGTTGCGTCGTGAGGCTTCCGGAGGTCAATGAGGCGGCCCTCCGCAATTGGGCTTCGACGACGGGGGCCGGCCGGAGCGGCATAGATCGCGCTCGATGCGCTTCAGGCGCTCGAGAGCTTCCGCCATCGGCAACGGCAAGTCCCGCTCATCGAAGGTGTAGAGGCGCCGGAGCGGCGTTGCGAACGCTCGGACGATCTCCGCCCCAAACTCCTTATCCATCTCGATCCATCTCGTCTTCCGCGGGGCGTCTGGCTCCGTCCCGGCCCATCGCCTTCTCCTGGCATCCCCTTTGCTCGCGATCACCTTTCCAATCGCCGGCAGCGGCGGCAGTTCCCGGGCGGGGCCAATTTCCACAGGAACCAGAAGGGCAAAGCCCGGGTTGAGGAACCAAACGCCACAGCGGAGGAGTGTCATGGCCCGCGCAACAGCCCATCCCGACCATCGCCTGATCTCCAGCGAGGACGTGCACGGCACCGACGTGATCGGAGCCACCGAGGAAGTCATCGGCGAGATCGACCATCTCCTGATCGAGAAAGAGAGCGGCCGCGTGGCCTACGCGGTCATGAGCTTCGGAGGCATCCTGGGACTTGCCCACAGCCACTATCCAATTCCCTGGAGCGCCCTCAAATACGACAAGAGCGTTGCCGGCTTCCGCACCGGACTCACGGTGGAACAGCTCCGTAACGCACCCGAGTTCAGTGACGACTCCTGGACCGACCGCGACTGGGAGGCCCGCACGCACGCCCATTACGGCGCGCCGACCTATTGGGGCCGCTGAGACCTCTCGGCGCCGTTGAACAAGGGCGAGCGCCTCCCCATGTCGAAGGAGGTGACGCTCGTGCCGCCAAGCTCGGACGTCTCCCTGCGCGCCGCCTATCGGCGCGGTGGCCTGTCCTGTGGCTGTCCCGCCAGCCCTGCGCAGATCGTCGCGGCCGCGTTGCACGCGTATCTCGTCGCTCCCCTTCGGCCCATCCCCAACCATTTCTTCTCGAAGGCATCCCACCGGCGCCGACAGACACACGTAAACTGGCGCGCCGTAGAACCCGTCACGGTCCCTTTGCCACGGTCCTCTCGAGAGCCGATTTCCCATGGCCGACACGGATAGCGCCAAAGACCCGTCCCGCCGCGCCTGGCTCGCCGATATCGCCGAACGACTGATCGAACCCCGCCTGCTCGGCCCGCTGGCGGGGGCGGTGATGGCGGCCATCGCCATCTACGTCATCCACAGCCTCACGGGGCAGGTTCACCTCGACGACATCACGGCGGCGATCGCGGCCACGCCCGCCGACGCCATCCGCCTCTCGCTCCTGTTCACCGCCCTGAGCTTCGCCGCCATGGCGCTCTACGACGTGATGGCCGTGCGTGGCACGGTGCCCGGCCGCGTGTCGTCCGCGCTCGCCGCGTTCGCGGGGCTCGTCGGCTACGGGATCTCGAACGCCATCGGGTTTCACGTGCTGGTGGGCGGCACGGTGCGCTACCGCATCTACCAGGCCGCCGGCCTCGATGCGGCGGATGTGGGACGCATCGTCGGCATCACGGCGCTGACGTTTGCGGCCGGCCTCATGACCATCGTCTCTCTCGGCGTGCTTCTCGATCCCGCCGGGCTGCCGTCCCTGCGGCTCCTCTCGCCCGCCGACGACCGCCTCATCGCGCTCGGCGCGCTGATCGCACTCGGCCTCGGGATCGTCTGGCTGGCGGGGGGGCGGCGCGAGGCGCGCCTCTTGGGGTGGCGGTTTCCGCTGCCCAGCGCGCGCAATGCGCTGGCGCAGATCGCAATCGGCGCCGGCGACATCGGAGCGGCCGCGGCGGCGCTCTACGTGCTGCTGCCCGCCGACGTCGCGCCGGGGTTTGCGGTCTTCCTGGTCCTGTTCGTGGCCGCGATCTCGCTCGGCATCGTGAGCCATGCGCCGGGGGGGATCGGCGTCGTGGAAGCCACGATCCTGATCGGCCTCAACGCCGGAACGCGGCCCGACGTGCTCGCGTCGCTGGCCGTGTTCCGCGTGATCTACTATCTGATGCCGCTCGCGACCGCGTGTGCGGCGCTCATCGTGTTCGAGATCGGCCGGATGCAGACGCGCGCCAGGGCCGCGGGCCGCACGTTCCCGATGGCGCGCCGCATCGTGCCGCCCATTGCCGCGACGCTGGTGTTCCTCGGCGGCATCGTCCTGCTTCTCTCCGGCAACACGCCGGCGGTGGGGCTGCGCACCGACCTCCTGAGCCACGTGCTTCCGCTTCCGTTCGCCGAGGCGTCGCATCTGATGGCGAGCCTGGTCGGGCTTCTGCTCATCATCCTCGCGCGCGGGCTCAACCGCCGGATCGCCTCCGCGCGCGTGGCGGCGATCGTGCTCCTGGTCGCCGGCGCGGCGTTCTCGCTGCTCAAGGGCCTCGATTGGGAGGAGGCGCTGATCCTGCTGTCAGTGGCGGGCCTCCTCTACGTCAACGCCGGCGCCTTCTACCGCAAGGGCGACTGGCGCGCCTTCCGCCCGAACCGGACCTGGCTCGCGCTCATGGGCGTCGCGCTCGCATCCCTGACGCTGATCGGTTTTCTGGCCTTCCGCCATGTCGAGTACCAGTCGGACCTCTGGTGGCAGTTCGCGTGGGATGGGGATGCGCCCCGCTTTCTGAGGGCCACCCTCGCGCTCACGATCGTCGCGGGCGCCATCGCCATCGACGCGCTCATCCACCGGCCGCAGGCCCCTCCGGCGGGGCGCGCGCACATCCCGGCCGCCGTGCGCGAGATCCTCAAGACGGTCCCGTCGACGACGCCCAACGTGGCGCTGCTCGGCGACAAGTCCTTCCTCGTCGCAAGCGACGGCAAGGCGTTCGTCATGTTCGGCGTCGCGGGGCGGAGCTGGATCACGCTCGGCGATCCGGTCGGCGAGGCAAAGTCCGCCCGCGGGCTCGTCTGGCAGTTCGCGGAGGAGGCGGACCGTGCCGGGGCGCGGGCCGTGTTCTATTCCGTCACGCCCGACATGCTGCCCGTCTATCTCGACCTCGGGCTCGCCATCCTCAAGACCGGGGAGGTGGCACGCGTGGATCTTTCGACTTTTTCGCTCGAGGGGCCCGCCCGGCACGACTTCAGGTACGCGGAGAAGCGCGCGGCGCGGGAAGGCATCACCTTCTCGGTGATCCCCAAGGCCGAGGTTCCCGCCGCCCTCGCCGCGCTGAGGTCCGTCTCGGACGCGTGGCTTGCGACCAAGAACGGCCGCGAGAAAGGGTTCTCGCTCGGCCGCTTCGCCGACGACTACATTGCGGAGTTCGATTGCGCCGTGCTCAGGAAGGAGGGCGCCATCGTCGCCTTCGCCAACCTCTGGCGCAGCGGCGACAGGAACGAGTTGTCGATCGATCTCATGCGCTACCGGCCCGGCGTGTCGAAGGTGACGATGGACGCGCTGTTCGCCCATCTTCTTCTCTACGCCAAGGCCGAGGGCTACCGCTGGTTCAATCTCGGCGCGGCCCCGCTTGCGGGTCTCGCCGACCATCCGCTGGCCTCGACCTGGAACCGCGTCGGCACGTTCATCTACCGGCGCGGCGACGAGTTCTACAATTTCGAGGGCCTGCGCGCGTTCAAGCAGAAGTTCGATCCGGTGTGGACGCCGCAGTATCTCGCCTGCCCCGGCGGGCTTGCCATGCCGCAAGCGCTTATCGACATCACCAGCCTGATCTCAGGCAGCCCCATGGGATTGCTCCAGCGATGAAACGTATCTCCGCTTCTCTTGCTCTTGCACTTCTCGTATTTGCGGCCCCAGCGGGGGCAGGTGCGCTTCCAACGGCGGGGGACGGCGCTCCGACCGTCACGGCCGGGCTCATCGGAACGATCCCCATCGTCGTGCCGGCCCAGGCAACGCCGCAAGCGACGGTGCTCTACCTCTCCGACCGCTCGGGATGGCAGCCCTCGGACGACGACGCCGTGGCGGCGCTCAAGGACGGCGGAGCCCTCGTGCTGCCGGTCGATTTCTCGCGCTATGCGGAGAAGCTCGACGCGCACGCGGGCTCTTGCGCCGACGTGGTGGGCGACATCGTGGATGCGGCGCAGACCGCGCAGCGCCAGCTCGGCATTCAGACCTATCTGCCGCCGATCGTCGTCGGGGCGGGCGAGGCGGCGACCTTCGCCTATGCCGCGCTCACGGCCGCGCCTCCCAATACGCTCGGCGGCGCGGTGGGGGCGGGCTTCGCAAACCGGCTCAGCCTGCGGCTGCCGATCTGCTCGGCGAGCAAGGCTTCGAAGACGCAGGATAAAAAGGCGCTCGCGTACGGGTTCGAGAAGGACATTCCGGGGCGTGCGTCGCTACTCGTCCCGGCCGAGGCGCAGGAGGCGCTCGAGGCGGCGGTCGCGCCGCGCAGCGACGACATCACCGTCATCGCCATCGATCCTCCGACGCTGCCGGAGCAGATTGCGCGCGAGGTCGCCGATCTCGCCAGCGTGGCACGGCCGTTCGGCGACCTCCCCGCCGTGGACCTTCCCGCGAGCACGACGCCGCGCGCGCTCGTGATCCTCATCTCCGGCGACGGCGGCTGGCGCGACCTCGACAAGACGATGGGCGAATGGCTCGCAACCCAGGGCGTGCACGTCGTCGGGCTCGACGCGCTGCATTACTTCTGGTCGAAGCGGACGCCGCAGGACCTCGCCAGGGACATCGCCTTCCTCGTCGACGCCGCCGACTCGACCGACGCCCTGCCGATCATGCTGATCGGCTATTCGTTCGGGGCGGACACGATCCCGTTCGCCTTTCCGCTGCTGCCCAAGGCCGTCCAGGAACGGACGCGCGTGATCGGCCTCCTCGCGCCGGGACGGTCGACGTCGTTCCAGATCACCATCAGCGGCTGGCTCGGCATCGACGACACGGGGTATTCCGTCGTGCCCGCGCTCGCCGCGCTGCCCGCCGACCGCGTGGTGTGCGTCTATGGCAAGCAGGATACGGAGAGCGCCTGTGCCGACACGGCACTCCGCCATGCCACGATCGTCAAGACCACGGGCGGCCATCACTTCGACGGCAACTATACCGGCCTCGCGCAGCGCTTCCTGAGCCGGCTCGGCGGCCATGAGGCGGGGGCTCATTGAGATGGGATGGAGATCGGCGCGCCGGCTCGCGAGAGGCAGGCGTTCTAGAGGCAAGCGTCGCGGAGATAGCGCCCGGCGGCGTCGGCCTCCTGCCAGCCGACGACGCGCGCCTCCTTGTCGGTGAAGAGCGTCGCGTTGAGGAAGAACGTCTCGAGCTCCGCTTTGACGCGCCCGGTGAGCTCGGCCCCGATCTCGAGCACGTCGCCGCCGTCCCAGGCCGGCGCCAGGATGAGACGGGGGTTGCCGACACGCCCCTCAAGCCCTTTCTGCTCGATGGAGACGAGCGCAAGGCACCTGCAGGGCAGGACGGCGCCGGGAAAGCTCGGGTGACTGTGGAGGCAGAGCGCGTCGACGGGATCGCCGTCCTCGCTTCTGGTACCGGGTACGAAGCCCCAATCGAAGGGATAGGTGATGCCGGCGGCGAGGCTGCGCGAGACGGTGAAGACGCCTCTCTCCTCGTCGAGCTTGAACTTGATCGACGAGCCGCGCGGGGTCTCAACCACCATCTGCACACGCCCCTTGGCGTCGAACGGCGCGAGGCTCATGAATTCCGGCATGCGTATCTGTCCCCACGCACTCTTCGACGGCTCCGCCCTCGCGTGGGACTTTCTCCCAACGAGATCTTGCGGTGTCAATGGGAGACGTGGCGTAACCCCGCTCGCGGCATGCCGCCGCCGGCCGCGGGCATCCCGCAGCGCCATCCCGATACCGAGGCCGTTGAAACGCCGTTCCCGGCTTTCGGCGCCCTGCCCGCAACTTTCGTTCGCGAAACCGGCCGTCCCCGCGATATACAGGCGCGCACACCATACATGCGCGCACGCTGGCGCCGCCTCGCGCCATCGCTCGGTCATGCATCGCCGCAAAACGGCGCACCCTGGAGGGCTCCATGTCCATCTCGCTCGCACAGATCATCGTCTGGGCCGTCGTCGGCCTGATCGGCGGCAGCCTCGTCGGTCTCGTCGTCAAACGCGACCGCAAAGGGTTCGGCCTCCCGACCAATCTCGGTCTCGGGTTGGTCGGAGCCCTGATCGGCGGCCTCTTGTTCCGCGCCCTCGGCCTGTTCCCCGGGCTCGATCAGGTCACGATCTCGCTGCGCGACCTGACGGCGGCGGTGGTCGGATCGCTCCTAGTGCTCGCCGCACTCTGGTTTCGCAATCGCAACGGGTCGTAGCGGATCTCGCGGAGACCCGACCAGGGGCCGTGTATCCGAGAAAGTTTGTGGAATTTTCCCGGACCTGACGCCGCCCGCCCACGGCGCGCGTCCCCATCCGAGGAAAGGCCCTCCGTACGCGGCCCGTTGTTTGTCGTCGCTCCGCGGCAGTTTTCAGTCCGCAGAAGACCCGCTATAACAAGGGCGCGCCATCGCGCTCTCGCCGCGGGTGTTCCCACGCTCGCATTCCGTCGTGCCCGGCTCGGGCCGGCATACCCATCTCATCGACGAGGATCTCTCATGCTGCGCAACCTGCTGGCCTCGAGCAAGTTTGTCATCCTCGTCGTCATCGTCAGCATTTACGCGGGCTCGGTGGCCCTCATCTTCTACGAGACCGCCGTCGTGGCGTCGGGCATCTTCGCCACCATCCGAGAGGCGACCGTTTCTCCGGAAGGTGGAAGACTGCTCGCAGTCGGATTACTGGGCGCGATCGACGTGTTCCTGATCGCCATCGTCGGCTACATCACCTGCGCCGGGCTTTTCGTGCTGTTCATCGACAACACGCTCCCGCTGCCGAAATGGCTGATCATCAACAACCTCGAGGACCTGAAGAACAACCTGATCAGCGTCATCGTTGCGGTTCTTGCCGTGCTCTTCGCCAAGGAGGCGGTCGCGCGCATCACCGATCTCGACTTCCTCCATTTGGGGATCGCGGTCGCCTTGATGATCGGAGCCTTGACGCTTTTCCTTGTCGTCAACGGCTCGCACCATCGCCCCGGCGGCGCGGGCGATCACGGCGAAAACAAGTAGAGGCGCTGAGGCCCGCGAATTGCCGGAGCGGGCCTTCCGACATGCCGAAGAAAGTACAATTCGAGTGCCTTCCCATCGCACACGGCCCCGCTACGCGGGTTAACTTTTTGCTGTCAATGACCACATCTCTTTCCAGCCGAAGGAAATATGCCTATAGTCCGCCCCGTGGAGAAACACCCGGTGACAAGAACCTCTTTCAAGGAGTCAAAATCTATGAAGCTTTCCATCACGTCGGCTGTTGCGATTGCAGCAATCGGCGCTTTTTCTGCGTCCGCCATCGCTGGCGGCACCGCTGAACCCAAGGGCCCGCCCCAGACGTTGGGCGATGAAGGCAAGCTTCCCCCCTCCGAAACGATGCGTGGCGCCGTGCCGGACATGACGGGACCGGACGCGGGCGGCACAACGACGACAGAGGACGGACGCCTGAGGATGGGCGACGAAGCCGGAAAGCTTCCTGCGACGGGTACCGTCAGCGGCAAGACGCCGGAGATGCGCGGGCCGGTCCCCGGCCAGGAATAGTACGCCTGCTCGCGACCGATTGTCTATTTGCCGGCCGTTTGAAATCGGATAATGAAAATGCGCGTCCCCTGGGATGGAAATCCCAGGGGCTGTTTGAGTTTTCAGGCTTCTCTTTAACTGCACATCCATCTCATTGGTGAAAACTCCATGGCCGACACATCCGCCGCTCATCCGGGGCAAGGCTCGGCGACCAAGTGGTGGAGCGCGCTCCTGCTCGGCGTCGTGTTCATTGCCGCCGGCTTCTTCATTCTCGGCGATGTCGCGCTCGCGACCGTCATCAGCGCGATCGTGATCGGCTTCACCCTGCTCGTCGCCGGCGCCTCGGAGGTCATTCACTCCTTCTCCGCACCCCATTGGCGCGGCTTCGTCGCGCGGCTACTGGTCGGCGTGCTCTACGGCATTTGCGGCGTCGCGCTGATCGCCGATCCGCTGGCCGCATCCATCCTGCTCACATTCGTGTTCGCGCTGGCGCTCATCGTTTCCGGCGTCGTTCGTATTTTTCAGTCCTTCCAGTATTGGCAGTGGTCCGGATTTCTGCTTCTTCTGTCGGGAGCCATCGGCGTCCTTGCCGGGTTCGTGATCCTGTCGAAGTGGCCCGTGAGCGGACTTTGGGTGCTGGGCACGCTGGTGGGCATCGACCTCTTGCTGCATGGCGCATGGTGGATCGCGCTCGGACTGCAGCTCCGTCGCGAGCCCCGAGGGGCCCAGCCTTAAGATCAGACCTCCTCAGACCGAACCTCCGGGACATCGTGCCCGCTTCAGCAGGGCAGATCGGCTGAGATCTCAATCCGGAGACTCCGATGTCGAATGCGCATTCCAGAGGCCGAAAAGATCCGGTTCTCGTCGATCTCGCCTTGCAGGGCGGCGGCTCGCACGGCGCGTTCGCCTGGGGCGTGCTCGACCGGCTGCTGGAAGAGCCCTGGCTGAAGATCGAAGGCGTGTCCGGCACTTCGGCGGGCGCGATGAACGCCGCGTTGCTGGCCGACGGCTTCGCCGCGGGCGGGGCGGAGGGCGCGCGCAAGGCGCTCGATGTTTATTGGCGCACGGTGTCGGAAGCGGCGCGGTTCAGCCCGTTCCAGCGCGGCCCCATCGACCGGCTGCTCGGCCGCTGGTCGCTCGACCATTCGCCGATGTTCGTTTTCATGGACATCATGTCGCGACTCTACTCGCCGTACGACCTCAATCCCGGCGGCAGCAATGCGCTCACGCCGGTCCTGGAAAAAACCATCGACTTCGACCGGCTGCGCGACTCCCCGATCAAGGTCTTCATCACCGCCACCAACGTGCGCACCGGCCGCCCGCGCATTTTCCGCAACGCCGACCTCACGCCGGAGGTGCTCCTGGCCTCGGCCTGCCTGCCGACGCTGTTCCAGGCGGTGGAGATCGACGGGGAGATCTATTGGGACGGCGGCTATTCGGGCAACCCGACGATCGCGCCGCTGGTCAACGAGCTCGTATCCGACGACACCATCCTCATTCCCGTCAATCCGATCGAGCGGCCCGGCACGCCCAAGACGGCGCATGACATCCTCAATCGTCTGAACGAGGTGTCGTTCAATGCGGTGCTGATCAAGGAACTGAAGATGATGGCGCTGCTGCGCAAGATCGCCAACCCGGGCGACGGCGAGGGTGCACAATGGGCGCGCATGCGCGTGCATATCGTGCGCAACCCGATCATGGCCGAGCTCGGCGCCTCCTCGAAACTGAACGCCGAATGGGAATTCGTCAGCATGCTGCGCGAGGAAGGCCGCAAGGCCGGGGAGCAATTCCTGAAAGAGCACAGCAACGACATCGGCAAAAAGTCGACGCTCGATATCGACCAGTTGCTGGCGGAGGTGCAGTAAGCCATGGGACTGCTCGGTATTCTGATCGGCCTCGGGTTCCTCGTCTTCCTCGCTTATCGCGGCTGGAGCGTCCTGATCCTCGCCCCGCTCGCTGGCTTGATCGCCGCCATTTTCGCCGGTGAGCCGCTGCTTGCGAGCTGGACGCAGATCTTCATGAGCAACGCGGCGGATTTCGTCGCGCAGTTCTTCCCCCTGTTCCTGCTCGGTGCGCTGTTCGGCAAGCTGATGGACGATTCCGGCTCCGTCTCCTCGATCGCGCAGTACATGACCGACAAAATGGGGCCTGAGCGCTCCATCATGTCGGTGGTGCTCGCCGGCGCCATCGTCACCTACGGCGGCGTAAGCCTGTTCGTCGCCTTCTTCGTGCTCGCTCCGATGGCGCTCGCCTTGTTCCGCAGCGCCGGCGTTCCGCGCCGGCTCATGCCGGCGGCGATCGCGCTCGGCACCTCCACCTTCACCATGTCGGCCATGCCCGGCACGCCGGCGATCCAGAACGCGATCCCGATGCCGTTCTTCGGCACCACGCCCTTCGCCGCGCCGGGCCTCGGGATTCTCGCATCCGCCATCATGCTCGGCTTCGGCCTGTGGTGGCTGAAGCGGGTGGAGATGGCGGCCCGGAGCCGGGGCGAGGGGTTCGGCAGCGAAGACGACGCCGCGGTCGACGCGGCGACCGACGAAATCGTCCGCGAGCGCGCGACCACGGCGCGCGAATTCGACCCCGCCGAGATCAAGAAAGGCGAACACGCCGCGGTCGGCCCGCCGGTGCATCTGGCGGCGCTGCCGCTGATCGTCGTGGTGATAGTCAACCTTCTGATGTCGTTCGTCGTTTTGCCCCGCCTCGACGTGTCCTTCCTGGCGGAGGACCGCTGGGGCGCCACCACCTTCGCAGCGGTCGGTGGCGTGTGGTCGGTGATCGTGGCGCTGCTGGCGGCGATCATCGCCGTCGTCGCCATCAACTTCCGCAGCTTTCCCTCACTGCGGGAGACGATGGGAGCGGGTGTCAACGCCTCTGTGCTGCCGATCTTCAGCGTCGCAAGCCTGGTCGGCTTCGGTGCGGTGGTGGCGGCAATGCCGGCTTTCGAGCTGGTGCGCGAGTGGGTGCTTGGCATCGAGGGCGGGCCGCTGGTCTCACTCGCCGTCGCCACCAACATCCTCGCCGCACTCACCGGCTCGGCCTCGGGCGGCCTCACCATCGCGCTCGATGCGCTCGGGCCGACCTACATGAAGCTCGCGGCCGAGACCGGCATCAGCCCGGCGCTGATGCACCGCGTGGCCGTGATCGGGGCTGGCACACTCGACAGCCTGCCGCACAACGGTGCCGTTGTTTCCCTGCTCGCCGTGTGCGGCTCCACGCACCGCGAGAGCTACCGCGATATCGTTGTGGTTTGTATTCTTGGGGCCTTGATCGCTCTCGCAGCGGTCATCATTCTGGGCTCCCTCTTCGGCTCATTCTGAGATCGAGGATCCTCTGCAACCGTCCTAGGAACCATTCGATGGGCAGACTGACCCGAGACCTTCGCGCAAGCGAGACTGGCAGATGGACCGTGCGTCTGTTGGCGGCCGGTGCACTTCTGGCCGCCGTGCCGCTTGCCGCATGCCGCGAGGCACCCGAGGCCGCGGCGCCTGCCGCACGGCCGGTTCGAACGATAACCGTGGAAAAGAGCTCGGCCGTGACGCAGCCGATCACGCTCACCGGGCGCATCGAGGCGGAGGACGAAGCCTCGATCGGCTTCCGCATCTCCGGTCGCATGATCGAGCGGACCGTCCGCACCGGAGATCGCGTGGAGGCCGGCCAGGTTCTGGCCCGGCTCGAGCCGATGAACGAGATGAACGCGCTGCGCTCCGCACAGGCCGCCGTCACCGCCGCGCGCGCGGCGGTGGTCCAGACCCGCAATCGTTACGAGCGCCAGCAGACGCTGCTCGGCCAAGGCTGGACGACGCAGGCGCAGTTCGACGAGGCGGAAAAGGCGCGGGCGACGGCCGAAGCGCAACTCGACTCGGCGGAGGCGCAGCTCAGGGTCGCGGAGGATCAGGTCGCCTTCACCGAGCTGGTGGCGGACGCCCCCGGCATCGTGACGGCAACCGGGGCCGATGCACACGAGGTTGTGCAGGCGGGTCAGATGATCGTCCGCGTCGCGCGCCAGGCGGGACGGGACGGCGTTTTCGACGTTCCCGCGCATATCCTGCGGTCGGTTCCCGGCGATTCCATCATCGAGGTCCGGCTGGCCGACGATCCGTCCGTGAAAGCCCTCGGGCGGGTCCGGACGGTCGCGCCTCAGGCCGATCCCGTCACGCGAACCTTCGAGGTGAAGATCGGGCTCACCGAGCCTCCGGAAGCGATGCGGCTCGGCGCCACGGTCATCGGCCAGGTCCAACGCGATGCGCAGGCGGCGATCGAAATTCCGGCAAGCGCGCTAACGAAGATCGATCGCCAGCCGGCGGTGTGGATCGTCAATCCGGAAGATTTCAGCGTGTCGCTGCGCAACGTCGAGGTGGCACGCTTCGATCCGGCGAGCGTCCTCGTCTCGGAAGGCCTCGATGAGGGCGACGTCATCATAACGGCCGGCACCCAGGCGCTCCATCCGGGGCAGAAGGTTCGCATCCTCGGATCGGAGCCCTAATGGCCTTCAATCTTTCCCAATGGGCCCTCCGCAACCGCTCCCTGGTCATCTATTTCATGATCGTGGCGGTGGTCGCCGGCATTTTCTCCTATAACCGGCTCGGGCGCGCCGAGGATCCGACCTTCGTCATCAAGACCATGGTCGTTCAGGCCGCATGGCCCGGCGCGACCATGGAGGACACGCTCAACCAGGTCACGGAACGTCTCGAGCGCACGCTGCAGGAGACGGAGAAGCTCGACTTCCTGCGCAGCTACACCAAGCCCGGCGTGGCGACGATCTTCGTCAACCTCCGGGGCGACACGACGGCGCGCGAGGTTCGCGACATCTGGGACGAGGTGCGCCGGAACGTGGGCGACATGCGCTCCACACTGCCGATGGGCATCGTCGGCCCGGGCTTCAATGACAATTTCGGCGACACCTTCGGCATCATCTACGGCTTCACGGCGGATGGGTTCGGCCATCGCGAGCTTCGCGACCACGTGGAGGACGTGCGCTCCGAGCTCTTGAAGGTGCCGGACGTATCACAGATCGAGATCCTGGGCGCCCAGGACGAGAAGATCTTCGTCGAGTTCTCGGTCGAGGAGCTCGCCACGCTCGGCATCGACCGTTCGGCGCTGGTGCGCGCGCTTCACTCGCAGAATATCGTGCGCCCGGGCGGGACGATCGAGACCGGCGACGAGACGCTGTCGCTCCGGGTCTCCGGCGCGTTCACCTCCGAACAGGACGTTCTCAACGTCAACTTCGCCGTCGGCGACCGCACGCTGCGCCTCAGCGACATCGCCACCGTGCGGCGCGGCTTCTCCGATCCTCCGCAGCCGCTGTTCCGCGTCAACGGCAAGCCTGCCATCGGCCTCGCCATCGCCATGCGCGACGGCGGAGACATCCTCGCCCTCGGCGAGAACATCACGCGGGTGATGGAGAAGCTCAAGGCCAATCTGCCTATCGGTATCGAGCCGCAGCTCGTCGCGGACCAGGCCGTGACTGTCGACGGCGCCATCTCGGAATTCATGACATCGCTGTGGCAGGCGATCGCCATCATCCTGGTGGTGAGCTTCATCAGCCTCGGGGTGCGCGCCGGGCTCATCATCGCGCTCTCCATTCCGCTGACGCTGGCCATCGTGTTCTCGATCATGGACCTGACGGGCATCGACATGCAGCGCATCTCTCTCGGTGCGCTCATCATCGCGCTGGCGCTGATGGTCGACGACGCGATGACGGTGACGGATGCGACGCTGACCCGTCTCGCCGCCGGAGACAGCAAGGAAGAGGCGTCCGCGTTCGCGTTCCGGACCTACGCGTTCCCCATGCTCGCCGGAACGCTCGTGACCATCGCCGGGTTCGTGCCCGTCGGGTTCGCCGCAAGCTCGGCCGGCGAATACACCTTCTCGCTGTTTGCCGTCGTCACCATCGCGCTCCTCGTGTCGTGGGGCGTCGCCGTCATATTCGCGCCGCTCCTCTGCACTGCCATCCTGAAAGTCCCCGAGCCCACCGCCGAGACCAAGCCGAGCAAGGTGCTCGGGATCTACCGCGGCTTTCTCACGCGGGCTGTGAGGGCAAAGGGCCTGACGATCGCGGCAACGCTCGGCGCGTTCATCGCGTCGCTGCTCGGGCTCCCGCTCATACCCAGCCAGTTCTTCCCGTCGTCGGACCGCCCCGAGCTGCTCGTGGACCTGCGTCTGCCGCAGAACGCATCCATCTTCGCGACCCAGGACGTCGCCGAACGGATCGATGCGACCCTTCGCGACGACGACGACGTGGCCCGGTGGAGCACCTACGTCGGACGGGGCGCCATCCGCTTCTATCTGCCGCTCGACGTGCAACTACCCAACGCCTTCTTCGCCCAGGCCGTGGTCGTCGCCAAGGATGTCGCGGCGCGTGAGCGGCTGCACAAGAAGCTCGAAGCGCTGCTCTCGAAGGACTTCCCGCAGATCGTGGGCCGTATCTCGCCGCTCGAGCTTGGTCCTCCGGTCGGCTGGCCGGTCCAGTACCGCGTCAGCGGCCCGGATATCAGTGTGGTCCGGGATATCGCGCTCAAGCTGGCGAATGTCGTCGCGGCCAACCCCCAGGCCGAGCATGTCAATTTCGACTGGATCGAGCCGACGCGCGAGGTTCGTATCGTTGTCGACCAGGACGAGGCGCGTCAGCTCGGCTTGAGCTCCGAGGCGCTGGCTTCGGTCCTCAACACCGTCGTCTCCGGCAACACGGTGACGCAGGTTCGCGACAACATCTATCTCGTCGATGTCGTCGTTCGCGCCACCGACGAGCAGCGGGTCTCGCTGGCGACGCTGCGCAATATCCAGGTTTCCCTCCCCGGTGGCCGGACCGTGCCCTTGAGCCAGTTCGCCACGTTCGAATACACGCAGGACCAACCGGTCGTGTGGCGTCGCGACCGGGTTCCGACGCTTACCGTGCAGGCCAACGTCTCCGGAGGCACGCTGCCGGAGACGGTCGTCACCGCCTTGGCGCAGAACGTCGAAGTGCTGCGCAAGGAGCTCCCCATTGGCTACTCCATCGTCGAGGGTGGCACCGTGGAGGAGAGCCAAAAGTCGCAAGCATCCGTGGTCGCCGTCGTGCCGCTCATGCTTCTGATCATGTTCACCGTCCTGATGATAGAGCTCCGCAGCTTCCAGCGCCTGGCGCTGGTGCTCAGTGTCGGCCCGCTGGGGCTGATCGGCGTCGTCGGTGCGCTGCTCGTCTCGGGACGGCCGCTCGGATTCGTGGCGATCCTCGGAATCCTGGCGCTCCTCGGCATGATCACGAAGAATGCCGTCATCCTCATCGGCCAGATCGAGTCCGAACGGGCGAAGGGGCAGGATGTTGCGACCGCCGCCATCGAAGCGAGCTCGACACGCTTCCGCCCCATCATGCTGACCGCGATCTCGACGGTGCTCGGCATGATCCCGATCGCGCCAACGGTCTTCTGGGGCCCGATGGCGTTCTCGATCATGGGCGGACTGCTCGTCGCGACGCTCCTGACGCTCGTGTTCCTGCCGACCCTTTATGCGGCATGGTTCGGGTGGAGGAGCGCGAGGACCGAGGGCGGGACGCAGCAACCGGCGGCGCAATAAGCCGACAGCACGATCTCACCGCGCAAGATCTCCACACGGGGCCGGCGGGCTGGAAAATCCGAGCTGGCTTTCGGCCAAAAAATTGGCTGGAAACGCATGTTTCCAGCCAGTTTGGAGGTTACGCGGCCGGGAGAACTGGCCGCGCCCGGGGATAGGCTCCAAGCGATGGGGCCTTCGTAAAGCCGCCGTCAGCGGCATTGGCCCTCGAAGTCTTTGCTAAGGCGACGGAGACCAGCTCCGTCGCCTTTTTTACTCACCTTGACTTCCACCCCTTCCGGCACGACGCGGTGCCATGCCGGCTCCGGGTTGCCTATGGGCAAGTCCCATCCCGTCACGAGCGCGTTTCGGGCGGCGCGGCGGCAGTCCCGTTAGGGCCTGAGCCCGCGCCGCGTTGGCGCAACGCCTCGGATGCCCGGATGACCAGGCTTTCCAGGCCGTTCGGCAGGAACAGGATGGCAAGGATCAGGATGCCGCCGTAGAGCAGCGGGCGGAGCTGGTCGACGCCGATTGCGCGCAGCACGACCTCGTCGATGATGGTCAGGACGACGACGCCCAGGATCGGGCCGTACCAGCGCGTGGTGCCGCCGACGATGGCCCATATCAGCACATAGACCATGGTGTCGACGTTGAACTGGTTCGGATTGACGGTGATGAGGTAGTGCGCATAGAGCGCGCCGGCGAGACCAGCGAAGAACGAGGCGATGACGAACGCCATCATGCGGTAGCGGAACGTATCGACACCGACCGATTCCGCCAGCTTGTCCTGCCAGTGAATGGCATGGAAGGTGAGGCCGATGCGCGAGCGCTCGATGCGGTAGAGCACCCACAGCGAGGCGAGCACCACGATCAGCGCGAGATAATAGTAGTTCTCGGGGTTGTAGAAGTCGATGCGCACGAAACCGAGATCGATCTCCGGGAAGCCCGGAATGCGCTGGATTCCCTTCGGGCCGCCGAACGGATCCGTGAAACGCTTCCAGATCAGGCGGATCACCTCGCCGGCGGCGAAGGAGCCGATCAGAAAGTAGAAGCCCTTCATGCGGAACAGCGGAAAGCTCAGGAGAGACGCGGTCACGCCCGCCGTCACCGCGCCGGCGATCATTGCCAGCGGTACGGGCACGCCGAAGTTCTTGGCGTAGAGCGCGCTGCCGTAGGCGCCGACGCCCATCATCACCACATGGGCGAGCGACCATTCTCCGGTCAAGGTCAGGAGCCGGTAGCTCGCCACCACAAGCACGTTGATGGTGAGCAGGACGAGGATCTCCTGCTGGGAGAAGCTCACCAGATGCGGGGCCGCGATGAGGACGGCTCCGAGGAGGACGATGCCAAGGAGAGTCGTGTTTCTTTCAAGCACGTTCGCGCACTCCGAACAGGCCCTGCGGTTTGACCACCAGCACGGCGAGCATCAGCAAGAGGCCAACGATGTTGGCGACGACGCCGTCGTAGAACGTCGTCACGAACGTATGGACGAAGGCGTAGAGGATGGCCGCCACGACAGCGCCCTCGAGGCTGCCGATCCCGCCGACGATGATGATGATGAAGGCCGTCACGATCACGGTGTGCCCCATGAAAGGCGTTGGCGACACGAGCGGCGCCGTCATGGCGCCGGCGACGCCGGCTAGGCCCGCGCCGATGAACATCGCGTAGCGCGCGGTCTGGTTGATCGAGATGCCCTGGAGCGCTGCGGCCTCCCGATCCTGGGCGCAGGCGCGTAGCGCCCATCCGAACTTGCTGCGCTTCAAGAACAGCCACAACGAACCAAGCAGCACGACTGCCGCCACGATCACACCGAGCCGTTCGTAGGTGAGAAAGGCGCCGCCGATGGTGATGCCGCCCTGGGAGACCGGCGGAATGTGCTGGTTGCGCAGGCCGAAGCCGAGCACGACGAGGGACTGCAGCATCAGGAGAAAGCCGATCGAAGCGATCAATCCGCCGAGCGGATTCGTTCGCAGCGGCCGGAACAGCGCTATCTCCATCAGAATGCCGAGCAAGCCGACGAAGATAAGTCCGGCCGCCACCGCGACCAGGAACGGCAGGCCGAAGCCGGCGTACAAGAAGACGACCGCGTAGGAGCCGACCATGTAGAGGTCGCCGTGGGCGAAGTTTATGACGCCCATGACGCCGAAGATCAGCACGAGTCCTACGGCTATCAGCGCCATATAGCTTGCAGCGTAGGATGCGTTGAAGATGGTTTGCAGAAGAAATTCAGGCATCGGCTGTTCCGATCGCTCCCCCGTTCGGTGCTCAATCGTGAAGGGGCCGGGCGCGGACCCGGCCCCTTCGGGGGACCATCAGGTCCGCTGGTTCCACATCTGGCCGAGATCGGTCATGTGCTTGATCAGGAGATCGCCGTGCTTGTCCCACCATGCGGGGATGGAACGGAACTCTGCGATCCTCGCCTTGCCGTCGCGGATGACGACCACCGGCCAGTCGCCGACCAGCGCGTTGTCGATGCCGAACAGGTCCTTGCCCCACCAGCGCGCCTCGCCGAAGGCGTGCTTACCCTTGCCGCCTTCCTGCATGGCCGGCAGCACGCTCGCGGGCTCGGCGCTGCCGGCGCGCTGCGCGGCATCCGACCAGAGGTCGAGAATCGAAGCGTATTCCCACGACACGGCGGACCATTCATTGGCACCGAACCGCTTCACGTACTCGGCGAAGAACTTGTTCGGGTCGCGGAAATTGATGCGCTCGTCGTTCAAGGCCGGATCGTCGAAGTCCGGGAACTGGAAGATCACGCCTTCCATGAACTCTTTCGAGGTCCGCTCGATGATGCGCTGGTAGAAATCGAGCGTGCAGGAGATGATCTGGCCCTTGTAACCCTGCTGGAACGCCTGCTCGCACAACGGCTGAACGTAGTCGGCATAGCACGTGTCGAGACACAGGATGTCCGGGTTCTTGGCCAGAAGCTGGGTCATCACCGGCGCGAAGTCCTTCGTATCGGGATCGAAGAACAGGGGCGGACCCGCCATCTGGATGCCGGCCGCCTCGAAGGCGGCGAGATAGGTCGCAACCGACGGCTTACCGAGCGCGTCGTCCTGGGCGCAGATCACAGCGGTCTTGAGCTCCGGCCGGTTGGCCGCGAGCCATTCGACGCCGGTGACGTTGTAGATCGGATGCACCTCGCAGGGCGCGATCAGCGTCTTGGTCGAGGGCGAGAGGTCGCTCGGCAGCAGGGTCGAGAACAACATGCCCTGGCGCGCGGCGATCTCCTCGACGCCGGGCCAGGAGTTCCCGCCGAGCATCATGATGAACTTGACGCCGTGCTCGCGGATGAGCTTGGTGGCGCCGACGCGGGCCTTGCCGGCATCGTCCTCGTCGTCATAGGACACCAGCTCCACCTTGTACGATTTGTCGCCGATCTTGACGCCGCCGGCGGCGTTGGTCCAGTCCGCCCAGATCTGGCAACCGTCGAGGCCGGGCTTGCCCCAGGCAGCGACCGGCCCGGTGAGCGGCGCGAGGAAGCCGATCCGCACGACATCGTCTGCGGCAAAGGCCACGCGCGGGACACCGACCACCGGCAGGAGCGCGGAAGCCGCGGTGCTGGCGAGCAGAGTTCTCCTGCTCAGTTTCATCTTGGTATCCGACGTCATCACAAACTCCTCCGCTAGTGGGCGGTCTTGCACTCGGAGACGCTCTCCGGCCATTCCCGCCGCTTTCAGGTTGTTATTCCTCAGAATGAGGCCGGCTTCGTCTCATCCCTTCTGTCGCTGGCGTGACCGCCAGTTTCCCTTGTCCCCGGCGACACAGACGCGTTGGCGCGAGGCCCCCGCGCCGCGAGCAGGATGACCGCCGCGAGCAGCTTCCTTGAATCGTCGAGGGCCGGCGGACGCTCGCGCAGCCAGAGCGCGATGCGCTCGCGGGCTTCCGCGCGTCCGACCAGCACCAGCGCCTCGGCTCCGGCGAAACCGGCGCGCACGTCCGCGAGCCGCTGTCGGCTCTCGTCGCGCCAGCGCTCGGCGTAGGTTTCGCGGTGACGCTGCTCCATGCGCAGATGGAACAGCGAGGAGCGAGCCCGGCGCGGCGGGGTCATGCCCGCGATCGCCCCCTCGCAGTCCCCCTACGCTTCGAGCGCGGCTCTGACGATCACACCCGTCGCCGCCGGCGGATCGGCCGCGGCGAGGGCTGCAGCCTGGTTCGTGAGGCTCGACGCGAGCCGCGGGTCGCCCTTGGCAAAATGGGTGCGCGCCACGTAGAGCGCCTTGCGGATGCCGTCGAGCGCCTCTTGCTCGCGGCCCTCGCCCAGATCGGCGAGTGCCTCGAGAGTGAGGCGCTCCCAATCGAGGTCGGCCTCGCGCCAGCCCGCGGCGATCAGGTCGCGGTCGGTCCACGTTTCATCCACCAAGGTAGGCCCTCCGCACGTGATCGTTGGTCCTGAGATCGGCGGCGGGGCCCTCGAGAGCGACGGTGCCGATCTCGAGCACATAGGCGTAGGAGGCGAGCTTGAGCGCGAGCCCGGCGTTCTGCTCCACGAGCACCACCGGCACGCCCGTTCCGGCAATGTCGGCGATGATGCGCGCGATTTCCTGCACCATGACCGGAGAGAGACCCATGGACGGCTCGTCGAGCAGGAGAAGCTTCGGCCCCGACATCAACGCACGGCCGATGGCCACCATCTGCTGCTCGCCGCCCGAAAGCGTGCGCGCCCACTGCGTGCGGCGCTCACGGAGGCGGGGAAAGCGCTGGAACACGCTTTCGATATCGCGCTCGATGCCCGCCGTGTCCGAGCGGAGGAAGGCGCCGATGCGCAGGTTCTCCTCGACGGAGAGATCGGGGAATACGCGCCGGCCCTCCGGCACATGGGCGATGCCGCGGGCGACGATCTTCTCGGGCGGCAGATTGTCGATGCGCTCGCCTTTGAACAGGATCTCGCCCTTCGAAGGCTTGACCAGGCCGGAGATGCTGCGCAACGTGGTGCTCTTGCCGGCCCCGTTGGCGCCGACGATGGTGACGATCCCGCCCTCCGGCACCTGGAGGCTAACGCCTTTCAGGGCCGCGACCTTCTGGTAGTGAACATGCACGTCGCGAACGTCAAGCAGCATGGTCCTCGCGCCCCAAGTAAGCCTCGATAACGCGCGGATCGGTGCGCACCTCGTCGGGCAAACCCTCCGTCAGGCGCTGCCCGAAGTTCATGACAGTAATACGCTCGCAGAGCCCCATCACGGCCTGCATGTCGTGCTCGACCAGCATGACGGTGATGCCGTGCTCGTCGCGCACGCGGCGCACGTGCTGCATCATGCGTCGCGTCTCTTCCGGGTTCATGCCGGTGAACGGCTCGTCGAGGAGGATCAGCGCCGGCCCGGCGGCGAATGCCACGGCCATGCCGAGCGCGCGCTGGTGACCGTGCGGCAAGCTCGCCGTCGGCTCGTTCGCATAGGGGCCGAGGTCGAACAGCTCGAGTGCTTCTTGCGCCCTGCGTTCGGCGGCGCGCTCGATAGCCGAATCGGAGCCTATAATGCGCGACAGGAACCCCGCGCGGGCGCTGCGGTGGCAGCCGACGCGGACATTCTCCATGACGGTCAGCTCATGAAACAGCGTCGTACCCTGGAAGGTGCGCACGAGCCCGCGTTGCGCGAGATGGCTTGTCTTCACCCCCGACACGTCTTGTCCGTCGTAGAAGATTTGTCCGCTCGTCGGCTTGTAGTAGCCGCTGATCAAGCTGAACGTCGTCGTCTTGCCGGCGCCGTTGGGACCGATCAGGCCATGGATGCTGTTGCGCCGCACGCTGAAGGAAAGGTCGTTGACGGCTGTCAGGCCGCCGAACTTCCGGGTCACATTACGGAGCTCGAGAATAGGTGTCTCGGACAGTGTCTCCTCCCTCGTGTTGAACGCAGCGATTGATCTCGCTTTATCGTTTCGGCTCTTTCGCCATCAGGATCGCCTCGCCGGCGCGCGCCTCTTTCGGGGGCCGCGACGGGTAGCGCCACCTTTGCCGCGCGCGTCCGCATCACGACGGGAATGGACGCCAATCGGCCCATGTCCGGCATCGCCTTCGGCCTTCATCCCGATCTCCCCGTTCGCGCAAAAGCGGAAACGTCCGACCGCGTTCGCCATGCGCCGGTGCTTTCGCATTTCATCCGAGGCCAGATTGCAGCGCTCTAAAATCGCAGAAACAAGCATTAATCCGAACCATTTTAGACCAATTTAGACCACCACGTGTCCGTTTGCGGCTGCTACTTTATGACGCTGAAAATTTCTGACAAGCTATAAGGTGCTGGCCAAGCAAAACATGCAGCCGCCATTTCGCAGTCGCAAAATTCGTATTGTGTTGGAATTTCGCTTATCTAACTCGACGATGCTGCACCTGCAAACCTATATTGGATTAAATTGGTTGCATGCGGTTGTAATTTTGAATTATCTCCATCGGCCGATTGGTCGAGAAACTGGAAAATCTAAAAATCCATCATTTAATTCAATACATTGTCTTTAAACATGAATTCTGCAGTAAGATATTCATGCCGCTCGACGACCAGAGTGTCTGACGCGCGGCTTCGGTGCCGATCGGCACCTCATGGCGTGCCGTTCAGGGATCCGAGACACGCGCTGGACGTCCTCGGGATGTAATTCGCGCGCGATCGATCGGCGCCGGCAGATCTCGCTCCCGGCTTGGCCGTGCGTGCGGCGGTGATATCGATTTAGGCCGCCACGGACGGGCGCGATCGCGCGCCCGCTTGCGTCAGCAAACACCTACAGGCTCGGATGCGAAAGAGATTGAACGTGAGCTCAGCGCGGAAAACGAGCTCTCTCTTGGGCCCGATCCGCTAGCCGGTTCTCCGGCACTTACGCCAAAGCGGAGCGCAAACGCACTCACGCGATGCGCAAGGGCTGGAAGCATCAGTCGCAAATTACAGATGGCGCCGGCGCATCGCGGACGGCGGAGACAGGAGCGCAAAACGGCGTCCGGTCTTGGAGCGGGCGATGGGAATCGAACCCACGACACTCAGCTTGGGAAGCTGATGTTCTACCACTGAACTACGCCCGCGCGCCGGTGTGGCAGGATATGTCTGATAGCGGTCCTGCGGGGAATGCGCAAGCACGGCGGCGGCGGTAGCTGCGGCCAGCATTCTGTCGCACGGCATGAGGTCGCAAATATCGTCGCAGGCCCTGATTTCGGGCCTTTCGGGCCGCTCCGGGGCCTTTTGCATCTCCATCGGCTGCGCGTATGGCCACACGCGGGGGAACCCGTTCCCTTCTCTCGAATTACCCCCGCATAGCCCCGCACAGGTGGCGGCAATGATAAGGAGGAAAGCGGTATGGTCCTTTCCAAGAAGATCCTCGTGAGCGGTTTTGCAATTGCGGCGCTCGCGACGCCATCACTGGCGGAGGATCGCTCCACGGACAAGCACCAGGAGCAATATCTCTACCAGCAAAGCCAGGAGCATGGCCTCAATGCCGATCCGGGCGCCATCGGGCCTACCAAGCCGACGTCAGGCCCCGGCGTGCAAGGCTTCCCCGACACCCGCACGGGCCCCGCGACGCGCGCGCCCGGTCAGGATGGCAACGGCGCTAGCACCGGCGCGTCATCCGGCGAAGGCGGCATGAGCAATCCCGGGACCCTGAACAACAATCAGCGCACGACACAGCCGAGCCAGGATTCGAGCGGCGTCCAGGGCTTCCCCGATACGCGTACCGGCCCGGCGACGCGCAGTCCTGAGGATGCGCCCGCGGGTCCCGCGTCTCAGTAGACAACGCGTCCCGGAGACAGACCTCCCCAGTACGGAAACGACCAGAACGCCGGCATATGCCGGCGTTCTTTTTTCATGCCACACTCATCGGCGAGCCCGGTCATGCGCGTATTGCATTCGCCGGCTTTACGGGGCATGACCCCGCTCCGAGCCAACGCCCACGCAAGGACACCGCGCGTCATGACCGAACCGTCCATCGTCGTGCCCCCCGAGTGGGCACCGCAGTCCGCCATCTGGACGGCGTGGCCGGCGGACGCTTCCGAGTGGAACGGCGATCTTGCGACGCCGCGCGCGGATGTGACGGCGCTCGTCGCCACGCTGAGCGAGGCCGGCAACACCGTGCGCCTGCTCGTCAACGGCGACGAGGCGGCGAAATCGGCCCTCGACGCCGTCGGCAGCGCGGCCGAGCTCGTCTCCGCCAAGTACGGCGACATCTGGCTGCGCGACACGGGTCCCATCTTTGCGTTTCGCGGCGGAAAGCGCATCGCGCTGAGGTTTCAGACCAACAGCTGGGGCGGCAAGTACGACCTGCCGGACGATTCCACCGTGGGCGACCGCGTGGCGGAGATGGCGGGGGCGGAGATCGTTCGCTTCGACTTCGTGCTCGAAGGCGGCGCCATGGACCATGACGGCGAAGGCACGGTGCTCGCCACCCGGCAGACGCTGCTCAACCCCAACCGCAACGGCTGGACGACCGGACAGGCGGAAGCCGCGCTCAAGGGCTTCGGCACCAAGACCGTGATCTGGGTCGACGAGGGCCTTCTCGGCGATCACACGGACGGGCACATCGACAACATCGCGCGGTTCGTGGCGCCGGGACGCGTCGTGTGCCAGGCCGCAGCGGGCGACGACGACCCCAACGCAGCCATTCTCGACGCCATCGCGGCGCGGCTCGCCGACGCCACGGACGCGGCCGGGCGCAGGCTCGAGGTGATCCGCATCCCCGGCGTGGGGCGCTACCGCAACGCGCTCGGCGAGGTGTCGCCCGCGTCCCACATGAACTTCATCATCGGCAACGGCGTGGTGGTGGTGCCCGTCTACGGGACCCCGACCCAGGATGCGGCGCTCGCCGCCTTGAGCGAGGTGTTCCCCGACCGCAAGGTGCTGGGCGTGCCTTCGCGCGGCCTCCTCGGCTGCGGAGAAGCCGGTGGCGGCTCGTTCCATTGCATCACGCAGCAGGAGCCGAGAGACTTGGAGCCCGAGGCATGAAAGGGCGAGCGCCATGAAGACACGCAGCATCACCGTCGCTGGCATCCAGACGGCGTACGGGCCGGACATGGACGCCAACATCGACAAGACCGAAGCGTTCGTGCGCGAAGCCGCCCTGCGCGGCGCGGACGTCGTGCTGCCCTCCGAGCTGTTCCAGGGCATCTATTTCTGCACGCGCCAGGATCCGAAGTGGTTCGAGACGGCGTTCCCTGCGGACGAGCACCCTTGCGTCAAGAGGTTCCGCAAGCTCGCTAGGAGGCTCGAAGTCGTGATCCCGATCTCGTTCTTCGAGAAGGACGGGCCGCGCTACTACAACAGCGTCGCCATCGCGGACGCGGACGGGGAGATCCTCGGTGTCTACCGCAAGAGCCATATCCCGGACGGCCCCGGCTATCAGGAGAAGTACTATTTCCGGCCGGGCGACACGGGCTTCAAGACCTGGAAGACCAGGCGCGGGCACATCGGCGTCGGCATCTGCTGGGACCAGTGGTATCCTGAGACGGCGCGGGCGATGGCGGTGGCGGGTGCGGAGGTGCTCTTCTATCCGACGGCCATCGGGTCTGAGCCTTACGACGCGAGCCTCGATACGCACGTGCAATGGCAACGGGCGATGCAGGGGCATGCGGTGTCGAATGCGGTGCCGATCGTGGCAGCGAATCGCATCGGGCTCGAGGACAACGACGGCGTAAAGCAGAGGTTCTACGGGCACTCGTTCATCGCCGACCATCGCGGCGAGCTGGTGCAAAGCTTCGGCGCGGAGGACGAAGGCGTGCTGATGCACACGTTCGACCTCACTTCGATCGAGAGCTACCGCGCCGACTGGGGCTTCTTCCGCGACCGGCGCACGGACCTCTACGAGAAGAGCATCCTCTAGAGCGCTCGTGCGATAAAGAGCCGGACACTCGAGCGCCACTCTCTGCGCCGATCCAGCCTATAGTGTCGAGCGAACTGGCTGATGGCCTCGCAGCCAGCCCGCCCTCCTCAACTCGGTTTCCTCTCGTCATCCTTGCGCAGGGGACGACGTGACGTGCACGCGTTTCTCGTTACTCTCTACTCGGCAGGGGCCGGAACGGCAGCCGCCTCGGTCGCACCGCTCGCGGCAGCGATCGCCTCGGGCGCAACCTCGACCTCTGGCTCAGCATCGGCCTCCTCGGCGGCGGCTTCGGCTGCAGGCGCGTCCTCACTCGCGACCAGTGCCTCGACCGGCTCCGATGACGCCTCAGCCGCTGCTTCGGCGGGAGCCTCGTCGGCG
This sequence comes from Hyphomicrobium sp., assembly GCF_036833075.1. Lineage (GTDB taxonomy): Bacteria > Pseudomonadota > Alphaproteobacteria > Rhizobiales > Hyphomicrobiaceae > Hyphomicrobium_C. The sequence goes on from NZ_DAITQL010000033.1 coordinate 43,211, forward strand.
GCCGGAGCCTCAGGCTCGGCGGGCGCAGCCTCAGCGACAGGCTCGGAAGCTTCCGCCTCGGGCTCGGCCGGAGCGGCTTCGGCTTCAGCGGGAGCGTCGGCAGGAGCGGCCTCCTCAGACGCGGCCTCCTCAGACTGGGCCTCGGCCACGGTTTCTTCCGCGGCTGGGACCTCCTCCGAGGCTTCCGGAGCCGCCTCGGCGGCCGCAGCGACAATCTCCGCTCCATCGCCTGCCTCGGCCGGCGCCGGTGCGTCCTCCGCAGGCGTCTCATCCGCTGCAGCCACTATAGCTTCCGCCGCAGGCTCGCTCTCCACCGCCTCTGCAGCGGCTTCAGGCGCGGCTACGACGACCTCCTCCTCAGCGGCAGCCTCCTCGGCCGGCGCCTCGGCGGCTCCGGACACGGCCTCGACAGCGGCTTCCACCGCCAGCACAGGCTCGGCCAGGGCGGTTCCGCAGTCGGCGACGGCGTCCAGACCCGGCTGAGCGGCCGGGGCCGGCACGAAGGGCGGTGCTTCCAGGAACTCACTCATCTGTCTTGCGACGTGCACGATCGAGTCGGCCTTGCAGCCGAGCTCCATCGCCATCCGCAAGCAGGCAAATCTCTGCTCTTGGAGGTTCATGAGAACTCCATTTTTTGGGGTTTGCGATGTCAGGCGTGTTGCTTGGTGCGATGCAAACAACGCAGGCATCATACTGCTTCGTTTATCTTGAGGCTATACGCGATAGACTTAAAAACACTAATATTTCCAAGTAAAATCAGAGCTCTATCGCACCTCATATTTCCAGGGACGCGCGCACGGGTTAAGCCCGTCCGGATAAAGAGCTTTGTGAAGGTCGGACTCATTTCGACCGCCTTCCCTACGTGGCTTTACGTATCCAGCACGACGGCGATTTTCCCGGCATATCCAGGTAGCAAACACGGCTTCCTGGAAAACCTTCACGTCTCGACTGCACATTGCTCCCGCACATGCCCGCGCCTCACAAAAACGTCAATCGCCGTATGGGTTTGCGGCCTTTTCGGCGGCGCCGCGGGATGCCAGAACCGCGGCAGTGACCAACCCGCTCTCCAGGAGACAGACCATGCTCGCCCGCCCCCTGGCCTTCGCTGCCGCGCTCGTCGGCCTCTCCTCCGCGCTCGAAGCCAAGACGCTCGCCTACGAGGACAACAAGCTCAACTTCAGGTCCTGCTCCGGCGCCCATGTCACGGCCCGCTGGGTCGGGGCCAACCTCTCGCTCAGCGAGGCCGGAAAGTCGCCCGGCGATCCGGCTCCCACGACCGAGTTCCAGACATGGGACGGTCAATGCGCCTCGTTCGCCTGGGACGCCGACGTCGGTGCTCTCGTCATCAAGAAAGGCGATACGGCGCTCTCCGACCGGTTCGTGCGCTTCGTCTCGTGGGACGGCGCCCACTGGGCCGCCATGCGGACCGGCGCCGGCTTCTT
>NZ_DAITQL010000034.1:0-43244 GCF_036833075.1 Hyphomicrobium sp.
GAGATCGTGAACACGGCGAAGCGCACCGGCGCGGAGGTTCGGGGTCCGATCCCGTTGCCGACCCGTATCGAGCGCTTCACGGTGAACCGCTCGCCGCACATCGACAAGAAGAGCCGCGAGCAGTTCGAGATGCGCACGCATAAGCGCATGCTGGACATCGTGGATCCCACGCCACAGACGGTCGACGCGCTGATGAAGCTCGACCTCGCCGCGGGCGTGGACGTGGAAATCAAGCTCTAGAGGATGCGCAGCCGCCGGGCCTGCCCCGGATCGGTCGCGAATGAAAAGGAAGGAATGCGAGCAATGCGTTCCGGAGTGATTGCACAGAAAGTCGGCATGACCCGCATCTTCACGGATGCGGGTGAGCATGTGCCCGTGACGGTCCTGAAGCTCGAGAAGCTCCAGGTTCTGTCGCAGCGCACCGCCGACAAGAACGGCTACACCGCGCTTCAGGTGGGTGCCGGCACCCGCAAGCCCGTGCGCCTGACCAAGTCCGAGCGCGGCGGCTTCGCGGTCGCCAACGTCGAGCCGAAGCGCAAGCTCGCCGAGTTCCGTGTCAGCCCCGAGAACCTGATCGATGTGGGCGCGGAGATCACCGCCGACCACTTCGTCCCGGGCCAGTTCGTGGACGTGACCGGCACCAGCCAGGGCAAGGGTTTCCAGGGCGCCATGAAGCGCTGGAACTTCGGCGGTCTGCGCGCTTCCCACGGTGTCTCGGTTGTGCACCGCTCGCACGGCTCGACCGGTCAGCGCCAGGACCCCGGCAAGGTGTTCAAGGGCAAGAAGATGGCCGGCCATCTCGGCGACGAGCGCGTCACCACGCAGAACCTCGTCGTCGCCAAGATCGATGTCGAGCGCGGCCTCCTGATGATCCGCGGCGCCGTTCCCGGCTCCAAGGGCGGCTGGGTGATCGTGCGCGATGCCGTCAAGAAGAAGCCTCATGCCGATGCGCCGAAGCCCGGCGCGTTCAAGTCGGCCGCGAGCAAGGAGTAGGCGTGATGAAAGCAACCGTCACCACGCTCGAGGCGGCCAAGGCCGGCGAGATCGAGCTCGCCGACGCCATTTACGGGCTCGAGCCCAGGCCCGACATCCTGCACCGCATGGTGCGCTGGCAGCAGCTGAAGCGCATGGCCGGCACCCATCATGCCCAGGACCGTTCGGAGGTCTCGGTCACCGGCCGGAAGATGTACAAGCAGAAGGGCACCGGCGGCGCCCGTCACGGCGACAAGTCGGTTCCGCAGTGGCGCGGCGGCGGCAAGGCGTTCGGCCCGAAGCCGAGGAGCCACGCCATCGACCTGACGAAGAAGGTCCGCGCGCTCGCCCTGCGTCACGCCCTCTCGGCGAAGGCCAAGGCCGGCGAGATCATCGTCATCGACGCGGCGGCCTCGAAGGACGGCAAGACGAGCGGGCTGAAGAAGCAGTTCGCCAATCTCGGCTGGAGGAGCGCGCTGATCATCGACGGCGCGGCGCTCGACGATGCGTTCGCTCGTGCGGCGCGCAACATCCCCCACATCGACGTGCTGCCGATCGCCGGCATCAATGTCTATGACATCCTGCGCCGCGAGAAGCTCGTGCTGACCAAGGCCGCGGTCGAAGCGCTCGATGTGCGCTTCGCCGACGTGAAGGCCAAAGCCGCGGAGGCGAAGTGATGAACAAGCTCAAAGCCTACGACGTCATTCTGTCCCCGGTCATCACCGAGAAGGCGACGCAGGTTTCCGAGGCGAACCAGGTGATCTTCAAGGTCGCCTCGGGCGCCAACAAGACGGACATCAAGGCCGCGGTGGAGAGCCTCTTCAACGTCAAGGTCAAGGGCGTGAACACGCTCGTGCGCAAGGGCAAGCGCCGGACGTTCCGCGGCATTCGGTCGAAGCTCAGCGACGTGAAAAAGGCCATCGTGACGCTCGAGGAAGGCCACTCGATCGACATCACGACGGGCCTTTAAGGAACCAAAGTCATGGCATTGAAGACATACCGTCCGACATCCCCGGGTCTCCGGCAACTGGTGCAGGTCGACCGCAGCCACCTGTGGAAGGGTGCGCCCGTCAAGATGCTGACGGAGGGCAAGCGCAAGACCGGCGGCCGCAACAACGACGGCCGCATCACGACGCGTCATATCGGCGGCGGCCACAAGCAGGCGTATCGCAAGATCGACTTCCGCCGCCGCAAGCACGACGTCGCCGCGACGGTCGAGCGGCTCGAGTACGATCCGAACCGCACCGCCTTCATCGCGCTGATCAAGTACGAGGACGGCCACCTCGCCTATATCCTGGCGCCGCAGCGCCTCGCGGTCGGCGACTCTGTCGTCTCGGGCGAGAAGGTCGACGTGAAGCCCGGCAACGCCATGCCGCTGTCGTCGATGCCGATCGGCACCATCGTGCACAACGTCGAGCTGAAGCCGGGGGCCGGCGGCCAGATCGCGCGCTCGGCAGGCGCTTTCGTGCAACTCGTCGGCCGTGATTCGGGCTGGGCCGTCCTGAAGCTCAACTCGGGCGAGACGCGCAAGGTGCGGGCCGAATGCATGGCCTCCGTCGGCGCCGTGTCGAACCCCGACCACACCAACGAGGTGACCGGCAAGGCCGGCCGCACGCGTTGGAAGGGTACCCGTCCGACGGTTCGCTCGATCACCATGAACCCGATCGACCATCCGAACGGCGGCCGCACCAACGGCGGCAAGCACTGGGCGACGCCGTGGGGCAAGCCGACCAAGGGTTTCAAGACCCGCAAGAACAAGCAGACCGACAAGTTCATCGTCAGGAGCCGCTCGAAGAGCAAGTAGGCCGTAAGGTCGAAGCCGGGCAGACGATCGAGGAGATGAGAGAGTGACACGCGCAGTTTGGAAAGGCCCGTTCGTTGACGGCTACCTTCTCAAGAAGGCGGAGAAGGTGCGGTCGTCGGGGCGCAACGAGGTCATCAAGATCTGGAGCCGTCGCTCGACGATCCTGCCCCAGTTCGTGGGCCTGACGTTCGGCGTCTACAACGGCCAGAAGCACGTTCCGGTGAACGTCACCGAGGACATGATCGGGCACAAGTTCGGCGAGTTCTCGCCGACACGCGTGTTCCACGGTCATGGCGGCGACAAAAAAGCAGCGGTGGGTAGGAGATAATGGGCAAGCCGAGCCGGGAACGGAGCCTCTCCGACAAGGAGGCCCGCGCGATCGCGAAAAACCTTCGCGTTTCGCCGCAGAAGTTGAACCTCGTCGCGGGCCTGATCCGCGGCAAGAAAGTCGACCGTGCGCTCGCCGATCTCGAGTTCTCGAGGAAGCGCATCGCTCAGGATGTCCGCAAGTGCGTGATGAGCGCTGTCGCCAACGCCGAGAACAACCATCAGCTCGACGTCGACAGCCTGATCGTCGCCGAGGCCTACGTCGGCAAGAACTTGGTGATGAAGCGCTTCGCGGCGCGTGGCCGCGGCCGCGGCTTCCGCGTCCTGAAGCCGTTCTCGCAGATCACGGTCGTCGTGCGTGAGACCGAAGCCGAGGCCGAGGCGCCGAAGGCGAAGGGCAAGAAGGCAGGCGCGGCGAAGAAGGCCGCAGCCGGGCCGGCAGGCGCCAAGGCTGCTGCGGCTGAGAAGGAGGCCGAGTAATGGGTCACAAAGTCAATCCCGTCGGCCTGCGCGTCGGCATCAACCGCACTTGGGACAGCCGCTGGTTCGCCCGCCGCGCCGAGTACGGCAAGCTGCTGCACGAGGATCGCGCCATCCGCGCCCACATCATGAAGATGCAGCGCACGGCCGGCATCTCGAAGGTCGTCATCGAGCGCCCGCATAAGAAGTGCCGCGTGACGGTGCACACGGCCCGCCCCGGCGTGCTGATCGGCAAGAAGGGCGCCGATATCGAGAAGATGAGGAGCGAGCTCTCGCGCTTCACGGACTCCGAGGTGCACCTGAACCTGCTCGAGGTCAGGAAGCCCGACACCGACGCCACGCTGGTCGCCGAGAACATCGCCCAGCAGCTCGAGCGTCGCGTCGCCTTCCGCCGCGCCATGAAGCGCGCCGTGCAGACGGCTCTGCGTGCCGGTGCCGTCGGCATCCGCATCAACGTCGCCGGCCGTCTCGGCGGTGCCGAGATCGCCCGCACGGAGTGGTATCGCGAAGGCCGCGTGCCGCTGCACACGCTGCGCGCCGACATCGATTTCGGCTACGGCGTCGCCCAGACCGCCTATGGCGTCATCGGCATCAAGGTCTGGATTTTCAAGGGCGAGCTCATGGAGCACGACCCGATGGCCTCCGAGCGCCGCGCCACCGAAGGAGCCGGTGACGGCTCGGGCGCGCGCCAGCGCCGCGACCGCGAGGACGGCGGCGATCGCCGCGATCGTCGCGGCCCGAGGGGCGGCGACCGTGGTGGACCGCGTGGCGGTGCCGCCGAGGCTGGCAAGGAAGGGGAGACGGCCTGATCAGGGCTGATGGAGCACGACCATGCTGCAACCCAAGAAGACGAAGTTCCGCAAGCAGTTCAAGGGCCGCATCCACGGCGCGGCGAAGGGCGGAACGTCACTGAACTTCGGTTCGCACGGGCTCAAGGCCGTCGAGCCCGAGCGCGTGACCGCGCGTCAGATCGAGGCCGCGCGCCGTGCCATCACGCGGCACATGAAGCGCGCCGGCCGCGTCTGGATCCGCATCTTCCCCGACGTGCCCGTGACCAAGAAGCCCGCCGAGGTCCGCATGGGCTCGGGCAAGGGCGGCATCGAGCTGTGGGTCTCGCGCGTGAAGCCGGGCCGTATCATGTTCGAGCTGGACGGCGTTCCCGATCAGATCGCGCGTGAGGCGCTGCTGCTGGGCGCGGCGAAGCTCGGGATCAAGACGCGTATTGTGACGCGCGTCGGCTGAGGCCGAAAGCGCGCGAAGGATAAGGAAGACGACGATGAAAGCGGGTGATTTGCGGGCCATGTCGCTCGATCAGCTCGACGATCAGCTGGCGAAGCTCAAGAAGGAGCAGTTCAACCTGCGCTTCCAGAAGGCTTCGGGTCAGCTTGAGAACACCTCGCGCGTGCGCCAGGTTCGCCGCGACATCGCGCGCGTGCTGACGCTTGCGACGCAGAAGCGGGGCGGTGCCTCGTCGAAATCGAAATCTGGCGCGTAAGGAGAGAGAACGATGCCGAAGCGCGTCCTGCAGGGTGTGGTTGTTTCGAACAAGAACGACAAGACCATCGTCGTCGAGGTGGAGCGCCGTTACACGCATCCGCTTCTGAAGAAGACGGTCCGCCGCACGAAGAAGTATCACGCCCACGACGAGGCCAACGTCTTCAAGGAAGGCGATCGCGTGGAGATCCAGGAATCGGCTCCGATCTCGAAGCTGAAACGCTGGGTGGCGCTCGAGAAGGCGTGAATTGGGTGGTGCTAGGCCGCAAGGGCGGAACCGGTACCGGGACGAAACACGATTTGAAGCCGCGCTCTGAGCGGCAGGAAGAGAGACGATGCGATGATCCAGATGGAGACCAATCTCGACGTCGCTGACAATTCGGGTGCGCGCCGCGTCCAGTGCATCAAGGTGCTGGGCGGCTCCAAGCGCAAGTACGCCACCATCGGCGACACCATTGTCGTGTCCGTCAAGGAGGCGATCCCGAAGGGCCGCGTCAAGAAGGGCCAGGTCATGAAGGCCGTCATCGTGCGCGTCGCCAAGGGCGTGCGCCGCCCCGACGGCTCGCTGATCCGCTTCGACCGTAACGCGGCCGTTCTGATCAACAACCAGGGCGAGCCGGTCGGCACCCGCATCTTCGGGCCCGTCACCCGCGAGCTGCGCGCCAAGAACCACATGAAGATCGTCTCGCTCGCGCCGGAGGTGCTGTAATGGCGTCGCTCAAGATCAAGAAGGGTGACAGCGTCATCGTTCTCACCGGCCGCGACAAAGGCAAGCGCGGCGAGGTGATCGAGGTGCGTCCCAAGGAGAACCGCGCGCTCGTCCGCGGCGTTAACGTCGTGCGCCGTCACCAGCGCCAGACCGCATCGCAGGAAGGCGGCATCATCTCGAAAGAGGCCGCGATCCAGGTTTCGAACCTCGCGCTCGAGGATCCGAAGGACGGCAAGCCGACCCGCGTCGGGTTCCGCATCCTTGAGGACGGCAAGAAGGTCCGCTTCGCCAAGCGCTCGGGCGAGATCATTCCGGAGAAGAACTAAGCCATGGCCGAGAAACAGAAACCGCAGAAGGCGAAGGCCGGCGGCCCGCCTCCCGGCAAGCCGGGCAAGGAAGCCAAGGCCAAGGCGCCGAAGAAGGCCGATGCCGCTCCGCGCGAGTGGAAGCCGCGCCCTGCCGACTACAAGCCGCGGCTCAAGACGCACTACGAGAAGGTGGTGCGGGATGCGCTGAAGGAGAAGTTCGCCTACGCGAACCCGATGCAGATCCCGAAGATCGAGAAGATCGTGCTCAACATGGGCGTGGGCGAAGCGACGGCCGACCGTAAGAAGGTCGACAACGCTGCCGCCGATCTCGCGCTCATCGCCGGCCAGCGGCCGCTGATGACCAAGTCGACCAAGTCCATCGCCACCTTCAAGGTGCGCGAGGGCATGACGCTCGGCTGCAAGGTGACGCTGCGCGGCGACCGCATGTACGAGTTCCTGGACCGCTTCGTCACCATCGCGCTGCCGCGCGTGAAGGACTTCCGCGGCCTGAACCCGAAGAGCTTCGACGGCCGCGGCAACTACGCCTGCGGTCTCAAGGAGCACATCGTGTTTCCCGAGATCGACTACGACAAGGTCGATCAGGTCTGGGGTCTCGACGTCATCGTCGTCACCTCGGCCAAGAGCGACGACGAAGCGCGCGAGCTGCTTCGCGGCTTCAATTTCCCTTTCCGCAGCTAGAGGACCTCGGGCGCATCCCGAAAGGCCTTTGGAGGACATGAATGGCTAAGACGAGCTCTATCGAGAAGAACAATCGGCGCCGCAAGCTGGTCGCCCAGCACGCTGCCAAGAGGAAGCGCCTGAAGGCGATTGCCGACGACCTCAAGCGCCCCGCCGAGGAGCGTTTCGCCGCGCGCCTGAAGCTCGCCGAGATGCCGCGCAACAGCTCGGCGGTGCGCATCCGAAACCGCTGCGAGATCACCGGCCGCGCCCGCGGCAACTACCGCAAGCTCAAGATGTGCCGCAACCAGCTTCGTGAGCTGGCCTCCCAGGGCCTCATCCCGGGCATGGTCAAGTCGAGCTGGTAAGGAGGCGTGGAAGCACATGGCAGTGAATGATCCCATCGGCGATATGCTGACACGCATCCGCAACGCGCAGATGCGCCGCCGGCCCAAGACGGTGACGCCCGCGTCCAATATGCGCGCCCGCGTGCTGGACGTGCTCGTCGAGGAAGGCTACATCCGCGGCTACACGCGTATCGAGCAGAAGGGCAGCCAGCCCGAGTTCGAGATCGAGCTCAAGTATTTCAACGGTCAGCCGGCGATCAAGGAGATCAGCCGCGTGTCGACTCCCGGCCGGCGCGTTTACTCGCCCGTCCGCGACCTCAAGAGTGTCGCCAACGGCCTCGGTGTTGCCATCCTCTCCACGCCCAAGGGCGTGATGTCGGATTCGCGCGCCAAGGAGGAGAACGTCGGCGGCGAGGTCATCTGCAACGTATTCTAGCGAAGGATGCCGGCCGAGGCCGGGATCTCGAGGACAACACTCATGTCACGCATCGGAAAGAAGCCGGTCCCCGTTCCTGCCGCCGTCACGGCGACGGTCGACGGCCAGACCGTAAAAATGAAGGGCGCCAAGGGTGAGCTCTCCTTCACGCTGCCCGAGGAGCTCAAGATCGAGAAGACGGCCGACGGCATCGAGGTCTCGATGCGCGAGGACACCAAGAAGGCGCGCTCCATGTGGGGCATGTCGCGCACCATGGTGCAGAACCTGATCACCGGCGTGACCGACGGCTACACCCATACGCTCGAGATCCACGGCGTCGGCTTCAAGGCGTCGATGAAGGGCAAGGACAAGCTCACCCTCTCGGTGGGCTACAGCCACGACGTCGAGCACACCATCCCGGCGGGCGTCGAGGTCAAGGTGGGCGGCGCCAAGCAGGAGCTGGTGACGGTCTCCGGCATCGACAAGCAGCTTGTCGGCCAGGTCGCCGCCGACATCCGCGCCTCGCGCAAGCCCGAGCCCTACCAGGGCAAGGGCGTGCGCTTCAGGGGCGAATACGTCTACCGCAAGGAAGGCAAGAAGAAGTAGGACCGAAGCCATGGCCAACACCGCATCAAACCAGTTCGAAAGGCGCCGTGCACGCGTGCGCCGGACGCTGAAGGCCAATGCCGGAGGCCGTCCGCGTCTCTCCGTGCATCGGTCCTCGAAGCACATCTATGCCCAGGTCATCAACGACGCCGATGGCAAGACGCTCGCGTCCGCCTCGAGCCTCGAGAAGGATCTGCGCGGCTCCCTCAAGACGGGCGCCGACAAGGCCGCCGCTGCCGCCATCGGCAAGCTGGTTGCCGAGCGCGCGCTCAAGGCCGGCGTCAACGCGGTCGTCTTCGACCGCGGCGGATATCTCTACCATGGACGCGTGAAGGCGCTCGCCGATGCTGCCCGCGAGGGCGGCCTCAGCTTCTGATGAAAGGAATTTGACAGTGGCACGTGGACCTGAAAGAGGACGCGGACGCGAGCGGGAGCGGGAAGAGCGCGACAGCGAGTTCTCCGACAAGCTCGTCCATATCAATCGCGTCGCCAAGGTGGTGAAGGGCGGCAAGCGCTTCGGCTTCGCAGCCCTCGTCGTCGTCGGCGACTTGAAGGGGCGCGTCGGCTTCGGCCACGGCAAGGCCCGCGAGGTGCCGGAGGCGATCCGCAAGGCGACCGAGAGCGCGCGCCGCAACCTGCTGCGCGTGCCGCTACGCGACGCCCGCACATTGCATCACGACAGCGAGGGCCGTCACGGCTCGGGCCGCGTCGTGCTGCGCTCGGCCCCGGCCGGTACGGGCATCATCGCCGGCGGCGCCATGCGCGCCGTATTCGAGATGCTGGGCGTTCACGACGTCGTCGCCAAGTCGCTCGGCTCGACGAACCCCTACAACGTCGTGCGCGCCACGTTCGACGCGCTGAAGGAGCAGGAGAACCCCCGCTCCGTCGCCGCCCGCCGCAACAAGAAGGTGTCCGAGATCGTCGCCCGCAGGCGCGATGGTTCCGCCGCCGAGATCGCTGCCGAGGCGTAAAGCCCGGCGCGCCGTTTTCGAGAAGGTATGAGAGCAATGGCTGCCAAGAAGACGATCACGGTCGAGCAGTTTGCGAGCGCGAATCGCCGGCCGGAAATTCAGACCAAGACCCTGATCGGCCTCGGTCTCAACAAGCTGCATCGTCGCCGCGTTCTCGAGGATACGCCGGCCGTGCGCGGCATGATCAACAAGGTTCCCCATCTCGTTCGCGTGGTCGACGAGAAGGCTTGAGACGGCAGCGGACGCGCCGTCTCCGCAAGGTGACGAACAAGGAGCTTGAGGCCCATGCGGCTCAACGACATTAAGGACAATCCCGGCGCCCGCAAGACGCGCGTGCGTATCGGACGCGGCATCGGCTCCGGCGTCGGCAAGACGGGCGGCCGCGGCGGCAAGGGCCAGACGGCGCGCACGGGCGTCGCCATCGGCGGCTTCGAGGGCGGCCAGATGCCGCTCCATCGCCGCCTGCCGAAGCGCGGCTTTAACAAGTGGAACCGCAAGGACTGGAACGAGATCAACGTCGGCGCTCTGCAGCGGGCCGTCGATGAGGGCAAGCTCAAGTCCGGCCAGACGGTCGACGTCACGGCGCTCGTCGACGCCGGCATCCTGCGTCGTCCGAAGGACGGACTGCGCCTCCTCGGCGCGGGCGAGATCAAGGTCAGCCTGGCGCTGACCGTGAATCACGCAACCGCCTCCGCCAAGGCTGCCGTCGAGAAAGCCGGCGGCTCGGTGAGCCTCATCGAGAAGAAAGTTCTCGAGGCCGACGAGGCCAAGCGCAAGAAGTCGGCCGCCAAGAAGGCCGGATCCTCGAAGAAGGCGGGCGGGGCAGAGGAGTAAGGAGACGCGCCCCCCGCTGGGCGCGCACGCTCCGGGTGAGTGCCTTCGCTTCGGCGGCGCCGGTGGTCCCCGGAGAGGGGCTCGACGCGGCGCCTGCCGGACACCAGGTAAGAGGGCTCAACGGAGCCGGGAGAGAACGCAATGGTATCCGCTGCCGAGCAGCTCGCTTCGAATCTTAACCTTGGCGCCTTCGCCAAGGCGCAGGATTTGAAGAACCGCCTCTGGTTCACGCTGGGCGCGCTCGTCATCTACCGCCTCGGCACCTTCATTCCGATTCCCGGCGTCGACGCCGCGGCGTTCGCTCAGGCCTTCAAGTCCCAGTCCTCGGGCATTCTCGGCATGTTCAACGTGTTCGCCGGCGGCGCCGTCGAGCGTATGGCGATCTTCGCCCTGAACATCATGCCGTACATCTCGGCCTCCATCATCATTCAGCTCATGACCTCGATGTCGCCGAAGCTCGAGGCGCTGAAGAAGGAGGGCGAGTCCGGCCGCAAGCAGATCAACCAGTACACGCGCTACCTGACGCTCGTGCTCGCGGCCTTCCAGGCTTACGGCATCGCCATCGGCCTCGAGGGCTCGCGCTCGGATGCGGGCTCCGTCGTGGGCGACCCCGGCTGGTTCTTCCGCGCGACGACGGTGATTACGCTCGTCGGCGGCACGATGTTCCTCATGTGGCTCGGCGAGCAGATCACGCAACGCGGCGTCGGCAACGGCATCTCGCTGATCATCTTCGCCGGTATCGTCGCCAACTTGCCGTCGGCGCTCGTCGGTCTGTTCGAGATGGCCCGTACGGGCGCCCTCTCGACCTTCCTGCTGCTGGCGCTGCTGGCGCTGATGCTGGGCGTCGTCGCCGCCATCGTTTTCATCGAGCGCGCGCAGCGGCGCCTCCTGATCCAGTATCCGAAACGACAGGTCGGCAACCGCATGTTCCAGGGCGATGCCTCGCACCTGCCGCTGAAGCTCAACTCGGCGGGCGTCATTCCGCCGATCTTCGCCTCCTCCCTGCTGCTGCTGCCGATCACCGCCGCGCAGTTCTCCTCCGCTCAGGGCGGCGGGCCGGAGTGGTTGCAGACGCTGGTGGCCGCGCTCGGCAACGGCCAGCCGCTGCACCTTGCGATCTACGTCGCAATGATCATCTTTTTTGCCTTCTTCTACACCGCCGTGGTCTTCAATCCCAAGGATACGGCCGACAATCTCCGGAAGCACGGCGGTTTCCTGCCGGGCATCCGCCCGGGTGAGAAGACGGCCGAATACATCGACTACGTTCTGACGCGCATCACGGTCGTCGGTGCCATCTACCTGGCCGCCGTCTGCGTCATGCCCGAGATCCTCACCTCCTACGCCGGCGTACCGTTCTACTTCGGCGGCACGTCGCTCCTGATCGCCGTCAGCGTGACCATGGACACCGTGGCGCAGATCCAGAGCCATCTCCTTGCCCACCAGTACGAGGGCTTGATCAAGAAAGCGAAGCTCAGGGGCGCAAACACGAGGGGCGGCCGTCGATGAAACTCATTCTTCTGGGACCTCCCGGCGCCGGCAAGGGCACGCAGGCCGAGGCGCTCGCCAAGCGGCGCGGCCTTGTCCAGCTCTCGACCGGCGACATGCTGCGCGCCGCCGTCAAAGCCGGCACCGAGATCGGCCGCAAGGCCGAGGCCGTCATGAAGAGCGGCGGCCTCGTCTCCGACGAGATCGTAATCGGCATCATTTCGGACCGGATCGCCGAGCCCGATTGCGCGGGCGGCTTCATCCTCGACGGCTTCCCGCGCACGCTGAAGCAGGCAGCCGCGCTCGACCGGTTGCTCGAGACCAAGGGCACCCTCCTCGACGCCGTGATCGAGCTCAAGGTGGACGACGAGGCGCTGCTGGCGCGCATCGAGAACCGGGCCCGCGAGACCATCGCGGCCGGCGGCACGCCGCGCGCGGACGATAACGCCGAGGCTCTGAAGACACGCCTCATGGCCTACTACAAGGAGACGTCGCCCCTGATCGGCTACTACTTCGCCCAGGGCAAGCTCAGCACCGTCGACGGCATGGCCCCGATCGCCGAGGTCGGCGGCCAGATCGATGCGGTGCTGGCGGCGTGAGGGTTCGGAAAAGATGTCGCGACATCAAGGCGCAGGTTGACGAAGGTTTATGACCAAGCTAAAACACCGCGCTTTCGAGCACGATGGAACGGAAAGCCTGCTCCGTGCGGCGACCTTCGCCCGGGATCAGGTTAATCCGTGTTTTTTCGTTGAAAAATAGATAGTTGTGGCCGCCTCGCGGTCGATGAAAAAGCCTCCAGGAGACGGAAGTGGCTCGCATAGCTGGTGTGAATATCCCGACGCAAAAGCGCGTTCTGATCGCGCTGCAGTACATCCATGGCATCGGGCCGAGGTTTGCCGAGGAGATCTGCAAGCGGGTCGGCATTCCGGCTGAGCGCCGCGTCAACCAGCTGACGGACGCCGAAGTCCTCCAGATCCGCGAGGCGATCGACCGCGACTACGTCGTCGAAGGTGACCTTCGGCGCGAAGTTGCCATGAATATCAAGCGCTTGATGGATCTCGGCTGCTACCGCGGCCTGCGTCATCGCAAGGGCCTCCCGGTCCGCGGCCAGCGCACCCACACCAACGCGCGCACCCGCAAGGGGCCTGCGAAGCCGATCGCCGGCAAGAAGAAGGCCTAAGCGCGCGAAAGATCATGCTGCGGCTGTCCCCGGGACGGCCATTGGGAATTGGCCCGATCGGGCAACAGGAGCTGCGACCACATGGCGAAAGAAGCACAGGGGCGTACCAAGGTTCGCCGCCGCGAGAAGAAGAACATCACCTCCGGCATTGCGCACGTCAACGCCTCGTTCAACAACACGATGATCACGATCACCGATGCCCAGGGCAACACGCTCGCCTGGTCGTCGTCGGGCACCATGGGCTTCAAGGGCTCGCGCAAGTCGACGCCCTTCGCCGCCCAGATGGCGGCCGAGGATGCCGGCAAGAAGGCCATGGAGCACGGCATGAAGGTGCTCGAGGTCGAGGTCTGCGGCCCCGGCTCGGGCCGCGAGTCGGCGCTTCGCGCGCTGCAGTCGGTCGGCTTCCAGATCACCTCGATCCGCGACGTGACCCCCATTCCGCACAACGGATGCCGGCCGCGCAAGCGCCGCCGCGTCTGAGTGAAGCGAGCTCCGGGCTTTCCTGAGCGGGATCAAGCGGCGCCACGCTCCCGTCTCCGGTCCCGGGCTCATCCTCTGTTGGAAGCGTGCCGCGCTTGGGCGAGGCGGCACCCCTAACCGCTACGAGGACCCCCCGTGTCGAACGTATTGCAGAAGAACTGGCAAGACCTAATCAAGCCGTCGAAGCTCGAGATCACCCCGGGCCGTGATCGCTCGCGCGTCGCGACCATCGTCGCCGAGCCGCTCGAGCGCGGCTTCGGCATGACGCTCGGCAACGCGATCCGCCGCGTGCTCCTGTCCTCGCTCCAGGGCGCCGCCATCAAGACGGTGCAGATCGACGGCGTGCTGCACGAGTTCTCGTCGATCCCGGGCGTGCGCGAGGACGTGACGAACATCGTGCTCAACATCAAGGAGATCGCGCTCCGCATCCATTCGGACGGCGTGAAGCGCATGGTGTTGAAGAAGGAAGGCCCCGGTCCCGTGAAGGCCGGCGACATCGAGACCGGCTCCGAGGTCGACATCCTGAACCCCGAGCACGTGATCTGCCACCTCGACCAGGGCGCGCAGATCCGCATGGAGTTCACGGCCGACATGGGCAAGGGCTACGTCGCCGCCGAGCGCAACCGCCCCGAGGACGCGCCGATCGGCCTGATCGCCGTCGACAGCCTCTACACGCCGGTGACCAAGGTCTCCTACAAGGTCGAGAACACCCGCGAGGGCCAGATCCTCGACTACGATAAGCTGACCATGACGGTCGAGACCGACGGCTCGGTGAAAGCCGAGGACGCGGTGGCGCTCGCCGCACGCATCCTGCAGGACCAGCTCGCCGTCTTCATCAACTTCGAGGAGCCGAAGAAGGCCGTCGAGGAGAGCCGCCATCCGGAGCTCGCCTTCAACGCCGCCCTCCTCAAGAAGGTGGACGAGCTCGAGCTTTCGGTGCGCTCTGCGAACTGCCTGAAGAACGACAACATCGTCTACATCGGCGACCTCATCCAGAAGACGGAAGCCGAGATGCTGCGCACGCCGAACTTCGGGCGCAAGTCGCTGAACGAGATCAAGGAAGTCCTGGCCGGCATGGGCCTGCACCTCGGCATGGAAGTGCCGAACTGGCCGCCGGACAACATCGAGGAGCTGGCCAAGCGCTTCGAGGACCAGTACTAGGCAGTGAGGCAGTTGGCAGTAAGGCAGTAGGGACAACGATCCCATCACTCACTGCCTACTGCCTCACTGCCCAACCAACGAGGTGAGGCCGAAGAACCTCCCCGTAACAACCTGAGAGAAAGAGAAAGCTATGCGCCATAAGAAGCTGGGCCGCCGTTTCGGCCGCCAGAGCGCGCACCGCCAGGCCATGTTCTCGAACATGGCGGCCGCGCTTATCAAGCACGAGCAGATCGTCACCACGTTGCCGAAGGCGAAAGACCTGAAGCGCGTCATCGACAAGTACATCACGCTGGCCAAGCGCGGGGACCTGAATTCCCGCCGTCTCGCCGCAGCCCGCCTGCGCGACGAGGACCAGGTCAAGAAGCTCTTCGACGTGCTCGGCCCCCGCTACAAGGACCGCGCCGGCGGCTATTCGCGCGTGCTCAAGGCGGGCTTCCGCTACGGCGACAGCGCGCCGCGCGCCGTCATCGAGCTGGTCGACCGCGACACCTCCGTCAAGGGTGCCGAGGACAAGGCCCGCCACGAGGCCCAGAAGGAAGCCGAGGCGAACGCGTAAGCGCGCGCCGAACGTTGGATTCGAAAGGCCCCGGAGCGTTGCTTCGGGGCCTTTTCATTTTCTGAGGGCTTCTTCGGTGGGTCCGCGGGACGCTTCCGCATCACACGTCGAGCGCGCGGCGCACCTCGAACACCTCCATGATGCGCGCGCCGCGATGCGGGCCGTCGACGACGAACGTCCATTTGCCTTCGGTGAACGTGTCGCACATCTTGACGCCCTTGATCAGGATCCAATGCCCTTCCTTGCCCTTGTGGATGGCGAGGATGTAGTGCGTCCAGGCGTTGCGCGGCTTCTGCATCCAGGACCACACGGTCGGGCGCTTCTTGCGCTCGAGGTGCATGAAAGTCTCCTTGAGCGCCATGTCGAAGCCGTAGACGGCAAGCGCCCCTTCGACCTCGTCGGCATAGGTGCCCTTGACGCGGAAGCGCAGGTCCGCCGGCAGGTTCCGGTAGGCGTTCACGGCCGCCTCGACCTTGCTGATGGGATAGCCGGTGATGGCCGAGAGCACGTAGGGGCCGCAGAACGCGACACGACCGGTGTCGTTGTTCGCGTCATTGAGCGACGAGGTCATCGTCGGCGGGAAGGCGTCGAGATCGGTGATCGGCATCGGCATCGGCTCGGCAGGCGTTAACGAACTCTTGCCGGAAACGGTTACCGAACGGTTAACGCCCGGGGCCGTGGCGCGAGCAGCGTCACCGCAGGACAACCCAGCGTCTCGGCAAGCGCGTCGGAGAGCTGCTCGGTCGTCTCCGCGGTCGCGAAAATGCCGCCGGTCTCGTCTGCGAGGCAGCGCTCGACGAAGGGCGGATCCACGGCCGCCGTCATCGGGCGCAACCGGTAGCCGATGACGTGCACGGTGATCGACGGGTTCTCCGCCTTGAGCGTGCGCGCGAACGCGCACGCATCGCCGCCGCACGTGTCCTGCCCGTCAGTGAGCGCAACCACGACGGCGGGCTTCTGCCCTTGGCTGAGGAGCGCCACGGCCAGTTGCACGGAGGAAGTCAGCGCCGTACGCCCCTGCGGCTGGATGCCGTCGACCTCCTCCATGATGCGCGCGCCGGCATTGGGGGTCGGTGCGAGACGCAGGTCGATGTTGCGGCAGGTGTCGAAGTGGCGCCCGGGTCCGTAGACGAGAAGCCCCAGCCGGCGTCCGCGGGCGGCGGCCGGCAGCACTTTGGCCAGCGCCTGACGCACGCGGTCCATGCGGGAGGTAGCCCCGTCCGGGAAGTCGGTTGCCGCCATCGAGCCCGAGGCATCGAACACGAGCATGGCGTCGTCGATGCAGGAGGGCTCCGCGGCACGAAGCGCGGAGCCGGAATAGAGAAACATCCCGGCCGCCAAGAGCGCCCCAAAAGCCTGCCGCATGATTTTTGAGCGCGAACGGTATCTCACGGCGCGCATTAGAAAGTGGCCGGGTAGAAGCGGCAACCGGGTTCGCGCCGCTGACACGGGGTTGTGATGGAGACTGCCAAGTCTCCGCGCCCGGTGCGCCAATAGTCCCATGGCATGCGCGGAACAATCGTGCGTCGAGAGCGATCCTAGCTCCAGCGACGGTTGCCCCACATCCATTGCTCGGGCGCTTCCCGCACCCAGGCTTCGAACTGCTTCTGCATCTCGACCATGATCCAGCGCACGTCTTCGCCGATGTTGTGAGTCCGCGGCACGCGCAGCTCCTTGATCTCGATTTCGAAGCGCGACGACGTGCCGACCCGCTTGCAGCACGACATCCAGATGCGGCTGCCGACGCGCCTCGCGATCATGGCGCCGATGGCTTGCGTCTTGGCGTCCTCACCGAAGAACGGCACCGCAAGCCCCTTGCGGTCGTAGAGATCGCAGACGAGGCCGAGCCGTCCGCCGCGCCGCACGAAGTCGGTGAGGATGCGCGCCGTCTTCTGGTCGTCGCCGTGCTCGCCCTCGACCTTGCCGCGCCCGAACAATCCGCCCGGATAGAGATTGCGCCGCTGCCAGCGGAGGTACCGATCGATATAGGGGTTGTTGACCGTGCGGTAGACCGCCGCCGGATTGGCGTGCGCCTCGATGAACGGCCAGATCGAAAGCTCCCAGTTGCCCATGTGCAGCGACACGCCGATCGCCGGCCCGAGCTTGTCCTTGTAGCGGCTGAAAAGCCTGTCGGACACGATGCGGATGCGTGTCGGATCCTCGATCAGCCGGTCGATCTGCATCGTCTCGGCCATCACACGGCCGAGGTTCTCCCAGTGCGCCATGCAGATCTTGAGCCGCTCGGCCTCCGGCTTCTCCGGGAAGGCGATGGCGAGATTGGCGAGCGCGCGGGCATGCCGCTTCGGGTCGATGCGCGGAGCGAGTAAGCGCCACGCCTTGGCAGAGATGGCTGCGGCCGTCTCGAGCGGCAAAAGCCGCACGAGTCCGACGATGGCGCGCAGCAGGGCGTACTCCAGGCGAAACTGCAGGTCGCGGGCGAAGCTGACGCGGGGAGGGGACATCGGGTTCCTGGCGGATGGAAGCACGTCTGCGTCCGGGATGCCAACTGCCGGCCGAGGCGTCAAGAGGCGGCGGGCGGCGGGGAGGCGCCCGCCTGCATGCGCTCGCGCATCCGCTGCGCCCCATCCGGCTGGAGCAGGTCCGCCAACTCGCCCGAGGGCTGCAAGCCCTCGCGAATGGCAAAGCGGCGCAACGGTCCGAGCGCATGCAGGGCCACGATCCCGAGACCGCGCGCGAGATGGACCGGAAAGAGGCCCGAGATGAGCGAGCGGTTGAGCAGGTCCACGGTGCCGATGCGCGACGTCACGTCGCCGCGCCGCCGCCGGCTGTAGGTTTCGAGCGTTGTCGCTCCGCCCGGATCGCCCCCCTCCGCGAGCGCGCTGGCGACGCAATCGGCAAGCGTGGCCGCGTCGCGCAATCCGAGATTGAGCCCCTGCGCCCCGATCGGCGGAATGACATGGCCCGCTTCGCCGACGAGCGCCACGCGGTTGGCTCCGAACGCTTCCGCGGTGAGCCCGGACAGCGGAAAGATCGCCCGCGGTCCCACGTCCTCGATCGTGCCGAGCAGTCCCTGCAGCCGCTCTTCGAGCGCGGCGCGGAACGCGGCGTCGTCGAGGCCGGCGAGGCGCTGGGCCGCGTCCGGCCGCTCGACCCACACTATGCTCGAGGCCAGGCCGGGCAGCGGGACGGTCGTGAGCGGGCCGGACGGGCGATGGAACTCGGTCGAGACGCTGCGGTGCGGCCTCGTGTGGCGGAAGGAGGCGACGATGGCCGCCTGCTCGTAGCGCCAGGTCCGTGTGGCAATGCCGGCCGCGGCGCGGCAGATCGAGTTGCGGCCGTCGGCACCGGCCACGAGCCGCGCATCGAACGTCTGGCCTTCCGCGCTCGTGAGGGTCGCAGCGTCGCGCCCGATGTCGATCCGGGAAATGCCCGCCGTCTCGTGCAACCTGACCCGGCTCTCCGCCTGGGCCGCAGCGGCCGTGAGGCCCGAGACGAGCGCGCCGTTCGGCACGTTCCAGCCGAACGCGTCGCGCCCCACCTCCGAGGCCGTGAAAACGACCTCGGGCGCCCGCAAGAGCGCGCCGGTGTCGTCGATGATCCGGATCGCCGCGATCGGCGCGCTGTGAGGCGCGATCGCATCCCACGCGCCGACGTTTTTCAGAAGCTCGATCGAGCCGGCGAACAGGGCGGCCGTCCGGGTGTCGGGGGCCTTTCCGCCGACCCGATGCGGGGGGGCCGCGAGGACGACGTCGGCGCCGGCGCGGCCGAGCGCGAGGGCCGCCGCAAGCCCCGCGGGCCCGCCGCCAACCACCGCCGCCGTATGTCTCGTTCTGCCCATGCCGCTCCTCGCGCCCCGAAGCTCGCACACATGAGGGCCCCTCCGCAACGAGCGGTGCGGGAGACTTTGCAGTCGTTCGTCCCGCTCGGCGCCCTTTCATGCCGATGTTTCATGATGTCATAAAACATTCACAAGAAGAGGCGTCGGAAACGTCACGCGCCCGGCAATTGCGCCGGTGACGGACAAGTTCAATGCGGCGTTCGTGGCCCAGTAATCACGCCGAAACGTATCAAATCTGTCATATTAGGTTTTGATATTTACCCCGGAAATTTTCTTAGGCTTATTCCTGGCGTCCACGGCGGTGGGCAGGCGGCTTTTTCATGTTTCACGCCGCGTCTGCCCGGCTCCGCTGAGTGGGGAATCGATAGATGCTTGCGCCGCTGTGGGCGGAGCCAGAGGGGATGTCGGACATGGCTGGGAGTGTCAGGATGATGGGACGGCTGTCATGGCTCGCGGCGGCAGGATGCCTGCTGGCGGGGGGCGCCCCGGCTGGGGCGGCCGATCTCGGCGGCGACTGCTGCGCCGATCTCGAGGAGCGCATCGCCGAGCTCGAGGCGACGACCGCCCGCAAGGGCAACCGTAAGGTGAGCCTCGAGGTCTCGGGCCACATCAACGAAGCGGTGATGTGGTGGGACGACGGCCTCGAATCGAACGTCTACCAGGGCACCAACGATACGGCGCGCTCCCGCGTCCGTTTCAAGGGATCGGCCAAGATCGCGGATGGCTGGAAGGCTGGCTACCTCCTGGAGTTCGGCATCCGCACCAACCGGCTGCCCCGGACCGACGCCGACCTTCCTTCGGCGTCTCCCGGAACGCCGGATCTGCGTCACAGCATGTGGTTCATCGAGAGCGAGCGTTACGGCAAGGTCTCCATGGGCCAGACGTCGCAAGCGAGCGACGGCGTCACAGAAGTCACGACGGCGAATACGAACCACTTTGCCCGTCCGTCGCTCAGCAAGTGGAACGGTAACTTTGACGTTGTGATCGACGGCGACCGCAAAGCCAACGAATGGCGGGATTTCATGGCCCAAAGCGGCGCCTCCGGCGATAACGTGCCGGGCGAAGGCGACCGCCGCAATCTCGTGCGCTACGACACTGCGGAAATTGCGGGCTTTATCGCTTCGGCAGCCTGGGGCGAGGACGATTTCTGGGACCTGTCGCTCCGTTACAAGGGCGAGTTCGCCGGGTTCAAGCTGGCCGCGGCGATCGGGTATGCCGAATACTCCGACGCCAATCTCCGCCCCAGTCCCGCGCTGGGCAGCGTTCCAGCGGGTAGCGCCAGCAACCTCCGCGGTTGCTCGAGCATCGGCGGCGTCGACGTCGACTGTAGCGACCTTGGGCTTTCGGCCTCGATCATGCATTCCGGCACGGGCTTGTTCGTGACGGGCGCCTATGGCCTGCGCGACGACAAGAACCGCAGCGCCATTTTCGGCCAGTCGGTCGATGACACCGATGACTTCTGGTCGGTCCAGGCCGGCATCGAACGCAAGTGGATTTCGCTCGGGAAGACGACGGTTTACGGCGAGTACGCGGAGTTCAACACCGGTGCGGGCATCACGGGCGCGGGCACCGTGGCGACATTCTCCGGCATCGATGCCACGCGCACGCGCCAGGTCGGCTCCGATATTTCCTATTGGGGCCTCGGCATCAATCAGCACCTGGAGGCCGCGGCCATGGATCTCTACCTCGCCTATCGCCACCATGAGGGCGACGTAACGCTCGGGGCGGCCGCCGATCTTTCCGACACGGCCAGCTACAGCTTCGAATCGCTCGACATCGTCCTGGGCGGCGCGATGATCAAATTCTGATGACCCCTGGTCCGGGATCCTCCGAAGGAGCCGCCCGCAAGGCGTCTCCTTCGTTGGCCTCAGGTGTCGCCGGAAGGGCAGGGCGGGCGAGGTCTCTTCGGGGTCGCCCCCGGCCCGAAAGGGGCACGGTGGGGGAAGAGATCCGGAAAACGTCTGCCCGCCGATGGTGCGGACGCCTCCCCTTGGCGGAAATGAGGCAGCATCGAGCCGTTGGCGGGGAATGTCGGCCTCTCCCGAAGGTCGTTGGGACCCTGTATCCGGCCGGCCACATTGCAGCGCGATCACACCCCGGATGAGAAACGTTTTTCAATGCCTGACAACGCTCGAAGATTCTTGTCATGCAAGGGACTAGGTCTCATCTTCAGGAGTGAGATGAAGACCGCTGCGGGGTTTGCGATGAAGGTGCTGGGGTACGTGGGGTTAGGGGTGGTGCTGGCGTTTGCCGGCCAGTCGGCCCTTGCCTTTCAGGAGCAGGGGGGAGCCGCGCCGGTAGCACCCACCCCGTCCGTGCCTGCGGAGGCGCAGCCGGCGATGCCTGTTGGCAAGAGCATGGAATTCTCCACCCCGTCGGTCGAGGACCGCAGCGCCGGGACGGAGGTCCGTATCCCGGGCCTTGGCAAGCTGGGCGTGCTGCCGAAGATGGATTTCGGCCTCGAGCTTCTTTACGGCGCGAACGACAGCAAGCAGCCGGAGGCGAACGAGCCTCCGACCGAGGATCTCACCGTCCGCGGCACGATCAAGCACAATTTCTAACCCGAGGCCGGGCCTCGCCCGCGGGGCGGGGCGTCTTGTCCTCGATCGAGGAGCGCGTGAGCGCTCCTTTTTGTTTTGGGCAAACTGGGGACGCGCCCGAGCGTCCTGTGGACGCCATCATTCTCCTTGCCTATTGCTCGGGTCTGTCGTCGGCCGCGCGCGTCGCGGATAGCTGGCTCCCGGGCCTCGGCGGCCTCGAGGAGGCTGCGCATCGCGCAGCATGAGGGAAGGGCACGGAAATGCGCATTGCTGTTGTGGGCTCCGGCTACGTCGGTCTCGTCTCGGGAACCTGCTTCGCCGATTTTGGTCACGTGGTGACGTGCATCGATAGCGACGAGGCCAAGATCGAGGCGCTGAACAAAGGTGTCATGCCGATCTACGAGCCGGGCCTCGACCATCTGGTCGCCAACAACACCGCTGCCGGCCGCCTTCTTTTCACCACCGACCTCGCGGCGGCCGTGAGCCAGGCGGAGGCGGTCTTCATCGCCGTGGGCACCCCGTCGCGCCGCGGCGACGGACACGCCGACCTTTCCTACGTCTACGCCGTGGCGCGCGACGTCGCGCGGAACGTCAAGGGCTTCACCGTCGTGGTCACGAAGTCGACCGTTCCGGTCGGCACCGGCGACGAGGTCGAGCGCATCATCCGCGAGACGAATCCCGAGGCGGACGTGGCGGTGGTCTCCAATCCGGAGTTCCTGCGCGAGGGCGCCGCGATCGAGGACTTCAAGCGTCCGGACCGCATCGTCGTCGGCATCGAGGACGAGCGCGCGCGCGCCGTCATGACGGAGGTCTACCGGCCGCTCTATCTCAACAAGGCGCCGCTCGTGTTCACGGCACGGCGGACATCCGAGCTGATCAAGTATGCCTCCAACGCCTTCCTCGCCATGAAGATCACCTTCATCAACGAGATCGCCGATCTGTGCGAGGCCGTGGGAAGCAATGTGCAGGATGTCGCGCATGGCATCGGTCTCGACAACCGGATCGGCGGCAAGTTCCTGCACGCCGGACCCGGCTACGGCGGCTCGTGCTTCCCCAAGGACACGCTGGCCCTGGTCAAGACCGCGCAGGACCACGGAAGCCCGTTGCGCCTGATCGAGACCACGGTCGCCATCAACGATCAGCGCAAGCGCGCGATGGCCCGCAAGATCGTGCGCGCGATGGGAGGCGACGTCCGCGGCCGGACGGTCGCGCTGCTGGGCCTCACCTTCAAGCCGAACACCGACGATATGCGCGAGAGCCCTGCGATCTCCATCGTGCAAGGGCTTCAGGATGCGGGCGCCCGCGTCAGGGCCTACGATCCCGAAGGGATGGAAGCGGCGAAGGCCGTCGTTTCCGACGTGGCGTTCGGCCCCGACCCCTATTCGATCGCCGAGGGCGTCGACGCGCTGGTCCTCGTCACCGAGTGGGATGCGTTCCGGGCACTGGACTTTCCGCGCCTGCGTCTCATAATGAACGATTCCCTCTTCATCGATCTGCGCAACGTCTACCGGCGCGAGCTGATCGCGCGGCACGGCTTCCGCTATGTCAGCATCGGCCGGCCGGACGAGGACATCACGGCCGCCCTGAGCACGGCGGCAGAGTAGAAGCGATCGCGGCCGCCGATCAGCCGTCCGTCGGGAACCACCACATTGCGATCGTCCCGCCGAGCGCCGCCGCACCGACGACACTGAGCAGCACGGGGCTCGAGAAGCTCGAGGCAATGCCCGTGAGCAGAACGGACCCCCACGCCATCGCGAGCGCGAACACCTTGACCTCGCGCCGGATCGCGCGCCGTTGCTCGAAGCGGTGCGCCTCGACGAGCGCCCCCTTGAGCAGCGGGATCCGCTCGAGCCGCGCGAGCAGCCGCGTGCTCGAGCGGGCGAACGCCCAGAGCGCGACGAGCAGGAACGGCGTGGTCGGCAGGCCGGGCAGAATGGCGCCGACGACGGCGAGCGCTGTCGCAATGCTGCCGATCGCGATGTAGGCCAGCTTTGGCAAGCGATCCTGTCTCCGCTCGACCGGCAAAGCGCGCCGGCGAGCCCTTGGCTGGAATCTTGACGATAAACGTAAAATTATGAGATGGCCTTGCGTATCTCAAGACGAAAAGCGCCGCGCCCAAGGCCCCGCGCCGCCGACCACCCGATAAGAAAATCGCAGCGTTCGGTGTGAGAGATCAAGCATTTGAGGCGTTGGCTGTCGAGCGCGATGTCCTCGACCGTGCTCGGCCCCAACACAAGGCGCCCGCTCCGCTCCCCCCGCCGCCCATATCGACCCGGTCGCCCGCGCTCGCGATGGAAGCGCATGGCGTGTTGCGCAAAGGATCGGAGAACGCGCCGCCCGCTGGTATATTGATGTGACGAGGACGAGGCGTTGGTTGCGGGGGCAGGGCACGCATGTGGTCGCAAGTCTACGACCCGTTCAGCGATATGGCGCTCTCGACCGCCGTCGCCGCGATCCCCGTCGTCGTCCTGCTCGGCGCCATCGGCCTCTTCGAGGTGCGCGCGCACGTCGCGGCGTTGCTGGGGCTCGTCGCGGCGGTGGCCGTCGCTGTCTTGGCCTACGGCATGCCGGCGCACATGGTGGGGTTGGCGGCGGCTTACGGCGCCGCGTTCGGCCTGCTGCCGATCGGCTGGATCATCCTCAACGTCATTTTTCTCTATCGGTTGACGAGCGAGACGGGCGAGTTTGCGGTCCTGCAGCGCTCGATCGGCGCCATCAGCGACGACCGCCGCCTGCAGCTCCTGTTCATCGCCTTCTGTCTCGGCGCCTTTTTCGAGGGCGCCGCCGGCTTTGGCACGCCCGTCGCGGTCACCGCGGCCATGCTGATCGGACTTGGCTTTTCGCCGCTTGCGGCCTCGGGGCTGTCGTTGATCGCCAACACGGCGCCGGTGGCCTTCGGCGCCCTCGGCACGCCCGTGATCGCGCTCGCCGCCGTGACCGGCCTCGACCTCCACGACCTGTCCGGCATGATCGGCCGGCAGCTTCCGTTCTTCTCCCTGATCGTGCCCTTCTGGCTCGTCTGGGCCTTTGTCGGCTTCCGCAGGATGCTGGAGGTCTGGCCGCCGGTCCTGGTGGCCGGCGTCTCGTTCGCGGTCCCGCAATACCTCGTCTCGAATTTCCACGGGCCGTGGCTCGTCGATATCGTTGCGGCCATCGTGTCGATGGCGTGTCTCGCGGTGTTCCTGCGCCTCTGGCGCCCCGCCACGCCGATGACGGCCATGCCGGGTGCCCCGCCCGAAAGCCCCGGGCTTGCGGCGCCCGAACCGGCCTCGCCAGGAAACCCGGCCATTCGCCGGGCGTGGACCCCCTGGCTGGTGCTTAGTGCCTTCGTATTCTTGTGGGGTACGCCGCAGGTGCGCGCGGGCCTCGACGGCATCTGGGCGGCGAAAATCCCCGTTACGGGCTTGAACGGGCTGGTGCAGAAGATGCCACCCGTCGTCGCGAGCCCGCATGTCGAGGCGGCCGTCTACACCTTCAACCCGCTTTCGGCGACCGGCACCGGGATCCTGTTCGCAGCCATCGTCTCCGGCTTTTTTCTCGGCTACGGCCCGTCGGGCCTCCTGCGTATGTACGGACGCACGATCTGGCTGGTGCGCTATTCGCTGATCACCATCGCCTGCATGCTGGCGATCGGCTTCGTCACCCGCTATTCTGGCACGGACGCCACGCTCGGCCTCGCATTGGCCAACACGGGCTGGCTCTATCCGTTCTTTGGCACGCTGATCGGCTGGCTCGGTGTCGCCCTGACGGGATCCGATACGGCCTCGAATGTGTTATTCGGAGGTTTGCAACGGGTGACCTCGGAGCAACTGGGCGTAAATCCGGTGCTGATGGCAGCAGCGAACAGCTCCGGCGGCGTCATGGGCAAGATGATCGACGCGCAGTCGATCGTCGTCGCCTCGACCGCCACGCGATGGTACGGCCACGAAGGCTCGATCCTCCGCTTCGTGTTCTTCCATTCCGTTGCGCTTGCGGTGCTCGTCGGTCTTCTCGTCATGGGGCAGGCGTATGTCTGGCCCCTGACGCGCCTCGTGCCCTGAGCCGGGACTTCGGAAGGGTCTCGTAAAGGAAAGGGAAAAACCCCATCACATCACGACGCAGTTGGCGGTCCGGTGCCGCCGTAAAATCGGGAGAGTGACTTATGGCAACCATCACCGTGAACGGCGAAAGCCGCACTTTCGACGGCGATCCAGGCACGCCGCTGCTCTGGTATCTGCGTGACGTCGCAGGTCTTACCGGGACCAAATACGGATGCGGCCAGGGCGTGTGCGGCGCCTGTACGATCCATTTGGACGGTGTTGCCGTCCGCTCCTGCATGACGACGGTCCAGATGGCGGAGGGCAAGTCCGTCACGACGATCGAGGGTCTGAGCCCCGACGGCGAGCACGCCGTGCAGAAGGCGTGGCGCGAGCTCAGCGTTCCCCAGTGCGGCTTCTGCCAGGCCGGGCAGATCATGCAGGCGGCCTCGCTGCTGGCGAAGAACAATGCGCCGACGGACGAAGAGATCGTCGAGGAGCTCGACGGCAACATCTGCCGCTGCGGATGCTATCAGCGCATTCACGCGGCTGTGCGCCTTGCGGCGGGAGGAGTCTGAGCCATGCTGCATTACATCGAAGAGCATACGCGCGCCTCGCGCGAGCCAGTGCCCGCGAGCTTTGTCATCGAGAACGTGAGCCGGCGCACAATCCTCGGCGGCGCGCTCGCAGCCTCCGGCCTCGTGCTGGCGGTCAGGGCGCTCCCGGCCTACGCACGCGAGCCCATGACGCCTTATCCGACCGGCGCCGAGGCCATGCCGGACAAGACGGTCAACGATCCGCATGTCTTCATCGCCATCGACAGGAGCGGTGACGTGAGAATCGTCACCCATCGCTCCGAGATGGGCACGGGCATCCGCACCAGCCTGCCGATGGTGGTGGCGGACGAGATGGAGGCGGACTGGTCGCGCGTGAGCTTGGTGCAAGCGCCCGGCGACGAGCCGAGGTACGGCAACCAGGATACCGACGGCTCGCGCAGCATGCGCCACTTCATCCAGCCGATGCGCCAGTGCGGTGCAGCCATGCGTCAGATGCTGGAAGCGGCGGCGGCAGCCAGGTGGGGCATCGAGGCCAGGCTCTGCCGGGCCAAGGCGCACAAGGTGATCCGCCTCGACGCCTCCGGTAACGAGACGGGTGAGGCGATCGGCTTCGGCGATCTCGCGGAGGCAGCCATGGCGTTGCCGACGCCCAAGGCCGAGGATCTGCTGTTCAAGACACCCGATCAGTTCACATTGATGCGCAAGGGCGAGACCAGGATCGCCGATCTGCGCGACATCACGACGGGCAAGGCGATCTACGGCGCGGACGTGCGGCTGCCGGGCATGAAGTACGCGGCGATGGCGCGCCCCGATGTGCTGGGCGCGAGAATCGTCAAATACGATGCGTCCAAGGCGTTGAAGACGCCCGGCGTCCGCAACGTCGTCGAGATCGAGGGCGTCTACGACGTGCCGCGCAAGTTCCATCAGCTCGGCGGCATCGCCGTCGTCGCGGACACGACCTACGCCGCCTTCCTCGGCCGGGACGCGCTCGAGATCGAGTGGGACAACGGCGAGAACGCCGGCTACGACACCGAAGCCTTCTTCAAGGAGATGTCGGAGACGGCAGCCAGGCCGGGCAAGGTGATCCGCAACGAAGGCGATGTGGATGCCGCCTTCGCCAACGCGCGTGAGGTGTTCTCCGCCGACTATCGCGGCCAGCACCTCGTGCAGGCGCCGATGGAGCCTCTGGTCGCGGTGGCGCGCGTCGCCGACGGCAAGGCCGAGGTGTGGGCCCCCGTGCAAAGCCCCTACGGCGCGCGCAAGGACATTGCCGAAGCCCTCAAGCTTCCGCTCGAGAACGTAACGGTGCACGTCACGCTTCTCGGCGGCGGTTTCGGCCGAAAGTCGAAGTGGGACTTCATGATCGAGGCCGCGCTCCTGTCGCAGAAGCTCGGCGGCGATCCGGTGCTGCTGCAGTGGAGCCGCGAGGACGACATCCGCCACTCGTTCTACCATACGACCTCGGTCGAGCGGATCGAGATGGCGATCGACGACAAGGGCAAGGTGAGCGGCTGGCGGCACCGCACGGTTTCGCCCTCCATCCTTTCGACGTTCGCCCCCGACAGCGGCTATCAGTTCCCGATCGAGTACGGCATGGGCTTCGTCGACGTTCCCTTCGACGTGCCCAATTTCCGCTGCGAGAACGGGCCCGCCAAGGCGCACACGCGCATCGGCTGGTATCGCTCGGTGTCCAACATCCAGCGCGCGTTCGCGGTGCAGTCGGCGGTGTGCGAGGTCGCCCACAAGCTCGGGCGCGATCCCAAGGATTTTCTGCTCGAGATGATCGGGCCGGACCGCAAGATCGACCTCAAGGCGTCGGGCATCCCCGAGGACTTCTGGAACTACGGCGAGCCCTACGAGTCGTTCCCGATCGACACGGAGCGGCTCAAGAACGTCATCCGCGTCGCGGCGGAGAAAGCGGGCTGGGGCAAGAAGCTGCCGGAGCGCCAGGGCCTCGGCATCGCCGCGCACCGTGCGTTCGCGAGCTATGTGGCGAGCGTGGTGCATGTCGCCGTCGACGCGGACGGCACGATCCGCGTCCCGGAAGTGACGACGGCCGTCGATTGCGGCTTCTACGTCAACCCCGAGCGCATCCGCTCGCAGATCGAGGGCGCGGCCGTGATGGGCATGTCGAACGCCGTCTACAGCGGCATCACCTTCAAGGAGGGCGCGGTGGAGCAGTCCAACTATTCGGACTTCAGCGTCGCGACGCAGCACAACTATCCGAAGAAGGTGAACACGATCATCGTCGAGCCCAAGGATGCCTCCTGGCATACGGGTGGCATCGGCGAGCCCGGTGTTCCGCCGTTCGCGCCTGCGCTTGCGAATGCGATCTTCGCCGCAACGGGGAAGCGCATCCGCAACATGCCCATGGGCGAGAAGGTTGCGTGACCGGATCGCTCCGCTTCGGGCTTCGGAGATGGCCCGAAGCGGAGCCCCACCCCCGCTGCTTCGGGCGATCTGGCGCCTTGCGCGCAATCCTGCCGGAATGCGATGATCCGCGCCGGAGAGCGCCGCAGCAGCCATGAGGGTTGAGCGCGCAAGAGAAGCGACATGGCCACTGGCAACGCGCCCATTGCGTCCGTCGAGGGAGCCGGCACTGCGAACGTGCAGCGCCTGTTCGAGGAAGCCATCGCCCGTTGGCAGGAGGCCGGCCTCCGCGTGGCGGGCCTCGTCGAGGAGACGCATGGATTGCCGGGCCGCGTCTGCAGCGCCGGCATTCTGCGGGGCATCGGCTCGGGGCGTCCCTATTCGATCTACCTCGAGATCCCGCCGGCCGGAAAGACGTGCCACGTCGATGCCAATGGTGCCGAGACGGCGGGCACGTCCGTGCTGGACGAGATCGCCGCGTGCGACCTCGTGGTCTTGAGCAAGTTCGGAAAGCTGGAAGCCGGCAACCGCGGCCTGATCGGCGCCTTCGAAGCCGCGATCACGGCGCAGAAACCCGTCCTGACGTCCGTTTCGGAAAAGCACCGCGCCGCCTGGCGCGCCTTCGCTCCTGAAGCCGTTGTCCTGCCGCCCCGCATCGAAGCCATCGAAGCATGGTTGGCGAACCGCCGCTGACCGGCGTCCGCCCAGGCGCTGATCTTCGATACAGCCATCGTAACGAAGGTCGAGCGAGGCAAGAGCTTTTATTCGGCTGAGGACTATCACCAGGATTGTCTGGCCCAGAATTCCCACGACACCTGCATCTTGATCAACGATCTGCCGAAGGTGCGCGCTCTCGAAAAGTTCTTCCCTAAGCGCAATCGCAAAGAGCCCATGCTCGTCTCCTAAGCCAAGGCGTTCAATTGAATGCAAAAAGGATCGTCTTGACTCCTCGTCCCAACAGCGCCAAGCAAGTTGAATAGCTAAACGGGTATTGTCATATCTGCTCCCGGAGGGATTTGCCGATGAGGATTTTCAGCGCTGGAGTGATGTCGTTGGTAGCGGCATTTTGCCTTTGGACACCGGCCAACGCTCAATTCCGAGGGCCGACAGCGCAGGGATCAGCCTCCACTGTTGCTGCAACTGAGAACGCCCGTTTGGGGAGCTACGTGACGCTAACCGGCAATATACTGTCCCACCTTCGAAGCGACTACTTTATCTTCGCTGATGGTACTGGAGAAATGCGCGTTGAGATCGAACCGAACGTCTGGCGGAACCGCGAAGTAACACCGACGACGAAGGTGCGGATTTTGGGTGAGGTGGATAATAGTTTTACCGGCCGGTATCTATGGGTGAAAACCTTGGACATTGTTGAATAGCTGGCGTCCAATTAACAAAGCCGTTTGTTAAGTGTCGGTCCGAGTTTGGCTGTATGGCGAAGAAGCTTCCCCGGTCAACTTCGGCACAAGGAGATTGACGCTCGATTTGTGCGGCAATCAGCGGCGAATGGCGGGCCGAAGACGAAGAACGACACTACGCTTTACGCCTCCTAAAATAACTGACGAAAAGCGATCCCGGCGCAAAGCGCCGGGCTTTGGCACTCGCGGCCCTCCGGCTCACTCCGGCGCAATGTCGAAGCGTGTTCACTTCCGGGCCGGCGCGCCATTCGCACATGCTGATCTTGCTGTAAGCTTTTTCTCCCCGTAGAACAAAACGAGGCGTCGGATCTTGGTGTAATGAGTTGAGGGGATAATGAGCCATGAAGCCTCGGCTTCTTACGAGTCTGTTCTGCACCACAATGCTTCTTGCGGGAAATGTTGCGGAAGCCTGTACGCGTGCGGTCTATCTCGGCCTTGACGGCCGCTATCTGACGGGCCGGACCTTCGACTGGAAGGATCGGATCACCAGCAATCTGTGGGTCTTTCCGCGCGGTATAAAGCGGCATGGCGCGGCCGGCCCGCGCTCGGTGGAATGGACCGCGCGCCATGGCAGCCTCGTCGTCTCGGGATACGATATCTCGACCGTGGACGGGATGAACGAGGCGGGTCTCGTCGCCAATCTACTCTGGCAGGTGAACGCACAGTATCCCGAGGACGACGGGAAAACGCCGCGTATCTCGCTGTCGATCTGGGCGCAGTATTTCCTCGATCAGTTCGCGACCGTGGCGGAAGCGGTCGAGCATGTCAGAAGTACGCCGCTCCAGGCGGCCACCGGCGAAGTGCCGGGACAACCCGGCCGGATGACCACCGTGCACCTGTCTCTGTCGGACGCGACCGGCGACAGCGCGATCCTCGAATGGATCGAGGGACGGCTGATGATCCACCACAGCCGCGACTATCAGGTGATGACCAACGAGCCCCGCTTCGAGGACCAGCTCGCGATCACGCGCTACTGGAGCCGGGTGCCGGGGACCGTGTTTCTGCCCGGCACCAGCCGGGCCGAGGACCGCTTCGCCCGGGCGAGCTTTCTGATCAACGCCATTCCCAAGACCGACGATGCGCGCGAGGCGGCCGCAGGCGTCTTCAGCGTCATCCGCAACGTCTCGGCCCCCTGGGGAATTTCGATCGACGACCAGCCGAATCTCTCGACCACCCGCTGGCGCATCGTGGCGGATCACAAGGAGCGGCTCTACTATTTTGAATCGGTCTATGCCCCGAACGTGTTCTGGGTCGATCTCAAGCAGATCGACTTCTCGAGCGGAGCTGAGGTGCGCAGGCTCGATCTGGGCGAGGATCAGCGCAATATCTTCAGCGGCGAGGTCTCGGGTTCGTTCGTTGCGGCCAAGCCCTTCGCCTTCGAGCCCGTCGATTGAACGAGGCGGGCTCCGCGAGGTCATCGGGATCGATGTGGACAGACGGACAAGAGCTCTAGTCAAAGCCCGCAGGGCTCAGGAGCAAGGCGAGCCGCGCCCCCGCGGAGCGCCTTCGGCGCGTGAGCGATATAATGGCGGAGGGAGTGGGATTCGAACCCACGGTGGACTCGCGCCCACGCCGGTTTTCAAGACCGGTGCCTTAAACCACTCGGCCATCCCTCCCGAGAGCCGACGCACCGGCCCGATGGCGGGCCCGGCACGAAGGCGCTGGACCCTACACAGTCCGCGCCGGAGCCT
This sequence comes from Hyphomicrobium sp., assembly GCF_036833075.1. Classification (GTDB taxonomy): domain Bacteria; phylum Pseudomonadota; class Alphaproteobacteria; order Rhizobiales; family Hyphomicrobiaceae; genus Hyphomicrobium_C. The sequence goes on from NZ_DAITQL010000034.1 coordinate 31,196, forward strand.
CAAGAACCGGTTACCGCAACGTAAAAAAACGTCCCCAGTTCCAGCACTTAACCGGATCGCAATCGCCGTCTGCCATGCTGCCCCGGCTCATTGGGAAAGACCGCGCCACAAGCGGCACCCGGAGCAGCTAGGCAGAATGAGGCTTCCCCAAGGGAGCCCATGGGATGGCGTTCATGTCGCGTACCGGCAGCGAAGGCGCACGCGCGCCTCGGCTTTCGATCCTCTGTGTCCGTTTCACGGGCGCCAAAGCCCCCTTGGCAGCCCTGGCCGCCGGCCTCGCTGTGGCGAGCCTCGGCGGATGCGCGAGTTCGGGGAGCGGCGTCTCCCGCGGCGTCGCGTCGCCCATGTTCCCGGAATCGAAATGGGGCGTCTCCGCGAGCCGCCGCGTCGCCGGCCCGAACGAGCGCATCCCCAAAGGCGGCGGCGTCTACAAGGTCGGCGCACCGTATCAAGTCGGCGGGCGCTGGTACGAGCCGCGCGATGAGCCCGGCTACGACCGCATCGGCACCGCCTCCTGGTACGGCAGCGACTTCCACGGCCGCCACACCGCCAACGGCGAGGTCTTCGACATGCACGCGCTGACGGCGGCTCATCCGACGCTGCCGCTGCCGAGCTATGCCTACGTCACCAACCTCTCCAACAACCGCACCATCCTCGTGCGCATCAACGACCGCGGTCCCTACGTCGGCAACCGCATGATCGATCTCTCGAAGGCGTGCGCCGACGCGCTGGGGCTGCGCGGGCGCGGGACGGGGCAAGTGCGCGTGCGTTACGCGGGCCGCGCGCCGCTCGACGGCAACGATGCGCGCGAGCGCCAGTTCGCTGCCGGCCAGCCGTGGAACGGCGGCACCGCTGTCGCCATGCGCGAGCCGCCGGTGCGCGAACAGATGCCCTATCGCAACGGCGCGCCTGAGGTTCAGGGCTTCCCGCCCGTGCAGCCGCGCATGGCCCTGGCGGACCGGTCGCAGCTCCCAGGTTATGGCCGGAGCTATGCCGACACCGGAGGGCCGTCGGCGGACCGCGGCGAGCCGTGGTCTCCCGAGCGGTACCGTGCCGCGATCTCGTCGGCGCGCTGAGCATACGAGCGCGAAAGGCGGTTGAGCGCGCCGCGATAGGCATTCGTGACGCCTTCCGCCGGCCTTGTCCCTATCCTATATCCTCCCCGCGAGGAATTGGGATGTTCGGACAGGAACCGGAGAATGTCGCGCAAGCTCAAGGAACTAGCCGCTCTCGCCGGGGCGGGCCTGCTCGGCGTGCTGGCCATGTCCGGCTTCGGCGGTCGTGAGGCCGGTGCGCAGTTCCTCGACAACCTCTTTCCGCAGGAGGCCCCGCCGCCCGTGCGCCGCGAGGTGCCGCCCTCGCGCGAGATCGCGCAATATTCCTACGCCCCGATCGTCCGCAAGGCAGCACCCGCTGTCGTCAACGTCTACGTGCAGCGCCGCGTGCAGACGTTCTCCTCGCCCTTCGCCAACGATCCGTTCTTCCGCCAGTTCTTCGGCGACGCCTTCGGCCAGCCCTCCGAGCGCGTTCAAAGCTCGCTTGGCTCGGGCGTCATCGTGAGCCCGGACGGCATCGTCGTGACCAACACGCACGTCATTCGCGGACGCGGCGAGACGGAGATCCGCGTCGCGCTCTCTGACAAGCGCGAGTTCGACGCCAAGGTGCTGAGCCAGGACGACAAGACCGACATCGCGCTGCTCAAGATCGAGAACGGCGATCAACGCTTCCCGACGCTCGATCTCGAGGATTCCGACACGCTCGAGGTCGGCGACATGGTGCTCGCCATCGGCAACCCGTTCGGCGTCGGCCAGACGGTGACGAGCGGCATCGTCTCCGCGCTTGCCAGAAGCGAGATCGGCAGCTCGGATTCCCAGGTCTTCATCCAGACCGACGCCGCCATCAACCCCGGCAACTCGGGCGGCGCCCTGGTCGACATGTCGGGCAAGCTCGTCGGCATCAATACGATGATCTTCTCCCAGTCCGGCGGCTCGCAGGGCATCGGCTTCGCCATTCCCTCGAACCTCGTGAGGCTCTATGTCCAGGGCGCCGCCGATGGCCGCAAGGTGGAGCGGCCATGGCTCGGCGCGCGCCTCGAATCCGTGACCCGCGACACGGCGGAGGCCTTGGGCCTCGACCGCATCGCCGGCGCCGTCGTCGCCCGCGTCTCCGACGCGGGACCGGCGGCGCGCGCGGGATTGCGCGCCGGCGACGTCGTCGTCAACGTCGATGGGTTCGAGGTCGGCGATGCGCGCGCCGTTCAGTATCGCCTCACCACGCGCGGCATCGGCAGCACGGTGAAGGTCGGCGTCATCCGCAAGGGCGAGCCGCAGACGGTGGAGCTGACGCTGGTGGCGGCCCCCGAGCCGGGTCGCGACGACGTCCGCAATCTGGCGGGACAGCATCCGCTCGACGGGGCGCGTGTCTCGAACATCCTGCCCGGAATTGCCGACGAGTTCGGCCTCGACGAGGCGGATGGCGTCGTCGTGGTGTCGGTGCGCCGGGCCTCCGCTGCGGCGCGCCTGGGCTTCCAGCCGGGAGACGTCATCGTCGAGATCAACCGGAAGAAGGTCGGCAGCGTGAACGATCTCGACATGCTGCTCGGCGCGCGTCAGCGCGCCTGGCTCGTGGCCGTGCGCCGCGGCGACAAAGTCTTCAACCTTCAGGTGCCCGGTTAGGTCATGATCTCGACCGTTCCCTAGGCTGTCCCTCTCTCCCAGGGTAACATCCGCTCCATGAGCAACCTTTTTGAAGCCGCCGGTCTGGAGAAAGGCGCTCCGCGCCCGCTGGCCGACCGCTTGCGCCCAACGAAGCTGTCGGAGGTCGCAGGCCAGCCGCATCTCGTCGGGCCCGAGGGCACGCTGACGCGCTTCCTCGAAAGCGGTCGCCTGCCGAGCCTGATCCTGTGGGGGCCGCCAGGGTGCGGCAAGACCACGATCGCCCGTCTGCTCGCCCGCGAGACGAAGCTCGAGTTCGAGCAGCTCTCGGCCATCTTCTCCGGCGTCGCCGAGTTGAGGAAGGCGTTCGACCGCGCCAAAGCGCGCCGCGAGCAGGGGCGTGGCACGCTGCTCTTCATCGACGAGATCCACCGCTTCAACCGGTCCCAGCAGGACAGCTTCCTGCCCTACATGGAGGACGGCACGATCACGCTCGTCGGCGCCACGACCGAGAACCCATCGTTCGAGATCAACGCCGCCGTGCTGTCGCGGGCCTCCGTCCTGACGCTGAACCGCCTCGACGACGCGGCGCTCGAGGATCTCGCGGAGCGCGCCGAGGCGGAGCAGGGGCGGCCACTGCCGCTCGATGCGGATGCGCGCGAGGCGCTGAAGGGGATGGCCGACGGGGACGGCCGCTCGATCCTAAACCTCGCCGAGGAAGTCTTCGCGGCGGTGAAGCCCGGCGCCGCGTCGCTCGACCGCGCCGCGCTCGTGAAGCTCGTCCAGCGCCGCGCACCGCTCTACGACAAGAGCCGCGAAGGGCACTACAACCTGATCTCGGCCCTGCACAAGGCGGTCCGCGGCTCGGACCCTGACGCCGCCCTCTACTATTTCTGCCGCATGCTCGACGGCGGTGAGGACCGGCTGTTCCTGGCGCGCCGGATCGTTCGCATGGCCGTGGAGGACATCGGGCTGGCAGACCCGCAGGCGCTCGTCGTTGCCAACGCGGCCAAGGATGCGTTCGACTTCCTCGGCAGCCCCGAGGGCGAGCTGGCGCTGGCCGAGGCCGTGATCTACGTCGCCACGGCGCCGAAATCGAACGCCAACTACGTCGCCTACAAGGCCGCCATGCGCGCCGCCAAGGAGCACGGCTCGCTGTCGCCGCCCAAGGTCATCCTGAACGCGCCGACGAAGCTCATGGAGGAGGAGGGCTACGGCGAGGGCTATCTTTACGACCATGACCAGCCGGACGCCTTCTCGGGCCAGAACTATTTCCCCGACGAGATGAAACGGCGCCCGAAGTTCTACGACCCGCCTGAGCGCGGCTTCGAGCGCGAGCTGGCCAAGCGCCTCGCCTACTGGGACGGCCTGCGCAAAAAGCGCAAGGAGTAGGCCATGATCGCGTCGGGCCCGGTCCCTCAGGCGCCTCCCGGACGGCCCCTATCTGGCCAACCTCGATGCCGCCCCCTATAGTCCGTGGCGCGCTGACCGGCAGGGGACCGGAGCATCGGCCGCGCAAACGGGCAGATCGATGTAGGGAAGCGTTTCATGATTGAATTCAAAGATCTGTGGCGCGGGCATCCGATCAACGAGAGCGTCACGACGCCCTGCATCGCGCCCCATAATCTGACCAACCTGGAAGGCAAAGAGGTCCTCCTCGGCTTCCCCGTCTTTTCCAACCAGTGCGCCATCCGCATGGGCGTGGCGCTGCGCCGGGCCGGCGTTCAGCCGTCGCAGCTTTCGGGCATCTCGCATTGCGCGGTGCATCCGCGCGACGAGATGCATTTCATCAACGCCAGCCAGCTCGCCAACGGCATCGCGCGTGCGCATATCGCCGGCATCGGCCCGACCGAGAAATTCATCGGCCCCGACGCCGCCGAGTTCTATCCGAAGATCTTCGGGCGAACCGGCATCATCTACATCCAGGACTATTGGCGCCGCACGTCGGACGCGGGCCGCCCGACGGGGGACCACATCGACGTGTGGAACGGATACCGCTCCTCGGCGAAGTGGCTGATGGAGTGGTTCTCGTGGCTCGGCTACTACTCGAACTACGCCGGGGCCGGCGAGATCTGGTTTTGGGAAGTCAGGTGAGACGCCGCCCTCGCGCCCGCGCCGGTCGCGGGGATTGAGGGCCGGAGAGCTGCCGGAGGGACTGGATGCGCTATCTCGTTGCCATCATTTTCGCCATCGTCGGCGCTGCGCTGGCGATGCATTTCCTGAGCGGTCCGGTGGCCAACTGGGCGGCGCTGCAATTCAAGTTCGAGAGCTCCGACCAGGCGGAGAACGTCAACCAGCTGGCGTTCATGCTGGTCAATCTGGCCGGCCTGATCGTGGGCTGGACCATCGGATGGGCGGTCGGCCGTCCCCTGCGGGGTCAGGGCTCCAGCTAGTCGCTCCAGGAAGGACCGCTCCAACGGACCCGTCCCGACCGCGCCGCCGGCCAGGGATCGGGGACGCCGGGTACCGCGTCGCTCTTGACCCCGCCGGCGCTGGGCCTCAAGTACAGCCGTCGAATGGCTCCAAGGGCAGACGAATGAGTGATCGCGTGAGCGAGCGCGTCGAGACGATCGAGGTGGCCGAGCGCGAGGCCGGCATGCGCCTCGACCGCTGGTTCCGCGTGCACTTCCCCGAGATCGCGCACGGCTACCTGCAGAAGCTTCTGCGCTCGGGCCAGGTGCGCGTGGACGCGAAGCGCGTCGAGGCCAATGCGCGCCTCGAGCCCGGCGCCCAGATCCGCGTGCCGAAAGCAGCCCGCACGCCGCGTGAGGGAAGCCCCGCCGCCAAAGCGGCAGCCGCTCCCTCCGCCGCGAAGGCCGACCGCGAGCTGATCGAGAGCATGATCCTCTATGAGGACGACGACGTGCTCGTGCTCAACAAGCCGTTCGGCATCGCCGTGCAGGGCGGAACCGGAACGCGCCGCCACATTGACGGCGTGCTGGCCGGCATGGCCGACCGCTTCGGCGACCGGCCCCGCCTCGTGCATCGCCTCGACCGGGACACCACCGGCGTTCTGCTCGTCGCCAAACATCGGGCCGCGGCGGCGAAGCTTGGGCGCATCTTCCAGACGCGCTCGGCCGCGAAGACCTATTGGGCGCTCGTCAAGGGCGTGCCGAAGCCGCCGCAGGGGAAGGTCGAGGTGCCGCTCGTCAAAGGCAGCGGGCCGGACGGCGACCGCGTCCGCAAGGCGCGCCCCGGCGAGCAGAAGGAGGCCATGCATGCGACCACCCACTACGCGGTCGTGGATCGCGTGGCGCACAAGGCCGCCTGGGTCTCGCTGAAGCCGGTCACCGGCCGCCAGCATCAGCTCCGCGCCCACATGGAAATCATCGGCCACCCGATCGTCGGCGACAACAAATACGAGGGCGGCATGAACCTGCCGGCCGAGAACATCGAGCCGAAACTGCATCTGCATGCGCGCCGCCTCGTCATTCCCCATCCCGCGGGCAACAGGAAAATCGACGTCTCCGCGCCGCTCCCACCGCACATGCGGGAGACGTGGGATCTGCTCGGCCTCGATCCGCGCCGTTTCGAGAAGGACGACGGATGAGGCCCGCGCCGGTGAAGCTCATTATCTTCGATTGCGACGGCACGCTGGTCGACAGCCAGCACGGCATCGTCGCCGCCATGGCTGACGCCTTCGGTGCCGAAGGGCTGGCGCCGCCGACACGCGATCGGGTCGTTGGCGTGGTCGGACTGTCGCTGGAGATCGCGGTCCAGCGCCTCGTGCCGGACGGCGGCGATCTCGCACGCGTCGCCCGGATGACGGAAGCGTACAAGGCCGCGTTCGCGGCCCGCCGGCGCCGTGCGGATCATTCGGAGCCCCTCTACGACGGCGTGCGCGCGACGCTCGAGCGGTTGGCGGCCCGGGATGACGTGCGGCTCGGCATCGCGACCGGCAATTCCCGCCGCGGCGTCGCGGCCGTGCTCGAGCGCGAAGGGCTGGCCCGCTTCTTCGCCACCGTCCAGACCGCCGACACGCATCCCTCGAAGCCGCACCCCTCGATGGTCGTCGCGGCCATGGACGAGACGGGCGCCTTGCCCGCCGACACCGTGATGATCGGCGACACGACCTACGATATCGAGATGGCGTGCGGCGCCGGCGCTGGCGCCATCGGCGTGAGCTGGGGCTATCACCCGGCCGATGCGCTGCGGGCGGCCGGTGCCCGCCACGTTTCGGCCGATTGCGCCGAGCTCGAGCGCGCGCTCGAGGCGATGATGTTTGGAGAGCTCGCGTCATGACCGGCCGCGACGACGACCGGGACGATCCCGCGGCGAGGGATGCGGCTCCGAAAGTGCCGGGGAGGGACGCTTTGCGCGTCCTCCCGAAGCGGTTCTACGCCTCGGCGGCCGTCGAGCCGCGGGACGGCGGCTTTGCGGTCGTGCTCGATGGCCGCCCCATCCGCACGCCGGGCAAGCAGGAGCTGATCGTCCCGGCCGCCGGCCTCGCCGCCGCCATCGCCGCGGAGTGGGAGGCGCAGGGCGAGCGCATCGATCCCGCTACCATGCCGCTGACGCGCCTCGCCAATGTGTCGGTCGACGCCGTCGAAGCGCGCCGCGGCGAGGTGGCCGACGACATCGTCGCCTTCGCGGGGAGCGATCTCCTCTGCTACCGCGCCGAGGGCCCCGACGCGCTCGTCCGCCGCCAGGCGGAAGCGTGGAATCCGGTTCTCGCCTGGGCCAAGCGCGCGCTGGGCGCTGAGTTCGTGCTGCGCGCGGGGCTGATGCCGATCGCGCAGCCGCCGGAAGCGATCGAAGCCGTGCGGCGCGCGCTCGCCGGCCTCGACGCCTTGAGCCTCTCCGCGCTGCATGTCCTGACGACCGTCAGCGGCTCGGCGCTGCTCGCCCTCTCCCACTGGCATGGCGCGCTGTCGGCGGACGAGGCGTGGCAGGCCGCCACCGTCGACGAGACATGGCAGCGCGAGCAATGGGGCCGCGATGCGGAAGCGGAGGCCGAGGCGGCCCTGAAGCGCGCCGAGTTCGAGGCCGCGAGCCGCTGCCTGGGTTTTCTCCGCTCCGCGCGATGAGCGCTGGCGCCCGTTAGCGGTTCGTTTACCCAATCGGCTCCAAATGGTGCGATCGTAAGATTGGAGTGGCGATCGTGCCGACTGAAGCCGTTTCCGTGCGCCGATTTGATCTTCGCCCCCACGTCCTGCTCGTCACGGGCGCGATGCTTCTGCTCGCGGCGCTGATCGTTCCGGGGCGCGCGAAGGCCGCCGATCTCGTCGTCGTCTACGATCAGTCGCAGCTCCTGCGGCTCCCGCGCGCCGTCTCGAGCGTGATCATCGGCAACCCGTCGATCGCCGACGTGGAGATCCAGGGCGGCAACCTTCTCGTCGTGACGGGCAAGACGTTTGGCGTCACCAACATCATTGCGCTCGACGATCAGCGCAACATCATCCAGGACCAGCGCGTGGTCGTGACGCGCGACGAGGTCCGCACCGTGAACCTATCGAAGGGCTCCGAGCGTGAGTCCTATAGCTGCACGCCCAACTGCTCGCCGACGCTGACCATCGGTGACGACAAGGATTATTTCGCGCGTATCTCCGGGCACGCGCAGACCAAGACGCGGTTCTCGTCAGGCGCCGCCACCGGCACCGATCAGCAGTGACCGCGGCAGGCCCGCGCGCCTGGCGCGCGTCCGTTTCCATTTGAAGCGAAGCCGCACGCCAGGTCTCTCGTGAGACCGATGAATGCTTCGGACGGATCGGATGCGAGACGATCCCGGCCCAGGCCGGCTACGCGTCCGTCTCGTTCTTCGGCGTGCACATGGAGCGCTTGCCGCCGGCCTTGATGAAGGCCACGATCTCCATCACCGTCGGGTGATCCTTGAACTCCTCGGCGGCGTCGGCGACGCGCTCGAGCAGCGTGCCCTCTTGCGCGAACAAGAGCCGGTAGGCGCGCCGAAGGTCGTGGATCTCGGTGCGCGAGAAATTCCGCCGCTGCAGGCCGATGATGTTGAGCCCCGAAAGGTGGGCGCGGTTGCCGAGCGCCATGCCGTAGGGGATGAGGTCCTGCTCGAGTCCGCTCATGCCGCCGAGGAACGAATGCGCGCCGACGCGGGCGTACTGGATCACCGCCGCCCCGCCGCCGAGGATGGCGAAGTCGCCGACCTCGCAATGGCCCGCGAGCATGACGTTGTTCGAGAAGATGACGTTGTTGCCGACGCGGCAGTCGTGCCCGACGTGCGAGTTGGCGAGGAACGCGCACGCGTTGCCGACCGTCGTCGTCATGCCGCCGCCCTCGGTGCCGGGGTTGATCGTCACCCCTTCGCGGATGAGGCAGTCGGTGCCGATCGCGAGCGTCGAAGGTTCGCCCTTGTACTTGAGGTCCTGCGGCTGATGGCCGATGGAGGCGAACGGGAAGATGCGCGTGCGCGCGCCGACCGTCGTCCGGCCCGTCACGACCACGTGGCTCGCGAGCTCGACGCCGTCGCCCAGCGACACGTCGGCGCCCACGATCGAGAACGGCCCCACGACGACGCCGTCTCCAAGCTGCGCCCCGTCCTCGACGATGGCGGTGGGATGGATCTTGTTCTCAGCCATTCTTGGTCGCCGCAAATGCCCGAGCCTCTGCGGTGTTGGCGAGCATGGCGCTGATCTCGGCCTCGGCCACCGTCTGCCCGTCCACCTTGGCTTCCCCGTAGAAGCGCCAGACGCGGCCGCGGTTGCGGATCTTGCGCACGTGGTAGTGGAGCTGATCGCCGGGCAGCACCGGCTTTCTGAACTTGGCCTTGTCGATGCCCATGAAATAGACGAGCTCGGTCTTGTAGTCCTCGCCGAGGCTGTGCACGCAGAGCGCGCCCGCCGTCTGCGCGAGGCCCTCGATGATCAGCACGCCGGGCATGACGGGGTACTGCGGGAAATGGCCCTGGAAGAACGGCTCGTTGATCGTCACGTTCTTGATGCCAACGCAGGTCTCGTCGCCGTTGATGTCGTAGATGCGGTCGATCAGCAGGAAGGGGTAACGGTGCGGCAGCAGCTTGAGGATCTTGGCAATGTCGGCCGTCGTCTGCGAATTCTTTGCGTCGTCCATCCCCATCACACTCCATTCTGGCCGACGGCACGTGTCCTCAGGCCCAATATCTGAGATCTCAGGCGTCGCTCGCCTTGTCGTCGTCGCGGCTCGTGCGGCTTGCCAGCCGCCGGATGGCAGCCACCTCGCGCGCCCATTCCTTGAAGGGGCGCGCGGGCGTGCCGGCCATGACAGCCCCCGCTGGAACATCGTCCTTCGGGTGAGATCCGCCGGCGATCTGCGCGCCGTGCCCGACCTTGATATGGCCGATCAGGCCGGACTGGCCGCCCATGACCACGTAATCGCCGAGCTCGGTCGAGCCCGAGATGCCCACCTGTCCGACGATGACGCAATGCCGTCCGATGATCACGTTGTGCCCGATCTGGACGAGATTATCAATTTTGGTGCCCTCTCCGATGATCGTATCCTTAAGAGCACCCCGGTCGACGGTCGAGTTGGCGCCGATTTCCACGTCGTCCTGGATGATGACCCGCCCGACCTGCGGGACCTTGAGATGACCCTGCCGGCCCATCGCGAAGCCGAACCCGTCCTGCCCGATCCGCACGCCGGCGTGCAGGATCACCCGGTCGCCGATGAGTGCGTGCATGACGGAAGTGAGCGGGCCGATGTAGCAGTCCCGCCCGATGGCGACGCGGTAGCCGACGACGGCGCCCGCCGAGATACGGCTCCCCCGCCCGATCCGCGCCTCCGGGCCGACGACGGCGCCAGGCTCGATCTCGACACCGTCCTCGATTATGGCGCTAGGCGAGATGCGCTCCTCCGCCCCGCCCGCCGCGGCCTTGCTGCGCATGGCCTCGGGGTAGAACAGCGCCAGCGCCTGTGCGAACGCTCGGTAAGGGGTCTTGGTCACGAGCGCCACAGTACCGTTCGGAACGCGGTCAGCGAACTGCGGCGCGACGAGGCAGCCCCCGGCCTTGGTCGCGAGCAACTGCGGCAGATACTTGCGGTTGTCGAAAAACGAAAGATGCTCCGCCGAGGCCGCGGACAGCGGCTGCACGCCGACGAGCGCGCGCGCGCCCGCAGCGGTCTCCTTGAGCTCGGACTGCGTCGCCACGGCGATTTCCGCCAGCGTGAACGGCCCGGCAATGTCGAAGAACCCGGGATGATTCATGGGATGAGGCTTTCGGGATCCTGCGGGCTGCGCGAAGCGTGGCACGGGGGGCAAAATGCGGTGGCTCCGGCGGAAACCGCCGTGCGAGCCTGAGCCGCGTCCCTCTCATAAGGCCATAACGGGCGTGGGTCCAGACGGTCGGACCCGTTTCCCCAATGGCCGGAACATGGACCTGAAAAATATGGGGCCCGGAAAGAAAAAGCCCGCCGGAGCGCCGGTCGGGCTTTTTTATGCGTGCGCGTTCGGCTCAGAACTTCGTCGAAGCGCCGAAGCGGAAGAACTGCTCCTCGTCGTAGGACTCTTTCGAGATCGCCTTCGCGAAGTCCATGCGGATCGGTCCCACCGGCGACTGCCACATGATGCTGGCGCCGACTGACGACCGGATGGAGGAATCGTCGGCGAGATTGATACCGCCATCCGCTTTCGGTATGCCGTTGAGGCTCTTCGCAAGATCGTTGGCGTTCCACAACGAGCCGGCGTCGGCGAAAAAGGCGCCTGAAAGTCCAAGATCGTCCGGCACGAACGGCAGCGGGAAGCGAACCTCGGCCGTTCCGGCCCAGTAGGTCGTGCCGCCCACGGCGTCATCCGTGTAAAGATCACGCGGGCCGAATCCACCACGGTCGAAGCCACGGATCGTTTCGCCGCCACGGTAATAGAGGTCGGTCAGTCGGATATCGTCGCCGCCCCAGCCCTCAATATGCCCGCCAGTCAGGCGGCCGACGAAGGTGATCTTCTCGGTGACCGGATAGTAATAGCGACCCTCGGCATTGACGCGGACGTACTGCACGTCACCGCCCAGGCCGGCCATGTCGGTCGCCACCTGCAGGTAATAGCCGCTGGTCGGGTTCTTCGGAATATTGCGGCGATCGTAGGTGAGTGACGTGCCGATCGACGAGGTCAGCGTCTCATCGCCACCGTTCTCGATTTCCGCGAGGACGAGGTTCGAGACCGAGTCTTTATACTTGTTCGAGACGTCCAACGTCGCATGCTCAAGCGTATAGCCCGTCTGCATCCAGAGATCTTCCGAGAGCGGGAAGCCCATGCGGACCGTGCCGCCCGTGCGCGTGGTCTCGTAGCCCGCCTCGTCCGTCATATCGATCTCCTTGTGGAAGAGATCGAAGCCAGCCGCGATGTTCTGATCGAGGAAGCGCGGCTCGGTGAACGACAGGTCCACCTGCATGCGCTCCATGGAGCCGGCCAGCTTGAGGCGCAGGAACTGGCCGTTGCCGAGCAGGTTGCGCTCGCTGAT
>NZ_DAITQL010000035.1:0-41205 GCF_036833075.1 Hyphomicrobium sp.
TGACGAAGTACTTCGATCTCCTGAAGGCCGGCGGCTCGAAGCACCATTCGGAGCTTCTCGCCCCGTTCGGCCTCGATGCCGCGGACCCGGCCTTCTGGTCGAAAGGTCTCAAGGTGATCGAGGGCATGATCGACGAGCTGGAAGCCATGGACCGCGCCGTGGCCTAGCGGCGGTTTCCCCGCCCCCAACCCCCTCAATAACTCCATGGCCGGGCTTGACCCGGCCATGGTGTAAAAGGGGCAAGTTTTACATTCTGTACAACGCCCCATAGCCTGTGTTATACAATTTGTACAACATAGGGAGCCACGCCCATGAAGCTCGAGATCAAGAAGATCGGCAATTCGACGGGCCTCATCCTGCCGAAGGAGCTGCTCGCGCGCCTGGGTCTCGCCCAAGGCGATCATGTGCTCGTCACCGAGGGGCCGGAGCGGTCATTCTCCGTCACGCCCTTTGCGGATGACGACGAGGAGACCATGCGCATTGCCCGCGAGGTCATGAAAGAGTATCGCACAACGCTCAAAGCGCTCGCCAAATGAGCGAGCCGAGATGGATCACGAAGGATCAGGCCATTCGCATGCACGCCGAGCAACTCGCCATATTCGGCGGGCCTGCAGGCTTGCGTGACGAGGGCATGCTGGAATCTGCCCTCGATCGCCCGCGTAACAAATGGGCTTTCGGCGAAACCGACTACGCCGCGCTGGCGGCCGCCTACGCGTTCGGCGTCGCTCGGAACCATCCCTTCGTGGACGGCAACAAGCGCGCTGCTTTCATGGTGGCCATGACCTTCTTGCGAAAGAACGCTATCCCGTTCGCTCCCAAGCCGGCCGAGGCGACGGTCGCGATCCAAGGTCTCGCGGCCGGCGAGATCGACGAGGAGGGCCTCGCGCGCTGGATCCGCGATACCCTGCCGGCGCCCGGCTGAAGCGTTTTCAAGCGAAGTGGACACCACTTCGCGTTAAGAAAACGCGTCAAACCAAAACCTAGAGCCTTACTTCCAAGTCTATCAGAGGGGCTCTAGCGGGCAGCGCCGAAAGACATAACCGCCGTGGGTGTCAAGCTGGAACCGCATCGCGCGCGCCGAATTTGACGGCTTACAAGCTCCCGGGAACCGGCGTATAAGCGCCGGAATTTTTACAGCTTCGTAAGAGGCCAGATCGTGGCACGCGCTAAGGCCACCGAAACCGGTGGCGAGCCTGTCGAAACGGCACACGGTGCACCGTTCTGGACACTGGTCGTCGGATGTATCGGTGTCGTCTATGGCGACATCGGCACGAGCCCGCTCTACGCGTTCCGCGAGGCCGTGCGCGCCGCGAGCGGCGGCAGCCCCGCAAACTCGGAGGCCGTGTTCGGCGTCCTGTCCCTCATCTTCTGGGCCTTGATCCTCATCGTCACGCTGAAGTACGTGATCGTGCTTGTGCGCGCCGACAACAGGGGGGAGGGCGGTACGTTCGCCCTCATGGCGCTTGGCCAGTCGGTTGCCAAGCGGAGCACGCCGTTGCTCCTCGCCCTCGGCATCACCGGAGCTTCGTTCTTCTACGGCGATGCCGTCATCACGCCGGCCATCTCGGTGCTTTCCGCCGTCGAAGGCTTGCGGCTGGTGTCGCCCGTGTTCGAGCACTGGGTCATGCCGATTGCGCTCGTCATCATCGTCGGGCTCTTCAGCGTGCAGTCGCACGGCACGGCGCGCGTGGCGCGCTTCTTCGGACCGCTCACCGTCGTCTGGTTCCTGGCGCTCGCCGGCGGCGGCCTGCTGCACATCCAGGACAACCCCGCGGTGCTGACCGCGCTCAATCCATGGTTCGGCGTGAGCTTCATCGCCGCGCACGGCATCCTGGGCCTGACCGTCCTCGGCCTCGTGTTCCTCGCCGTCACCGGCGCCGAGGCGCTCTATGTCGATCTCGGCCATTTCGGCCGCAAGCCGATCCAGGTGGCCTGGGTCGGCTTCATCTTTCCGGCCCTCATGCTGAATTACATGGGACAGGGCGCCCTTGTGCTCGCGAACGCAGAAGCGCTCGCAAATCCGTTCTACCTGCTCTATCCCGAGTGGGCGCTCGCGCCGATGGTGATCCTGGCGACCTGCGCCACCGTGGTCGCGAGCCAGGCCGTCATCACCGGCGCGTTCTCGCTCGCGCGCCAGGCGATCCAGCTCGGGCTGCTGCCCCGTTTCGCGATCAAGCACACGTCCGAAGCCATGGCGGGGCAGATCTATCTGCCGCGCGTCAACTGGCTGCTCATGATCGCCGTCGTGATCACGGTTGCGACCTTCAAGACGTCGTCGAGCCTTGCCAATGCCTACGGCGTCGCGGTCACGGCCACGCTGGTGATCAATTCGCTGATGGCCTTCTTCGTCGTCTGGAAGTACTGGAACTGGCCGCTCTGGAAGGCGGCCGGCCTGATGATCCCGCTGCTTCTCATCGAGCAGACATTCTTCGCCGCCAACATCCTGAAGCTGTTCGAAGGCGCCTGGTTCCCGGTCGCCATCGCGAGCGTCCTGGCGCTCGTCATGTTCACCTGGGTGCGCGGCTACAACATCCTGCTCAAGATCACCCGCCGCAACGAGGCCGATCTCGATTGGCTGGTCCGCAAGCTCGAGGCCAAGCCGCCCGCGCGCGTGCCGGGCACGGCGATCTTCCTGTCGTCGGACGTCAACGCGGCTCCGACGGCCCTGATGCACAACCTGAAGCACAACCGCGTGCTCCACGAGCGCAACATCGTGCTGTCGATCCGCACCGAGGAGACGCCGCGCGTGCCGCGCCATGAGCGGGTCGAGGTGGACCGCTCGAACGAGACGTTCGTGCGCGTGATCGCCTCCTACGGCTTCATGGAAAGCCCGAGCATCCCGAAGATTCTGGAGAGCTGCCGGCGCAAGGACCTCAACGTGGACATCGGCGCCACATCGTTCTTCCTGTCGCGCCGCTCGCTGAGGACGACGACCAAGTCCGAGATGCCCCGCTGGCAGGCGCGGCTCTTCATCTGGCTCGCGCGCACCGCCGAGGATGCGACGACCTACTTCAAGATTCCGACCGACCGCGTGGTCGAGGTCGGCACGCAGGTCGCGATCTAGGCACTCGGGCAGGACGCATTCGATACTGCCGATGGCCTGCCTGTTGCCGGCTGCTCGCTGCCTATTCTTTCGCCGGCACGAGGTTCACGCTCTCGCCGCACCCGCAGGCGCCCGTCTGGTTCGGATTGTTGAACACGAATGTCGCCGAGAGCTTGTCGGTCCTGTAGTCCATCTCCGTGCCGAGGAGATACAGCACCGCCTGCGGATCGACGATCACGCGGGCCCCGTCCTGCTCGACGACCTCGTCGAACCTGCCGATGCTGTCGGCCCAGGTCATGGTGTACTCCATGCCCGCACAGCCGCCCTTCTTGACGCCGATCTTGAGCCCCACGATCTCAGGCCCCTTGGACGCCATGATGGCGCGCACCCGCTCGGCGGCGCGCTGGGTCATGGTCAGCACCTTGGGGCGGACCCGGCGGGGAGGAGAGGCGGAGGTCTGGTTGGTCATGGAAGTGCTGCTGTCCTGGTTCAACGCCAAGAAGTGACACGGGCGAGCTTTGCCCGCAAAGCGAGATCCCTACGCAATATAGCGCGCGGGGGCCCCTGGTGCGAGATGTCCGCCCGGCCGAGGCTCGCCCGAAGCGCGGAAGTCCACCCTTCAGAACATGTTGAGCGCCAGCCGCGCCTCGTCCGACATACGGTTCTGGTCCCAGGGCGGATCAAACGTCAGCGTCACCTTCGTGCCGGACACGCCCGGCACCGCATTGACGGCATCCTCGACCCACTGCGGCATCTCGCCGGCCACCGGGCAGCCCGGCGCCGTCAGCGTCATTTCGATGGCGACCTCGCGGTTCTCGCCGATATCGATCTTGTAGATCAGTCCCAGCTCGTAGATGTCGGCCGGGATCTCGGGGTCGTAGACGGTCTTGAGAGCGGCCACGATGTCTGCCGTGAGCCGCTCCAGCTCCTCTTGCGGCAGCGCGAAGCCCGCCGCCGGCGCGCCCTCCGCGGGAACGTCCGGCTTGGCACCGCTTTCGGCGGTCGCCTCCGGCCAGGGCTGTGTCTCGAGTTCGGACATCACTCCTCCATCAGGTAAAAAGATCCTTGGCGCGCGTGAGCGCGGCGACGAGCGCATCCACCTCGGCCTTGGTATTGTACATCGCCAACGAGGCGCGACAGGTCGCGGTGACGCCGAGCCGCTCCATCAGCGGCTGCGCGCAGTGATGCCCCGCGCGGATCGCGATTCCCGACCGGTCGATGATGGTCGACACGTCGTGCGGGTGCAGGCCGTCCATCGAGAACGCATGGATCGCGCCCTTGCCTTTGGCGGTGCCGTGCACAGTCAGTCCCGGCACCTCCTGGAGCCGTTCAAGCGCATAGGCACCGATCTCGGCCTCGTAGGTGGCGATCCGGTCGCGCCCCACCTGCATCATGTAGGAGAGGGCGGCGCCGAGGCCGATCGCCTCGACGATGGCCGGCGTGCCGGCTTCGAACCGGTGCGGCGGCTTGCCGTAGGTGATGCGGTCCACCTCCACGATCTCGATCATCTCGCCGCCGCCTTGGTAGGGCGGCATGATGTCGAGGTGCTTCTTCTTGCCGTAGAGCACGCCGATGCCGGACGGCCCGTAGGTCTTGTGCCCGGTGAAGACATAGAAATCGGCGTCGAGATCCCGCACGTCGATGGGGAGATGCACGGCGGCCTGGCTGCCGTCCACCAGCACCGGAATGCCGCGCGCATGCGCGATCTCGATCACCTCCTTGATCGGCACCACGGTGCCGAGCACGTTCGACATGTGCGTCAGCGCCACGATCTTCGTGCGCGGGGTGAGGAGCCGCTCGAACTCGTCGATCAGGAATTCTCCCGAATCCGAGATCGGAGCCCACTTGAGCACGGCCCCCTTGCGCTCGCGGTGGAAATGCCACGGCACGATGTTCGAGTGGTGCTCCATGATCGAGAGCACGATCTCGTCCCCCTCGCCGATCTCGATCGCGCCGAACGACGAGGCGACGAGGTTGATGGCTTCCGTCGCGTTGCGCGTGAAGATGATCTGGTCTGCGGAGGGCGCGTTGAGGAAGCGGCGCACGATCTCGCGCGCTTCCTCGAAGCGCTGCGTCGCCGTGTTCGAGAGGTAGTGCAGCCCGCGGTGCACGTTGGCGTACTCGAAGCGGTAGGCGTGATCCATCGCCTCGATCACCGGCAGCGGCTTCTGCGCCGAAGCGCCGTTGTCGAGATAGACCAGCGGCTTCCCGTAGATGTCGCGGTAGAGGATCGGAAAGTCCGTCCGGATGCGCTCGACGTCGTAAGGCGTCGCCGCGGCCTGTTGTGGCTTCTTTTTCGCTGCCGTTGTCATCCTGCCGTCCCCTCTCCTGGCCGCGGTTGCGACGAACTCAGACTGCCGACCGGCCGGGAGCTTCCCGCTTGAGCCAGCCGCGGGCAAGGCCGCGAAGCGCTCCCTGAACCGTCTCGGGCTCCGCCTTGTCGATGGCCTCGCCGACGAAGCTCTCGACCAGCATCGCCTGCGCCTCTTCGAGCGGGATGCCGCGCGAACGCAGATAGAAAATGAGCTCCGGATCGATCTCGGCCGATGTCGAGCCGTGACCGCAGACCACGTCGTCGGCGTAGATCTCGAGCTCGGGCTTGCTGTCGAACTCCGCGTTCGGCGACAGCATGAGCGCCTGCGCCATCTGCTTGCCGTCGGTTTTCTGCGCGTGCGGCCGCACGATGACCTTGCCCTGGAACACGGCGCGTGCCTCGTCCGCGAGCACGCACTTGACGAGCTCGCGGCTCGTGCAATGCGGCACCGCGTGATCGACGATCAGCGTTGTGTCGGCATGTCCGTGCCCGTCAACGAGCTTCGCACTGCCGAGGTCGAAGGTCGAATGCTGCCCCCCGAAGGTCACGGCGAGGTCGTTGCGCACCACGCCGTCGCCCGCCACCATCTGGAACGGCCGGTAGCTGGCGTTCGCTCCGAGCCGCGCCACTGTGCGGCCGAGGTGGATCGACCCCTCGCGGCTGGCAACGAGCTTGATGTGCACGACCTCAGCGCCATCTCCGATGACGAGCTGGGTCAGCGTGTTGACCTGCCGCGGAGCCGTCGGCGCCAGGTGGCATTCGACGAGCACGAGCTTCGCGCCCTTGCCGACGCGCACGGCATTGCGCGTCACGACGGACCGCGCCTCCCCGCCCGCGTCGCCGAAGATCAGTGCCACCGGCGTTTCGATCTCGCGGCCGTCCGCGATGTCGAGCGCGATGCCCTCCGTGAAGAGCGCCGTGTTGAGCGCCAGCACGCCGTCGGTGACATGCCCGCCGACCTCGCCGATCTCCGCCTCGATCCAGGCCGGAGGGTGATCGATGAAGCGAGAGAGAAAGGCCCCGTCGAGCTTGGATATGGACGCGAGGCCGGCTCCGCCTGCACCCTGGCCGTCGACGATCGCGGCAAAGGCCTTCGTCAGGTCGGCGCCCGGCAGCGCGTCGCGCACCATGGCTTCGACCGCGGCCGGCTTCGGTGCGGCCGCGGGCGGCGCGAACGGGAAGGCGTCGCGCATCAGGGTCCGCAGGTCGGTGAACTTCCATTCCTCGACGCGCCGGTGCGGCAGCCCTTCGGCCGCAAACGCACCCGCCGCCGCGCGCCGGAGCTGGCGCAGCCAGTCCCCGCCGGGGAGCCGGCGCTCGACGGCTGCGAACGCGTCCGCCAGCGCCGTCTCCGCCTTGGTCCTGAGAACCTGCACGGGCGCGCTCCGGCCCTTGCTCTCGGTCTTGATCTGCTGCGCGATGCTCATCTTAGGCCGCCTTGCCCTGGTAGCCGGCATAGCCGGACGTCTCGAGCTCGAGCGCGAGCTCCTTGCCGCCGGACGCCTGGATCCGGCCGTTCGCGAGAACGTGGACGCGATCCGGCACGATGTAGTTCAGGAGCCGCTGGTAATGCGTGATGACGAGCATCGAGCGATCCGGCCCGCGCAGGGCGTTGACGCCGTCGGCGACGATCTTGAGCGCGTCGATGTCGAGGCCGCTGTCGGTCTCGTCGAGCACGCAGAGCGTCGGCTCGAGCACGGCCATCTGCAGGATCTCGGCGCGCTTCTTCTCGCCGCCCGAGAAGCCGACGTTGACCGGCCGCTTCAGCATCTCCATGTCGATGTTGAGCTGCTCAGCCTTGCCGCGCACGAGCTTCATGAACTCGGGCGTCGAAAGCTCCGCCTCGCCGCGCTTCTTGCGCACCGCGTTGGCGGCCGTGCGCAGGAACGTCAGCCCGGCGACCCCGGGAATCTCCATCGGATACTGGAACGCCAGGAACACGCCCTTCGCGGCGCGCTCGTCCGGCGCCAGCTCGACGAGGCTCTCGCCGTTCCACAGCACCTCGCCCGAGGTGATATCGTAGCCGTCGCGGCCCGCGAGCACGTGCGCGAGCGTGCTCTTGCCGGAGCCGTTCGGGCCCATGATGGCATGCACCTCGCCCTTGGGCACGGTGAGCGAGAGCCCCTTGAGGATCTCCTTGTCCTCGTCCTCGAGCTTCACATGCAGGTTCTTGATCTCAAGCATTCCAGTTACCTCAGTCGTCTTCCGGTTTCGGCCCGCCGTCGGCCGTCGTTGTTCCGTTTGTCTCCTCTCAGCTGTGCCGAGAGGTCAGTCCTTGCCGCCCCACCGCCATTTCCAAGCGCCGTCGGTCTTGATCTTCGAAAGCCAGACAAACCCGAGCGTGGCGACCGCGAGGATGGCGATCGTGGCCGCAATCCCCGCTGCGCTCGGTTGCTCGCTGGCGAGCGACGGCGAAAGGATCCAGGGCCAAAGGATGGCCCACGTCGCGACGATGAAGCCCGCCGTCGCGGCCCATCCCTTCCAGTTGGCCGGAGCGGCGCCGTATCCGTACGTCTTGGGTTTGAACCAATGGTCGCTCATTACCCGACGCTCCCTTCGAGGCTGACGCCGATCAGCTTCTGCGTCTCGGCCATGAACTCCATCGGCAGCTGCTGCAGCACGTCGCGTACGAAACCGTTGACGACCAGCGCCACCGCCTCTTCCTCCGAGAGCCCGCGCTGCCTGCAATAGAACAGCATGTCGTCCGAGATCTTGGAGGTGGTCGCCTCGTGCTCGAAATGCGCTGAGGCGTTCTTCGCCTCGATGTAGGGCACGGTGTGCGCGCCGCACTTGTCGCCGATGAGCAGCGAATCGCAGTTCGTGAAGTTGCGTGCGCCCGTCGCCTTGCGGTGCGCCGAGACGAGCCCGCGATACGTGTTCTGCGAGTGGCCCGCCGCAATGCCCTTGGAGATGATCCGGCTCGAGGAGTTCTTGCCGAGATGGATCATCTTCGTGCCGCTGTCGACCTGCTGGCGTCCGTTCGAGATGGCGATCGAGTAGAACTCGCCGCGCGAATGGTCGCCGCGCAGGATGCAGCTCGGGTACTTCCACGTGATCGCCGAGCCGGTCTCGACCTGGGTCCACGAGACCTTCGAGCGATGGCCGCGGCAGTCGCCGCGCTTGGTCACGAAGTTATAGACGCCGCCCTTGCCGTCCTTGTCGCCGGGATACCAGTTCTGCACGGTCGAGTACTTGATCTCCGCATCGTCGAGCGCCACGAGCTCGACCACCGCCGCATGCAGCTGGTTCTCGTCGCGGGTCGGCGCCGTGCAACCCTCGAGGTACGAGACGTGGGAGCCCTTGTCGGCGATGATGAGCGTGCGCTCGAACTGGCCGGTCTCCTTCTCGTTGATGCGGAAGTAGGTCGAAAGCTCCATCGGGCAGCGCACGCCCTCCGGCACGTAGACGAACGAGCCGTCGGAGAACACCGCCGAGTTGAGCGCGGCATAGAAGTTGTCGCCCTGCGGCACGACCGATCCGAGGTATTTCCTGACGAGCTCGGGATGCTCGCGGATCGCCTCCGAGATCGGGCAGAAGATGACGCCCGCCTTGGCCAGCTCCTCCTTGAACGTCGTCACGACCGACACGCTGTCGAACACGGCATCGACCGCCACGCGCGCCCCCGAGACGCCCGCCAGCACCTCCTGCTCCTTGAGCGGAATGCCGAGCTTCTCGTAGGTGCGGATGAGCTCCGGATCGACCTCGGCAAGGCTCTTCGGCCCCTCCGTGCTCTTGGGAGCGGCATAGTAGTAGAGGTTGTCGAAGTCGATCTTGGGATACGAGACCTTGGCCCAGCTCGGCTCGATCATGTTGCGCCAGCGCGCGTAGGCTTCGAGCCGCCAGTCGAGCATCCACTTGGGCTCGCCCTTCTTCTCCGAGATGAAGCGGACGATATCCTCGCTGAGGCCGCGCGGTGCCTTGATCGTCTCGATCTTGGTCTCGAAGCCGTACTTGTACTGGTCGACGTCGATCGTCTTGACGGTTTCGATCGTCTCTTTGACTGCAGCCATTGCCTTCACCTTCATGTGCGGCCGGGGGCCGTGTTGTTCTAAAGCTCACGCGGCGAGCGATGCGCCGCAGATCCGTGTCCAGGCGGCAAGGAACGCCGCGATATCCTGTTCCGTCGTCTCGGGCCCGAGGCTCACGCGGATCGCGCTGTTGGCGATCTCGGGGGGAAGCCCCATGGCGGCGAGCACGTGGCTCTCGCCGACCTTGCCCGACGAGCACGCCGCGCCCGCGCTGACCGCCAGTCCCGCCAGATCCATCCTGATGACCAGCGTTTCCGCCGACACGCCGGAACGCGCGATCGACGAGGTGTTCGGCAGGCGGGGCGCATCCCCGCCGACGATGATCGCCTCCGGTGTCGCGCGGCGGACCTCCGTTTCGAGCCGGTCCCGCAACGCGGCGATCCGGCCCGCATCGTCGAGATCCCGAAGCGCGGCCTTGGCCGCCGCGCCGAAGCCGGCGATGGCCGCCACGTTTTCCGTCCCGCCGCGCCGGCGCTGCTCCTGCCCGCCGCCGGCGAGCAGCGGCTCGAGCGGCACGCCGTGTCCGACCACCAGCGCGCCGACCCCCTTGGGGCCGCCGATCTTGTGCGCCGAAAGGCTCATCGTCGCTGCGCCGAGCGTCTTGAAATCGACCGCGATACGGCCGGGCGCCTGCACGGCGTCCGTATGCAGCCGCGCGCCGTGTCGTGTTGCAAGCCGGCCCGCCTCCGCCACGTCCTGCCGCACGCCGGTCTCGTTGTTGGCGCACTGGAGGACGAGGAGCGTCGCTGCGTCGAGGGGGACACCGTCGAGATCGGCCACGCCGTCGTGCGTCACGGGCACCTCGATCACACTGGCCCCGCGCGCCGCCGCAAGCCGTGCGGCCGGGATGCGCACCGAATCGTGCTCGATGCCGGCCAGCGCGATCCGCTCCCAGGGCAGAGAGAGCGCCCACACGTTGGATTCCGTTGCCCCGCTCGTGAACACCACTTCGCCGGGCTCCGCGTTGACGAGCGCCGCCACCGCTTCGCGCGCCTCGTCGATCACCGCGCGCGCCCGCCGCCCCTCGGCATGCACAGAGGACGCGTTGCCGAACGCGTCGAGCGCCGCCACGACGGCCTGGCGCGCTTCCGCCCTCAGCGGCGCCGTCGCGTTGTAGTCGAGGTATGTGCGCACAAGGCTCACTGCGCCGGTCCCTCCAGGGTTGCGATCGAGGATGAGGTGTGCAGCACGCCGCCGGCCACCGGCGCCGTGCCGGGAAGTCCTTCGATGACGTCTTTGAGGCTGACGCCCGCAAGGAAGCTTTCGATGCGTTCGCCGAGCGCCGTCCAGAGGTTATGCGTCAGGCACCGGCTGTCGCCGACGCAACCGGGCGTGCTGTCGCCGAAGCAGCGCGTCATGCGCGTGCCTTCCTCGACCGCACTCATCACCTCGGCGACGAAAATATCGCCGGCCGCCCGCCCGAGCTTGTAGCCGCCGTGGCGGCCGCGCACGCTGTCGACCAGTCCGGCGCGCCTGAGCTTGAGGAAGAGCTGCTCGAGATAGTCGAGGGAGATCTGTTGGCGCTGCGCGATGGCCGACAGCGGCACCGAGCCGCCATCGCCGTACTTCGCGAGATCCGCCATTGCCATGACCGCATAGCGACCGCGTGTGTTGAGTTCCATGCCGTTCACCGCCTGTCCGCCCCCGTAGGCCCCGGGGCGCATACTGCTTGCAACGAACTACCCCACGTGTGCTAAGAGACGCGGGCTGAGCGCCACATACGCTGGGTTGAGCGAGAAAGTCGGCCGCTCGAGAGAGACCGCTCTTTCGAACTGTTCTAATCTTGTAATCCGAATATGAAAATTCCGAGCGGGGAAATCAAGCATTCTCTTGGGCACGATGTCGTGAACGTTGGATAATGCGTCTTCGAGTGCCCGAGCGCCCCCGTCGAGCCCGCCAACCTCAAGAACCCAAAGCGAATAGGAACTGATGCCCGAGCTGATCATAAATGGGCCTGCGGGCCGCATCGAAGCCCGCTACCATCACGAGCCGGCGGCTGATAGCCCGATCGCCCTGATCCTGCACCCCCACCCGCAGTTCGGGGGCACAATGAACAACCAGGTCGTCTACAGCCTCTACTATACGTTCGCGCAGCGCGGGTTTTCGGTCCTCCGCTTCAATTTCCGCGGTGTCGGCCGCTCCCAGGGCTTCTGGGACGGCGGCCCGGGCGAGCTCGCCGATGCCGCCTCCGCGCTCGACTGGCTGCAGATGGTGAAGCCGGATGCGAAGTACTGCTGGATCGCCGGCGTCTCGTTCGGCACCTGGATCGCCATGCAGCTTCTGATGCGCCGGCCCGAGATCGACGGCTTCATCTGCGTCGCGCCGCCGTCGAACCTCTACGACTTCTCGTTCCTGGCGCCGTGCCCCTCATCGGGACTGATGGTCAACGGCGACAAGGACCGCGTCGTGCCGTCGAACTCGGTCGCCGAGCTGACGAGCAAGCTCAAGACGCAGCGTGGCATCAAGATCGACCACGAGATCGTTCCCGGCGCCAACCACTTCTTCGAGGACAGGACGCCGGAGCTGGAAACCGTCGTTGGCGGCTATCTCGACATGCGCCTTGCGAAGGCGCTCGCCGACCGCGAGAGCCAGAAGGAGCGCGAGAAGGAGCGCGAGGCGGCCCGTGAGCGGGAGCGTGAGCGCGAGCGCGAGGAAGCCGCGAGCGGCGCGGCCGATGTCGACGACGGCGACGACGAGTAGCGCCGGGGCAGGCGTCTCCATTTCCGTCCGCACGGCTCCCCATCTGCGGCAAGTGAGCCGCGGCATCGCGGCGCCTGCCGGATTAAGATTGCGATAATGTCTTCCGCGTAAGGCTCGACAGTGTGTCGGGTCGATGTGTTGCGTGATCGCCCGCACGTGCGAAGGGGGAAACGCAATGCTCAATCTGTTGGCGAGGCCGAAGGTATCTGCCGGAGGCCCGCGGGGCACGTCGGCCGCGATCGGTGCGGCCTGTGACTGGGACGCGCTCGCAGGTATGCTGGCAGCGCTGGCCGAAGGACAAAAGGTTGATACGGCAGGGGCGCCGGCCCCGCTGCGCGCCGCCATCGACAAGCTTGCCGCCACGCTCGCGGAGCGCGATCGCGCCGACCTCAGTCAGGCCGTTGCCCATTCGACCTCGGCCAGCGATGCGGTCGCCGCCGTGGCGCGCACGGTGGGCGACGTGCGCGAGATCGCGAGCCTGTCCGAAACCATGTCGACCGCCATCGCCGAGCTCGACGCCACCACGCACGAGATCGCGCGCCTCGGCAACACCTCGTCGCAGTCGATGGCGCATGGCTCGGAGCTGATGGCCGACGGCGCCAAGGCCGTCTCCGCCGCCCACGACTCCATCGACGCCATCTATGGCCGGGTCTCCGCCATGGGCGAGACGATCCAGTCGCTCGAGCGCGCCGCCACTCAGATCGGCGAGATCGTGGCGACCATCGAGGCCATCGCGCGGCAGACCAATCTGCTCGCGTTGAACGCCACCATCGAGGCCGCGCGTGCCGGCGAAGCGGGCAAGGGCTTCGCCGTCGTCGCCGCGGAGGTGAAGGGGCTGTCCAACCAGACGGCCCGCGCCACCGAGGATATCCAGCTCCGCATCCACCAGCTCCAGAGCGAGGTGATGACGTTGAGTGCGGCCATGAAGAGCGTCGACGGCTCCGTGGCCACCGGCCGCTCCGTGACCGCCACCGCGCACGAGAAGATCGGCGCCTTGAAGGGCACCATCGAGGAGAACACCGCGCACATGCGCGATATCGCCGGCATGCTGGGCGAGCAGGCCAGCGCCACCGGCGAGCTTGCGCGCAGCGTGACGACCATCGCCGACCGCAGCTGCGCCGCCGCCGTCAACGCCGGGCGCGCGATCGAGGCCGTCGCCGGCTCCGAAAAGCTGATCGCGGTCGAGCTCGACGCGCTCGAGGGCCGCGCCGTCGCCGATTACGTTCTGCACCGCGCCAAGGCCGACCACATGCTGTGGAAGAAGCGGCTGAACGAAATGCTCGCCGGCCTCAACCGGCTGAGCGCAGCCGAGCTGGTCGACCATACCGCCTGCCGCCTCGGCAAATGGTATCTCGGCGTCAAGGATGCGGAGCTGCGCGGGCTGCCGGCCTTCCGCGAGCTCGACGCCCACCACAGCGCCGTGCACAGCCACGGGCGCCGGGCCGCGGAGCTCTATGCGTCGGGCGACCGCGAGGGTGCTTATCGCGAGGTCGCCGAGATGGAGCGCGCCTCCGCCGAGGTGGTGCGTCTTCTGGACCGGCTGATCGCGCGCTGAACGCGGCGCACGGCACCACATGCGGGGCGCTCGCCTCGCCGGCGATCGGGCTTTAGACCATGATCACTTCAGGCCCTATCAGCCTGAAGTGTGAATCATCGGTCTCATCAAAGAGATAGAGCGTGATCCCGATTCAATCAAAAATGATCACGCTCTAGGCTGGGCCTCGTTATCGGATGGAGCACGAGGGCGGTTGCCGACGGCGGCGGCCCCCCCTCGCCGCGAGGGAGCCCGGGCCTCATGATCCCCACCAACAACACCATTCCGTACACGGCGACGCCGCGGATCACCTGGGTGGTGATCGCGCTCTGTGTCGCGGCTTACCTCTACCAGATGACGCTGTCTGAAGCCGACGCCGCGGCCTTCGTCGACGCCTTCGCGCTGGTGCCCGCGCGCTATACCGACGGCGCCTGGGCTGCGGCCCACGGCGCCAGCCGCGCCAACCTCGCCCCGTTCCTCACCAGCATGTTCCTGCACGGGGGGCTGATGCACATCGCCTCGAACCTCTGGGTCCTGTGGGTGTTCGGCCCGGCGCTCGAGGACAGGCTGGGCTCGGGACGCTTCCTGGCGCTCTATCTCGCCTCGGGCCTCGCGGCGGGTGTGCTGCACGTCGTCTTCAATCTCTTCTCACCCGTGCCGGCGCTCGGCGCCTCCGGCGCCATCGCCGGCGTCATCGCCGCCTACGCGCGCCGCTTTCCCTATGCGTGGGTCAACGTTCTGCAGCCCATCGTTTTTCTCCCGGTCTTCTTCATGATGCCGGCGCTCCTCTTCGCCGGTCTCTGGTTCGCGGCCCAGGTCATGCAAGGGCTCGGGTCTCTCGCGCTGCCCGGCGCCGGCGGCGTCGCCTGGTGGGCCCACATCGGCGGCTTCCTTGCCGGATGGGTTCTGGTGCGCCGCCTCGCGCCGCCGGCAAATGCCGTCGAGGAAACCCACGCCGCAACGCGCTCGGCCCTTTGGCCTTGGACGACGTGGATGCGTTGGATGACATGGTGGTGGCGCCGCTAGTGTGATGATCGAGAAATTCGCCCTATCAAGCGGCCTGCTCCCGAGCGAATTTCTCGATCTGAATCACACTAGCAAGTTCATGATTCTAGTGTCCCTTAATGATTTCGAAGTTCGCTATGGGACCTAGCCGCAAACTCAAGCGAACTTTGGAATCGGGACACTAGACGGTGCCGCAGGATTCCTGTCCGGATTTGTAAGGGACTTGTAATCGCCAATCGGCCGCCGCGTGATTGACGGCCTGCAGCGCATGCCGGTTACATCGCTTCCATGACAATGTGACGGGGAGCGGTTCATGCGGGAGCAGGTGAGCGCCGCGGTGTCGTGGCACTGGACGACGGCCGTGCGTCTCTTGCGGATGACGCCGCCGTGGGTGCTGGCCGTGCCGCTCCTCGGTGCGATCGTCATTGTGGCCTTGAACACGCTGCCTTGGCTCGCTCCCTACCTCACCAAGGACAGCGCCGAGATCATCTCCCCGATCATTCTCGCCGTCGGCGTCGTCGTCGCGGGGTGGCTCGCGGCCACGCGACCCGCGCCGTATTACAAATGGCTTGCGATCTTCGCGCTCTGCCTGTTCCTGCGCGAGCTGCATTTCCGCACCACCAACACGGGTTTCTACATCGCCATCGTCGTGCTGCTCTGGTGGGCCTCTCATGCGCGCGACCGCCTCGAGCCCTTCTTTTCCAACAGGACGATCGTCACGCTGCTGATGGCGGTTCTCTGGACCTACGCCGTCTCGAAGACGTTCGACCGCCACCTTTGGGATGGGCTGATGACCGGCAGCCTCTCCCGCGACCTGTTCGAGGAGAACCTGGAAATTCTCGGCCACCTGCTGTTCGTGGTTCTGGTGATGGTGTCCGGCGCGATTAGGATCGCATCGCCGACAGCATCGCGAGAGACCTGAGCCGGTGAGGTGCCCTACGCCCGGGCCTTCGCGAACGGCGCGGACGCGATCTTGACGGCCACTGCGGTCGCCGCTCCGGCGATAAGCCCGACGATCGCCGCGCCGAAGGCTCCGGCGAGCCACGCCAGCGCCTCGCCGGCAACCGGGGTGGCGGTGCGCGCCGCGTGCGAAAGCGCCTCGATCCAGTGCTCCGGCCCGCTGATGCCGTAGGCATGGAGCCCGTGCACGAGAATGCCGCCGCCGACCCATAGCATGGCGAGCGTGCCGACGACCGTCAGCACCTGCAGGAAGGGCGGCATGCCCCGCACCAGGGCCCGCCCGACCGGGCCCGAGACGGCACCGCCCCTCAGCGCGAGCGCGACGCCGAAATCGTCCGCCTTGACGATCAGCGCCACTGCTCCATAGACCGCGGCCGTGAGGAGCACCGCGACGGCGGCCAGCACGAACGCCTTGGTGAGGAGGTCCGGCGCGGTGATGTTGGCGAGCGCAATCGCCATGATCTCGGCCGACAGGATGAAGTCGGTGCGGATCGCGCCGGCCACGCGTCGGTCCTCAAGGGCTTGCGCGTCGAGCTCTCCGGCCGCCGACACGATCGTTGCGGGAGCCTCGTGCAACACCCAATGCAGGACTTTCTCGAAGCCTTCGTAAGCGAGATAGAACCCGCCGAGCATCAGGAGCGGCGTGATGGCCTGGGGCAGGAAGACGCTGAGCAGCAGCGCCGCCGGCAGCAGGAAGACGAGCTTGTTTTTGATCGAGCCGAGCGCGATCTTCCCGACGATCGGCAACTCGCGCTCTGCGGCAAGGCCGGTAACGTAACGGGGCGTCACGGCGGCATCGTCGACCACGACGCCCGCCGCCTTGCCCCCGACCTTGATCGCCTGGGCCGCCGCATCGTCGAGGCTCGCCGCCGCGACTTTGGTCAGCGCCACCACGTCATCCAGTAATGCCAGCAAGCCGCTCATCGTCGCGTGTCCCCTTAAAGTCCGTCCTGAACACCGGCCACCTTTCCTGACCCGCGAACGGCGCGCAAGATCACCGGGTACGGACGGACGTCCGGGACCGGAGGGGCGGGCGGCGTCAGGGGACGCGTGGTCAGGCGTCCGCGACCACGCCCCCCGTAAGCGCCTCGGCGACGCCCGTTGTTCCCGGGAACGTGATCGGCAGACCTAGGCGCGCACGCACGGCGAGGAACGCCCACGCCTCCGCTTCGACGCTGTCGCCGTCGATGTCGAAGGCTTCGGCGGGCCGCACGGGCGCGCCGACACGCTCTCCGATCATGTTCATGAGGCTCGCATTGCGCCGCCCGCCGCCCGCGGCGATCCAGAGGCGTGGCGCTTCGGGAAAATGCGCGCGCGAGGCGGCAACGGCCGCAGCCGAGAACGCCGTCAGCGTCGCGGCGCCGTCCTCTGGCGAGAGGGCTGCGATCGGGCCGGCATCGAACGCGTTGCGGTCGAGCGACTTCGGCGCCGGCGCGGCGAAATAGGGGTGCGAAAGCCAGCCGGCGACGATGTCCTCGCGCACGCGTCCGGAGGCGGCGATCCCGCCGCCGGCGTCGAACGGCTGTCCGAGCTTTGCCTTCACCCAGTCGTCGATCATCGCCGACGCCGGCCCGGTGTCGAAGGCGATCAGCGTGCCGTCGTGGCCGATCCAGGTCACGTTGGCGACGCCCCCGAGGTTGAGGACGACCAGCGGGCGCTCTGCGATCCCCGCCGCGAGCGCGCGATGGTAGGCGGGCGCGAGCGGCGCGCCCTGGCCGCCCGCGGCCACGTCGGCGGCGCGCAGGTCGTAGACGACGGGCCGGCCGAGGCGGCGTGCCAGCAGCGCCCCGTCGCCGAGCTGGACCGTCAGGCCTGCCTCGGGCCGATGCAACACGGTCTGCCCGTGGAACCCGACGAGGTCGATGCTGTCGGCAGCGATCTGGTGATCGGCGAGGTAGTGGCCGACGGCCTCCGCGTGCAGTTCCGTCAGGTACTGCTCGATGAGCTTGAGCCGGCCCGGACGCGCCGTGCGGTCGCGGAGCGTGGCCGCCTCGGCAAGCCCGGCGCTGAGCTTGTCGCGGAAGGCGTCGGAATAGGGATACGTCGCGGCGAACCCCCGGCCGAGGATCTGCTCGCCGTCGGTTTCGATCACCGCCACGTCGATGCCGTCGAGCGAGGTGCCGCTCATGAGGCCGAGTGCGCGCCAGGTCTCGCCCATCCGCTTGCTCACCGCGCCCTCCTCATGCATGTTCCAGCCCGCCAGGTCATGATCGCTTCGGACTCTACTCTACCCGTCCGAAGCGTAAATCACCGGCCTCACGAAAAAACTCAGCGCCCCGCGCCCGACCGGCGGCGCAGCAGAAGGTCTTTCCAGCCCATCATGACGAATTTCCGATCCGACTTTCTCAATATTCTGACGGAGCGCGGCTTCATCCACCAGTGCTCGGACGAGCAAGGGGTGGACGCGCTGGCTCGCGAGGGCAAGCTCGTCACCTACGTCGGCTACGATTGCACGGCCCCGTCGCTGCACATCGGCCACCTGCTGTCGATCATGATGCTCCACTGGCTGCAGAAAACGGGAGCGGGCAAGCCCATCGCGCTGATGGGAGGCGGCACTACGCGCGTCGGTGATCCGTCGGGTCGCGACGAGACGCGCCGGATCCTCACCCTCGAGACCATCGAGGACAACAAGAACCAGATCAAGACGGTGTTTTCGAAGTTCCTGTCCTTCGGCGACGGCAAGGCCGACGCGCTGATGCTCGACAACGCCGAGTGGCTCGCGAGCCTCAACTACATCGATTTCCTGCGCGATGTCGGGCGCCACATGTCGGTGAACCGCATGCTGTCGATGGATTCGGTGAAGCTCCGCCTCGACCGCGACCAGGAGCTCTCCTTCATCGAGTTCAACTACATGCTGCTCCAGGCGTTCGATTACGCGGAGCTCGCGCGCCGCTACGGCTGCAACCTGCAGATGGGCGGCTCCGACCAGTGGGGCAATATCGTCACCGGCATCGACCTCGGCCGGCGCATGGGGATCGCGCATCAGCTCTACGCGCTGACCTGCCCGCTGCTGACGACCGCTTCCGGCGCCAAGATGGGCAAGACCGCCTCCGGCGCCGTCTGGCTCAACGAGGCCCAGCTCTCCGCCTACGACTACTGGCAGTACTGGCGCAACACCGAGGACGCCGACGTCGCGCGCTTCCTCAAGCTCTTCACCACGCTGCCGCTCGACGAGGTGGCGAAGCTCGCAGGCCTCGGCGGCGCCGAGATCAACGAGGCCAAGAAAGTGCTCGCCACCGAGGCGACGGCGCTGGTGCACGGCCGCGAGAAGGGCGAGGCCGCCGCGGAAACCGCGCGCACGACGTTCGAGCAGGGCGGACTTGCCGCCGGACTTCCGACGGTCGAGATCGGCCGCGAGGCGCTGGAATCCGGCGTCGGCCTCCTGACCCAATTCGTGGAGGCGGGGCTGGTCGCCTCGACGAGCGAAGCGCGCCGTCAGATCAAGGGGGGCGGCCTCAAGGTCAACGACAAGACCGTGACGGACGAGAAGGCGCAGCTTACGGAAACGGACCTCACGCCCGAAGGCGTCATCAAGCTCTCGCTCGGCAAGAAGCGGCACGTGCTGTTGAAGGCAGTGTAAGCGCCCGTGCGAGACCCGGCGTGAGGCCAACGGCCTGCGCATTTGCGCCGGCCCGCGAGATATCACGTACGACTACGGGTTCTTCTTCTTCTTCGCGCCCTTCTTCCCGTCGGTCGGCGTCGTCTCGGACGACCATCCGTCGACCACGCCGCTATCGGCGGACGACGCGCGGCGTTCCGGCTCGCGCGGCGCCTGCACCTGCGGATTGGGATTCGTCATTTCCATGATGGCGCGCAGGATGCCCGGCGTGAACATCGACAGCGGATTGACGAGCACCTGCGGCTGCGACATCGAGCCCTGGATGGCGTAGGTGATGCCGAACACGCCCTGGCAGTCGAAGCCGGATACGATCGGCCCGACCAGCGGGATCTCGCAGAACGCCGAGTTGATGCCCTGCAGGGGCACGTAGGTGCCGCCGAGGTTGATGGAGCGGCTGTTGTAGTCGACCTTGCCGCGGATCGAGGCCCCGAGCAGCGGGCCACGAACGTAGGAATCGTCGAGCACGAATTGACCGTGCCCGATCGAGAACGGCGCCTTGAGGCGCTGGAATTCGAACACCTCTCGCTCGACTTTCCGCTTCCGGCTCGTCGTGTCGGGAGGCGCGCTGCCGGCGCTCGAGTAAACCTCCGAGACGATGGGGTCGCCGAGCACGCGGAAATTATCGACCCACAGAACGCCGCTCTTTTCCGCATCGCCCCGCCCCTCGAGGTCGATTTCGAGCCTCAGGCGTCCGCCCTGCACGTTGGGATAGAACCCGACCAGCTTGAAGGCCTGACCGGCATCGTCTGATTCCGCCGTCAGCATCCGCGGCCCATTCGGCTTGAGCCGCACGGTCAGCGTCTTGCCGCCGTCAAAGGCGCCCTGCGCATCGACCTCGACAAGTTGGTCGCCGCGCTCCGAGATCTTCGCCGTGTAGCCTCTGAGCGAGATGCCGGAATGGCCGAGCACGGTATCGATGGTGGCCGAGACATCGACGCCGGCTGCCGGATGGATCTGCCGCACCGGCGCATCCGCCGCCTTGCCGAGGGCGAGCAGCGAACGGAACAGGTCGCGCGCATCGAACGTCGAGCCCTTGACCGTCATTTTCCAGACGCGCTGCGGGTTGATCTTGCCCGAGACCTGCAGCCGCGACACGACGTTGAGCGAGAAGTTCGGGAACGAGAACTCGCTCAAATCCCGCTTCTCGTTCATCGCGACCCAGCCGTCGAGGGCGATGGTGTCGCCGACGACGCGGAAGTTCTTGAGCAGCGTTCTCGCCGGGTCCGAGGTATCGACGTCGCATTCGAGCGACGCAGCGTGCCCCGGTGCCTTCCGCCAGGCGACGGTGGTGAAGAGGAGCTCGGCGTTGGTGAGGTCGGCGCGCACATGAACGTCGGACGGCGCGTCGGTCTTCGGCGTGATGGTGATCTCGACCGGCACGTTGCCCTGCACCAGATGATTGACGTCGAGCCCGAGCTGCGTGCGGTCGGTGTTGTCCAGCGTCGCCGAAATGCGGATCGGCGGCTGCATTTCGGGCGGCGCGTCGAGGATGCGGTGCATCTGGAGCTTGGCGAGCACGCCGTTGAGCATCAGGTCGCCCTTGGCGACCACTCCGGCGTCGGAGGCCTCGATCTCGATCGTGCCGCCCTGCAGGTCGAGGCCCCCCAGCTTGCCCCTTCCCTTGAGGTCGCTGATGCGCGCCTTGCCCTCGGTCTTCACAACGCTTGCACCGCTGACGAGCGGCATGGAGATCGCGATCTCGCCCTCGACCCGCCCGTCCACCCCTTCGATGGGGAGCGGCCCCTGGCCGGCCAGGTTGAGCTGGCTGTGATTGAGCGTATCGATCAGCGTTGCAAGGGAGGTTTCCGATTTCAGCGCGAGCTCCGCAACGGGGGCATCGTGCGTCACGTCGACCACGGTGAAGCGCCCGCCGCTGAGCGGAAGCCGGCCCGTCTCGCTGGCGATGATCTCCGCCTGGGGCACCGTGACCTCGAGGGTGCTGTTCTCGAGGCGAATGGTGGCCTGCGGCGCCTCGATCGGGAGGCTTTTCGGCAGCGGCTCCATCCTGAGGTCCGTGACCTCCATGATGGCCGAGAGCCGCTGCTGGCCGGAGGCGCCGGCAGGGTCGACATTTTCGGCGGGGTCGTCACTTTCGACGAAGCGTCCCGAAAGCAGCTTGAAGGAGGCCGATTGAATGTGCGCCGCTTCGACCTGCGATCCGACCCACGTGCGGGCGGCGGCAGCCACGGCCCGCGGCCAGAGCGCCTTCAGCGTCGCAAGCGGCATCGACGAGAGCGACGCCTCGATCCGGGTGCTCGGTCTGCCTCCGCCGCTGATCACTTCGCCGTTGGCCGTCACCTCGCCGTCGCCCGCCTTGAGGGAAAGCCCGCCGAGCTGCACCACGCCTTCGCTGGGGATGATGCGTCCGCGCGCCTCAAAATCGCCGATGCCGATCGGCGCCACACCGAACTCCTCCGCGGCGAGCGCCCCGCCGGTCGACCGGACGCCGAAATGCCACTGCGGCGCGCCGCCCGCCGAGGGGTCGTTCGCCACCGCGCCCTCGAGCGTGACGTGGCTCTCCCCCCAGTTGAAGGTCGACGGCGCGAGCGTGAGGCGGCGCGCGTCCGCGTCGTAGGCAAGCGCGAGCCGCCCCCCGTCGAGCAGCATCGGCGTATCGGAGGCCGACGGCAGCCGGACGAAGCCATGACCGAGATCGAGCGCCATATTTGCCGTCTTGAGATCGCCGTCGGTGGAAAGCTCGAGTGCGAGCTCGCCGGCGATCGGCGTGTCGAGCATGGCGAGCAGGCCGAATCCGGGGGAGATCTTGGCGAGCGTGCTCGGAACGAGGTCGCGTACCGTCGCGGCGAGCTTGAGGGTATCCCGCCGGCCGGCCTCGTCCATGCGGATCTCGAGCGACCAGGGCCCCTTCTCGGAGGCGATCGTCGCCGTGCCGGAAATGATGCTGCGCCGCTTGCTGTGCTCGAGGTCGACCGCGGCCTCGGGCACGCTGATCTCGCTCATCTGCCCATTGTAGAAGATGGCGACCGTCGCATTGCGGACCCCGAGCTCCCGGAGATGCGATGTGCCGCGCCGCGCGTGCGCCGAGCTTTCGGCCAGAATGCGCGCCACGTCGATGCGGTGGAAGGAGGGGGCAAGCGCGTCGTGCGCGCCGCCGTCGCGCGCCGGTGGCCGGGCGGGCATCGGGCGCGGCGGGACGATGGGCGTCTCCGCGCCTGCCGCGTCCGCGTCCGAGATGCTGAGCGAGAAGCCCTGGGTGTCCGTGTAGGTGACGGTCAGGCGCGGCTCGATCAGGTAGACCCGCGCCGGGTTGGCTTCGAGCCGCCAGAGAGCGCCTTTGTCGAGCTCGACGGCGGCCATCGGCGCAGAGGCTACGACGTCCCCGTCCGCATCGTTGAGGCGCAGGTTGATGAGGCGCAATTCGACCGTGTAGTCCTCGGCGAGCGTGAGCGCCGCGTCGTCGATATCGGCCCTGAACCCGTCGAGCTCCGCGTTGATGCTGGCCTCGATGCGCGTGCTGAAGGACTTGAGCGACACCGGGCCGTGGATGAGGCGCACGTAGATGACGGCGGCGGCGGCGAGCGATAGCAGCACCACGGGTCCGAGCACGAGCGCGGCGAGGTGGGCGATCCGGCCGAGGCGCCGGCGCATCGCGCTCGGGTGCGCGGCGCGGCCCGTGCGCAGCGCCGTGTAGCGCAACCCGCCCGGGGGCCTCGGAGGCGCCGGTTTTCCGCGCGTCGTGCCGGAGCGGTGTGTTGTCATCCCCAAACGGTCTCCGGCCGACGAAGTGCAAGGACGTTTGCGAGGCCCGGCGATATCCGAGGCCCGGCTATCTCAGGAGCGGTCTCGCCCCACAGCGGCGCCCGATTGGCGCCGCGCCCGGACACCGTCTATAAGCGCCGGTCGTGAGCGGAACGGCTTCCGATCGCGCGAGGGGCGTCGCCGCAGCCTGCGCCTCGAAGAACCCGTGGTCCGGAAATGCGGAGAAGCCCAGTGAATCCCTTGTCCGAGCAATGGATGTGTCGCACCAAAAGCGACGAAAGAAAGGCGCGTCCCGATGCTGAAGGAAGGTGATCCGGCTCCGGCGTTCGATCTGCCGTCGGATGGCGGTGGCAGGGCCGGTCTCAAGGCCGTCCGCGGCCGCTGGGTGGTGCTCTATTTCTACCCCAAGGACGATACCGAGGGCTGCACGATCGAGGCCCGGGAGTTCACCGCGCTCGCGGCGGAATTCGGGCATGCCGGCGCGATCGTGATCGGCATTTCTCCCGACAGCCCGAAGAGCCACGACCGGTTCAAGGCCAAGCACGAGCTGGATCTGCTGCTCGCCTCCGACGAGGAGAAGACGGTGGCCATGGCCTACGGCGTCTGGGTCGAGAAATCGATGTACGGGCGGAAGTTCATGGGCGTCGAGCGCGCGACGTTTCTGATCTCGCCGAAAGGCAAGATCGTCCGCATCTGGCGCAAGGTCTCTGCCAGGGGGCATGCCGAGGAGGTGCTGGCGGCGCTCGAGGCGGCCAGGACGTCGGCCTGAGGGCGATGGTCCGGGCCGGACGGCTCGGCACGGCTGTACACAGAAAGACGAGGGGAGGCGGGTGATTCTCTCGGGAGGACGTGGTAGGAGAGCCCTTGGGGATGGTGCCGGACGGGCGTGCTGAAGCACGCCGGTCGGGGGTTGGCTCAAGAGCCGCAGATCACCAGAAAGCCGAATGGCGGTCGGAAATTTCGCGCAGGTACGGCGTAACCGCGGAGGTTCAACGAATGCTGCCTCAACTCCGGAAATCGGACAACGATAGCCCCGCGAGGACGCAGCCAAGCGCCCTGCCGCCGAGCATGCCCAGTATGTCGAGCATGCTGAGCGCGCCGGCGTCTCCGCCGTCCATGCTGGGGTCGAGGCCGGCGAGCGCAGCGTTTCGTCCCGGGAGTTCCTTGATGACGACCGTGATCGGTGCCGACCTTGTCATCCAGGGCAATTTGATGTCGAAGGGCGAGGTCCAGATCGAGGGCGAGGTGCAGGGGGACATCCGCGCCACGCACGTCGTGCTGGGCGAGCGCGCCTGTGTCACCGGGGCCATCATCGCTGAGGAGTGCGTAATCCGTGGCCGCCTGCTCGGCACGGTCCGCGGGCGCCGCGTGCTGCTGCAAAGCTCGGCGCACGTCGAAGGCGATGTCTATCACCAGACCATGGCGATCGAGCAGGGCGCCTACTTCGAGGGCAAGTCGCGCCGGACGGACGATCCGCTCGCCGGCCTCACCCGCGCGTTGCCGGAGCCCACCGAAGCTGCATCGTCCGCCGATCCCGCAATGCCCCCGCCGCTCTCCTGAGCCAGATCCAGCGTCCGGTCCGCATTCGGTCTCCCGGGCCGTATCGGGACCGAGACCGGACCGTCGCCCCTCGCGCCGAGACGCACCCGACGATCTTCGGGGGGACTGCGTTCTTTCGTGTCGAGCGCCGCCGCCCCGAACAGAGGCTGAGCTGTTCGCGCCGGATGGTGTTCTGTTCTTGTTCTTGCCATCTGCAGAATTGGCGAGCTCTGTGGATAAGCTTGTGGATAAATCAAGTATCATATTGATATTATGATATATTTTAACGGACTCTAAGCGCTTGGGGCCGTTGGGAGCAACCTGCTGAGATCGAGGCCGTTCTCCGAACGAAAAGAGGGTGGCCCGTCGGGCCACCCTCTTGCCGGGCATACGATTTACGAGCCGGATCAGGGCGACGGGGCCGGAGCCGGTTCAGGCGCCTCGGGCGCCGGAACGGAGATGGTCGGGATCGGCTGGCCCTGCTCCTTGGCCAGGAAGGTGAGGCCGCCGAAGATCAGCAGGAACACGAGCGCCGTCACGATCGCGTTGCCGAAGCGGTTCGAGAAGGAGAGGAAGTTGCCGATCAGGTCGATGACGAACACCACGCCGGCGGCGATCAGGATGGGCTGCAGCCATCTATAGTCGGCGGGCAGGAACTCTACCGGGCTCGGTGGCACGTCGGCTTGCGAGAGGTGGTAGAGGACGCCGAAGATCACGGCGAACACGATCGCTGTCACGAGCGCGTTGCCGAAGCGGCTGGAGAACGAGAGTGCATTGCCGATCAGGCCGATGACGAACACCACGGCGGTGGCGATCAGTACGGGCTCGAGCCAGACGTAATCGGTCGGTAAGGACATGGTATTCTCCCCCAGTTTCGCGCCTCGGGATTCTGTTTCCGATGGCGGTCAATGCTTACCGCACGGGCCTGCCCTTGTCATGCCGCTTTCTGGCCGGGAAATTCCGTCAAAGCCCTATGGAACGGCGCGCTTTTGAAGCTTTCCTTCGAGCGATGACGACGCGCGCGACATTGCAAAGCAGAACAGCCAAAAGACGGCGCCGGCAAAGAAATATCCCGTAGCCGCCGTTTGTGGCGACGACCATTTGGCATCCGCCTGCACGCTTTGCTCGACAATGCCGATGAGGTCGAAAAGTCCTATAATGAGTACAAGACTTGTATCTTTGAACAGCGAGATGAACGAATTCACGATTCCCGGAATGACGAGCCTTATGGCTTGAGGAAGAATGACAAGTCCCGTTTTTCGCCAATAGCCGAGACCGAGTGCGTCCGCGGCCTCGTGCTGCCCGCGCGGGATCGCCTGCAGTCCGCCGCGAACGACCTCGGCGAGGTAGGCGGCCGAGAAGAGCGCCACGCCGACCAGCGCGCGCAGGAGCTTGTCGATCGTGACGTCCAGCGGAAGGAACAGCGGCAGCATGACGGAGGCCATGAAGAGCACCGTGACGAGCGGCACGCCGCGCACGAGCTCGATGTAGGCGGTCGCCGTCCAGCGTACGAACGGCAGCTCCGACCGCCGCCCGAGCGCGAGCAGAATGCCGAGCGGGAACGAGGCCGCGATCCCGAAGCTCGCGATCACCAGGGTCAGGAGCAGCCCGCCCCACTGGTCCGTCGGGACGACCGCCAGCCCGAGCGCGCCGCCGTAGAGCAGCACGAACGCGAGCACCGGGAATACGAGCAGGAGAAACGCGAGAAGCGCCGCCTTGTGCGGCGCCCGTGGCACGAACAGCGGCACGAGCCCTGCGAGCGCCAGCAGATAGGTGAGATGCACGCGCCACAACTCGGCCTCGGGATAGCGGCCGTAGAGGAAGAGCTGCAGCTTGTGCCGGATGAACGGCCAGCAGGCGCCCGCATCCGGAACGCGGCAGGCCGATCCGTCGCTGCCCGTGAAAACCGCCCGCACGAGCGCCCAATCGAGAAACGCGATGGCGACGTATCCGGCGAGCGCGATCAGGATCAGGCTCGCGAACGCCTGCCCGACGCTCGGAAAGAGGGCATCGCGAATCCGCCTGACGACCCCGCGCGTTGTCCCCCGCCCCTCGCCCGCGATGTTCGCCGGACCCGCCATGCTCATCGCTCCGCCCAGGCCGTGCGCGCGTTGAACCAGTTCATGAGCAGCGCCGTCGCGAGGCTGATAGCGAGATAGACCGCCATCGTGATCAGGATCACCTCGACTGCCTGTCCGGTCTGGTTGAGCACGGTCCCCGAGAACACCGACACGAGATCCGGATAGCCGATGGCGACCGCGAGCGACGAGTTCTTGGTGAGGTTGAGGTACTGGTTGGTGAGCGGCGGGATGATGATGCGCAACGCTTGCGGCAGGATCACCAGACGCAGCGCCCGCCGCCGGCTGAGGCCGAGCGCGGCCGCAGCCTCGCGCTGTCCCTTCGGAACGCCGTCGAGCCCGGCGCGCACGATCTCGGCGATGAACGCTGCCGTATAGGTCGAGAGCCCGATCAGAAGCGCCAGGAACTCGGGCTCGATGGAGAGCCCGCCCTCGTGGTTGAAGCGGCCGAGCGTCGGAAACGTGACACAAGCATCGACCGCAAACAGAAAGACCGCAAGCGGCAGCAGCACGACGCCCGCCCAGCCGATTGGCCGTAGCGGCCCCGTCGCCGTAGCCTTCCCGGTCCGCCGCGTCTGCCGCCAGAGCCACGCCGCGCCGGCGAGCGAGAGGGCGAGCGCCGCTATGAGCAGCCCGCCGCCGGATTCGATCGCAACCCGCGGCAGATGCAACCCGCGCGTATCGAGAACGCTGCCGCCCGGCAGCGAAAGCCCCTCCTGCGGCATTGGAAGCGCGCGCAGCACGGCGACATACCAGACGAGAAGCTGAAGTAGAAGCGGCACGTTGCGCACCAGCTCGACGTAGGAAAGCGCCAGCCGCGACGCGAGCCAGTTCGGCGAGCCCCGCGCGATGCCGAGCGCAAACCCGAGCACCGTTGCGAGCCCGATGCCGAGGGCGGCGACGAGCAGCGTGTTCGTGAGGCCAACGAGGAAGGCTTGCCCGTAGCTGCTCTTGCTCGAGTAGGGGATCAGCGTTTGCGAGATGTCGAACCCCGCCGTGCGCGACAGGAAATCGAAGCCCGAGGCGATGTTCTGCTTCTCGAGGTTTGCCGCCGTGTTGAGCGCGATCCCGACAGCGAACGCAACCAGCAGGAGCGCGAGCAGCACCTGGAAGGCGAGCCCGCGCACGCGCGGATCGTAGACCGCATCGATCCATGTCTTGCGCTCGATTGAACGCTTTGGCGCCGTTCCCTGCATGCGCCTCACCGGACCGGCGGGGCGTACATGAGCCCGCCGTCCTTCCAGAGCGCGTTGCGGCCGCGTGCGATTTTGAGCGGCGAATCCCGGCCGAGATTGCGCTCGAAGCTCTCGCCGTAGTTGCCGACGGCCGTCAGGATCGACACCGCCCAGTCCGGATCGAGCCCGAGCGCCTTTCCGTAGTTGCCTTCGGTGCCGAGCAGGCGGCGGATCTCCGGATTGGAGGACGTACGGTCCGCTTCGACGCTGCGCTGCGTGACACCGAGCTCTTCCGCATTGATCATGGCGAACAGCGTCCAGCGCACGATGTTCGCCCAGACAGCATCGCCCTGGCGCACGGCGGGCCCGAGCGGCTCCTTGGAAATGAAATCGGGCAGCACGAGGTGCGCCTCGGGATCGGGAAGCCGCGAGCGCTCGGCGATGAGCTGGGAGCTGTCGGTCGTGAACGCGTCGCACCGCCCGTTCGCGTAGGCGGCGAGCACCTCGACCAGACGCTCGTAGACGACCGGCCGGTAGCTGAAGCCGCGCGTCGCGAAGAAGTCGGCGAGGTTGAGCTCGTTCGTGGTGCCGCTCTGCACACAGATGCTCGCGCCCCTGAGGTCCTCGGCCGATGTGAGGCCGAGCGCGCGGCGCACCATGAACGCCTGTCCGTCGAAATAGAGGATGCCGTTGAAGTTGAGGCCCAGCGACGTGTCGCGGCTCATGGTCCACGTCGTGTTGCGCGAGAGGATGTCGACCTCGCCCGACTGCAGCGCCGTGAAGCGCTCCTTGGCGTTGAGCGGCACGAATCGCACACGGCGCGCGTCGCGGAAGATGGCGGCCGCCACGGCGCGGCAGAAATCGACGTCGAGCCCCGTCCAGTTGCCGCGGTCGTCGGGTGCGCTGAAGCCGGCAAGCCCCGTGTTCACGCCGCACACGACCTGCCCACGCTTCTTCACGCTGTCGAGCGTCGGCGACTGCGCCGCTGCCGGCAGCGCACCGAGCACGGCGGCAAGCAGCAGGGCCGCAATGGCTGCTGCGATCCATCCGATCCTGCCCGCGTGTCTGGACTCCGGCCTGCGCCGGAGTGACGAGAGCAGGAGGCAGACCGCAGTGGAAGAAATCACCGTCATCCCGGCGAGGGCCGGGATCCAGACACGCATCCCCACGGCGCACATGCCCCGCCGTGGGGACTCGGCGTAGACAGCGTATGTTCCCATCGCACCGTCCATGTCAGTGCCCCAATATCTGCGACAGGAACGCCCGCGTGCGCTCGTGCTTCGGCGCCGCGAACAAGGCGTCCGGCGGGCCGCTCTCGACGATCTTGCCCTGGTCCATGAACACGATGCGGTCGGCGACGGCGCGCGCAAAGCCCATCTCGTGCGTGACGACCAGCATCGTCATGCCCTGCTCGGCGAGCGAGCCCATGACGTCGAGCACCTCCTTCACCATCTCGGGGTCGAGCGCGCTCGTCGGCTCGTCGAACAGCATGATGCGCGGGTTCATGGCGAGCGCGCGCGCGATCGCCACGCGCTGCTGCTGGCCGCCCGAGAGCTGGCCCGGAAATTTGTGCGCCTGGTCGGCGATGCGCACGCGTTCGAGCAGCGCCGTCGCCGCACGTTCCGCATCGGCCCGCTTGACGCCCCGCACCCACTGCGGCGCCAGCGTGAGATTATCGAGCACGGAGAGGTGCGGAAACAGGTTGAAGCTCTGGAACACCATGCCGACCTCGGACCGGATCGTCTCGAGCGTGCGGAGGTCGCGCGTAAGCTCCGTGCCGTCGATGACGATACGCCCGCCGTCGTGCGTCTCGAGCCCGTTGAGGCAGCGGATCAGCGTCGATTTTCCGGACCCGGACGGACCGCAGATGACGATCTTCTCGCCTTCCGCCACCGAAAGCGAGATGTCGCGCAGCACGTGGAAGTCGCCGAACCACTTCTGGACGCCCTCGATCAGAACCGCGGGCGCTCGATCCGCGGGTGTCCCGGCGGGGGAATGGGGAGGGGTGTCGGGCATCGAGTCTCGATGTGTTGCGTCTCGAGTGCGGTTATGCCGAGAGACGCGTCCCCGCTCAATGCTTGGGGCACGCGTGCGCGCGATTGCCCCACCGCTTTCGGGCGAAACTGCACTCAAAGATCGCGCCCGAGGAACAGAAGCTCGTGGCCGTCGCCCTTGGA
Source organism: Hyphomicrobium sp. (assembly GCF_036833075.1). Taxonomy (GTDB): domain Bacteria; phylum Pseudomonadota; class Alphaproteobacteria; order Rhizobiales; family Hyphomicrobiaceae; genus Hyphomicrobium_C. Next base: position 29,893 of record NZ_DAITQL010000035.1, read on the forward strand.
ATGGCCGCGCGTCGCGAACCCGTTGGCAAGGTAGAAGCCGACGTTGCGCGCCCCCCGGCTGGTCACGACATGGACGCCGGGGCAGCCTGCGGCTTGTGCCTGCCGGACGAATGCGGTGACGAGCTCCGCGCCGATGCCGCGTCCGCGCCAGGCCGCGTCGAGATTCACGTGAAGCTGCGCCGGATAGCGGTCCGTGAGCGCGCTGAAACGCGCAAAGTGGGAGAGGTCGGCGAACAGCGGATCGCGCGCCGGGTCATCGAGGCTTCCGACGAGATAGCCGACCACGCGCTGCGCCCCGTCGAGCGCGACCCAGGCGTACTGCGGAAAATTCACGAGATAGCGGCCGAGCCAGCGTTCGCGGAACGCGGCCTTCTCCTCGGCGCTTGCGAACGACTGGCGTGCGCTCGACGAGAAGAACACATGATCGAGATCACCCAGCCATCGGTCGCGCTGAGGCCCCGAGGAAAGCTGGTTCCAGCGGCAGATCTGGACATCGGGCATGGCAGCGGCAGACATGACAGTGTCGCGGGACAGCGCATATTGGGAGCGGTGCCGCCGGCCGCCCAGCTCCATGGCCCCGCCTGATCCCCGCAACCTCTACTCCGCAGCGCCCTCTCTGTTCGACAGAGCCCCACTCGGCAGGGCCCTCTACGCGGCAGCGCCCTCTCTACTACTGGGCAGCGCCCCTCACTCGGCAGCGGTTGTGCGGATCACGTCCGGCGTGGCCGTGGCAAGTGCGGCGACAGCAGCCGACCAATAACGCCCTTCGGCCTCCGCCGCGAGCTTTTCCCGGCGGAACGCGTCGATCCATTCCCAGACCAGCATCGGGTTCGTCTCGGCGAGGGCAGCGAGGTCCTCGGGGGACTTTGCGAGGACGGTGCTGGCAAGGCGCCGGAGCTGGGTGGCCTCGATGACGTCGGGCGCCGGGTCGAAGTCCGAATCGCGGACCCGGCATCCTGTGTGCGCTGTAATGAGCCGATGATGACGCATGGCTGTCGCCTCCATTTGCAGACGATAGTAGCGTCGCCAGCGCCTGCAAATTGGGCAGATCGCAGCACTGTCCACAACTATCCCATGTTGCGGCGCAAGATTTGCTTGACATCTTTTCGTGTGCTTCCGCGAAAGGCGAGCCCCATTTCGACGCCGGTCTGCTCACGGTGACGATAAGCAACCTCAGGCAAGCACAGCCAGAATCGCGCGCGCCCGTGGAAGCGGGCGCGCAACGGGCAGCGCAGCACAAATGGCTGGGAACGGGGCGTAGAAAAATTACTCGCTGGCTGCTTTCGCGGGCCGCGGCGGCCGCCGCAGGAATGCGGGCACGTTTCCGGCAAAGGCGCCGACGGCGGCTTTGCCGGCGTCGCTCTCCTGGGGCCGTGGCGTGCGGGCGCGTGGCACGGCGGGCGCGGGCCGCTCCTCCTGCTTTGCGGCGGCTGCGACCGGCTTTTTCGCCCTGGCCGCCTGAGGCCTGCGGGCATCGTCGGGCCTCCGAGCATTATCGGGCCTGCGGGCTTCGTCTGGCCGACGGGCGTCGTCGTGGCGCGCCTCCTGCTCGGCGCGCGGCACGCGATCCTTGGGACGGGCCCCGTCGCGGGCCTGCTGTGGCGGTGCCGAGCCGGTTCCCGGCTGCTCGCTGCGCCGGGCACCGCCGGATGCCCGCCGTCCGCCGCTGCGCGCACTCTCGCCGCGCCCGCCGCTCTCGCGCTCGGCGCCGGACCGGCCACCGCGTCCGCCGCGGCCCCGGCGGCGCTTGCCGGCATCGGCGAAGTCCTGCTCGGTCGGCGGCTCGCCGATCCAGACCACGTCCTCGCCGAGCATCTTCTCGATGTCCTTGAGGCTCTTGAGCTCGTCGGGCGTGACGATCGACTGCGCCGTCCCTTCGCGTCCCGCCCGCCCCGTGCGCCCGATCCGGTGCACGTAGTCGTCCGACTGCCATGGCAGGTCGAAGTTGAACACGTGCGACACGTCGGGGATGTCGAGGCCGCGTGCGGCGACGTCGCTCGCCGCGAGCAGCATGATGTCGCCGTTGCGGAAGCGGTCGAGCGTCTCCATACGGCTCTTCTGGTCCATGTCGCCGTGCAGCGCCCCGGCATTGAAGCCGTGCTTCAGGAGCGACTTGAGCAGGATCGCGACATCCCGCTTGCGGTTGCAGAAGATGATGGCGTTTTTGACGTTTTGCGTGTGGATCATATCGCGCAGCGTCTCGCGTTTGACCCAATCTTCGCTGTCCGGACAGAAGCGGAAGCTCTGCGTGATGGTCTTGGCCGTGGTGGCGGGCTTCGCCACCTCGATGCGTTCCGGGTCGCGCAGGAACTGATTGACGAGACGCGTGATCTCGGGCGGCATGGTGGCCGAGAAGAACAGGGTCTGCCGGCGCGGCGGCAGGAGATTGCAGATTTTCTCGATGTCGGGAATGAAGCCCATGTCGAGCATGCGGTCGGCCTCGTCGATGACGAGGATCTCGACGCCCATCAGCATCAGCCGTCCGCGCTGGAAGTGATCCAGGAGGCGGCCCGGCGTTGCGATCAGCACGTCGACGCCGCGGTCGAGCTTCCTGACCTGATCGTCCATCGACACGCCGCCGATGAGCAGCGCCACGTCAAGCTTGTGATTGACGCCGTACTTCTCGAAGCTCTGCGCGCATTGTGCGGCAAGCTCGCGCGTCGGCGCCAGGATCAGCGAGCGCGGCATGCGTGCTCTGGCGCGCCCCGTCTCGAGGCGCGTGATCATCGGCAGCACGAACGAGGCGGTCTTTCCCGTTCCCGTCTGCGCGATGCCGAGCACGTCCTGCCCTGTGACAGCCACCGGAATGGCCGCAGCCTGAATGGGAGTCGGGTTCGCATAGCCGGCTGCGGCGATGGCAGCCTGCACCTTCTGGCTGAGCCCCAGCTCAGCGAACGTCTTCGTTTCCAATAAACCAAGTCTCCATCAACGATCTCAGAGTCCCAAGCGCACACATCCGGAACGGACCGATAACGGTCTCCGGGCGCAGCTTCGGAACGACGAGAGCGCAGGGGAAGGACGGATGCCGCAAACGGGCAAATACAAAAATAAGGGCTCGAAAAGGGACAAATGGAATCGCATGAGATCGGTGCCCCTGCGCCCGAGCCGCCGCCGAAATTGCACACGCACTCATAAAAATCAAGAAAAAACAGTAGCTTTCATGCGACGCAAACGTCGCACAAGGAAAAAGAAAAGCCCGCCGCAGCCGCTGCGGCGGGCAATTCCAACGCGATTTCAAGCCTTTTGGCGAGAGCGAGCTCCCTTACCCGGCGGCCTACTCGTCGAGCCAGCGGTAGATGAGGGCGCCGATGACCGCGCCCGCGATCGGGGCGACAAAAAACACCCAGAGCTGGGACAGGGCCTCTCCGCCCGCGAACACCGCCGGTCCCAGGCTGCGGGCCGGATTGACGGAGGTGTTCGACACCGGGATCGACATCAGGTGGATGGCGGCGAGCGTGAGCCCGATCGAGAGGGGCGCGAAGCCTGCGGGTGCGCCCGGGCGCGTCGAGCCCATGATGACGATCAGGAAGAAAGCCGTCAGCACCATCTCGATGATGATGACGCTCGACAGGCTGGCGTTGAGCATCGAGAGGTTGCCGTAGCCGTTGGCAGCGAACGTCGCCGGCGCATGGCCGATGGTCGCGAAAACAGCGGTGACCGCGATCGCCCCGAGGCATTGCGCGATGATGTAGCCGATGGCGTCGCCTGCCTTGAAGCGGCCGCCCGCCACGAGTCCGAGAGTAACGGCGGGATTGTAATGCCCGCCCGAGATATGGCCGATGGCCCGCGCCGTCGCAAAGACCGTGATGCCGATCGACAGCGCGACGCCGACGATGCCGGCCGCTCCGCTCGGTGCTCCGAACGAGTAGAACGCGGCGCCGAGAACCGCGCCGGTGAGCATGAACGTGCCGATAAACTCCGCGGCGAGTGCTTTGATGTTCATTTGTAGAAGTCTCCCTGCTTTTTATTCCCCAGGCTGGCAGCCGCCGATGCGCCGTTCCCTGCGTGCAGGCGTTGCGTGGACGACCTCCTTTCCGGATTGAAGCTGCGGTGCCAGCGCTCGCTTCATATCACGGCGGATGATTCTGAAAATGCCGCCACCCCGGTTTCGCGAGGGCCGTCGGCGACGGGCCGATTCGCGCCAGGAGGAGCGCGGACGAGGACGGCCCATGGCGGAAGTTTCCGCCCGCCGGCGCGGCCGTGGTAGGATTTCGTATCCCGCCGCTGCGTCGGCCGGGGGGCGAGGAAGGAGCCACGCGCATGACGCGACGCGCCGTGAGGATTGCCTGGGTAGGCGTCGGCCTCTGCCTGGTGATCGGCATGGTCGCGAGCCTGCTCACGTTCATCGGCCCGCCCGATCAGCCCTGGAAGCGCAGCCTGCGCGAGCTTTCGACGCTCATGGACGTGGCTGCGCTGCTGTTCTGGATTGCGGTCTTCGCCATCTACTGGTCCCGCAGGAGAAGTCGGGGGCATTAGGCTGTGGCTGGCGCAGGGCGATAGCGGCTTCTGGGGAATCGAAATGGCGCTCGAGATCCTCCGCGTGCCGGGCCACGGTCCCCCGAGGCGCGTCGGCATCGTCCTCGTGCATGGAATCTTCGTTGGTGCGTGGGTGTGGGAGGCTCATTTCCTGCCGTACCTCGCCGCCGCCGGCTACGACGTATACGCCGTGAGCCTCCGCGGCCATGGCGCGAGTTGCGGCCGCGACCGTATCGAAAGCCTGACGCTCGACGACTACACCGCCGATCTCTTGAGCGCCGCATCCTCCGCGCGAGGCCCCGTCGTTGCCGTCGGCCATTCGATGGGAGGCGCGGTCGTTCAGAACGCCATCCGGCAGGGAGCGCGCTTTGCGGGGGCGGCCCTCCTGGCCTCCGTCCCGCCCTGCGGCCTGATGCGTGCCAGCATCGCCATGATGTGGTCCGAGCCGCGGCTCTGGCGCGAGATCTCGGCGATGTTCGTGTGGGGGCCGAGGGCGGCGGACAGGCATGTGCTCCGCGAAGGGCTCTTCTCCAACCGGATCGACGAGCTGGCGTTCGCACGCTTTGCCGCGCGCGTCGGGAAGGAAAGCGCGGTGATCGGCGTCGAGTTGCAGGGCTTGAAGCCCTTCGCGCCGCTGCCGTGGCAGGCCCCGCCCATGCTCGTTGCCGGCGGCAGCGACGACCGTTTCATCCGCAAGGAGGACCTGTGGGTGACGGCGGCCTGGTACGGCGTGGATACGGTGATCCTGCCGGGGCTGTCGCACAGCCTGATGCTGGATCCGGACTGGAAGTTGGCGGCCAACACCCTACTGACATGGCTCGACCGCTTCGAACTCCGTTAGTCCGAAGAACGACCTTTCGTCCGATGCCCCCTAAGCCGACGCTCGCCGCATCAGATGTCGAGGTCTGTCGCGAACGCCGCGCGCTCCTGGATGAAGCGGAAGCGGGCTTCCGGCTTCGATCCCATGAGCGCGTTCACCGCTTCGCCGAGCTCGCCCCGGTCGCCGTCGCCGATCTCGACCTTGAGCAGCGTGCGCTTCCCGGGATCCATCGTCGTTTCTTTGAGCTGCTGCGCGTTCATCTCGCCCAAGCCCTTGAACCGGCTGATCTCGACCTTCGCATTGGCCGCGAACTCGCGCTTGAGCAGCGCATCCCTCTGCGCCTCCGTCGTCGCGTAGAACGATTTGGCGCCGTGCGTGAGCTTGTAGAGCGGCGGCACCGCCAGATAGAGGTGCCCGCTTTCGATCAGGTCCGGCATCTCCTGGTAGAAGAACGTGATCAGGAGCGAGGCGATATGTGCGCCGTCCACGTCGGCGTCCGTCATGACGATCACCCGCTCGTAACGCAGGTCGTCGTCGCGGTATTTGGTGCCCGTGCCCACGCCGAGCGCCTGGATGAGGTCGGACAGAAGCTGGTTCTGCGATAGCTTCGCCGACGACGCGTTGGCGACGTTCAGGATCTTGCCACGCAGGGGAAGAATGGCCTGCGTCTCGCGGTTGCGTGCGCTCTTGGCGGAGCCCCCGGCCGAGTCGCCCTCGACGATGAAGATCTCGGTGCCGGCGGCCTGCTGGATCGAGCAGTCGGCGAGCTTGCCGGGAAGCCGGAGCTTGCGCGTCGCCGACTGGCGGCCGACCTCCTTCTCGCGCCTGCGCTTGAGGCGCTCCTCGGCCTGATCGACGGTCCATTCCAAGAGCCGCGTCGCCTGCTGCGGACTGTCGGTGAGCCAGTGGTCGAAGGCGTCCTTAACGGCCGATTCGACGATGCGGCTCGCTTCCTGCGTTGCGAGCTTGTCCTTGGTCTGTCCCTGGAACTCGGGCTCGCGGATGAACACCGACAGCATGGCCGCCGCCGTGCCCATCACGTCCTCGGCCGTAATCTGCGCCGCCTTGCGATTGCCGACGCGCTCGCCGAATTCGCGCAGGCTCTTGGAGAGCGCCGAGCGGAACCCGTTCTCGTGCGTGCCGCCTTCGGAGGTCGGGATCGTGTTGCAGTACGAGCGGCAGAAGCCGTCCGCATCGCCGACCCACGCCACCGCCCACTCGACGGAGCCGTGCTTGCCCTCGCGCTCGACGTTGCCGGCGAAGATCTCCTTGGTGACCAGCGTCTGCCCGTCGATCTCGGATGCCAGATAGTCCTTGAGGCCGCCGGGGAAATGGAACTCGGCTTCCGCCGGCGTATCGTCCTTGATCAGCGACGGGTCGCAGCTCCAGCGGATTTTGACGCCGCCGAAGAGATACGCCTTCGAGCGCGCCATCTTGAACAGCCGCGCCGGCTTGAACTGCGCGCCCTTGCCGAAGATGGCCTCGTCCGGATGGAAGCGCACGCGCGTGCCGCGCCGGTTCATCACCGGGCCGAGCTTCTGGAGCTTCCCCTGCGGCATGCCGCGCGAGAACACCATGCGGTAGAGCTGCTGGCCGCGCGCCACCTCCACCTCGCAGGTGTCGGAGAGCGCATTCACCACCGATACGCCGACGCCGTGCAGGCCGCCCGAGGTGTTGTACGCCTTGCCGTCGAACTTGCCGCCCGCGTGCAGCGTGCACATGATCACTTCGAGGGCGCTCTTGTCCCGGAACTTGGGATGCGGGTCGACGGGGATGCCGCGCCCGTTGTCGGAGACGGCGAGGAAGCCGTCCGCTTCGAGCCTGACCTCGATCCAGTCCGCATGTCCCGCCACCGCCTCGTCCATGGAGTTGTCGATGACCTCGGCGAAGAGGTGGTGCAGCGCCTTTTCGTCCGTGCCGCCGATATACATGCCGGGCCGCCGCCGCACGGGCTCGAGGCCTTCCAGCACCTCGATGTCTGCGGCGGTGTAGCTCTCGGACGAATCGGCCTTGCGGGCCCTGTTGGACTTGTCGCTCATGCTGTGTGTCAGGCTCGAGAAGAGGTCGCGGATCGAGTGGGCCATGCGTCGTCACCTCGTGCCTTGGCAGGCGTGCCCGGGCGGCGCAACGCAAAACGGACGCGGGGGCCCGAATCTCGTCGGTTTCAAGTTCGCCGACAGGTGGCACGGGCGGCTGTGGATTGGCAAGCCGGGCGTGCTGAGCCGCCACAGCGGCCGCGATTTCCGCCGGCGCCCAGGAAAAGATGCGTCCCCCCAGGAGCTTGCATCCCGTGTGGCGCGTGCGTCGGAACATCGCCCAGCCCCGTGGATTTTGCGATCCTGAGGGCGCGGGGTCTGATATGAGCCTCGTCTCGGGCGCACGGCCCGGCCGGCACAGGGATCGAACCGGGCATGCAGAAACGGCAGCAAGTGGGCGCGGCGCCGCGCACCTCGTGGTTCGGCGCCATTGCGAACGAGCCGCGCATCCTGATGCTGCTGCCCGGCCTGTTCTGGGCCGGAAACGCCATCGTCGCGCGCAGCGCCGCCGGCGAGATTCCGCCCATCGCTCTGGCGTTCTGGCGCTGGGCGGTGGCCGCCCTTCTGATTGCCCCGCTGGCGTGGCCGCACCTCCGCCGCGACGTTCCCCTGATGCTGCGGAGCTGGCCGATCATGCTGGTGCTGACCGCGCTTGGCATCAGCGTCTTCAACACCTTCCTCTACATCGCCGCCCACACGACCACCGCCATCAACATCGTCATGCTGCAGACGGCGATGCCGATCGTGGTCGTCGTCGCGACGTTCCTGATTTTCCGCGACACCCTCACGCGCCGTCAGGCCGCCGGCGTCGTCGCCTCGTTCCTCGGCACGCTGACGCTGATCTCGCATGGCGACCCGGCCGTGCTGCTCGGTCTCGACTTCCATGAGGGCGATCTCTGGATGCTGGCCGCGGCCGTGAGCTATGCGGTCTACACCGCGCTTTTGCGGCTACGCCCGCCGGTGCATGGGGTAAGCTTTGCATTCGTGACCTTCGCGCTCGGCGCGGCCCTTCTGCTGCCGTTCTACGTCGCGGAGACGGCGTGGGTCGGCGCCATGCCGCTCTCGCTCCACGCGCTGGCGGCGATCGGCTACGTCGCCGTGTTCGCATCGATCCTGGCCTACATGGCGTTCAATCGCACCGTGGAGCTCCTGGGCGCCAACACGGCCGGGCTCGTCGTGCATCTGGTCCCCGTGTTCGGCACCGTTCTCGCCGTGCTGCTGCTCGGCGAGCGGCTCTACGCCTACAACCTCGTCGGCTTCGCGCTGATCGCCCTCGGCCTCTGGCTCGCCACCCGCCGGCCGGCGGCGCCTGCGCCGCAACCGTGATCCCGCGTCGCGACTGTGATCAAAGTCACGGACCGCCGCGTCGGCCCGCGCCAGGTTGGGAGATGGACTGCAACGAGGAACGATCATGCCAAAGGACTACAAAGGGATCACGGCGGATATCTCGCAATACGCCGTCGAGCTGAGGAAGGCGGTCCCCGACGCCATGAACGGCTTCTACGCCCTGTCGAAGGCGGCGTTGGCGGATGGCGCGATCGATAAGAAAACCAAGGAATTCATCGCGCTCGCCATCGGCGTGACGCAGCACTGCGACGGCTGCATCGGCTTTCACGTCAAAGCCTTGAAAGGATTGGGCGCGACGCGCGAGGAAATCGCCGAGCTGATGGCCATGTGCGTCTACATGGGCGGCGGACCGGCCCTCATGTACGCCGCCGACGCGCTGCGCGCCTACGACCAGTTCGGCGAATGACACGCCGCCGAGCACATGGCGCGCCCGGCGATGAGCGATGACGCTGGCAAGGCCGTTCAAAACCCCACGTTGTCGATCAGCCGTGTCTTGCCGAGCCAGGCGGCCGCGAGAACGCGCCCCGGCCGCCCGGAGCCCGGAACGTACGGCGCCAGCGTCTCCGCGTCGCGCGCCTCGAGATAGTCGACCTTGCCGAAGCCCACGGTGAGTAGGGCGGCGGCGGCCTCGCGCGGGTCACGCCCGCGCGCCACTTCCGAGATGGCCTTGAAGAGCATCGGCGCGACGTAGCGCTCGTCCTCGCTGAGGTAGGCGTTGCGCGACGAGAGCGCGAGCCCGTCCTCCTCGCGCACCGTCGGCACGCCCTGGATGAGGACCGGCAGCGCCAGGTCGCGCGCCATCTGCCGGATGACGGCGAGCTGCTGGAAATCCTTCTCGCCGAAGAGCGCCACATCCGGCATTGCCGCCAGGATGAGCTTGCAGACGACGGTCGCGACGCCGCCGAAATGATGTGGCCGGAACGTGCCCTCGAGCGGCAAGGCCGCCCCCTCGACGGCGATGCGCGTCGCGAAGCCCTCGGGATACATCTCCGTTACGGCCGGCGCCCAGACGAGATGCGCGCCTGCGCCCGCGAGCTTCGCGAGGTCGCCCCCCTCGTCGCGCGGATAGCGCGCCAGGTCCTCGTGCGGCGCGAACTGCGTCGGATTGACGAAGATCGACACCACCGTCTTGTCCGCGGCCGAGAGCGCTGCCCCGACGAGCGCGATGTGTCCAGCGTGCAGCGCGCCCATGGTGGGGACCAGCGCGATGCGCTGCCCGTCCGTCCGCCAGCGCGCGACCTCGGCCCGCAAGTGATTGATTGTCCGGACTAACTCCACGTGCACCGCTCTCTCGTTGCGTCCCGATTCCCGATTGAGCGCGGGAATTGAGCGGCAAGTGAGGCCGCTGCCGCGCTCCCGTCAAGAGGATGTGAGGCGCACGTGCCACCCTGGCGCGGCGCCATTGTGCAACTCACAGCCGAGCGCCATCTGCTAAAGTGCAAACGCTCGGAGAATCAGGTGTGCTCCCGTCGAGAAGATGGGGCGCGTGCGGGCGAACGTCGGAGCCGGGATTGGGATGGTTGCGCTGAGAAAATCCGAGCTCGCCGGTCTCGCTGCCGGCGACGGCGAGGCGCCGCCGCGCGACGAGATCGCCGCACACCTCCTGACCGACGAGACGCGCCTTGTCGGCGGCCTGATCGAGCGGGCCGTCTTCACCGACGAGGAGCGCCGGCGCACGGGCGAGCTTGCGCGCAAGCTGGTGGAGGCCGCGCGGGCCGACCATGGCAAGCACGGCGGCATCGACGCCTTCATGCACGAGTACGGCCTGTCGAGCGAGGAGGGCATCATCCTGATGTGCCTCGCGGAGGCGCTTTTGCGCATTCCCGATGCCGACACCGCCGACCGCTTCATCGCCGAGAAGATCGCCGGCGGCCAGTGGGAGCGCCACCGCGGCCACTCCGACAGCCTGCTCGTCAACGCCTCGACCTGGGGTCTGATGCTGACCGGCCGCCTCGTCAAGCTGCGGGAGGCGCGCGGCATCAATCCGTGGGACGCGCTGAAGCGGCTCGCGGCGCGCTCCGGCGAGCCCTTCATCCGCCAGGCCGTGCGCCAGGCGGTCAAGGTGCTCGGCGACCAGTTCGTGCTCGGCCGCTCCATCCGCGAGGCCATCCAGCGCTCGGCGCCGTTCGAGGCGCGCGGCTTCCGCTTCTCCTACGACATGCTGGGCGAGGCGGCCCGGACCGAGCACGACGCCGTACGCTATTTCGAGCGCTACATGGCGGCCATCGAGGCGGTGGGCGAGGCGGCGGGCCCCAATCCGCTGTCGCATCCCGATTCGCTGCTCGCGCGTCCCGGCATCTCGGTGAAGCTCTCCGCCCTGCATCCGCGCTACGAGCCGGGCAAGGAAGCCCGGCTTGCCGCGGAGCTCTACCCGCGTCTCCTCGCGCTGCTGCGCGCCGCCGAGGCACGCGGCCTCGCCGTCACCATCGACGCCGAGGAGCAGGATCGCCACGAGCTGATGCTCGATATGTTCGCCCGCGCCTACACCGATCCCGCGCTCGAGCAATGGACCGGCCTCGGGCTCGCGGTGCAGGCGTACGGAAAGCGCGCGATCCCGACCATCCGCTGGCTGCGCCGCCTGGCCGAGCAGGGCGGCAAGCGCATTCCGCTGCGCCTCGTCAAGGGCGCCTACTG
>NZ_DAITQL010000036.1:0-40284 GCF_036833075.1 Hyphomicrobium sp.
CATAACCAGAACGGAGTCTACTTATAAACGAGTACCAATCGGGGGGAGGGTCACGTCCCAGAAGCGGAAGTGGCCGTCGGATATTCGGCGCTTCGAACTGCACCTCCCTGCACGTCTTCTTGTTGGTGGATAGCGGTCGAAACGCAGCGCGGCTGTCGCGTGCTCATGACCCATAGCAGTCCGAAGCAAGAGTGCGGCATTGCTGAGCTACCGACGACCGCCCTGACAAGATAGTGGTCGTCAATCGCACCTAAAAAAATGATCAGAGACTATTTCTTGTTTCCGTTCCTGCTTTGGGTCACGAGCGGTTTCAGGTACTTCGCCGTCCGACTATTCGCTACATCAGCAACTCTATCAGGCGTGCCGCTAGCGATGATGCGCCCCCCGTCTTCTCCAGCTCCAGGCCCAAGGTCGATGATCCAATCCACCTGCGCCAGGACGCGCATGTCATGTTCGACGACGACGACTGTGTTTCCCGCATCGACAAGTCCTTGCAGTTGGCGCATCAGGCGGTCGACGTCAGCAGGATGCAGGCCGGAGGTCGGTTCGTCGAGGATGTAGAGCGTGTTGCCATGTTGTGCGCGCTGGAGCTCGGTCGCCAGCTTGATGCGCTGCGCCTCTCCGCCCGAGAGTTCCGTCGCTGGCTGCCCGAGCCGCAGATAGCCGAGTCCGATCTCGCGCAACACGTTGAGCGGTCGCAGCACCTGCGGTTCATCGGCGAAGACCGCGCAGGCCTCGTCTACGGTCATCTGCAGCACTTGCGCGATGTTGCGGCCATGCCATTCAACTTCAAGCGTCTGAGGATTGTACCGGCTGCCGTGGCACGCCGAGCACGGCGCATAGACACTGGGCAGAAACAGCAGCTCGACCATCACGAAGCCTTCGCCCTCACAGGTCGGACAACGGCCCTGTGCGACGTTGAATGAAAACCGGCCTGCGCCGTAGTGGCGCCTTCGCGCCAAGGGCGTTTTGGCAAAGAGTTGGCGGACATGATCGAAGAGACCGGTGTACGTCGCCAGATTCGAGCGCGGCGTGCGGCCAATGGGCTTCTGGTCCACTTGAACAAGACGGCGGATGTGCTCCACGCCGCTCACGATGCGCCCTGCGGTGGCGTCCTGTGCCACCGCGAGCAAGGGGTCGACCTCGTCCTCCTCGGAAACGGCAACCGGGCGGCCAAGATGGTCGCTGACCAACTCGGGAAGTGCCTGGCTGACAAGACTGGATTTGCCCGAGCCCGAGATTCCCGTGACTGCCGTCAAGCAGCCGAGCGGAAACGCGGCATCCAGATCGTGCAGGTTGTTGCGCGCCACACTTTCCAAGCGCAGCCATCCCTTGGGCTTTCGCGGCGTCCGCTCGACTGCAGTCTGTTTATCGAACAGATAACGACGCGTGATGGAAGCCTCGACATCCGCCAGCCCCGCGGTCGGCCCGCTGTAGATCACCCGGCCACCCTTCTCTCCGGCGCCCGGTCCCACATCGACCAACCATTCGGCATGGCGGATCACGTCGAGATCGTGCTCGACGACGAACAGCGAATTACCCGCCGCCTTCAGCCGCTCGAGGATCGCGAGCAAGGCTTCTCCATCTGCCGGGTGCAACCCCGCTGAGGGCTCGTCGAGCACATAGACCACGCCGAAAAGCTGTGACGACACTTGGGTGGCAAGGCGCAGGCGTTGCAGCTCTCCGGAGGAGAGCGTCGGCGTGCTGCGGTCGAGCGAGATGTATCCGAGGCCAAGATCGATCAGCGGTCCGAGCCGTTCGAGCAATTCGGACGCCAGACGTTGGGCGGCCACCCGCTTTTCATCGGAGAGATTGGGTGTGCGGCGCACGTCGGGCGCGCTCTTGTGCGCCGAACCACCGGCAGCGACCCGACGTTCGACCGCTGCATCGCGGGAGGCTTTGTTGAGGACGTGGCCCTTTGCGGTGGCTGCGGCATTCCCGAACTCGCCGTGCACGACCGGCGTCAGCAGGTCTCTCAGCTTCAGCAGCGACAGATCACCGAACTCGGCGATGTCGAGCCCGGCGAATTTCACCGACAGGGCCTCGCGCTTCAGGCGCTTGCCATGACAGGTCGGGCAATCGCGGCCGATGATGTATTGAGAAACGCGCTTCTTCATCAGCGCGCTTTTCGTGTTTGCGAAGGTCTCCAGCACGTAGCGACGCGCGCCGGTGAAGGTGCCCTGGTAGCTCGGCTCCATGCGGCGTTTGAGGGCAACGCGGGTCTCATTGGGGGTAAAGCCCGCATAGACCGGCACCGTCGGCTGTTCATCGGTGAAGAGGATCCAGTCGCGATCCTTTTTCGGCAAGTCGCGCCATGGCGTATCGACGTCATAGCCGAGCGACACGAGGATATCGCGCAGGTTCTGGCCGTGCCACGCCGGCGGCCAAGCGGCGATCGCCCGCTCGCGAATGGTGAGCGTATCGTCGGGCACCATCGTCTTCTCGGTCGCGTCATAGACACGGCCGATCCCGTGGCAGGTCGGACAGGCCCCGGTGACGGTGTTGGGCGAGAAATCCTCCGCATAGAGCATCGGCTGATTGCGCGGATATTCGCCGACGCGCGAATAGAGCATCCGCACCAGGCTGGAGAGCGTGGTCACGCTGCCGACAGAGGACCGTGCGTTGGACGACCCGCGCTGTTGCTGCAATGCGACCGCAGGCGGCAACCCGTCGATCGCATCGACCTCCGGAACGCCGGCCTGGTCGATCAGGCGGCGGGCATAGGGCGCCACCGATTCCAGATAACGGCGTTGCGCTTCGGCATAGAGCGTGCCGAAGGCCAGAGACGACTTGCCCGAGCCGGATATGCCAGTGAACACCACGAAGGCATCGCGCGGAACATCGACATCGACATTCTTGAGGTTGTTCTGACGCGCTCCGCGGACTTGCACGCATGCGGGTCGCTCCACGTGTCCACCAACAGAGACGACCGACGTGATAGGTTGTTTCTTCTTCACTTCAATTTTTCCGCAGCATCCGCTTGTCCAGCCTTCTATACACCATCAAAAGAGCAACAAAATCGTTGGCGCCACAAGAAACGCGGCAATGGCCGCTTATGGGACGATGCGCCTCTCCGAACTCGACATCAAAAGGAGGCGATTGACCGTGTTGTCCTGAATGCCTTCGGTTGGGAAGGCGCAGGAGACGCGACCTTGGTTGATGGGAATGCAGGCCTTACCTATTGCCGCCTGAGCAGGCGCGTGCGTCTTCACGAAGCGAGCATTCAGGTGTTGAATGCGGGTCTCTCCGCAGCAATTGTGCAGCTAGCACATACTCCCTCCAAGGAAACATCACAGCTTGGCATAGGCTTCTATGGCAACCTTCTGCCAGGGCCTCTGGAGTGATGGCACTTGCACGACTGTGGTGGCAGGGCGGATTGTGGCGAACCAGCTCAAATGCACGCGCGCAACCGCTTCCGCATCCTCAATATCTCTCAAATAGACGACCGTTCGCACAACGTTAAACATGCGGCCTCCCGCATCTATGATCGCTTGTTCGATGAGCTTCAGGGCTGCGCTCGCTTGTTGGTCGGCATCACTTTCGGCGTAGTTGGGAGGCGCGCATGTCCCAGAGATATAGATGTCGTTTCCGACGCGGACGGCACGCGAATACCCGAAGATGGTCTCATGGACCGCACCCGAAGGGTGGTTTGCGCGTATCTGAAAACGACAGTCGTGCATCCGGATTTCCTAACGCGTTTGGCGCGCATTCATTCCTGCAATCTGCACACACGTCCATACCCAATCGCTCCAATCATTGGTCGGATTGCGAGCAGGGCGGCCGACTCTCCCGATGAGGTCGGCCGCCCTGTTGTCGGGTATTCAGTTGGGGAGCTGGAAGTAGTAGTGCCCAAAGAGCACAATGGCGACACCAGCCGCCAGCGCCAGATAGGGCAAGATTCCTGCACGCCGCTCACCGAGATCCTGACTCTTGAGGTCCAAATCGATCAGCATGTGATCCGGGAACCGTCCCTTGTCCTGCACATAGTGCCGGAACAGGAACACAGGAATGATCAGAAGCCCAAACAGGAGCCCATACCAGAGGGCGTTCGGGTTGCCCCAAACCTTGGCGCCGACACCCATAAGGAACAGGTTGAAGAATCCCAGCAACGCGTTGAAGCCGACAAGCCAATTGGGTGCCTTGTAGGGGCGCGGAATATGCGGGCTGTCGATGCGGTGAATCCAAGTCGATTGCAAGTTAAGGAAGATGAAGATCATGTAGCCGACGTTGGAGATCGACAGGATCAGATAGTACGCGGTAGCGTCGGATGCGGCGAACGTAAGCAGGCCCAGATTAAAAATGAGATCGGTCCACATGGCGCGCGTCGGCGCGCCATGCTCATTCGTGTGAGCCAGATACTTGGGAAGCCATCCGTCGACACCGCCCTGGTAGAGCGTGCGAGAGGAGCCTGCCATCGCCATCTGAATCGCCAGAATGAGGGCGAGGATCATCATCATCTCGAGGAGATGGGTGACGAACGGCGAGCCGCCGCCTACCATTTGCCCCATCGCCGCTGCGACACCGGTGCCATCGACGATGCCCGGTTGTGTCATGCCTTCGAGACCGAGGTGGCCCTGAAAGGTTGCAGCGACGAGGCTGTAGAGGACGACGCACAGGATACCGGCCGATATGATCGCCTTCTTCGTGTCCGATGCAGGGTTCTTGAACTCTCGCGTATAGCAGACGGCCGTCTCGAAGGCATAGGTCGACCAACCGGCGATAAAGAGTGCGCCGAAGAACAATGTCCAGCCGCCGTTGTCCCAGGCGCCCGTAGGAGGAACGAGCGGCGTGAAGTTGGTATACTCCACGCCGCCATTGAAGTACGGCACGATGCCGACGATCAGCATCGGGATGACCACCAGAAGTCCGATGACCGTCTGAACGCGCGCCGTGCCAAGAATGCCGCGATGCTGGATGGCAAAGGTAATCAGCATAAGAGCAGCGCCAATAAAGAAAGTCGGTCCAATCTCGATTTGCGCCAGCCCGAAAAATGAAAAGCTGGCGAGGACCATCGTACGGAGCGCCGGCGTCGAAGCCTCCGTCACAGCGGCAAGCGCAATCTTCGCCGCTTCCTCCACGGACTTGCCATCGATAGCGGCGGCATTGGCGGCGTTTTGCAACCACGCCGATACTTCCGGAGAGTCAGCCGTGAAGACGGGGATGGGGGCGATGGCATTGAGGATATAGCCTGCGGCAATCGTACAGCCAAGTGACAGAACTGGCGTCCAGGCGTACCAGTTGCACCAGACCGATAACGGCGCGATGAATTTGCTGTATCGCAGCCACGCAGCCGATCCATAGACGGCTGCGCCACCTGACTTGTTTTTGAAGAGACCGGCGATCTCAGCGTAGCTGTAAGCTTGAAAAAGCCCCATCACCACCGAGATCGACCAAACGAGAAAAGCAAGTTTTCCGGCGGTGGCTCCCATGCCGCCAATCGAGATGAGCACCAGAGCCGGAACTCCGCTCGCGATCCAGAAGGCTCCCTTCCAGTTGATCGTTCTGTGTAGACCGCCGGACTCGATGCCGGGATAGGCTTGCCCCGAACTGCCCGGACCGTCAGCACCCGAGATAACCGTATGTTGCATGAGTATCGCTCCCTAGGACTCCTCTCGAAGAAGAGGTTTTGTCTCAGCTTAGGCGGGGCATACTGCCGCAGAGTTGCAGCGCATGCAATAAACTTGCATTGCAGTATGTGCAAATAATTTGCCCTTCCGGTAAGTGCAGATACCGGAGAACGCTTGGTTGCAAAGGGGTAAAAGGTCGGGGCAAGATGGCTTTAAGGTCGTCAATCCATCCTTTAGTCTGGTGAGTGCAGCCCCATGGTAAAAGCAAGAGTGCGGCGTGCGCCGCCGCGTCGTCACCCTCATCTGGCCACTCAGGCCTCACAGGGTCAAAAGCCGCCCGACAAGGCCAACGTTCCGCTGGAAAAACGAATCGGCGAGGTTTTGAAACAGCTCCGGCTGGAGGCCAATCTTACCTTGGCGGACCTGAGCGCGGGATCGTCTATCTCGAGCGCCATGTTAAGCCGAATCGAGAACGGCATGGCGACGGCAAGCCTCGACGCCCTCGAACGCCTCTGCCACGCGCTCGGGATCGATCTATCGGACTTGTTCAAGCGGACCGACCACAAGAAAGGCACGGCACAGCTCGTCAAGCGGAGCGAGCAGATGGAAGTGGTCCGCGTCGGTACCAAATACGGCTACACCTACAAGCTGCTCTCCTACGACAAGGGGCCCAAAAAGCTCTTCGATCCCTTCTACATCGAGATGGACAAGAAGAGCCAATCCTACCCGCGCTTTTCCCATCCTGGCACCGAGTTCATCTACATGCTGCAGGGCCGCGTCGAGTATCGCTTTGGCGATTTCACGTATCTGCTCGAGCCTGGAGATGCGTTCACCTTCTCCGGCGATGTGGTCCACGGGCCAGAGCGGTTGCTCGACAATCAGGCGAAGTTCATATCGATCATCATGTACAATGATTAAGCTTCCGCGGCTTCGCGGGCGGGGTAAAAAAAAGCCGGGAGCTTTCGCTCCCGGCAGGCAGGGGGAGACGTCTCGCCATATCAGACGCCACCAGGAACCCCGTTCGTGCCAGCAAGCGGGATGCGTGCCATCGCGGCTGCCTCAGTAGTCAACGCAGAAAGATCCTCCGGTTCGAGGTTGTGGAGATGGTTCTTTCCGCAAGCACGGGCCAGCGTTCGAGGGAACGGGTGCGCGCCGTTGGTCGTATTGGCGGACTCGGTCGCCATGCGCGTGTGCGAGATGCCGTGCGTTCCCGAGATGCTCGCGATGGGGTCTTTGATGAGAAGACCGGCAATTCCACGCATCTCCATCTCCCCTTGAAGGCAACAGCGTTAGAAGAAGTTTAGGTACCGCTTGACCTCCCAATCGGAGACGTGGCGGTGATAGTCGATCCATTCCTCGCGCTTCAGCGTCACGAACTCATCGACAAAATCGACGCCAAGGGTGCTCCTCATGAGTTCACTTTTCGAGAGCGCATCGATCGCATCGTGAAGCGACTGGGGCAGGGTCCTGATGTTCTTGCTCGCGATTTCCTCGGATGTAAGCGCGTAGAAGTTTATGTTGTGCGGCTCGCCGGGATCGAGTTTGCGATCGATGCCATCGAGTCCTGCCGCAATGAGCGCGGCCTGAGCGAGATAAGGGTTCATGCCCGAGTCTCCGGTGCGGATCTCGATCCGCCCGTAAGGGATGCGCACCATGGCGGTGCGATTATTGTCGCCGTAGGCGACAAACGCCGGCGCCCAGGTGGTCCCTGACGCGGTACGGCCGACCACGAGACGTTTGTAGGAGTTGACGCTGGGCGCGAGCAGTGCGGTCAACGGCGCCGCGTGCGCCAACACGCCAGCGACAAAGTGATAGGCGAGCTGGGACAATCCCATGCCACGCTTGTCGGATGGGTCGTGGAATAGATTGCATCCCGACGCATCGGCAATGGAGCAATGGATGTGCATGCCGTTTCCGGTGGTCGAGCTCTTGGGCTTGGGCATGAAAGAGCAGATTGCACCAAGCTCATGCGCAATCTCACAGGCTGCCATCTTGAATAGGATAATCTGGTCCGCCGACGTCAGTGCGTCGGCATATTTGAAGTTGATCTCATACTGGCCATTCCCGTCCTCGTGATCGATCTGGTACACGTCGATGCCGAGCGCCTGTAGGCTTTCAGTGACGCGTTCAAGGAACACGCGCACCCGCGACAGGCCCCGATAGTCGTAGGCGGGCTTCTGCAGGATGTCCGTGCCATCGAAAGGAACGATGGATCCATCAGCCGTGCGCTCGAGCAGGCTGAACTCCGGCTCTATGCCGGTGTTCAAGACCCACCCACGCTCGGCGAGACGCGCGATCTGGCCCTTCAGGATATTGCGCGCGTCAATGGGGTGAGGCTTTCCGGAGACGGTGCCAGTTCCCATCATGCGGGCATATCCCGGCGCCCAAGGGATAAGCGTGAGGGTCGAGAGATCGCCGACCAGCATGTACTCGGCCTCATGCGGCGCAAGACGCATGCCGAACACGCCGCCGCCGGCAAAGCCGACGCCATCGGTGATGATGTCCTCGAGATGGTCGACCGGTACGGCCTTGCTCTTGGCCACACCGTAGATGTCGACGAACTGGGCCAGAACATACCGCACGTGATGCTGCGCGAGAAACAGCTTGGCGGTTTGAATGTCGATATTTTGCGGCGCAACAAGCTGCCCAGCTAAGTTACGCGAATCCCAATGCGCGATCGTCATGGGTGATCTTTCCTTGATGCGTCGTTCCCTGGTGCTGGGAGCTTTTCTTCGCGGTATCCACGTTTTCGCTGGCTTTGCTCGCCGCACTTTGCGTACCGATGTATTGCATGTTATGCAATATATTTGTATGTAGGGCAATATTGGACTTTGGGGGCAAACGTGGGTTTTGATGAGTTTCTGGAGAAGGGCTCGATTGCTGAGGAGCCTGTCCTAACGGCAGGTGATCTCGCCCGTGGTCATCTTAAGCCGACGAGGGGGCTTACATTTCGACCTTACTGGTGGGAGGCCGCGCCTCGCCAGCACACGTCCCCGGCGCTGCCGAAGCGCAGCGATGTTGTCATTGTCGGGTCAGGTTTCACTGGCCTCTCTGCCGCGCTTACGCTGCTGCGTCACGGCCGATCGGTCGTGGTGCTCGAGCGCGGCGTGCCAGGCTATGGGGCGAGCACGCGCAATGGCGGGCAAATCGGCAGCGGCAATCAGAAATTTCGCGTCAAGCGTCTGATCGAGTTGCGTGGACCTGCGAAGGCGGCGGCGATGCTGCGTGAGGGCGTGCGTATGCTCGACTACATCGAGCATCTGATCGCGACCGAGAAGATCGCATGCCACTTCAAGCGCTGCGGGCGCTTCCGCGCCGCGGTGCAGCCAGAGCATTACGAATCCATGGCGCGAGACATGGAAGACTTGCACGCCATCGCGGATGTCGAGAGCTTCATGGTGCCCAAATCCGAGCTCCATAGCGAGATCGGAACCGATGTGTTTTTCGGCGGCTCGATCTTGCCGCAAGACGCCTCACTCCATCCCGGGCTCTACCATGCAGGGCTCATGCAGCGGATACAGGAAGGCGGCGGACATATCATCGGCAATGCCGCCGCCCAAGACATTTCCGGAGACGAGCATGACGGACATTCAATCACGACGCCGCTCGGCTCCATCAAGGCGCGCGACGTCATTATAGCAACGAACGGCTACACGGATGGTCTCGTGCCGGAACTCGGCCGGCGTATCGTGCCGATCGGATCAGGCCTGATCGCCACGGGAGAAATTCCGGAAGACACGCTTTCCCGTCTGTTGCCGAAGAACCGGGTGTACGGAAACACCAACCGCGTCTTCTACTATTTCCGGGCCGCCCCCGGAGAGCGGCGCCTGATCTGGGGCGGACGCGTCGGGCGGCTTGCCAACAACACATCACCTTTGGCCTTTCGGCATCTCGCGCGGGACATGCTGCACGTCTTCCCGGAGCTGGCGGATGTGCCGGTGACGCATGGCTGGGACGGAACGATCGGCTACACGTACGACGAGGTACCCCATCTCGGACGCGCCGCAACAGGCATGTACTACGCTCTTGGCTACTGCGGAACCGGCGTGTCTAGGGCCACCTACTTTGGAAATAAGATCGCGCTGCAGCTTCTAGGTCGAAGCGACGGACGTACGGCCTTCGACGATCTTAGCTTTCCGAGCTTTCCCGTCCATACGCTCGCAAAGAGGGCGGTACCGGTCGTCGAGACTTGGTACCGCTTCCTTGATGCGACGAAACGTTGACATTTGCAAAAACCTAAGGAGCTAGCCGCATGACAAAATCGACAACGACGGTGCGCAAGAACATTTCCTCGGGAGGTGCCTACGAATCCGTGTTCGGCTATTCGCGCGCCGTGCGCGCGGGCGACGATGTCCATGTCTCGGGAACGTGTGCGCCAGCCGAGCAGGAAGGAAAGGATGCCTATATCCAGGCCCGGGCCGCTCTCGAAATTATCGAAAAGGCGCTGCGTGAGGCTGGAGCAGGTCTTGAGCACGTTGTGCGCACAGTCGTCTATCTTCGCGACATCAAGGATGCAGATGACGTTGCGCGAGCCCACCTCGAGCGCTTCGATAAGGTCCGACCCGCTAGCACGCTCGTGCAGGTCACGTCGATGCTGCGTCCCTGGCAAAGGGTCGAGATTGAAGCCTATGCGAAGCTCAGCTCTGAATTGTAGGGGTATGAATAACCATCAAAGGCTGGCGCCTTGGCCGCTTCGACGTAGATGCCTACTTCAAGAGGCGCGCGCTCGCAGAATAGTTAGGTCGCGCACGCACATATTGTCAGAGCGAGAAACTCATCGTTCATGTAGGAGACAGCAAGCAGGTGAGGCGGACGGCGGACGTGCTCTCGTATTGCGCTCGCCTTGCGTAGTGCGAATGCAATGAGCACAGCCCAAGGCGTCGCGACGTCGTTCTCTCCCTGGTTTTCCGCTCGAACTCCGTATGCAAGCCCTTTGTGCGCCGTGCTTCCTCTTAGGCTTGCTTAAACGCCTCCGCATCGGCGTACGGGAACCACCAGAAGTCTTGGTTGGACGCTGTCGGATCGATCATGACAAACTTGGAGTTCTGGAACTGTGCCAAGCCCTCGGGCCCGAGTTGTCGCCCCGTTCCGGAAAGCTTGCGCCCACCGAACGGAAGTGCGTCATTGTCGAGCAAAGGCGCGTTGATCCATAGGATTCCGGACTCGATCTCGCGCACGGCGCGGAACGTCTCGTCCATGTCGCGGGAGTACAGATTCGCTCCAAGGCCATATTGCGATCGATTGGCGAGCGTAATGGCCTCGTCGAAATCCGAAACCTTGCAGATCGGTGCGACGGGCCCAAACGGTTCCTCGTTGAGGATCTCCATGTCAGGTGTCACGCCGGTCAGGACAGTCGGCTCGACGAACCAGCCGCGGTTATGCTCGGCAGGACGGCCGCCGCCTGTGGCGGTCTTGGCGCCCTGCTCGCGGGCGCGCGCGATGAGGCCCTCGTATCGCTCGCGCTGCCGCCGCGTGGCGAGCGGTCCCATATCGACCGGACCGAGCCCATTGCCAACCCGAAGTTTGCGCGCCTCGGACACGAGCCCCTCGACGAACTCGTCGTGGATCTTCTCGTGCACGTAGAAGCGCTCCGCCGATGTGCAAACTTGGCCGCAATTGAGATAGGCCGCAAACGCGGCGCCCCGGATAGCCATGTCAAGGGGAGCCGAGGGCATTACAATGAAGGGATCGTTGCCCGAGGCTTCGATCAGGCAGGGTTTGAACGTCTCGGCACACGTGCGGGCTACCGCCTGTCCGACCGCGACCGACCCGGTGTAGGCGACGCCATGTGTGCCTGAGCTCGCTATCAGGCGCTGGCCAACACGCGCGCCGCCTGTGACGACCTGCATAAGGCCCGGCGGAAGTGTGGAGAACACCTCCATGAACTTGAGTGTCGTGAGGCTCGTCTGCTCGTGAGGCTTGATGATCACCGCGTTGCCGGCGGCAAGCGCCGCTGCTGCCTCCCAGCACAACAGCACCAGCGGATAGTTGAAGGGAAGTACGATGACGATCGTACCGAGCGGTTCCTTGATGCTGAAGTGGAATTGCCCGGGAACCGTCGCGCCGGCAATGCGTCCCGTCTCATGACGCGCAAGTTCGGCATAATAATCGATGGCCGTCGCGCACCAGGACACTTCGTCGACGGATTCCTTGTAAGGCTTCCCCTCCTCGCGCGTCAGGCACTCCGCATATGGAGCCTTGTCCTGTCTCAAGAGCGCTGCAATGTCGTGAAGAATAACGGCACGGCTGCGCGAATCCATGCCCATCCACGCGCGTCGCGCGGAATTGGCGCGTTCGATCGCGTAGTCCACCTCGCCGTCGGTCGTGTCGGCGATACGGCCGGCGTGCTCTTCCGTCGCGGGATCGATCACGTCGAAGTGCTCCGTCGCGCGGCTGGTCTCGAAACGGCCGTCAACGTAGATTTTCCCCGAGAGCAGCGCGAAGTCTTGCAATGCCGTCATGATCGTTCTCCCGTGCAGGTGACTTACGGTAGCGCCGAAGATTTGGAGCCAAAACCTCCCTCCGGCCTTATTGCGCTCAGGCTCGGATGCGTTGGGATTTGGGGTCGTACCAGGGCCCGAGCTGAACCTGTGCGGGGTACCGCTCGCACGCGATCTCCACCTCGAAAGTCTGTGTGGCGAGGAGCTCTGCCGTAACACCGCTGTCATCCGACACGTAGCCGAGGCCGAGCGGGGCCCCGATGCGGTGTCCGTATGCGCCAGAGGTTACGGAGCCTACGATCGTATTCCCACACCAGATCGGCTCGTCGTGATGCAAAAGCTTGCTTCCAGCGTCCCGGACGGAAATCTGAACAAGCCGGCGGGTCGGAGGTCCGAGATCGCGTTGACGCAGCAGCGCATCACGACCTATGAAACCACCCGTCTTGTCGAAGGCAACGGCAAAGCCTAACCCTGCCTCAAGCGGTGTGTCTTCGTCTCCGATGTCGTGCCCCCAGTGCCGATAGCCCTTTTCCATGCGCATCGAATTGATGGCGAAGAACCCGCCATGGCGAAGTCCGAGGTCGGCGCCGGCTGCCAGGATCGTATCGAATACGTGCGAGCCGAACTCCGCAGGAATCGCGAGCTCCCAGCCGAGCTCGCCTACAAAAGTCACGCGGCTCGCCCGGACACGCGCGTAGCCGACCTCGACCTCGCGACTCGATCCGAACGGAAAGGCAGCGGTGGAGAAATCATCCGGCGAGATCCGCGACAGGAGCTCCCGTGACCCGGGCCCCATGACGGCAAGCGTCGCCCAGCCTGATGTGACATCGCTTGCGAAGACGTTGGCGTCCTTCGGGAGGTGCCGCTTGAGCCACGCAAAGTCGCGCGTTTGCGAAGCGGCGATCGTCACGATCAGAAATGATGTCTCGCTTATCCGCGTTACCGTTACGTCCGCCTCGATACCCCCGCGCTCGTTAAGCCATTGCGTGTATACGAGCCGCCCAGCCGGGGCGTCGATATTGTTCGCGCAGACGCGGTTGAGCGCCGCGCAAGCATCCCGACCCTCAACGAGGAACTTGGGAAAGCAGCTCTGGTCGAACAGCGTGACGTTGTCGCGCGTGTTCCGGCATTCTTCCCCGCAAACGTCGAACCAGTTCTGCCGGCCGTACGAGTAGATAAGTTCCGGGCGAACGCCGGCGCACGCAAAAAATCCCGGACGTTCGTAGCCGGCAGCCTCAGTCATGCAGGCGCCGGAGGCCCGGAGCTTATCGTGGAATGGACTGCGCCGGACGCCGCGCGCCGTGGCGTACTGGCGATTTGGCCAGTGCATATCGAACAGGAGGCCGAGCGTCTCTTTGGTCCGCTCGAAGAGAAAGCGGCGGTTTGACTGGAATGGAACCATTCGACGGACGTCCACGTCCGAGAGATCGGCCGGTGGGTGACCGTCCCGAATCCAGAGCGAGAGCATCTTGCCGACCCCGCCTGACGAGAGAATGCCGATGGAGTTGAAGCCGCAGGCACAGAAGAGGTTATCGACCTCCGCCGTCTCGCCGAGCAGGTACCGGTCATCCGGCGTGAAGCTCTCGGGACCGTTGAAAAAGAGCTGAATGCCGGTGCTCGCCAATGCCGGCACCCTGCGTACGGCCTGTTCGAGTATGGGCTCGAAGTGATCGAGGTCCTCAGGCAGCGTGTCGAAGCAAAAATCCTTTGGGATCCCAGCCGCACCCCAAGGCTTGGCCTCTTTCTCGAAGCAGCCAATGAGGAGCTTACCCGCATCCTCCTTATAGTAGGTCTGCTCGTCCGAGACGAAGAGAACCGGCAGATCTCCGGGCAAACCAGCGACAGGCTCTGTCACGGCGTAGAAGTGTTCGGCGGCATGTAGCGGAAGGGAAACGCCCACTTCGGCGGCGAGTTCGCGGGACCACATTCCGCCACAGATGACGACCTTCCCGGCACGCACTTCCCCCTTGTCGGTCAAAGCGCCGACGGCGCGTCCATGCTCCACGATAATGCGAAGAACGGGTGTGTTTTCGACAATGCGCACGCCGCCGCTCCGCGCCCCCTTGGCAAGTGCCATCGTCACGTCCGCGGCATTGACCTGCCCGTCGTTGGGCGACCAGAGACCACCGATGATCCCGTGCGTGTCGAGCGGGGGCCAGCGATCTTTAATCTCACCGAGCGTGACAACATCGATCGGGAGGCCAAAATTGCGGCCCATGGAGGCGCCGCGTTTCAGCTCTTCGAAACGGTCCTCGGTCTTGGCAAGCCGAAGTGCACCGTTCTGCTTGAAACCCGTCGATTGCCCGGTTTCCGCCTCCAGACTGCGGAAGAGCTCGCCTGTGTACTTCGCGAGTTCGGTCATGTTGCGGGTGGCGCGCAGCTGCGTGACGAGCCCCGCCGCGTGCCACGTGGTCCCGCACGTCAGTTGCCTGCGCTCGCAGAGCAGAACATCGCTGATGCCAACCTTCGTCAGGTGATAGGCGACCGAACATCCGGCTATACCGCCGCCGATGATCAGAACCTCGACCTTGCTTGGGAGATCTTGGGCCACGGCGTCTCCGACGGAGTCATCTAGTAGCTCGGTGGCGTGATCGCCCAGATCACCACCGTCTTCGTCCTGCCGGGGTTGCGATAGCGGTGTGGGAGGCTGCTTTCGAAGGCGAAACTGTCGCCTTCCTCGAGCACGAAATGTTTGTCTCCCACCCACACCTCGAGCCGGCCCGAGATGACGATGCCGGTCTCCTCGCCGCGATGGGCGTAGGCTACGTTGCCGCTTGTCGCGCCCGGCGCGAACGTACAGCGGAGCAATTCCAGCTGCCGATCGAGATTCGGAGAGAGGAGCTCGTCGGTAATGCCGGTGCTGAACTTCAGTCGCCGCCTCTGCGCCGCGCGGACGACTATATCTCGTTCGGTCGCCGACTTTTCGTCCCCTGGCTTGAAGAACCAGCCGATCGTGACGCCGAGAGCCCGACTGATGGCGTGAAGGGCATCGACCGTCGGGCTGGAAAGGCCTCGCTCGATCTGGCTCAGATAGCCAATCGAAAGGCCCGTCGTGGCTGCGAGGTCTTGCAGCGTGATGTCGCGCGCGTTGCGGAGTGACCGCACCTCGCCGCCCACGAACACAGCATCTTCGTCGAGCTTTCCGGCCTCCACGGGCAGTTCTTCGAGATTCGTGGGCCGCAACATACGAGGAAGAGACATAGGCCGTGCTCCTGAGCGTCATCTCAGGATAGACACTCTCGTGAAAAAAACAATCATATTTTTCATGAAAATTCTGTCTCAAAAATTCATTGTGGCAGAGGTAGTGGGTCATGGCGCATGGTACGCGGCCCGGAATCAAAGATGGCGCCTCCGTGCTCGATCTGAAATCCAGCGTCGATACCCAGCTCGTCCAGAAGGGACGTGTCGGTCGCTCCGTTTGGCGCGCCGATGATCCGCTCGACGCCAATGCTGCGCGCTTCGCGATAGAGGAAGAGGTCGTCCGGTGAGGGAGATGAGATTGCCGTTGCTATCAGCGTTGCGTGCCCACCATCTCCCATTGAGGGCACCCACTGAATATGTCGCTTCAACCGCTTACGCGGCCATCACCAGCGGTTCCGCTGATATCCCGACGCGACCAATCACCGGCAAGACGCTGTAATCCGATAGGTGAAGCCTCCCGGTGCATAATCGAAGCGCGGAGGTCCGCCCGAGCTTGCTACGGCTTTCTCCAGCAGAATTGTTCCAAATCCTCTGCGTTCCGGAGCAGCGACGGGAGGACCACCCCGTTCCTGCCAGACCAGCGTAACCGTCGGTTCCGCCTCAGCGGCATTGAGATGCCAGCAAATCGAGACTTTGCCGGTCGGCACGGTCAAAGATCCGTATTTGACTGCGTTCGTAGCCAGCTCGTGAATGATAAGAGCGAAGCCTTGAGCGGCCCTCGCGCTGAGAAAGATCGGGGGTCCCTCGATCGAAATTCGCGCGCCGAAGCTATCGACGACGCGGTGGACAATGTGATCCAGGAGGGCGCCGCCTCCGCCCTCCTCGAATATGAGGTCCTGAGCCTTGGCAAGCGAATGGAGCCGGGCAAACAATGCTTCGCTGCCACCACCCCCGGGGCGCAGACTGGCGGAGGCGATGGAAAGAATGACCGACAGCAAGTTCTTTGTGCGATGCTGCAGCTCGCGGGCCAGAAGCTCGTAACGCTCCAGCAGAGCCCGGGCTTCATACTGGCGGTGGCGGGACCGCAGCGCTGTCCTCGCCAAACTGACGAGCGTGGTCGGATGGAACGGCCGCTCAAGAAAATTGATGTTGCCAAACCGTTCCTGGAGGGCCGCCGCGGCGCGGTTCCGGCTCGGCGCATCGACACGCGCAGTGAGCATGATGACCGGCAAATCCGACCAGCTGGGCTGTGCCTTAATCCATTCGCTGACATGCTCGCGTACGGCGGCTTGCGCCGAAACTTCTTCGCTCAACACCGCAAAGCCCGCGCCGCTCTTGAGCTCCACGACGAACTCACCCTCGTCAGCACAGACTATGACGACAAACCCGGCCTCGGTCAGCAGTTGCGAGGCCACCTCCGCATCACGCTTTCTAAGCAGAATAAGCCCTCGTTCAGAGTCAGGACCTCCAAATGGCATAGACTTAATCTTTCAAAAGACCGCTGGCAGTGCCGTCTGAGCCAACAAAGATTGGAACTCCCTGCAGCACACCCTGGAAGCTCTGCAGCACAGGCCCAATGGATAGCCCGTGGGGGCCTATCTGGAACTCACGAATGGTATCCTCGTGCGCGCCAGTTCGTTTTTTGACCACTGAGATCGCCCGGCGCACGCGACCCTGTGCCTCGAAGAAGCGCATCAAAATGACTGTGTCAGCCAGATAGGTCACGTCCACGGGCGTATCCATATCGCCCACCACTCCATGTTGGGCAACCGTGAGGAATGCGCTCACGCCCCGTCGATTAAGATATCGAAGAAGTTCGTGCATATGCAGCAGGAGGGAGCGCTCTTCCGGCATTGCCGTACGAAAGCCGTTGAGGCTGTCGATCGCGACAAGCTCGACACCCTCATCTTCAACGCACAGCCGCACGCGGTGCGAAAATTCGCCAGGAGACAGCTCGGCAGCGTCTATTTGTTCGATGAACAGCAGCCCGTCCTCTTGAAAGCGCCGCAGTTCGATGCCCAAGGCCTTCGCACGATGGAAGAAAAGATTGATCTCCTCGTCGAACAAGAACATGCCAACCTTGTCGCCTCGCCGCATCGCGCCGATCGCATACTGCAACACCAGAAGCGACTTTCCGGTTCCGGCCGGACCGAGCACCAATGTGCTCGACCCCTTGTCGACGCCCCCGCCAAGAAGAAGGTCCAGCTCTTTGATTCCGCTTCCAAGCTCGGAGGCTACGAAATCGCCTCTGTGCTCCGAGGCGACGAGACGTGGAAAGACCTGCACGCCGCCGGTCTGGATCGTGAAGTCATGATAGCCGCCACGGTACGGCCTGCCCCGATACTTCATGACCTTCATCCGCCGCCGTTCGGCACCGTAATCGAGCGAGAGCTCCTCCAAGCGCAGCACGCCGTGCGCAATGGAGTGCGCCATCCTGTCGAGCGCATCGGTCGTGAGATCATCGAGTAGCAGAACCGTAATACCGCGCTTCGCAAAAACGTGCTTCAGCGCCAGAAGCTGACGGCGGTATCGCAATGAACTGTGTGCCAGGAGACAAATCTCCGAAAGGCTGTCGAGCACCAAAAGTTTCGGGTTAACGCGATCAACTGCTTTCAGGATGTGCTGGGTCGTTTCGCCGAGCTCCAGGTCGGAAGAATACAGGATGCTTTGCTGCTCGTCGGGATTGAGCACGCTGTCCGGGGGCTGCAGCTCGAAAATCTCCAATTCATCGTTGAGCGTCCATCCGTGGGACGCAGCCGTGTTCAGCAACTCCTCCTTGGTTTCCGATAGGGTGATATAGAGGCCCCGCTCCTTTGCCTTGGATCCCTGCAACAGGAACTGGAGCGCAATGGTCGTCTTTCCGGTGCCGGGATTTCCCTCGAGAAGGAACAGGCGCCCCCGAGCAAATCCGCCGGAAAGGACGTCATCCAGACCCTCGATACCCGTTGGTGCACTCTCCGGCTCGCTCATCCACACCTCTCCATGTCGCACCGCCGTCGGCGGTCAGCATAGTCGTGAGCAAGGTGCTAGTCCCGCCAAACCATAGTAAATTGTTCAGTCTTTCGCGATTGCCCCAAAGATCTGGAAGCCGAGATTCGGCGGTCCGCCCTAGCTCTTGGAAATCTTGAATGCGATCACGCGCCAGCAATTGAAGGGCCCTACGCATGCCAGGCTCAAATTCGACGAGTTTGTGGGACAGGGCGTGTGAAACACGATTTTCTAATAATGGCCTCTGGTTTGGCCATGGCGCGTTTCCTTGCTCGGCTCTGGCAGCATGGCGATGGCCAGGGCCACCGCGGCGCCCGCCTGGGCGCATACGAAAAGGAATGCAAACCAGCCCAACCCACCCGTCGGCGCGGACACGAGGGCTCCGACGAACGGCTTCCAGTAGGCAACCACAATGCCGGCGATGATGCCCGCAGCACAGCCGTTAAAAAGGGAATGGGCCAACAAGCGGACAAGCGAGGCTGGTTTCATCTCGACCATGAAACGTAACCGGCGGGGGCAAGCGAAGTTCCTTGCGGACCGTGCTGATCCGTTGTTGGGAAAAGCCGGCCACCTTGGGGATGATCGGGCGTACATTCAGGGCGTGGAACCTCAGGACAGAGCGCCGGTTTAGAAATCGGCATGACCATCCGGGCGACACAGTTCGCGGCGCTCGTCATAACGGCGCTTGCGCTTGTACCGTCGGCGGCACACCTTGCCGCCCTGTCCAACAAGATTGGCCTTCCGCAAGCCGAATACTTCACCGTGCAGGGCATCTACCGCGGATGGGCCATCCTCGGCTTGCTCTGGCCCGCCGCCATCGTCCTGAATGGTGTGCTTGCATATCTGGCCCGCGCGCAGCACGGGCCCTTTTGGCTGGCCATTGGCGCCGCATCCTGCTTCATCCTGATGCTTGCAATCTTCCTGCTTTGGACGCTTCCGGCGAACCAGGCGACCGGGAACTGGACAAGCGTGCCGGACAATTGGGACACGCTCAGGCGACAATGGGAATACTCCCATGCCGCCAATGCCGGGATTGCATTCATTGCGCTCTGCTTGACCGCACTCTCGGTGCTGTCGTGGCGACCGAACCAACCGTGACTTGAGATGCGTTTCTGCTCACCGCCATCGTCCCCGGCTGGTGAAACGGAAAAGCCCCGGACCAGGGGGCTTTTCGTCGAACGATCTGGCGTAACGCCCGGCTTTGCTCAGCTTTTGCCCCCTGCACGCTTCGCAGGCGCAGCCGTCGCTTCTTCGGCTTCGATGTTAATCTCGCTTTCCGCAAGCTCGGTGAGCTTCACATCCGTCGCCTTCTCTTCCTTGAGCGTCGCATCGAACAGTTTGACCGCATCGCTCATGCCGAGCTTCCCAGCCCAGGATTTGAGCGTACCGTAGCGGGTGATCTCGTAGTGCTCGACGGCCTGTGCAGCCGCCAGCATTCCCGCGTCGCGCACCGTGTCGTCCTTCACGTCCTTCATGATTTCCTCGCCTTCCTCGATGATGCCATCGATGGCGGGACACGTTTTGCCGCGCGGCGCCTTGCCGATGAGGTCGAAAACCTCCTCGAGGCGTTCGACCTGCGCTTCGGTTTCGGCGATGTGCATTTCGAAGGCCTTGGCAAGGTTGGGTGAGCTCGCCTTTTTGGCCATTTTTGGGAGCGCTCTCAGGATCTTCTTTTCAGCGTAGTAGATATCGCGAACGGTCTCTTCGAAAAGTTGCTCGAGGCTTTCCATCGTTATCTCCTGGCGTGGAAATGATGTGCTGCAAACCGCGTCAAGCCCGCCGGGGTTCCCAAAGTTGCGACGGACGCTTCCTGCTCACGTTTGAAGTCGCATCCTCAAGCCACCACCGACCATGTCTTCAACATTTGAATTCCGTGCATTAAGCGCTCGTTGCGGCGCATCTGACCTACCCGGATAGTCATAAAAAAGGCCTGCCTCCGGTGACGGCGATCGTGGCACCGCTCACATAACTTGAGAGAGGATCTGCCAGCATGACGAATGCCGTTGCGAGCTCTGCAGGCTGGGCGGGGCGTTGGAAAGGTGTCTGCTTTCCAAACTCCTCCACGGCCTCCAGCGGCAAGGTCGATGGAATGAGCGGCGTCCACACCGGACCAGGCGCGACCGAGTTCACGCGAATGCCCTTTTTCGCGAGCATCTGCGCCAGTCCGGCGGTGAAATTCGAGATTGCGCCCTTGGTTGCCGCGTAGGCGAGCAATGTCGGGTTCGGCGCATCTGAA
The DNA here is from genome assembly GCF_036833075.1 of Hyphomicrobium sp. Lineage (GTDB taxonomy): Bacteria > Pseudomonadota > Alphaproteobacteria > Rhizobiales > Hyphomicrobiaceae > Hyphomicrobium_C. The sequence continues at coordinate 20,373 of NZ_DAITQL010000036.1, forward strand.
TTGATCGACGCCGTATTGATGATCGACGCACCGGGCTTCATGTACGGGACCGCAGCTTTCGTAAGATAGAACATGGCGTGAATATTGACTCGAAACGTCAGCTCCCACTCGTCATCTCTGATGTCAGCCAAGTCTTTGTATGAGGCTTGGTGAGCAGCGTTGTTGACCAGTATGTCAACGCCACCGAGCCCAGATACAGCCTCATCGACAATCTTGCGGCAGTGCGCCGAGTGTTGGATGTCTCCAGCAACGAGAACCGCCTTACGGCCCGCATTCTCGATCAACTTCTGGGTCTGCGCCGCATCCTCATGCTCGTCGAGATAAGAGAGCAGAATGTCCGCTCCCTCCCTGGCGAATGCATTCGCGACAGCGCGTCCGATCCCACTATCTCCCCCCGTGATGAGAGCCTTTCGGCCCCGCAGCCGCTGCGAGCCCACGTAGGTGGTCTCGCCATGATCCGGCCGCGGGGTCATCAAAGCGGTCAGGCCGGGGGGCTCCTGCTTTTCGGTTTTGAATGGCGGCGTGGGATATTGCGGTCGCATGGTTTTTTCCTAGATCGGCCGATCGGAGAGCTTCCACCCGTGCTCTGGCGGGAGCTCCCGTCGTCATCCTCTCGCCGCTAAGCCAGAATGAGAATGTCCACGATGGCGAACGTGTCGGGATCAACGATCACGACCCTGTCGTCGTAGACGAAATACTTGTACCTGCGGTACTCCGGCACGATCACGACCACGTCTTCCGGAACAGCATAAAGAGTGACAGAGCGCGGCACCGCGACACCGACGCCGATATTGATGTCAATATCCTTCACGACCGCCCCGGACTTGTGCGAGCGGAATGCTGACTGAACCTTCGTCCGCTTTTCTCCCGACAATTCCGTTATGCTACCGGCCGGCTTGGACTCGTTTCCAGCCGTGCCCTCGGACGCGCCGGACGAAGCGTCATTGTTTTTCTGTGACTTGTCCCCTTCCACTTCCTTCGAGCGCTTTGGCGATTTGTCGGAGCGGGTTGCGTTATCGTGGCCGGCCGTTCCCTCGGATGCGCCAGTCGAAGCCCCTTCGTTGTCCGATCTGGCTGCGTCACCCGCCTTCTTGCCGGAGCCGCGGCGATCGTTGGCTTCGGGTCTCCCAGTCCGGTCGGATCCTTCCACCCGAGATCCACGCTCCGCACCGGATGCTCCGGAGCCTGCGCGCGAGTCCGGCATGCCCGCGCCCGAGGGCCCCATGTCCTTGGCCGACGGCGCGGCGTCACCCGCATTTGGAGATTGACGTTCGCTTTGAGCATAGGCTCCAGTCGCAAGAAAAAGGGCCGCAAAGCTCGAGCAAACCAGCAGGGATGTTTTATTCATTCTTATGGCTCCTTATTATATCCCCGACACTCGAACTGAACCGTTCCCGCGCTTTTGCGTTCCGCGTTGCTTTCAATTATTGGCAGTGCAGCGATTGAGCCCCGTTATTGGGCTCGGCATGCAATAATCCGTTTCAGGGCGGAACCCAGAGGACAGCCATGTGTTTACCCGGTCACAATCCGGGTTCACCGAGTGCCGCCCTCATGCATGAAATCATCTATCTCATCGGCCTCATCGTCGTGGTGATGTTCGTCCTAGGCGCGCTCGGCTTGCGTTGAGGAGAACAGAGATGGCCGAAATGACCGCGCCCGATGTACGCACCAACTTCGTGGAGTGGGCACCCGTTCTGGCCGGCGCGGTGATCGCGTCCGCGATCGCTTTCGTTCTGGTCACCGCGGGCAGCGCCATCGGCCTTTCGCTCATCTCTCCCTATCCATCGCAATCCTACGGGAAATGGGCGGCAACGCTCGCAGCCTTCTGGGCCATCTTCGTGCCGATCCTGTCGCTGCTGGTCGGCGGCTATATCGCCGGGCGCCTGCGCGCAGCGTGGAACGCTGATGCGGACGAGGTGCAATTCAGGGACGGCGTCCACGGGATGTTGGTGTGGGCAACCGCCGTCGTCATCGGAGGCGTCCTGGCCTACCTCGCGGCCGCGACCGCCGCTCAGATTGGCGGCGAGATGGGAAAGGCTGCCATTGCCGACCGCGGCTCGCTCGTGGCCTCTTCTGTCGATACCCTTTTGAGGCCCGCTGCCGGAGGCGCCACAAACGCGCCATCAGCAGGCGCGGCAAACGACGAAAACCGTGCGGAGCTGTCGAGACTACTGGTGTCGGCAACCGCCGATGGATCGCTGAGCACCGCGGATCGCGATTATCTCGCACAGGTCGTCGCCGGCCGTACCGGGCTCACGCCCGACGAAGCGCAGAAGCGCGTCGAGGAGGCCTATTCCAGTGCTCTCAAGGCCGTCGATACGGCGCGCAAGACGGTGGTGGCAGCGGGGCTTGCGACCGCAACCGCTCTGCTCGTGGGTTTAGCCGCCGCATGGTACGCGGCGCAGCGCGGCGGTCATCACCGCGATCAGAACATTCCCGCCCGTTTCACATTCCTGGTCATGCGCCGGCGCGCGTAACACCGAAAGGAGAGAACTCATGCTTCGCGACATCACCCTCTGGCTTCTCGGGGTTCCCATCATCGCGATCATCGCCATGCACCTCCTCGGCATTCTGAACTGATTTGGAACAGGCTCCTGCGCGCGTTCGCTGACCGCCATCAGATCGCGCTTCAATATGGCTGAAAATATGTAGCTGAACCGCAACAGACCGCGATCAATATGATCGCGTGCGGCATCTTGTAGTTTGTCGTCAGCGGCACTCGCTCCTAGCCATTGATGTGAGTGACAGGATGGTCGAGCCCGTGCGCCGCTACGTTGGAATTCTAATCCTCGCTGCTTTCCTTTGCCGTGCGGCCATTCCGTTTGGATTCATGCTGGCGCCGTCGTCCGCTGCGCCCGGTGTCGTCGAGATCGTGATCTGTACCGATCATGGCGCGATGACGGTCGCTCTCGACGAGGACGGCGACACCTCCGAGCACGCCCGCATATCTCACGACCCGTGCCCGTTTGCTGCGTCGGCATTGCCCGCCGTGGCCGGGCAATCGGCTGCACTGTCCCTTGTGGTCACCTATGCGTCCGTGATCTACAAGCTGGCCGAGACCCAGTTCAGCTTGACGCCGCGCCCTCGCACGACTTTCGCGAGAGGCCCTCCGATCGTGGTCTGACGTTCGTTTTCGCCGCGCCCCCCTTTGGGCGCGCCCTGAGACCACACAAGGATCACGCATCATGTTTCGCTCGCTTTGCGGTGCCCCCGCGAAGGCTGTTCTGCTTTCGTCGGCCGCCTTCCTCTCGCTCCCCGTACTTCCGTCTGCGAACGCCCAAGAAACCCTGCCGGAAGTCGCTGTCGAGCAGCCCGCCACGCCCTCGCTCAAGAAAAAGAGGCCTGTTGCGCAAAGCAGTGCGCCAGCCATGGCCGAGCCAGATGTGGTGGAGGCCGACGGCGACGCTCAAAGCCTGCCGCCTATCGTCGGAGTCGGCGCGAAGGGTCTTGCCGTGCCGCTCACGACAACGCAGATCGGGCGGCAGGATATCCAGTCGAAGATACCCAATACGAGTGACACGGCCGAGCTTCTGCGAGGCGCGCCGGGCGTCAGCATTTTCAAGGCCGGCGGCGTATCCGGACTGCCGGTGATCAATGGCCTCAACGACGATCGCGTGAAGGTGCTTCTCAATGGCATGGTGGTCACGTCGGCCTGCGCGAACCACATGAACCCGCCGCTCTCCTTCGCGGATCCCTCACAGATCGCCTACGTCGAGGTGCTCGCGGGGGCGACGCCCGTCTCGAAGGGAGGGGACAGCCTCGGCGGCACGGTCATCGTCGAGTCTCTGCCGCCGCATTTTACCGGAGCGGGCGAGGACGTGCATACCACAGGCAGCATCTCGGCCTTCTACCGGAGCAATGGCAACGGTGTCGGCACCTCGGCGACGGCACATGCCGCGAGCAACACTGTCAGCGTGAACTATGCGGGGGCATGGACCCGCTCCGACAATTACGAGGACGGGCGCGGCAACGAGGTCCTGTCCTCCGAATACGAGGCTCAGAACCACCTGGTCCAATTCGCCGTGCGCAACGGCGAGGATCTGCTCATCGTGCAGGGCGGCATTCAGTACATCCCGTATCAGGCCTACGTGAACCAGTACATGGACATGGTCGAGAACGAGGCTTGGTTCCTGAACGCGCGCTACGTCGCCCACTTCGGCTGGGGCAAGCTCGATGCGCGGGCCTTCTACCAGAACACCCAGCACGAGATGGGTAAGCTCGCTGACAAGCAGCCGGGTGACATGCCGATGCTCACCGACGGCGAAGACGTCGGGTACTCGGTCAAGGCGGAGATACCTCTTTCCGAGCGCGACGTGCTGCGTGTCGGCAACGAGTTCCATCACCAGGGGCTCGACGACTGGTGGCCTCCCGTGGCGGGCAGCATGATGATGGGCCCGGATACCTTCTGGAATATCAACGGCGGCACCCGCGACCGCCTCGGCACTTTCGTCGAGTGGGAGCGTCAATGGACAAGCGCGTGGTCCTCACTGCTCGGCGTGCGCAACGACATGGTCTGGATGGATACGGGCGATGTCCAGCCCTACTGCACCATGGGCATGATGTGCATGACGGATGCCGCAGCCGCCGCGGCCTTCAATGCCATCGACCGGTCTCGGACGGACACAAATTTCGACTTGACCGCGCTCGCCAGATTTCAGCCCTCGACGTCGCAGAGCTACGAGGCCGGCTACGGGCGGAAGACCCGGTCTCCCAATCTTTACGAGCGCTATGCGTGGGGCCGGGGAAGCATGGCGATGAGGATGGTGGGCTGGTTCGGCGACCTCAACGGATACGTGGGCGATCCGGACCTCGATCCTGAGGTCGCGCATACCGTCAGCCTTACGGCCGGCTGGAGCAGCGGCGTGCGCAAGGACTGGGAGCTCAAGGTCACCCCCTACTACACCTATGTCGAGGACTACATCGGCGTTCGGAAGGTTGGAGACGGCGGGATGATGTCGCCGGACGTCGTCTATCTGCAGTTTGCAAATCACGATGCCGAGCTCTATGGCGTGAACCTCTCAGGGAGCCTGCTTCTCGCAGACTCGAGCCAGTTCGGTCGCTTCGCGCTCACCGGTGTTGCCGGATACGTGCACGGCGAGAACGCCGACACGGGCGTCAGCCTCTATCACATGATGCCGTGGAACGGCAGGCTCGCACTCACGCACACTCTTGGCGGCTGGACCAGCTCCGTCGAGGTCTACGCCGTCGCCGGCAAGCACAATGTCGACACGGTGCGCAACGAGATGGAGACCGCCGGGTACGCTTTGCTCAATCTCGCCACGAGCTACGAATGGGAGACCGTGCGCGTCGACCTCGGCATCAAGAACGTGTTGGACACGTACTTCGAAGATCCCCTCGCCGGCCACTACTACTGGGCGTCACCGCGCGACAACGTTCCCGGCGAGGGACGCTCGTTCAATGCTGGTTTGACGTTGAAATTCTGACGGTCGACACGGGGGGACTCCGAGATCCCGGAGTCCCTCGTGTTTTTTTGCCTTGAGCCAATTGGGGACTGCAATCCCGTTGGCTCATCGCGTGCTCAAGCACGCCGCCTGCCGAAGTGGCCTCCACGCGCGCGCCTTCGGCGTGTCGTCAGACAAATTTTGCGCGCACACTGTCAAATTTGATCCAGATCAAATTTGCTATACCCTTGCCATTGCTACCAACGCACGCAGAGAACGGGCAGCTACCAGCGCGCCCGCGGCAGAGGCCCGCCATGCAGCAGAAATCCCTATCAGGCAAGCCGGACCCCATCGTCCGCGGAATCACGCGGGCGGACGTCGTCGACGCACTGGCTGCCGGCACACGCGATTTTCAGGCCGCGCCGGGCTATGGCCTCGCGCTCGGTGGCCTATGCGCGCTGACCGGCCTCGCCGTCGTCGTCACGCTGTTCGTTGCGGGGCTACCTTATCTCGCCTACCCGATCGCGGCCGGCTTCGCCCTGATCGCCCCCACGCTCGCCGTGTTTCTCTACGAGGTAAGCCGCCGGCTCAGCAACAATGACACGCTCGCCTTCCGCGACGTCTGGCGCACCGTCATGGGCCGAAAAGAAGTCCGCTGGATGGGCTTCATGACCATCTTCGTGTTCGTCATGTGGATGTATCAGGTGCGCCTGCTGATGGCGCTGTTCCTAGGCTATAGCGGCATGGCGGCGACGCTCGAGGCGTTCCTCACGACCGTCCTGACCACGACGCCCGGCCTCATCTTTCTGCTGATCGGCAACGTCATCGGCGCCGTGTTCTCGACGGTGCTGTTCTCGCTGTCCGTCGTGTCGTTCCCGCTGGTCCTGGACCGCGACGTGGATTTCGTCACCGCCATGATCACGAGTGTCCGCGCCGTGATGCTCAACCCCGGGCCGATGTTGGTCTTCGGTCTCATCATCGCTGCGGCCCTCGTGCTGTCGGTGCTGACGGGCTTCCTGGGGCTCGTGATCGCCATGCCCGTGATCGGACACGCGACCTGGCACCTCTATAAACGCGTCATCGCCCCCGAAGCCCCCGCCGTGTGAGCGCAACAAAATCCGGGGATCGCAACATGCTGAGAACGGCGGCTGGAGCGCCGACGTTCAGGTCAGCTCATCGCGCGCGCAGGCCGAAGAAGCGGCGCGGTGCGACGAGCCCCGTCACCGGGTGCTCGCCGGCAAACTCGAAATCGAAGTGCGGCTCGAGCTTCGTCGCCGCCGCCTCGCTGCACAGAAACGAGCGGTTCAGCGTGCTCGCAATCTTTTCCATGCGGAACAGGAGAACGAGCTCGATGCCGGAAAGGCTGTCCTCGCCGAGGCTCTGGCCGCCGCCCATCAGAACGTCGCCGTAGTGCAGCGCGAGCCGGAACGGAAGCCCGGCGTCCGCCTGGACGCCGACGAGCTTCTCGATCGCGTTCGCCACCGCCCCGGTCGGCTGCGCCTCGCGCGGCCAGATCGCCAGAAAGCCGTCGCCCAGGTACTTGTTGATCACGCCGTCGTGCGTCTCGACGATCCGCCGGCAGTCGCCCGTCCACCGACCGACGATGGAGGCCCAGTGCTCCGGCGCATGCTGCATGGCGAGCCCGGTCGAGCCCACGAGATCGGCCACCAGCATCCAGCACGTCGCGCTCCGGACCTCGATCACGGTCAGCGGCGAGGTCGCGGCCGGCCCCCGATGCGCCAACGCATTCGGCTGGCGGAACGTGAGGCGCGTTGCGCCGATCGTCACGCTGTCGCCGTCCTTGAGGCGCGTCGGCAACGCGACGCGCAGGCCGTTCAGGAACGACCCGTTGCCGCTGCCGAGGTCCGCGAGCCAGTACTCGTTGCCGTCCTGGCGATGCACGAGCGCGTGCTTGCGGGACACCCGCTCGTCGCCGAGCACGATGTCGTTGCTCGATGCGCGCCCGATGGAGGACCCCGCTTCGAGCGGCCACACGTGGCCGTCCGCAGTCTCGAGCCATGCCTCCCGACTGTCCGTATCGTCCGTCGTCACTGCACGTCCTGCCTCGGGATTCGGCCGCTCGCGAGCGGCGGAAGCTGCAACAGTCTCGACACCGGCGGTAGGTGTTGCAAGCGATATATCCGCCTCTCCGGGCGCGCGTCAGGCCTCCCGCGCGACGAGGCGCCGGGCGAGGCCGTCGCCGGCGATCCTGCCGAGCGCTTCCGGGCTGCCGAGCGCCCCGGCGTCGGGCCGCGGCACCTCGAACTGTTTTTCATCGGCGGGCAAGGCCGTCTCGGCGATCAGCTTGCGGAGCTCGTCCATCTCATACTCGACCGAGCCAATCGTCTCCTGGGCGCGCGCCTGCTCGGCGGAGGCCCTGTCCACCCCGGCGCTGAAGTCCTCGAGCGCGCGCTGGATGACGGCGAAAGCCGCGTCCATGTCCAGGCCCATGGCGATTTTTCCCCCTAATCCACAGACCGGAGGTAACCGATTCCCAGCCTGGCGTTGCGGCCGGTCCTCTCTTTTGCGCAGCTTTACGGGTTGCAGCAGCGATCAGCCGAGCAGGGCCTCGGGAGCGGCGGTCTCGCCGTAGAGCGTCATCATCGGCTCGTCGTCAAGGATGGCCTCCTCGTACTTGCCGTAGCCGTTGAAGTCGCCGGCGATGGCACGGCCGTAGGCGCCGACGTTGCCGATCTCGAGGTAGTCGCCCTCGCGGATGCAGCCGGGCAGCGGGAACGGCCCCTTCATGTGATCGATCGAATCGCAGGTCGGCCCCCACAGCTCGTAGGGAACCAGCGCGTCACCCGCCGGCTCGCGGCCGATCAGGCGGGCCGGATACGTCCAGCCCAGGTGTGCGGCATCGAACAGCACGCCGTAGCCGCCGTCGTTGATGAAGAGATCGTTGCCGCGGCGGGCCTCGACGCGCACGATCAGGCTCTCGGCCTCGGCGACGAGGGCGCGTCCCGGCTCGCACATGAGCCGCACGTCCTCGCGCACGGGGAGCTTGTCCACGCCCTCCTCGATCGCGCCCAGAAAGTGCTTCAGGGGCGCCGGCTGCATGCCCGGGTAGATCGACGGGAAGCCGCCGCCGACATCGACGCGGTCGACGACCACGCCGGCTTTGCCGATCAGCGACTGCACCTCGGCCAGCGCGTTGACGTAGGCGTCCGGCGTCATGGTCTGCGAGCCGACGTGGAAGGTGATGCCGAGATCGGCCGCGACGCGGCGCGTCTCGACGAGAACGCGCGCGGCCTTCTGCCCGCTGGCGCCGAACTTGCGCTCGAGAGGGATGCGGCTGTTGATGGCGGGCACGGCGACGCGCACGAACAGCACGAGGTCGCGCGCCGGTCCCGACGGGCCGGACGTCTCCTCGACGATCTTCCTCAGCTCATCCTCGGTATCGAGCGAGAAGCTGCGCACGCCATGCTCGTGATAGGCGCGACGGATGCTCTCGCGCGACTTCACGGGATGCATGAAATGCAGCTCGGCGCCCGGAATGGTGGCGGCGTCCTCTATCTCGGGAAGCGAGGCCACGTCGAAGTGGCGGATGCCGGCGCCGTAGAGCGCGCCGATCAGGAAGACCGAGCTGTTGGCCTTGTAGGCATAGGCCACGTCGCCTTTGAAATTGTCGATGAACCAGCGGGCTGCGCGCGCCGCAGCATGCGGACGGGAGCACACCACGGGGCGCTCCGGCCTGCGAACGGCGACGAGCTCAGCCGCTGAGGCGTATCGCTCCATTTAACGGACCTCCACCAACTCGGGTTGGACCAGAAGCGCCGTGCGAAGCGAGAACCGTCGCCGTGCGTGGGCTGGATTTAGGGCCTGCGCGATGGGATGTAAAGACCTTCGCGCAGGTGAGAATTATGACGGTTCTGCAACGATTCCGGCGCGGGGCGGCGGAAATTGCTTTCCACTCTTCGAGGTGCCGAGCGCGTCGCTCATCTACCCTCCTCACTTGCGTTCTTGGGCGCGGCGGAGGGCGGCGGCGAGGGCGCTTTCGCCCGCGGGCGCGGCCGGCCTCCGCGGCGGCGGTGCGGCGCTCCGGGGGGCGTGCGAGGCGGCGGCACCCTGGGGCCGGGACGACGGCCCGCCCGACGCGCTCCGCTCGATAGCGCCCGAGCGCATGGTGAGGCCGATACGCTTCCTCTCGACGTCCACCTCCTTGACGCGGACCCTCACGACATCGCCGACCTTCACCACCTCACGCGGGTCCTTCACGAAGCGGTCGGCGAGCTCGGAAATGTGCACGAGGCCGTCCTGGTGCACGCCCACGTCCACGAACGCGCCGAAGGCGGCCACGTTGGTCACCGTGCCCTCGAGCTGCATGCCGGGCTTGAGGTCCGAGATCTTCTCGACGCCCTCCGCGAACGTGGCGGTCTTGAACTCGGGGCGCGGGTCGCGGCCGGGCTTCTCCAACTCGGCGAGGATGTCCGTCACGGTCGGGATGCCGAACGTCTGGTCGGCGTAGTCGGCCGGGCGGAGCGCTTTCAGGAACGCGCGGTCGCCGATCATGGCCTTGAGCGGGCGTCTGGTGGTCTCCGAGATCCGCTCGACGACCTCGTAGGCTTCGGGATGCACGGCTGACGCATCGAGCGGATTGGTGCCGTTCATGATGCGCAGGAAGCCGGCCGCCTGCTCGAACGCCTTGGGCCCGAGGCGCGGCACCTTCTTCAAGGCGGCGCGGGTCTTGAAGGCGCCGTTCTCGTTGCGGAAGGCGACGATGTTCGAGGCCAGCGTCTGGTTGAGGCCCGAGACGCGCGTCAAAAGCGGGACGGACGCGGTGTTCACGTCGACACCCACCGAGTTCACGCAGTCCTCCACCACGGCGTCGAGCGAGCGGGCGAGGCCGGTCTGGTCGACGTCATGCTGGTACTGGCCGACGCCGATGGCCTTGGGCTCGATCTTGACCAGCTCGGCGAGCGGATCCTGGAGGCGGCGGGCAATGGAGACCGCGCCGCGCAGCGACACGTCGAGATCGGGAAATTCCTTCGCCGCAAGCTCGGAAGCGGAATAGACGGACGCGCCGGCTTCCGACACCATGACCTTGGTGAGCTTGAGCTCGGGCATCTTCTGGATCAGCTCGGCGACGAGCTTGTCGGTCTCGCGGCTGCCGGTGCCGTTGCCGACGCTCACGAGGTCGACCTTGTGGCGGGCCGCGAGGGCCGCGAGCGTCGCGAGGGCGCCCGTCCAGTCGCGCTTCGGCTCGTGCGGATAGATGGTCGCCGTATCGAGCAGCTTGCCCGTGGAATCGACAATGGCGACCTTGACGCCGGTGCGCAGCCCCGGATCAAGGCCCATGGTGACGCGTGGGCCGGCGGGCGCGGCCAGCAGGAGGTCCTTCAGGTTCGAGGAGAAGACCGAGATCGCCTCGCTATCGGCGCGCTCCTTGAGGCGGGTCAGGAGGTCGGAGGTGATGCTCGTTGCGAGGCGCGCCTTCCAGGCGAGGCGCACGGTCTCGCTGAGCCAGGCATCGGCCGGGCGGCCCTTGTCGGCGATGCCGAAGGCGGCCTTGATCCTGGCCTCGGCGGGATGCGGCTTGGCCGTGTCGTGCTCGACGTCGAGGTCGATGTCGAGGATGCCCTCGTTGACGCCGCGCAGGAGCGCGAGTGCGCGGTGGCTCGGCATGTCCTTGATCGACTGACCGAAGTCGAAATAGTCGGAGAACTTGGCGCCTTCCGTCTCCTTGCCCTTCTTCACCTTCGAAGCGAGCGCGCCCTCGCTCCAATTCCATTCGCGCAGGCCCTGAACTACGTCCGCACGCTCGGAGATGCGCTCGATCAGGATGTGGCGGGCGCCGTCGAGGGCTGCTTTCCCGTCTGCGATGCCCTTGTCGGCAGCGATGTACTTTCCGGCCTCGGCGGCAGGGTCGAGCGCGGGGTTGCCGATGAGCGCGTCGGTCAAGGGCTCGAGGCCGGCCTCGCGCGCGATCTGGGCCTTCGTGCGCCGCTTGGGCTTATAGGGCGCGTAGAGGTCCTCCAGCTCGACCTTCGTCGCGGCGGCGCTCAGCGCGCGCGACAGCTCGGGCGTGAGCTTGCCCTGCTCCTCGACGCTTCTCAGCACCGTCGCGCGGCGGTCCTCCAGCTCGCGCAGGTAGACGAGGCGCTCGGCGAGCGTGCGCAGCTGCGTGTCGTCGAGCCCGCCCGTCCTCTCCTTGCGGTAGCGGGCAATGAAGGGCACCGTCGCGCCCTCGTCCAGCAACGCCACGGCAGCCGCGACCTGCCCCGCGCCGACGTGCAATTCATCGGCAATACGCTGATTGATCTTGTCCATGGATGGGCCTTTGGATTTGAGAGCGCGCGCGAGGTGCCTTAGCCCGATTCCGATGGGCAGGACAGCGACCCTCGCGCCCCCCTTTTCGCCGGACATCTTGGCAGAATGCGGCCCTCCGATCCGGGGATCCCGGTCTAAGCCAACCTGAAGCTTACGATGCGCGGGCGGTCAGCTCGCCAGCGGCCTGGGCCGTGCCCAGCTGGCGCTCCGGATCGTCCTCGATGTCGAGGGATACGAGACGGTCGCCCCGCCGGCCGATGGCCACGGCTGACGCCGAAACCTTTTCCAGCGCCTTGCCCGACAGCGCGAAATGGCGTTCGAGCTCGGCCACGCGTTCGGCGAGCCGCCCGACGTCGCCGAGCAGCAGCCCGACCTCGCGCTGGAGGAGCCCCGCCTGATCGCGCATCTTCGCGTCCTTGATCACGGCCTGCACGGTCTGCACGGCGAGCATGAGGATATTGGGCGCCACGATCACGACGCGGGCGCGGTGGGCGCGTTGCACGAGGTCGGCGAAGTGCTCGTGCAGGTCGCCGTAGACCGATTCCGAGGGGACGAACATCAGCGCCGTGTCCTGCGTTTCGCCCGGGATCAGATACTTGCCGGCAATCTCGTCGATATGCCGGCCGACGGCGGCGCGGATGGCATCGCGCGCGGCCTTCTGCTCGTCGGCGCTGCGGGCGATGCGCAGGGCCTCGAAGCCTTCGAGCGGGAATTTCGAATCGATGACGAGAGGCGCGGGCGTGTTCGGCAGGCGGATCACGCAATCGGGGCGCTTGCCGTTGGAGAGCGTAGCCTGGAACGCATAGGCGCCCGAGGGTAGTGCGTCGCGGATGATGGCCTCCATGCGGACCTGTCCGAAGGCGCCACGGGCCTGCTTGTTCGAGAGCACGCCCGAGAGCGAGCCCACCTCGGAGGAGAGATCGGCGAGGCTCTGCCTCGCCTCGGCGATGACGGCGAGGCGCTCGTTCAAGGTCGAGAGCGTTTCCGTTGTGCGCCGACCCGCCTCGGCCAGGTTGTCGCCCATGTGGCGGGAGAGCGTGTCGACGCGCTCGGAGAGGCGCGCCACGGTGTCGCTGTTCTGGCGCTGCGTCTCGGCCAGGCTTTCCGCGAGACGGCGGCTCACGCCGTCGAGGGCGATGCCGAGACGGGCCGCCACCTGCTCCACGCGCTCGTCGAGCGCGTGAGCTTCCTCGGCCTGGCGGCGCACCGTCATCTCGCTCATGGCGGTGAGGCGCCCTTTGATCTCGGCGAACTCGGCCGCCGTTGTCGAGGTCGGCGGCCCGCGCCGCAGAACCAACACTAACAACAGCAGCAGCATGACCGCCAAAACAGCAGCGGCGACGGCGAGGACGGGATCGGCCGTGTTCAGCGCTTCCCTGAGCGCTGCGAGCCAGTATGACAACCGATCGGAGACGGGTTCGACCATGCGCTTTGCGATATCCGATTCGCCTGCCCAAAATTCGTCAGGAACGGGATGATCTCTGTTTTGTCCGGGGTTCCTGTTGGAGGCTTATCGTGCGCGCCTTGCTCGTTGTCCTTCTGTTGCTTGTGGGCCCTGCTGCCGTTGCGCAAGAGCCTCATGAGGCCGAAATCCGTGCCGTCATCGCGCGTTGGTACGATGAGCTTGAAAAGAAAGACGAGGGCCGCATCCAGGCTCTCACGGCGCCGGGCTTCATCGACGCAACACCGCATTACCGGCATATCGATACCGGTGCCGCAAATCTCGGACCGCGCGTCTACACCTCGCTGGCGGCGCGGGCGCTCAAGTTCGCCTACGATATCGAGCGCATCCGCATCGATCCGAATTTCGCCAAAGTGAGCGTCTGGGAACGCGGTTACTTCTTCGCATCGGCGGCGCAGAAGACCTACGAGAGCGCGGCCGGCACCCTGTTCGTGCTCGAACGCCAGGAGAAGGACGGACGCTGGCTGATCCTCGCTCACCAATCGTCGTCGCAAGGCATTCCGCCGAACAAGATCACCGATCCGATGCCGGATCTGCGTGAGCACTACTACGCGACCGAGGGCAAGGATCGCGACCCGCAGGCGGACGCGCGCGAGGCGGGGAAATTCTGATCGTCAGAGCCTGCCGGGATCGATGGTCACGGCGATCGCCGCGCGGCCTTCGGCAGCCGGCCCCTCCGGATCGACGGCGGGTGACCCCTCCGCGGCCACCGGGCGCCCCCGCCGCTTGCGGCGCGCAGCCTCCGCCTCCTCGCGGGCGCGAATCGTCCGCTCGCGCTCGGGAATGGTGCGCAGGAACGTGCGCCAGTCGCCCAGGATGGCGAAGCGCTGCTTCTCGTAGTCGTAAGCGATGCCCGTGGGTTGGCGCGACTTGCGCTGGCAGATGGCGACGATCTGCTCCTCGCCGCTGCGCTCGAAACGGAACTGATAGCCGGCGTCGTGGCCGGGAATGCGGACGACGACGCCGGGCGCGATCAGGTTGTCCGGCTCGAGCTCGTTCGGAAACAGCACGACGGCTTTGCCGTCGCGGTCGATATTGATCAACGTCAGGTGACAGGCGCGTCCGACGGCGACGTTGAAGGTCACGAGATCGCGCGGCCTGTAGCCCAGCTTGTCGCTCCAGAGCACCACGTCGATGGCGGTGTCGGATGGCGGCGCGCCGCTCAGCGCCGAGCCGGGCCGCGCCTCGCCGTCGAGCGCGCGCGACAGGCTATCCCAGGCGGCGCGCGGGAGCGGCGCGTGCATGAGACGGCGCGCGGGGAGCAGGAACTCGCCGCCGACCGCCGCGAGTTGCGCAGCGAGGACGGCGGGAGCGACGCCGCGCTCGGCGGCCGCGCGTACAAGGTCGACATCGCGCATCCAGAGCTGCGCCAGGCTTTCGATCGCCGCGTACTCCGGGGCCGTCGCTCTCCCATCGGAGGCATGCTCGGACAGGACGTGCGCGGCGAGCCAATCGGCCGGCACGGCGTCCGCGGTCGCGATGCGGGGGGCGGTTTCCATGAGGCGCACCCACTCGCCCGAGGTAAGACCGAGCCGCGAGAGGCGCACAACGAAGAGCGTATCGGCCACGCCCAACGTCTCGATTTCGAGCGACGCTCTGCCCTCGGCGAGCGCGGCGAGGAGCGCGCGGACGGCCTCGCGGCCGTCCTTGAGCCGCGGCTCGGGAAGGCAGGCGTTCCAGAGGTGGGCCAGCGACAGGAAGCGCGCGTCTCCCCGCTCGTCCGCGCCGTGCCGTCTCGTCCAGTCGGCGATCAGCAGGGCGACGTCGGCATTGGTGACGGGCGCACGGCCGCGGCAGGGGGCATCCCGCGGCGGAAGGCTCTCGATCCAGTCGCGGACGGTCTCGACCTCGGCCGGTGTCGGGCCGGCGCCCGCGTCGAGCGTCTCGGCCGCGAGCAGGCGCTGATAGGCCGGTGACGCATCGGGGCGTCCCGGCACCACAAGCCCCAAGTCTTCGGCGAGCGCCGCGAGATCGAGCGCGCCGTTCCTCGCGTGTCCGTCCCGGCATTCGGCGCAGTGCGCCTCCAGCACGGCGCGGGCGCGCTCGGGCAGCTCGGTGCCGACCGGGCCGGCCGCCGGCGCGCCCGGCGCTGCCATCAGCGCCAGCGCGAACGGCGCGCACGCCCATCTTTGCATCCAGCTTCGCATCCCGCCCGCCATGCCGGCTCCTTCAGTCCGACAGATTAGCGGCGCCGCAAGGGCTCGCGCTAGCGGCGCTCCGAAACAGAGTGTGCGCCGATGGCGTGCGTGTTGCTTCTACCTCCGCGGATGGCACGCCTTAACCACGGCGCGAGGTCACGGGCGCCCCGGACGGGCGGTGCCCTTCGGCAACGGTAGCCTCGGCGACGGGCGTGGCCTATGTGTGAAGCATGGCCCGGCGGGCCGCCGCAAGGATCTCCCCTCGCATCATGCCCCATGGCGGACATCTCCTGATCGATCAGCTCGCGGCGCACGGCGTCCAGCGCGTGTTCGAGGTGCCGGGCGAGAGCTTCCTCGCCGCGCTCGACGGGCTCTACGACACGCCGGCGATCCGCACCATTATCTGCCGGCACGAAGGCGCCGCGGCGATGATGGCGGAAGCGACGGGCAAGATCACGGGAGCGCCGGGCATCGCCTTCGCCACGCGAGGCCCCGGGGTCACCAATGCGGTCTCGGGCGTGTACGTCGCCCAGCAGGACGCGACGCCGATGATCCTGTTCGTCGGGCTGCCGGCGACGCCGCTCGAGGAGCGCGCACCGTTCCAGGAGATCGACATCGCGGCCCTGTTCTCCTCCGTCGCCAAATGGACGGCGGTGATCCGATCGGCGGATCGCATCCCGGAGTATGTGGCGCGCGCGTTCCGGGTCGCGACGTCCGGGCGGCCGGGCCCGGTCGTGATCGGACTGCCGGAGAACGTGCTGTCGGCCCAAAGCACGGCACACGTCCTCGCCCCGGCCGCGGCCGTGGGCGCCGCCCCCGCGTCGCGCGACATGAGCGACCTCGCCCAGCGGCTCGGCGCGGCGGAACGCCCGCTGCTCATCGTCGGCGGGCCGGGCTGGAGCCCGACCGTTCAACGGGCCATCGAGGAGTTCGCGACGGCGTTCGACGTTCCCCTGGCGGCCTCGTTCCGCTGCCAGGATTACGTGGACAACCGGCACGCGAGCTACGTGGGGCACCTGGGTTTCACGACCGACCCCAAGCTCAAGGCCGGCCTCAAGGCGGCGGACCTCGTGATCGCCGTCGGCGCGGAGCTTGGCGACATTGCGACGGGCGGCTATTCGCTCCTCGGCGGACCTGGGCAGACGGTCGTGCAGATCCATCCCGAGCCTGCCGCCATCGTCGGCTATCGCGAGGCGGCGCTTTCGATCGCGGCCACGTCGGCGGCCTTCGCGGAGACGCTCGCCACGTTCGCGCCGAACCTCCGGGGCGCGGCCGAGCGCCGGTGGGCGCACTTCCGGCAGGATTTGAGATCCGCCTACGAGGAGAGCCTCGCACCACGCACCACGCCAGGCGCCGTGCGCATGGAGGACGTGGTCCGCACGGTTTCGAGGCTGCTGCCCGAGGACGGCTTCGTCACCAACGGCGCCGGAAACTACTCGCAGTGGGTGCACCGCTACTTCCAGTTCAAGGGCTACCGCAGCGGGCTCGCGCCCACGTCGGGATCGATGGGCTACGGATTGCCCGCGGCGATTGCGGCCAAGCTCGCCTATCCCGAGCGGCCGGTGGTGGCGTTCGCGGGCGATGGCTGCTTCGCCATGACGGCAGCCGAGCTCAGCACGGCCGTGCAATATGGCCTGCCCCTGGTGATCCCGATCGCCAACAACGGCATGTACGGCACCATCCGCATGCACCAGGAGCGCGCCTTCCCGGGACGTCCGAACGGGACGAGCCTCGTCAATCCGGATTTCGCGGCGTTCGCGCGCGCCCATGGCGCGGCGGGCGCGACCGTCACGCGGGGCGAGGATTTCGAGGCGGTGTTCCGCGATGCGCTCGACGCCGACGTGCCGTTCGTCATCGACCTCCGGCTCGACCCCGAGGCCATCACACCGATGGAGACGCTGACGGGCGTGCGCGGGGGCGCGGCCGGGAAGTAGTGGAGCAGGTTGAGGAACGCGAGTTCGGACTTTCCGCCGGCAAGGCCATGTTTCTAAACGGACACGCCGTGCGTACTTAGCGGGCCAGCACCCATCAATACTGGCTATCCTGGCTCCCAATATCAGAAGCTATGGCTGTGAAGAACCGATCGGCCGCCTCTCTAAGCTGCTTGTCGGTGGCGCCTGAAGGCGTTCGTTCCGCGAGGTGCGTTTTTACCTTCTCACCAAATGCAAGAATATCGTTGGCTCCCTGTCCTGACTTCATCATGCTGTCGCGAACCATCAGCGCCACGACGTGCTCTAGCACTGTCATCCTCGCCAGCAGCTGGGCTTCCTCGTGAGGCGATGCATTGCTCATTGCCTATGTACCTATAGTCCTTGTCTTCCAGACCTCAGTGGCTGGTCTCCGATCCCTCACCGACCGTCCTAAGTTGTCCCGCCATAATTTGCGCTTGCCATTCCGGATCAAGCGTGACGGACAAAATAGTGCGGCATTGGTCGCAGATAAACTGAAGGGCCGGCACCGTGGTTTGGGAAAACTCCTCGCGGGCGCGAAAGGGGGCAACGAGGATGTTGGGTGCAGCGCCGCATTTAGGGTATTTTCCTTGCATCGCAACGTTTCCTGACCGGCATTTCTATAACACGAAATAGAAAGGCCGTCCCCACGGGAACGGCCACGGCGCCGAAGGCGACGCTAATAAGGCAAATTATGCCGCAGCGATGTTGCTGACGGCGATCTTGCCCGAGCGACGATCTTCCTGCGTATCGAATGAAACCTTCTGGCCCTCATTCAGGCTGTACATTCCTGCGCGCTCAAGCGCGCTGGCGTGAACAAACACGTCTTTGCTGCCGTCATCCGGCGCAATAAATCCATAACCCTTTTGCCCATTGTAGAATTTGACAGTGCCGGTATTCATAATTTTTCCAATGCTATTTGCATGCTAACGAGCTGGCACACGCCAACGGGCATGTGCCAGCTCCAGGTCTCGATTTTTTGGGGTTTATGAACACACGCTCAGCAGTGCTAACTACGAAGCCCGTATTCCATCCAAATGTCGATGTCGGAAAAGTAATGATAAACACCCAGAATTACAAGCCCTGATTTTCAAAATCTACATTTATTTTGGGCGGAGATATAATTTTGCTAATTTCACTTGCCGGATGATTTTGCACTGAAGTGTCGCTCGAACGGATATGCAGCACTTGCATAGAAGTCCTGTATCGCACCTACGTCATATCTCTCGTCGTCGACCTGGAGAACGGCGTGTTGAAGCAGCGCCGGATCGAGCTCCTCGATCGCGTATTGTATGGCTAGGGCAGCAGTGTCGAAGCGCTTGTACGATACAATCTGGCGTCCCCTGGCGGGGAACAATTCAGCTGCTGCCTGGAAATCGAACTCCTTCATGAGGATCGCCATCTGCTAAAATGTGAGCTGGCCTTCCGTGGCCACCCGCTCGCAGTTGTCGGTTGCCGATTTAATGCGATATTTCACCTGGCCACCTTCGATCGGCAGGAGCTTCAATACCCTGTACATGGATGAGCTAGACGTTGAACCTTTGGGGGGATGATACGTCACAACTTGGCCCAGCTTGAATCTGTGTGCAGACATTCTGTTCTCCTGTTTCCTTCGACGCTGCATGCCGATTTCATCAAGACGGCGTACCTTGTCGCGCAACGACGCTTGAACAGCAGGGGCCGCGCCACTGAGGGATGCGCCGACGACAACCTGCTGAAGCCAGAGCTTTGTCATGGCAACGTCGAGCAGCCCCAGGGATTCGGGGCTAAAACCATCGGGATTTTTCTGGAATGGCATGACTGTGCTCCGATCTGGCGGGAGCACGCGCATCTCTCAGCCGCTGGTGCCTTTTCGTCCCAGCGATGGCGGCACCATAAGATGATGAGCCCCGAAAGTCCACCCTCGTGACCCTGGGTCCAGGCAATGCCGTGCTAGGAGCACTGTTCACCCACCTACTTCCAAAACCGGTCGTAGAGACCGAGCACGACCTCGAGCAGGATCAGCACGATGATGTACCATTCGAGGCGGTGGCTCGTGCGCGTCGCGACGAGGCCCGTCAGCGTCTCGGACGTTTCGCGGATGACATCGAGCTTGCGGGCGATGGCGCGGCTCCTGACCGTAAGGTCGTACTCATCGACAAGGCGGGTCCAGAGCCGCTCGAGCTCGGGGTGGTCCCATAGAACGTCCGGTTTCTCCTCGAGGTCGACGCGGCTTGCAAGGCGGCCCTGGATGGCCAGCGCGTCGCCGATCTGGCTCAGCAGCTCCCGTTGCGTCTGGTCCGGCAGACGGCCCTGCTTCAGGCGCTCGGTCAGCGGCCCGATGCGGTCAAAAGCGCGCGCGATGCGCCGCTCATCGTAGGCCAGCGCGACACTCGTCGCCATCGCCTCGGCCACGAGCAGGATGCGGTTCTGGTCGAGGCCGCGCAGGAAGAGCGTGCCGACCGGACCCGAGAGATCGTCGGCATCGGGCTTGACCTCCAGGCGCACCGTCTCGCTCTCGCGCTCGCTCTCGGCCAGCGGCTCGGCGATGCGCCCGCCGAGGCTGTCGATCAGCGCATCCTCGGCTACCGGCGTGAGGCCCACGAAGACGGCCGTGCCGCTCTTGAACAGCACCACCGTTCCGTCCTCCGGCGTGCGGAACGCGAGCGGGATGGTGGAGACCACGTCGTCGCGCTCAAGCCCCTTGAGGTC
>NZ_DAITQL010000037.1:0-39751 GCF_036833075.1 Hyphomicrobium sp.
TAGGCAGTAGGCAGTAGGCAGTAGGCAGTAGGCAGTAGGCAGTAGGCAGTAGGCAGTAGGCAAGGAAGTCGTTGATTGGGCATGGCCCGTCAATGCTTCAAAGCATGGGTGCCGCCATATCGGCCGCTTCGGAGTTTCCCCCCCGATCACGTTCGGGGTTTAGGGAAATGATGGAAGGAGCCGGATATCGTTTTGCACCCGTACCAATATCCGGCCTGTCGCATTTGCCGCGACGCGCCGCCGGGGAGAAGATCGGCGGGCTTTCGCGGCAAATGGATCCGATCAGATCTTGGCGTAACGCCCGGCCGGGCGGCAGGACCACTTCTTGGCGAACCATTTCGGATGGCCCTCGGTCCACTTGGCGATTTCCACCGGGCTCACCATCATGCACTGCATCGGCGTCGTGCTCTCGGCCATGTAGGTCAAGCTCACGTCCTTGCAACGCGAATGATCTTCCAGGAGGCAAACAGAGACGACCAGCTCCAGCATGTGCAGTCCCCAATCTTCGAGCTATCCGCTTTCGGCGGTCGATAACCCTTCGGGGCGCGTGCCATCCCTTTTTTCTTTTTTTTCTTGATCACGAAGTTGGCGGCGAATCACACACTTCACAAGACGCAATTCTGTGCAATGCATTGCAAACATCTTAGGCTGCGGCGTTTCGGCATCTCCGAAATGAACACGCCGAAACTTTTGACAGGCTTGAAAAGCAATATTTTCCACCTTCTTCATGGCGGGAATTGACGGGAGTCCGGTCCGCCTATTTCTTGCGCATGGGGCGCGTTGTCTCATCCGGCGGACGCGCCGTCCTCTCGCTGGACAGGGTTCCGAGGAACGCCACGAGAGCTGCTTTTTCCTCTTTCGTCAGCTTGAGATCGCGCACGATCGTGGGGGCGAGGGAGGGGCGCGGCGTGAGGCTGCCGGCGTAGTGGTCGACCACGTCCGCCAGCGTCGCCAGCGATCCATCGTGCATATAGGGCGCCGTATGCGCCACCTCGCGCAGCGAGGGCGTCTTGAACTCGGGGAGGCCGCCCGATACCAGGGCGCCGCGGCCGGGGTCGTTACCCGGCAGGCCGATGTCGTGGAACGCGTCGTCGGTGAAGCGCCATCCGCCGTGGCAGGATACGCAGCCGCCCTTGCCGACGAAGATGTCGAACCCGCGTTGCTCCTCTCCGGTCAAGGCGGAGACGTCGCCGGCGATCCATCGGTCGAAACGCGTCTCCGGCGACACAAGGGAGCGCTCGTAGGCGGCAAGCGCCTCGAGCACGGCCGTCTCCGTCACGCTCGGCGTTCCGGGAAAGGCCGCGGCAAATCGGGCCGCCATGCCAGGGTCGCTGGCAAGCCTTTGCGCAATCGTCCCAAGATCGCCGGCAAGCTCGTCGGGCGCGAGGATCGGCACCTTGGCCTGCTCGGTGAGGCTCACGGCGCGGCCGTCCCAGAAAAAGGAGGTCGCCCAGGCCAGGTCGTAGAGGGCCGGTGCGTTGCGCGGGAGCGGGGCCCCGCCGGGGCCGACCGCGGTCTTCCGCCCGTCGGTGAAGGCGCGCGCAGGATCATGGCAACTCACGCAGGAGGCGCGGCCGGATCCCGAGAGGCGGACATCGCGGAAGAGGTCATGGCCGAGCGCGACTTTCTCCGCCTCGTCCGGAGCGACCGGGCTTTGTGCCGGGCGCGCGAAGATCGCGCGCCAGACGCCCTCGCGCGTGACGCCGGAGGGCGCGGCGGCGACGTCGCCGGCCGCGCTGCGGCCTGTGGAAAAAAGCATCCACGACATCATCACGGCCAGCACGGCGCGGGCGACGAGGGACCATGCCGGGATCTGGCGCAAACGACATTGCATGGCCGAGTTATAGCGCGCCGGCCGGGCTGGGAGAGGGGTCACATTCGCGCTCCCCGCGCCGGCCCGAGTCCCACCGTGGCCGCCATGGCACGCCCGGCCGGCTGAACGTGGAAACCCGTCAATCGTCGCTTGATTCTCGACCCAACCTCTTTCATCCAATAGTCCATTAACTTTGACTGACAACTGCGCAGCTGCCTTGTCGCCGCTGGTCTAAGAGGTGCCAAGCGATCCGCGTTGGCGTTCTCAAGGTCGCTTTTCAGAGGGAATTTCATGGCAATCGGTGTCGAGGAAGCCCCGCCGGCGCAGGGTCCGTTCGTGCAGCCCGTGACGCTCGGATGGTTCCTAAAGCGCATGCTGGTCGGCGTCGCCATCCTCCTGATCGCCATGGGCGGCCTGGCCTGGCTGACCTACGCCTCGATCGACCCCGATGCGGATAGCGACGCGGCGCCGCGATCCGCCCGGGCGGCGCCTGAGGCGCCGGCGGCCCGCCTCGCTCCGATCAATCTCTGATTGCGGCCGTTGCGCCACCCCGGCCGCGTGACATAGCATTCCGGCTGTTTGAGCCTACTCGCCTCTGATAAAATCAAAAGCAAGGCTCTACGTTTTTGGTTTGACGCGTTTTCTTCACGCGAAGTGGACCCCGCTTCGCCTGGAAACGCTTTAACCCTGGCTTCTCCGGGGCGATCAGGATCGTGCAGATGTCCGCCACCGATCTCATTTTCCTCATCCTCGTCGCGGGAGGCGCGTTCTACGCCGGATATCAGGCCGGGCGTTTCAAGGCGCTCGCTGAGCTTGGCGCGGCCCGCCGCCAGCCGGCCGACGGATCCCCGCTGCCGGGGCCGCTCGACCGGCCGTACCCGGAGCCCTCCGCCGCGCCGTCCCATCCGCGGGCCGCACCGCCACCGGCCTCGGCCGGCAACAACGGAGCTTGGCCGGATGCCGGCGCCTCTCCGTCCGGGCGGGCACCGCCGCAGCGCTCGACCAAGCCTCCGCCTGCGGCCGCCGGCCTCATGGGCACGGGAGAGGCGGGAACGACCGGCGGCAAACCGAAATAAGACCCAACCAGCGGCCAGCGTGCCGGCGCTCGTCCACGCGTGCCAAATGCCTCACGTGCCATAGGCTCCCTCATGCGGCTCGCCATGCTGGCCCGGAACCCGGGTCTCTACTCGCACAAGCGCCTCGTCGAAGCCGCGCTTGATCGCGGACACACGCTCGACGTGATCAACACGCTGCACGTGCACATGAACATCACGTCGAACAAACCCGTGCTGCGCTACGGCGGCAAGACGCTGCCGCTCTACGACGCGGTCATCCCGCGCATCGGCGCGTCGGTCACGCACTACGGGCTCGCGGTGCTGCGCCAGTTCGAGATGCAGGGCGTGTTCCCGCTCAACGAGAGCGTCGCCATCGGCCGCTCGCGCGACAAGCTGCGCGCGCTGCAGCTCCTCGCGCGGGCCGGCATCGGGCTTCCCGTCACAGCCTTCGCCCACGGGCCGCGCAAGGCCGAGGACGTCATCCGAGAAATCGGCGGGGTGCCGGCCGTCATCAAGCTGCTCGAGGGCACGCAGGGCATGGGCGTGATCCTGGCGGAAACGGAAGCCTCGGCGAAGTCGATCATCGAGGCGTTCAGCGCCGCCAACGTCAACATCCTCGTGCAGGAGTACATCAAAGAGGCCGAGGGCAGCGATGTGCGCGCACTCGTCGTCGGCGGGCGCGTGGTGGGCGCGATGCGGCGCGTCGGCAAGACCGGCGAGTTCCGCTCGAACCTGCATCGGGGCGGCACCGCGGAGGATGCGCATATCAGCCCCGAGGAGGAGAGCACGGCCGTGCGCGCCGCCGCCGTGCTCGGCCTCAACGTGGCGGGCGTCGATATGCTGCGCTCGCAGCGCGGGCCGATGGTGATCGAGGTCAACTCGTCACCCGGCCTCAAGGGGATCGAGCGCGCGACCAACGCGGACCTTGCCGGCGAGATCATCGGCTTCATCGAAACGGCCGCAGCCCACGGCCAGACCGCCACCAAAGGCGCGAACGGATAGCCGTCCACACGGAAAAGAACATAAAAATCGCAGGCTTGCGCCGATCGCCCCGGAGCGGGCGCTTGATCGGCCACGGCGACTGCGACTATCCTCGTTTTCGGGCGTTAGGCTAAAGTCACAGGCTTGGCCCTGCACGCGGCCGCACCTTTGCCTTGATGTCCGCGATCCTCGGCCCCGGAGCATGGACTCCGATCACGAGGCGCTCGAGCCCGGCGGCGAGAATGGTTCACGGATGACGGAACAGCAGAAGCACTTTCCCGAGTTCTACGTCACCACGCCACAGCCCTGCCCCTACCTGCCGGGCAGGCTCGAACGCAAGCTGTTCACGCACCTCACGCACGACAAGCCGCTGACGCTGATCGACAACCTGCTCAAGGGCGGCTTCCGGCGCAGCCAGAACATCGCCTACATGCCCTACTGCGAGGGCTGCCATGCCTGCGTCTCGGTGCGCATCCTCGTCGACGAGTTCCAGCCGAGGCGCACCATGCGCCGCACGCTCGAGCGCAACCGGGATATTTCAGCGCGGCGTGTCTCGGCCATTCCCACCTCGGAGCAGTACGATCTCTTCCGCAGCTACATCGACGCGCGCCATTCCGACGGCGGCATGGCGGACATGAGCGTGCTCGATTATGCGACGATGATCGAGGACAGCGTGGTGCGCACGTTCCTCACCGAGTACCGCGCGCGGCCCGAGAACCCGCTCGAGGAGCATTTCGAGACGTGGCCGCTGGCGGGCGTCGCCCTCTGCGACCGGCTCTCCGACGGCATCTCGATGGTCTACAGCTTCTACGAGCCGCTGGCGGAGGACCGCAGCCTCGGCACCTACATGATCCTCGAGCACATCGATTATGCGCGCCGGCTCGGGCTGCCGTACCTCTATCTCGGGTATTGGATCGAGGGCTCGCGCAAGATGAGCTACAAGACGCGCTATCAGCCGCAGGAGCACCTCGGCCCCGACGGCTGGGTGCGCGTGGAACAAAAGCTGTAGCGCAAGCGGCGACGCCTATTGCCTTTGATCGACGACGTTTGTCCGGGCCTAACCGTGACGGTGCGGGCGGGTGACTGGGCCGCTTAACCGGCTACTTCGCGAGCTCGCCGTTGAGCTTCTCGAACATATGGGCCCATTTCGCGGTCTGGGTCTCGATCAGGACCCGCATCTTGGCGCGCAACTCGCCCAGCATGGCGCAGTTGGGCTCGGGCGCATTGGCGCCTTCCTGGCCGAGCATCGAGATCGACATCAGAAGCTCGTTGGTGCGGGCATCGAACACGCCGATCTCCTCGTCCTTCACGAACGGCTCGGCCTCCTTCAGAAACTGGCTGTCGTTCCAGCCGCGTTTCTCCTTCAACTGACGCAGCTTGCCCTGAAACGCCGGCCGGTTCTTGTTGTTGAGGTCGCGCAACGCCTCGGCGGCGCTATCGACCGCGCTCTCGAACTCAACCCTGGTGCAGGTCGCGGGCTCGGCCGCCGGCGCCTCCTGGGCGGCCGCAGGGACGACGGGGGCGCCGATCGCGAGCCAAACGGCCACGGCGGCCAACCCCAGACCGCGCCCCCCTGCCGCCCTCAGCGATGATCTCATCTTCCGCCCCATGTTGCTGTCCTACCGGGGCATCCGGCCCGAGGCAAGCGACACCCCCGGCCTCCGTGCGCGGCGTTCCGAGTTTTTCCTCGCGGCGTGGCTTTCAGCGGAAGGACGGGCCGAACTTGTTCGAGCGCGGGAAGCCCTTGGGGGCGAGGTGGCCGGCCTGGGCGCGGCTCCCGACCCACTCGCGCAACTCCGACCACTCGAGGGTGAAGGTGCGGTTCGCGGCGTCGAGCCAGGTTAGGCCCTCCTTTTTGTAGAAGACCCGGGCATCGGCGAGCGCGCCGTCCTTGAAACGCTGCAGGATGGTGCCCTTGCCGCGGGTCATCTCGTTGACCTCATCCAGCTTGAACACCAGCATCTTGCGGTTCTCGCCGACGGTGGCGACGTGGTCGCCGTCCACCGGCACGCAGATGCGGGCCTCCTCGTCGGCGGCGATGTTCAGGATCTGCTTGCCCTTGCGGGTCGCGGCGATCACCTCCTCCTCGGGCACGACGAAACCGTAGCCGCCGGTGCTCGCGACCAGGAGCTTGCGGCCCGGCTGGTGGACGAAGCATTCGGTGAAGTCGTGGTTCTCCTCGAGATCGACCATGAGGCGCACCGGCTCGCCATGGCCGCGACCGCCGGGAAGCTGGCTCGCGTCCAGGGTGAAGAAACGGCCGTTGGTGGCGAACAGCACCAGCTTGTCGGTGGTCTGCGCCTTCACCGCACGCTTCAGGCTGTCGCCCTGCTTGAAATCGAGCTTGGACAGGTCGTCCTGGTGGCCCTTCAACGCCCGGATCCAGCCCTTGTCGGAGAGGATGACGGTAATCGGCTCCTTCTCGACGAGGGCGGCATCGAGATCGACGTCGATCTCGGGCGCGTCGGCGAACGCCGTGCGGCGGCGGCCGAGCTGCGTTTTCTTCGAATAGCGCTCGCGGGTGGCGCGCACCTCGTCCGAGATGCGCTCCCACTGCAAGTCGTCCGATTTGAGGAGCTGTTTCAGCTCGCGGCGTTCCTTCGAGAGCTTGTCGTGCTCGGCCTTGATCTCGACCTCCTCGAGCTTCGACAAACTCTTGAGGCGCAGGTTCAGGATGGCGTCGGCCTGGACCTCGGAGAGCGCGAAGCGGGCGATCAGCGTGGCCTTGGGATCGTCCTCGAAGCGGACGATGCGGATCACCTCGTCGATATTGAGGTAGGCGATCAGGTAGCCGTCGAGCACCTCCAGGCGGTGCTCGATCTTCTTCAGGCGGTACTCGGAGCGGCGTACCAGCACCTCCAAGCGGTGTTCCAGCCATTGCTTCAGCACGTCGCGCAGCGAGAGCACGTTCGGGATCTGGCCCGCCGAGAGCACGTTCATGTTGAGGCCGAAACGGACCTCGAGCTCGGTCAGGCGGAACAGGCTTTCCATCAGCAGCACGGGGTCGACCGTGCGGCTCTTGGGCTCAAGGATGAGGCGCACGGCGTCGGCGGATTCGTCGCGCACGTCGCCGAGCAGCGGCAGCTTCTTCTCGGTCAGCAACTCGGCGATCTTCTCGACGAGCTTGGCCTTCTGAACCTGGTAGGGGATCTCGGTGACGACGATCTGATAGCCGCCGCGGCCGGTCTCCTCGCGCTCCCATCTGGCGCGCAGGCGGAAGCCGCCGCGGCCGGTCCTGTAGGCTTCGAGGATGCTGTCGCGCGGCTCGACCAGCACGCCGCCGGTCGGGAAGTCCGGGCCCGGGATCAGCTCGGCCAGCTTCTCGATGGTCGCGCTCGGATGCTTGATGAGGTGCAGGAGCGCGGCGCAGAGCTCGTCGACGTTGTGCGGGGGGATGTTGGTCGCCATGCCGACGGCGATGCCGGCCGCGCCGTTGGCGAGCAGGTTCGGGAAGGCCGCCGGCAGCACCGAGGGCTCCTGCTCGCGCCCGTCGTAGTTCGGGCGGAAGGCGACGGTGTCCTCGTCGATGCCCTCCAGGAGATCGGCCGCGACGGGCGTGAGGCGCGCCTCCGTGTAGCGGTCGGCGGCCGGGTTGTCGCCGTCGATGTTGCCGAAGTTGCCCTGGCCGTCGACGAGCGGGTAGCGCACGGCGAAGTCCTGCGCGAGGCGCGCCAGCGCGTCATAGATCGCCTGGTTGCCGTGCGGGTGATAGTTGCCCATCGTCTCGCCGACGATCTTGGCGCACTTGCGGTAGCCCTTGTCGGGATCGAGGCCGAGCTCGCGCATGGCGTAGAGGATGCGCCGATGCACGGGCTTCAGCCCGTCGCGCACGTCCGGCAGCGCGCGGTGCATGATGGTCGAGAGGGCATAGGCGAGGTAGCGCTCCTCGAGCGCGTCCTTCAGCATGACCGGCTCGATGGGTCCGGGTCCCGGCAGAATCGGTTTTTCTCTCATGGCGTCTCGATACTGCCGCGAAGGGCCCCCCTCAAGTGCGGCAAGGTCACTCGTGCGTTGGCAATCGTCTCGTGTTCCTTCGATTCCGAAGCCCGCTCCCGCGCGTCGTCCATAGCACAGGCGACCCTCGGAATCGGACCACGAGTTGCAGCATCCACAATTGGTTGGGCTTTATGCCTTGAAACGGCCCGTGCAAGGCTCCGCCGCCTTGTCTTTGCCGCCGTCGACGGCGATTTTTCCCGCGCACGCCCTTGCAAGCTCCGGATGCCATGCCCGTCGTCCTTCCCGATACCCCCGCTGTCGAAACCGCGATCATCGCCTTCACCAACGCCTATCGCGAGCGCCAGAACCTCGGCACGCTCACGGCCAATCCCGCCCTCACCAAGGCCGCGCGCGCCTACGCCGCCTATCTCGCCAAGAGCGGGCAGTTCTCGCACACGGCGGACGGCCGCCAGGCGGGCGACCGCATCACGTCGGCCGGCTATGCGTGGTGCCAGGTCGGGGAGAACCTCGCCATGCACCTCGACAGCCGCGGCTTCGAGGCCCGCGCGCTGGCCGGCAAGTCGGTCGAAGGCTGGATCAACTCGCCGCCCCATCGGGCCAACCTCGTGGCGCCCGCCATGACGGAGATCGGCGTCGGGGTCGCGCGGGCGCCCGGCAAGGATCCCAAGTTCATCTCCGTGCAGCTCTTTGCGCGCCCCCAATCGCTCAAGGTCGAATTCCAGATCTCGAACACGACGCGCGAACCGGTCGCCTATTCGTTCGGCGGCAAAGCGCACGAGATCAAGCCGCGCTTTGCGATCACGCACACCTCCTGCGCGCCGGGCGAGATCTCCTTCGACAGCTTCGGCGGCGGGCTCTGGCCGAAGGCGCTCGCCATGCGCTACGAGGCGCAGGACGGGCTCGTCTACAAGCTCGAGCCGGATGCGGCAGGCGGCGTGCACGTTGCCGTCTCGCCGCGCGAGCGGGTGAGGTGAGTGTCAGAGTCATACGTGTCTGGATGCCGGCCTGCGCCGGCATGACGGAAATTTGAGCAGTCGGCCCTCACGACCAACGTCACCCCGGCGGAGGCCGGGGTCCAGCTACGTATCGATTTGTGGAGAGGGATGCTTCACGGCGCGTGGCTGGTCTCGTCAAAGCGCGTCAGGAGCGTGAGCAGGCGCCCGCGCGCCTCGGGCATCTCCTCGCCGCGTGGGCGGAAGACGCGCGCTTCCAGAAAATGACCGGTGAGCGCGAAGGCGCTCCCCAAGTCACCCGGCGCGAGGGGCGCCTTGCGTCCGGGCAGCAGGAACGGCGGCAGCGCGAGGAGCCGGTCGCGGTAGGGCTCGCCGGCGGACGCGGAGACGGCACGGCCGGTTCGCGGCGAGACATAGATCAGGTCGTCGTTGACGCCGGTCGCGGCACATTGCGTGAGATCGAGGCCGACGCCCAGCTCGTCAAGCAAGGCCAGCTCCCACCGCGCCAGCAGCGCCGGCCAGACGCTGGCGTCGTCGAGGTAAGCGAGGACGAACAGGGTCACCTCGTAGAGATTGGGATGGGGGTCGCGCTCCGGCAGCAGGCGGGCGAGTGCTGCAAGCGACGTGAGGCCCGCGAGCGCAGCCGGATCGTCCATGGCGCCAGCCGCGTAGCCGCGGATCAGCTCGACCGACATGTGGCCGAGATGGTCGGCCAGGCGGGCCTTCCACGACACGTCAACGTGATTGCCGGTCTGTAGAACGGGGCGCGCCTTACGCGAGCGCCCGCCATGCACGAGGCCGAGGTGGCGGCCGTGCGAGCGGGTCAGGATCTCGACCACCGCGGCCGTCTCGCCGTGCGGGCGGACGGACAGGATGACGCCTTCGTCGGACCAGTTCATGGGGCGAGCTTAGACGAAGTGCAGCGCGCGGAAAGGGGCTGGAGCGAGAGACGATGGCATGTTGGAGGTCTGCTGGGGTCAGTTTCAGACATTCCCGCCGAGGACCGGCGGCGCATCGTTGTCGGCATCCCATGATAGAAGCTTCAGCGGACATCCGAGGACAACCGCTGTGGGTGATCATGGGCGCGCTGCACTCCGTCAGCGCAATGCAGCTCCGATGAGAGCGGTCATTCGAGAATTAGTATGATCCCTTACGGTCTGTCCACGTCTACGTTGAGCAAGGACGTTGCGCACCGCGATGCCGGCGACCATCATGGCTCAGGCAAAGCGGTCAGGACTGAAGCCGCTCCGTTCACGACGGTAGCAACATCGCTGGAGCGCTCAGACAACGAAAGAAACAATACTGACGAGATAAAAAGCGTCAGAAAACATATCTGACATGAAACAGTTTTATGAATTGGGGAGTCGCGCAGTGTGCCACCTTCTGGGAATTGATCGGATACGTCCCTTTATCAGCCGGGTTCTCGGTGTTTCTACGTTCTTGATTGTAGCCCTGTCCGGGGGAGCGAATGCCCAGCAGGGCGCCGGACCGTTTGTCTTGCACCCCGGAAAAATTATCACGACGATGTTCACCAATGAGTTCGGCAGAGACGCTGATGGACGGACGGAGATCATGACCGTCAGTCCTGAGGCCGTCAGTCTTCAGTACAGCAGTACGCGCGGGCTGTTCTCCCGCCGTGACATCCTCATCAGCGACCGTCAGTCTGCACGGAGCTACGTACTCGGCTTTTCCGCGAGAATGCCGACAGTGATCCCGGGATCGACGTCTCTTGGCATTTCCTCTGCCGTGCTTCAGGAACTGAGATCGAACGGGAGAGCGGCTCTCACACTGATCTATTCTGAAAACCTCGACAGAATTGATTGTATTCTAACGAGGACTGCCGTCGACGTGAGGGTTCCGGTTATCATCGAGGATCGAATTGCCGAAATTCCAACCGTTCAGGCGCGCGTCAATTGCGCCTCGGGCAACCGCACCGGCGCCGGACAGTTTGTCGTCGCCAACGACGTAAACAATCCAGTTCTGATTGAATCGACGCTCAACTTCAGCTGGGAACAGAGGGCCAGAACAAACCGGATAACGCGGGTTATCGCCGGTCTCGGTTTGCAAGCCGAGATGAGGCACGCGCTTGAAACGCTGGGGACCTACGACGTGTATGGTCTCCTGTTCGACTTCGATAGCGCTCAACTCCGCCCCGAGACGGCGCAGCTTGTGCGAGAAATAGCCGTGATGCTTCAGCAGAATCCGAATTGGACAATCCTGATCGCCGGCCATACGGACTCGACAGGTGGAGTCGAACACAACTTGCGGCTTTCCGAGCGGCGCGCCGATTCCGTGAAGCAGGCTCTGATCAGCAATGGCGTTGCTGCCAATCGGTTGCAGTCCGTTGGCCATGGCATGTCCAAGCCCAAAGCTGACAATTCAACTCTGGCCGGGCGCGCCATCAACCGTCGCGTCGAATTCCGCCGATTGGATCGATAAGGATGATTTCTCGTGTAGCCGGGTCGGGCCGTCAGTCCTCCGGGAACTCGAGGCCCATCTGCCGGTAGCGCTCGGGATCGCGGTCCCAGCCTTCGCGCACCTTGACGAACAGGAACAGATGCACGGGCTGGCCGGCAATCTCGGTGAGCTCGGTGCGGGAGGCCTGCGAGATGCGCTTGATGGTCTGGCCGCCCTTGCCGAGCACGATGGCCTTCTGGCTGTCGCGCTCGACGTAGATCGTCTGCTCGACACGCACGGACCTGTTGCGCAACTCCTTCCAGGAGTCCGTCTCGACGGTGATCCGATACGGCAGCTCGTCGTGCAGGAGATCGTAGATCTTCTCGCGCGTCACCTCTGCGGCGAGCTGGCGGACGGGGATGTCGGAAAGCTCGTCCTCCGGATAGAGCCAGGGGCCCTCCGGAACGCGCTCGGCCAGGAAGCGCTTCAGCTCGGCGACGCCGTCGCCGGAGAGGGCGGCGATCATGAACACGCGCTCGAAGGCGAGACGGGACGAGAGATCCTGCACAAGCGCGAGGAGGCGGCCCTTATCCTCGACGCGATCGACCTTATTGAGGACGAGGACCGGATTTTTCGCGGCCGCCCCGGCGAGCCCCGCAAACAGCCGCTCCACATCCTCGTCGAGGCCCTTCGCCGCGTCGACCAGCACCAGGACCCGATCAGCGTCGGCCGCGCCGGCCCAGGCGCTCGCAACCATCGCCTTGTCCAGGCGACGCTTGGGCGCGAAGATCCCCGGCGTGTCGATCAGGACGAGCTGGCTCGCCCCCTCCATGGCAATGCCGCGGATCTGGATGCGGGTCGTCTGCACCTTGCGGGAGATGATCGTCACCTTGGCGCCGACCAGCGCGTTGACGAGGGTCGACTTGCCGGCGTTCGGCGCGCCGATGATGGCGATCACACCGCAGCGGCGGGGGCGGGCCGCGTTCTCGGGTGCAGCGGATTTGGGTGCGTCAGCCAACGGGGCGCTTCTCCGTCACACCTTCGCGCTCGAGCATGGCGGAGGCCGCAGCCTGCTCGGCGGCACGTTTCGAGGTGCCCTGCCCGCGCGCCGGCGCCTTGCCCTTGATGCGCACCTCGGTCGTGAACGACGGGGCGTGATCGGGGCCGGTGCGCTCGACCTCGACATAGCTCGGCAGCGCGAGGCCCTGGGCCTGGGCCCACTCCTGCAGCGCGGACTTGGGATCGGCGGCGGCGTGGCCGAACGAGGCCTCCTCGGCCTCCCAGAGCCGGTGCACGACGTCGCGCGCCTTGTTGTAGCCGGCATCGAGGAAGATGGCGCCGAGCACAGCCTCCACGGCATCGGCGAGGATGGTGGCCTTGAGACGACCGCCGCTGCCGGCCTCGCTCTCCGAGAGCATCAGGAACTCACCGAGCCCCAGCGACCGGCCGACCGCGGCGCACGTCTCGCCCCTGACGAGGCGATTGAGGTGGCGCGCCAGCTCGCCTTCGGTGGCGGCGGGACAGGTCTCCTCGAGCCGCTCGACGATAGCGAGCCCCAGCACGCGGTCGCCCAGGAACTCGAGGCGCTCGTTGTCCTCAAGGACCTTCTTCGATCCGCGCAGGCTCGCGTGCGTCAAGGCGCGGGCGAGCAGCGCCTCGTTCTTGAAACGGTAGCCGAGCCTTTTCTCGAGGGCCTTGTACTTGCGCGCCTTGAACATGGGAGCAGGTTCCGAGCTCAATCTCTTCGGAGCAGGCACAAAGTATCCTAGCGGACGAGATTGAAGAAGCGGCTCCAGCGGATGTCGAAAGGCCAGGTCCAGGGCGAGAACCACCGCATGGCCTCCGGTTCGTCGATGGCCGCGGAGAAGAAGATGATCTCGGCGCGGCCGATCAGGTTCTCGAACGGAACGAAGCCGACGGTCGCGCGGCTGTCGGAGGAGTTGTCGCGGTTGTCGCCCATCATGAAGAAGTGACCCGGCGGAACCTTGAACACCTCGGTGTTGTCGAACTCCCCTTCCGGCTCGAGGTCGAGCACCGTGTACGTCACGCCTTCCGGCAGCGTCTCCTCGTAGCGCCGGTAGACGACGCGGCGGCAGTGGCGGAAATAGGGGTCGCACTCGATGTTCGAGAAATCGTCCTTGTACACTTTCGGCACGGCCTGGCCGTTGATGTAGAGCACGCCGCCCCGCATCTGCACCTCGTCGCCCGGCAGACCGATCACGCGCTTGATGTAATCGAGCGACTCATCGTTCGGCAGGCGGAAGACCGCCACGTCGCCGCGCTTCGGCTCGGCGGCGAAGATGCGGCCCGAGAACAGGTTGGGGCTGAAGGGGAACGAGAAACGGCTGTAGCCGTAAGCCAGCTTCGAGACGAACAGGTAGTCGCCGATCAGAAGCGTCGACTTCATCGAGCCCGAGGGAATGTTGAAGGGCTGAAAGAAAAACACGCGCACGACCATCGCGATGGCGAGGGCCTGCACGATGATTTTTGCGGTTTCCCCCCAACCGGACCCCGCTTTGGCCTTGGAGTTCGTGTCCAGGCTCATTCTCCCGCTCCCTGGCCCGCCGGGCGTCCGGGGGCAACCTCAACCCTCACCCGCTATACTGGCTCGGCGCGCGCGGTGCAAACAGCCGTGCAACCGGGGGTGCGGCGTGGCGCCGCTGTCCGCGCCCCGTGCCGCAGCCTGGCCCTCACCCGCCCTCGAGGGCGGAAATGATGACAACGGCCTCCGCGAGCGGAAAATCGTCAGTCAATGCAAGGTCGATACGCGCGACGCGTCCCGGAGGGGTGATGCGGGCCAGTTGCAGCGCCGCTCCCCCCGTCAGCGCCAGCGTCGGACGCCCGGACGGCAGATTGATGACGCCCATGTCGCGCCAGTAGACCCCGTCGCGGAGCCCGGTGCCGAGCGCCTTGGCGCAGGCCTCCTTGGCGGCGAAACGCTTGGCATAGGAGGCGGCACGCGCGGCGCGGCCATCGGATTTCGCCTGCTCGACATCGGTGAAGACGCGGTCGATGAAACGGCCGCCGAAGCGCGCGAGGGTGGCCTCGATGCGGCGGATATCGACGATGTCGTTGCCGATGCCGATGATCACGCGATGACCCGGCCCTGGGCCTTGAAACGCGCCTCGTCCATCAAAGCGCGCATGCGCCGGACGGCGGCGTGCAGTCCGCCGAAGATGGCTTCGCCGATGAGGAAGTGGCCGATGTTGAGCTCGACCACCTCGGGCATCCGCGCCAGCGGGGCGACGGTGTTGAAGGTGAGGCCGTGCCCGGCGTGGACCTCGAGGCCACGGGCGTCGGCTGCGGCGGCAGCCCCGGCGAGCCGCGCGAGCTCGGCTGCGTTGCGGCCCGCATCGTCGGCCGCAGCGTATTCGCAATAGGCCCCGGTGTGCAGCTCGACGATATCGGCGCCGAGCTCAGCCGCCGCCTCGATGGCACGCATGTCCGGCTCGATGAATAGAGACACGCGGATGCCCGCCGCCTTGAGATCGGCGACGACCGGGGCCAGCGACGGTTTCTGCCCGACCACGTCGAGGCCGCCTTCCGTGGTGCGCTCCTCGCGCCGCTCGGGGACGAGGCAGCAGGCGTTCGGCACATGGCGCAGCGCAATGGCGAGCATCTCGGGCGTTGCAGCCATCTCGAGGTTCAGAGGACGCGTCAGCTCCGTCTTCAGGCGCGCGATGTCCGAATCCGAAATATGGCGGCGGTCCTCGCGCAGGTGGGCCGTGATGCCGTCGGCACCGGCCTCGACCGCGAGATGGGCGGCGCGAAGGGGATCGGGATGACGCCCGCCGCGCGCGTTGCGGATGGTGGCGACATGATCGATGTTCACGCCGAGGCGGAGGTGGGAAAGAGCTCTCGTCATCGTCCTTTCACCCTGATGGCCGGACACCCGCCGTAACGGGGCCCTCGCGCCCGTCATTCAAACACACGTTCGACCTTGCTGACCACGGCCTTCGCCTTGAGGCCGTTAATGATCTCGTTCAAGTGCGCCAGGTTCCAGACCTCGAGGCCGATCTTGAGCTCGGTGAAATCCGAGGCGCGGCGCAGCATCTTGAGATTGTCGATGTTGCCGCCGGCCTGGCCGATGACGTCGGCGATCTCGGCGAGCGCGCCCGGACGGTTAGGCGCCGTGACACTGATCAGAGCGGGAAAGCGCTCAGGGTTCTCCGGGTCGACGTTCCAGGCGACGTCGATCCAGCGCTCGTGCTCGTACTCCTGAAGGCGGGGGGAGTGTATCTGGAACACGCGGATGCCCTCGCCCGGCGCCAGCACGCCCACGATGCGGTCGCCGGGCACGGCGCCGCCGGCCTCGAACAGCACCGGCATGTCGTTCTTCACGCCACGGATCGGGATGCGGCCGGCAGGCGGTCCTCCGGCGGCCGTCTCGCCCTCGGACGCGCCGCCGAGGTGCAGCTTGCTGGCGGCGGCGCGGGTGAGCCGCAACCAGCCCTTGGCCTTGCCCGGCTCCTCGGGCCGCTGCGCCGCGCGGGCCGTGGCGGCCAGCTCCGGCGCGACCGCTCGCAGCACGTCCTCCGTCTTCACCTCGTTGCGCGCGATCGCAGCCAGGAGATCGTCGAGGCTCTTGTGGGAGAGGCGCGGAAGCACCTTCCTGATGCGCTCGTCCGAATAGCTTTCGCCGATCCGCTCGAAGGCGGAGATCAGAAGGCGGCGGCCGAGCTCGGCGTACTGGCGGCGGATGGCGTCGCGCGCGGCGCGACGGATCGCGGAGCGCGCGCGCCCGGTGACGGCAAGGCTCTCCCATGCGGCCGGCGGCGTGTGCGTCTTGGAGGTCTTGATCTCCACCTCGTCGCCGTTCCTCAACCGCGTATCGATCGGTACGTGGCGGCCGTTGACGTAGGCCGAGACCGCGGCATTGCCGATGTCGGTGTGGACGGCGTAGGCGAAGTCGAGCGGCGTCGCGCCGCGGGGCAGCGCGATCAGACGGCCCTTGGGCGAGAAACAGAAGACCTGGTCCTGGAACAACTCGAGCTTCGTGTGCTCGAGGAACTCCTCCGGATTGGAGCCCTCGAGCAGCGTCTCGACGAGGCGGCGCAGCCACTGGTAGGGCCCGCTTTCCTTGTCGCTGAAGACGAGGTTCTTCGCGGATGCGCCGTTGGCGCCGCCGTTCATCTTCTGCGTATCCTTGTAGAGCGAATGCGCGGCGACGCCGTACTCGGCGACCGAGTGCATGGCGCGCGTGCGGATCTGCAGCTCCACGCGCTGGTGGCGGGGCCCGACGACGGTGGTATGGATCGACTGGTAGTTGTTCTGCTTCGGCGTCGAGATGTAGTCCTTGAAGCGGCCGGGCACCGTGCGCCAGGTCTGGTGCGCGACGCCGAGCACGCGATAGCAGTCGTCGATGGTGTCGACGATGACGCGGAACGCGTAGATGTCCGACAGCTGCTCCATGCTGATCTGCTTGTTGGCCATCTTGCTCCAGACGGAGTAGGGCTTCTTCTCGCGCCCCGACACCTCCGCCGCGAGGCCGACGTTGGCCAGCATCCTGTGCAGCGAGGCCTCGATCTCCTCGACGAGCCCTTCGTTGCGCTCGCGCAGCTCGCGGAGCTTCTCCGTCACCGTCAAGTAGGCTTCCGGATTGAGCCAGCGGAAGGCGTGCTCCTCGAGCTCGTCGCGCAGCGCCTGCATGCCCATGCGGCCGGCGAGCGGCGCGTAGATCTCGAGCGTCTCCTCGGACACGCGCTTGCGGCTCTCGGGCTTCATGTGCTCGAGGGTGCGCATGTTGTGCAGGCGGTCGGCGAGCTTGACGAGCAGCACGCGGATGTCGCTCGAGATGGCGATCAGAAGCTTGCGGAAGTTCTCAGCCTGCTCGGCCTTCTTGGACACGAGGTCGAGACGCTTGATCTTCGTCAGGCCGTCGACGAGCGCACCGATCTCGGAGCCGAAGAGCTGGTCGATCTCGGCGCGCGTCGCATCCGTGTCCTCGATGACGTCGTGCAGCAACGCGGTGACGATGGTTGCGTCGTCGAGCTTGAGCTCGGTCAGGATGGCGGCGACTTCGAGGGGGTGGGAGAAGTACGGCGCGCCGGATGCGCGCTTCTGATTGCCGTGCGCGCGCATCGCATAGACATAGGCGCGGTTGAGCAGCGCCTCATCCGCCGTCGGATCGTATTTCTGTACTCGCTCGACGAGCTCGTACTGGCGCATCATTGCCCGCTTGCACTCCCGGCACCGAACGTCACGCACGGCCGCTCAAGCGGCTCCCGGAG
This sequence comes from Hyphomicrobium sp., assembly GCF_036833075.1. Lineage (GTDB taxonomy): Bacteria > Pseudomonadota > Alphaproteobacteria > Rhizobiales > Hyphomicrobiaceae > Hyphomicrobium_C. The sequence goes on from NZ_DAITQL010000037.1 coordinate 17,387, forward strand.
CGGAGCGAGAGCCGGTCGAGATGCCCGGCGCATCAGCCGCAGAGGATCAGCGCCCGCGCTCGCGCGGGCCGCCGCTGCCGCCGGTCGACGAGGGCTCGGACGGGGTCATGCTCTCCAAGCCGCGGAGAAGCTGCTCCTCGGTAAGCACATCGACCTGAGTGTCGGACGCCTGGTCGTCGCGGCCGAGAATGGGAGCGCGCCGCTCCTGCGGGAGCACCGGCGCTGCGGCCGCTTCGGGCTCGTCGACCTCGACGTTTTTCTGGATCGAGTGAATGAGGGCTTCGCGCATATCCTCCGGCGGGATGGTGCGCTCGGCGATCTCGCGCAGCGCGACCACCGGGTTCTTGTCGTTGTCCGGGTCGATGGTGATTGCGCTGCCGTTGGCGATCGACCGGGCCCGGTGCGCCGCGAGCAGCACGAGCTCAAAGCGGTTCGGGACCTTGTCGACGCAATCCTCGACTGTGACGCGTGCCATTCGCTAGCACCCCTCTCTCGTCTCGCAGATGATGCGGAGTAAACTTATCGCTGCCGTAGCGCCTCGTCGGCGCCCAGCAAGCCTCAAGGGCGATTAAGTGGCATAAAACGGGCGTTCGGGCAAGCCGCAGGCCGCGCCGGCAACTTGCCCGCCCGGAGGGGCTAATATGTCGCAGCAATCAAATATGGCGTCCCGGCGTTGCAAATGTCCGGGAAAAGCCCATCTCCGGTCTAACGACGGCGCCTTCGGCTCGCGCGCCCCGGTCGAGTGGGCCCGAAGCGGGCAAACGCAGCCCGCGAGGACGTCACCGCAAGGGCGTGGAAATTCTCCTTGTGGCCGGATTTCATTCGCCAGAGATTGGGCTTAAGCTCACCCGAAGGGAATGGCGCATCGCTACGGCCGGATAGCCCGATTTTACGGCGCACCAATTTTGCGCGCCCATACACTCAAGGACCATCGATTATGCATTTCTATCAAGGGGAACGGATTGCGTTGTTTATTGACGGCGCCAACCTCTATGCCACCTCGAAGGCACTGGGGTTCGACGTCGATTACAAGCGCCTGCTCGCCCTTTTCCGGCAAAAAGCCCATCTTGTCAGGGCCTTGTATTATACGGCGCTGTCGGAAGACCAGGAATACTCCTCCATCCGCCCGCTGATCGACTGGCTCGACTACAACGGCTTCACCATGGTCACCAAGCCGACCAAGGAGTTCACCGACGCCTCGGGCCGGCGCAAGGTCAAGGGCAACATGGACATCGAGCTTGCCGTCGACGCCATGCGGCTCGCCGATACGCTCGACCATATCGTGCTGTTCTCGGGCGACGGCGATTTCCGCGGCCTTGTCGCGGCCCTGCAGCAGAAAGGGCGGCGGGTCAGCGTCGTCTCCACGCTGCAGACGCAGCCGGCCATGGTCGCCGACGAGTTGCGCCGCCAGGCCGACCAGTTCATCGACCTTGCCGACCTCGAGCAACTGATCGGCCGCGACGCCTCGGCGCGCGGCGCGCGCTCGTCCTCCGGCGGACGCGGCGGCCATCGTGACAACCCCTACGCGGACGGCGTCTCACAGGAAGAGGTCTGATCGACCGCTACGTCCGGCGATCCCAGGGCGGCGGCGGGGGGCTTCCCCGATTGCCGCTTGCTTCGGCTCGCCGGCCGCGCTTCCCTCGCTCATGGCCACCATGACCTCTCCCCCGCCATGACCTCGCCGCTGCCATGATCTCTACGGCACGTCCTCCGTTTGCGCCCGAGGCGCCGCGCGACTGTCCGCTGTGCCCGCGGCTCGTCGCCTTTCGCGCGGCGTCGGCCGAAGCCAAGCCCACGTGGTTCAACGGCGCCGTTCCGTCGTTCGGGACGCCCTCGGCACGCCTGCTGATCGTGGGCCTGGCGCCCGGCCTCAGCGGGGCCAACAGGACCGGGCGCCCGTTCACCGGCGATCATGCGGGCGTGCTCCTCTATACGACGCTCATCGGCTTCGGCTTTGCGAGGGGCACCTATCGGGCCGACCCGGCGGACGGGCTCGAGCTCGTCGACTGCATGATCACCAATGCCGTGCGCTGCGTGCCGCCGGGGAACAAGCCGCTCCCCGCCGAGATCGCGACCTGCCGCGGCTTCTTTTCGGCGCGCCTTGCCGCGCTTCCCGACCTCAGGGCCCTCGTCGTGCTCGGACGCGTGGCGCATGAGCAGACGCTCGCGGCGCTCTCTCTCCGGAAATCACAATTCCCCTTCCGCCACGGCGCACGCCACGACGCGGGATCGCTCGCCCTGTTCGACAGCCTGCATTGCTCGCGCCTCAACACCAACACGGGGCGGCTGACAACCGAAATGTTCCATGCGGTGTTCCGGGACGTCCGCGCCTTCCTCGATGGCCTCCCCCGCTGACGGGCGGCCGAATTGGCGCGGTTGCCCTCTTCAAGGCCGCCGGGTTGACGCCTATCATTTCGTCCGCACCGGGCCGGCGCTATTTCATTTGCCGTGCCTGCAACGTTGCCGCCGGAGGGTTCCATGGCTGCCAAGCCCGTGCTCGAGATCGCGCCTGAGAAGGTCGCTCATGTCATCATCAAGGCGCGCGAGTTCGGCGCCAAGGTCGGCGCCTGGGACGCATCGCCCGAGGATGGGGATGCGGACGAGGATCCGAGCGCCATTCTCGAGGATTTCTCCAACGATCCGACGGCAGCGGAGATCGCGGGCTTCGTCGACGCGCTGAACGACGACGAGCAGGCCCATCTCGTGGCGCTGGCGTGGGTCGGCCGCGGCACCTACGAAGCCGAAGAGTTCGACGAGGCCGTCGAGACGGCCCGCAACGAGCAGAACAACGCGACGGCGAGCTATCTTCTGGGATTGCCTCTACTCGCCGATTACCTCGAAGAAGGGCTCGAGAAGCTTGGGTATTCGGCGAACGATATCGAGAGTGATGTGCTTTAGGCAGGAGGTAAGGCAGTAGGCAGTAGGCAGTAGGCAGTAGGCAGGCTGGTGCCGCCTGGCCTTGGCTGTCAAGGCTTCACCTCACTGCCTCACTGCCTCACTGCCTCACTGCCTCACTGCCTCACTGCCTCACTGCCTTCCCAGCTCGGCAAACAGATCCTTGGCGTGAGTGTTCGGAGGATGCACGGGGTAGACGATGCGCGCGATCGCGCCGTCGCGCGAGGCGAGCGTCAGACGCTTGAGATAGGTCACGCCGCCGGTCTCGAAGGCGGGGAGACGGAGGGCCGACCGCAGACGGCCTCCGGCATCCGACAGCAGCGGAAACGGCAGCCTCATGCGCGCTGCGAAATCCCGCTGGTCGGCCGTGTCCTGCCCGCTCACGCCGAGCACGCCAAAGCCGGCGGCGCAAAAGGCGTCGTAGGCGTCGCGGAAGCCTTCGGCCTCGGGTGTGGAGCCGTGGGCGCCGGCGATGTCGTCCCAGTGCGGAGGATTGGCGAGGCCCGGCTTGCCGGTCCAGGGGTAGATGAAGATGATCCAGTCTCCGGCGAGCCGCGAGAGAGAGACGCTCTGTCCGTCGGTGGCGGCAAGAGCGATATCCGGCAGCGCGAGGCCCCGCACCAGATGGCGCGCGCCGCCGTCGTCCTCGGGCGCCGCATACGGCCACGCAGCGATCATCGTGGATGGGCCTCGAGCCACGCGAGCACGTCGCCCGCGTTCCGGTCGGGCGGGAACACCGGGTAGAATGCGTGCGCGATGAGGCCGTCGTCGAGGACGAGCGCAAGGCGCTTGATCATCGTCTTGCCCTCGACCGCCATCGTTGGAAGCGCCATCGCGGTCGCGAGGCGCAGGGCGGCATCCGACAACAGCGGGAACGGCAGATGCAGGCGCTCGACCGTTGCCTGCTGTTCGGCGAGCGTCTGGGTGGAAAGGCCGAAGACGTGAGCGGCGCCGGCGGCCGTGAGGTCAGCATGGAGATCGCGAAAGGCGCAGGCGTGGGGCGTGCACCCACGCGCGCCGGGAATGGCATCCCAACCGACGGGCAAGGCGACGCCCGGCGTGCCGGTCATCGGATAGACGAACAGCACCGTGCGGCCGGAGAGTCTCGCAAATGAGACCTCGTCACCCGCAGTCGACGGCAAGGCAACGTCCGCAACGGCTGCGCCCGCGAGATGGCGCGCGCCGCCGTCGTCCTCCGGCACCGGCAGCTTGGACCAGTCGACTTGCACGAAATTCTGGTCCGCCGCCATCAACCCTTCTCGCGCATGATGCGCGCTTTCTGCCGGTTCCAGTCGCGCTTGGCGGCGGTCTCGCGCTTGTCGTGCAGCTTCTTGCCCTCGGCAAGCGCGAGCTTGAGCTTGGCGCGGCCCTTCGTGTTGAAATAGAGCTCGAGCGGCACGATGGTCATGCCCTTGCGCTCGACCGCCTGGAAAAGCTTGGCCAGCTCGCTCTTGTGCAGCAAGAGGCGGCGCTTCCGGCGCGGCTCGTGCTGGAAGAAACGTCCGGCGTCCTGATACTCGGGGATGTAGGCGTTGATCAGGCAGAAGCTGCCGTCGTCCTCGAAGGAGGCGTAGCTCTCGGCAATGTTGGCCTGGCCCGAGCGCAGGCTCTTCACCTCCGTGCCCTTGAGCTCGATGCCGGCTTCCCAGGAATCGGTGATGAAATACTCGTGGCGGGCCTTCCGGTTCTCGGCCACGAGCCGGCGGCCGTCGTCCTTCCTGGCCGACATGGATGCTTCTTTCTATTCCGCGGCGGCGGCCTGCAGGAGGCCGGCCTTGGCGAGGGCCGCGTCCACGACCTTCTTCGCCGCATCCGAGATCGGCGTCATGGGCAGGCGCATCTCCGCCGAGCAGAGGCCGAGCCGGGAGGCCGCATATTTCACGGGGCCCGGGTTGGTCTCGACGAAGAGGGCATCGAACAGCGGCAGCAGGCGATCCTGCATTTTCAGGGCAGCTGCGAAATCGCCCTTCATCAGCATGGTCTCGAACTCCGCGCAAAGACGCGGGGCGACGTTGGAGGCCACCGAGATGCAGCCGTGCCCGCCGTGCGCCATGAACCCGAGCGCGGTCGCATCCTCGCCGGAAAGCTGGATGAACTCCGGGCCCATGGCCGCGCGCTGCTGGGAGACGCGGGCGAGATTGGCCGTCGCATCCTTGACGCCGACGACGTTCTTCAGCTCGAAGACGCGCGCCATGGTGGCGACCGACATATCGACGTTGGTGCGGCCCGGAATGTTGTAGATGACGATCGGAATGCCGACCGCATCGTTGATGGCCTTGAAATGGGCGTAGAGGCCGTCCTGGGTCGGCTTGTTGTAGTAGGGATTGACGATCAGCAGGCCGTCGGCGCCGGATTTCTCCGCGTGCCTCGACAGATCGATGGCCTCGTCGGTCGCATTCGAGCCCGTACCTGCGATCACGGGCACGCGGCCGCGCGCCGCCTCGATGGTGATGTCGATCACCTGCTTATGCTCATCGAAATTCAAAGTCGGGCTTTCACCGGTGGTTCCGGTCGGAACCAGGCCGTGGGTGCCCTCGGCGATCTGCCATTCGACAAGGCGGCGCAGCGCGTCCTCGTCGAGGAGGCCGTTCTTGAACGGAGTGATCAGCGCCGTGATGGAGCCCTTGAACATTCGCTCTCTCGGTGTCCCTGTGTTGCCGAGTCCCTGTGTTGCCGACGGCCGCAATGGCGGCCGCCGTTGACGCGCCGCCCGGCCTGCCGGACGCAGGCGCGGGGCGCCTCGAACGCACCTACGCAAGTTTGCAGCCCCGTCGCCGTATTCGCCCGTCTCGGACGCGGCCTTAAATACGGCGGGATGATGAACATTATGCGCTCGGGCGTCAGCCCGCAAGCCGACGTGGCGTTTCATATCGCGTACCGCTAATTTCCCGATAATGACCGGCCAAAATGCGGCGGCGGCTTACCGTACCTTCATAAATCGACGGCCGAGAGGCATGCCGCGACGAGGATGACCGTGACCGAGCACACCCCGACATCGATCGCCGGCCGCGGCCCCGGACGCAGGCTCGGAGCCCTATGGCGCGGGCTTCACGCCCTCTTGGCGCTCGCCCTTCTCCTCTTCGTGCCGGTCCCCCCGGCCGCGGCGCAAGGCATGCTTCCCAAGCCGGCCAATCCGTCCAAGGCCGAACGCGATTTCATGGCGCAACTCGACAAGGCGCTCGCGCCGCTCCGCACCTATTCGCTCTCCGCCGGAGACGCACAGCGCCTGCGCGCGGCTGTCAAGGCGCTCTCGGGCGCCAAGGTCGATATCGAGCAGGCGAACGCCCTCAAGCGCGAGATCGAGGACGCGGCCGCACGCAAGCTCGTCGACTGGTACCGCCTGCGCAAGGGCTTCGGCACGCCGGCCGAGTACCGCACCTTCCTCGAGGCCAATCCGGCCTGGGGCGACCGCAGCACGCTGACGCAAAAGCTGGAAGAAGCGCTCTTCACGCAAGGCGGCAGCTCGTCCGAGATCAAATCCCATTTCACGCGGCGCGCGCCGGACAGTGGCGTGGGACTGGCCGCGCTCGCCTCGGCCTACCTCGCCGAGGGCAATACGGACGAGGCGCGCCGGCTCGCGGCCAAAGCCTGGCGCGAGACGATCCTGCCGGCGGCCCTCGAGCCGGGGTTCCTGGTCAGGTTCGGCGCGCTCCTGACGCCTGCCGATCACAAGTGGCGGCTCGACCGCCTCCTGATCGAGGACATCCGCTGGAACGGCGAGAAGTCGCAGCGGGCGGCCGTCGTGCGGCGGCTCATTCCGCTTCTCCCCGCGGCCGAGCAGAAGAAAGCCAACGCGCGGCTCGCGGTGTTCCTGGGCTCCGACGGCGCGCGCAAATCCATCGAGACGCTGCCCGCCGAGCGGGTGCCCGACTGGGGCCTCGTGTTCCACCGCATCCAGGCGCTCCGGCGGTCGGGCAAAACCGAGGAAGCGGCAAAGCTCCTGCTCGGCGCGCCCACGGAGGAAGCGCTGACGGTCGCGCCCGACACCTGGTGGATCGAGCGGCGCGCCAACGCCTACGAGGCGCTCGCGCGCGGCAATCCCAAGCTCGCCTACGCGCTCGTGCGCGAAGCGGGGCCCCTCAGCGCCAATCCGCTCAAGGACCAGGCGTTCATGGCGGGATGGCTGGCGCTACGCTATCTCAAGGATCCCAAGACGGCACTCAGGCACTTCCAGGCCATGAACAAGGCGTCGGACGGCCCCCTGAGCCGCGCCAAGGCGCGCTATTGGCTCGGGCGAACGGAGGAAGCCCTCGGCAATAAGCCGGCCGCGGACGAGTATTACCGGCAGGCGCTGGCGGACCCGGACACCTTCCATGCGCTCCTGGCGCGCCAGAGGCTCGAGCCGGGGCGGCTCGCCATCTCCACATCGCCGCCGCGCGTGCCGTCGGCCGAGCAGGCCAAACGCTTCGTCAACCTCGATGCGGCCAGGGCGGTCATGATCGCCAAGAGCGCGGGCCTCGATGTGAGCGTGCTGCGCACGCTGCTCGTCCAGCTCCGCCTGTACCATCTCAAGGACGAGGCCGACATGGCCATGGTCGCGCACCTCGCCGAGACCGTCGGCGATACGCAATCGGCCGTGCGGGCGGCCAAGGCGGCCATCGCACGCGGCCACAACCTCTACTATTACGCTTATCCGGTGCACCCCTTCCCCGCCTACACGCCGTTGCGCAAGCCACCCGAAACGGCGATGCTGCTCGGGCTCGCGCGGCAGGAGACGGAGTTCAACACCCTCATCGTCTCGGGTGCGGGGGCAAAGGGGTTGCTGCAGGTCATGTCGGTCACGGCCAAGCACGTCTGCCGCGACTACAAGATCAAGTGCGACCTCGGGAAACTGACCGACCCGTCTTACAATGCCATGCTGGCCTCGGCGTACGTGGGCGACCGCATGAACGATTTCTCGGGCTCTTACATCCTGACGCTCGCCGGCTACAATGCGGGGCCCGGCCGCGCCAGGCAGTGGATCCGGGAGTTCGGCGATCCGCGCGATCCCAAGGTCGATCCCATCGACTGGATCGAGCGCATCCCGATCCAGGAGACGCGCGAGTACGTGGCGAAGGTGCTCGCCAACATCCAGATCTACCGCGCGCGGCTGGGCGAGGAGCAGGCTGCGTTGCGGCTCGAAGAGGATCTCAACAGGGCGCGCGTGGCGGCGCGCCATCCGCAACAGGCCTCGGACGGCTAGGCCCGAAGCGAAGAGCAAGTGCGTTTCTGCTCCCGGCGTGGACTGGGCGGTCCTGGGGGAGCCAACAGTGGGGATGAATGCATGACGCGTGTGTTGCAGGCGTTCCGGGAGATCACCTTCACCGCCCGCGACGGGCTCAGGCTCTACGGCCGGCACTATCCGGCGGCGTTTCACGACGGCATCGACCGGCGTCCCGTGCTTTGCCTCGCGGGTCTCACGCGCAACGGACGCGATTTCACCGTCATCGCGGAAGCCCTTTCGCATCACCCGGCGACGCCGCGCGACGTCTACACCCTCGACTACCGCGGGCGCGGCTTCTCCGAGAACGATCCCGACTGGCACAATTACACCGTGCCGAGCGAGATGGCGGACGTGCTCGACTTCATGACCATCACGGGAATTGCGGGCGCCTCGATCATCGGCACGTCGCGCGGCGGCCTCATCGCCATGGTGATGGCGGCGGCGCAACCCCGCGCCGTCGGGCCCGTCGTGCTGAACGACATCGGCCCCGTCATCGAGCAGAAGGGCCTCGGGCGCATCTCCGCCTACGTGGGGCGCATTCCGCTGCCGTCCTCGTGGACGGAGGCGGGCGCGCTCGTGCACGACATGACGCGGCGCGCGTTTCCCGGCCTCGGGGCCGAGGAATGCGTCGAGATCGCCCGGCAGTGGTTCAACGAGCACAAGGGCCGGCCGGCGCCCGGACACGATGCGGGGCTGTCCCACGCGCTCTCGGTGCTCGACGGGCCGATCCCGGCCTTATGGCCGCAGTTCGAGGCGCTGAAGCGCGTACCGGTGCTGGTGCTGCGGGGCGAGAAGTCGGACATCCTGTCGGCCGCAACCGTGGAGGAGATGGGCCGGCGCCATCCCGCGCTTTCGTCCTACGTCGTCAAGGCGCAGGGACATGCGCCGTTGCTCAGGGACGCGGAGACGATCGACGTCGTGGCGCAGTTCCTTGCCGCGACCGAAGCCGCCGAGTGGCAGCCGCGCCTCGCCTACGGGTGAGCACGATCGCGGCGGGTGCGCGTCAGCAGGCTCATGAGGACGAGCGCGAGGAGCCCCAGCGGCACGCCGAAGATCGCGCCCGAGGCGCTGTCGATGCCGAACCAGTTGGCGAGGCCGCGACGCGTCGCCGTCCCGCGCGCCAGCACGTCGCGCGCGGCTTCGGCTTCGGTTTTCGCCTCCCCGTCTGCGGCCTCGCGCGCCTCCGCTTCGAGCGTTGCGAACTCTTCGACGGCCAACGCGCCTGCGTTCGAGAGCGGCTCCCAGGTGCGGTAGAAGGCGGCTGGAAAGACTTGGATCCCGATCTCGTAGTAGAGCGTCAGGCCGCTGCCGAGAACGATCGCGGCCATGGCGCCGGCGGCCGTAGCGCGCTTCCAGGCGAGGCCGATGGCCAGCGCCGGAAAGACGCCGGCCGCCGCGAGCGACAGCGCGGACACGACGATGGCCACGAGATCGCCGGGTCTTGCGGCCGCGAGGCCCGCCGCCACGGCGCCGGTGGCCAGCAGGAGCGCGACCGCGCGACCGCGTCGGCGCGCGGATAGCTCGCATTCCCCGACGGCGCCTCCCGGCAGCAATCCTCGCAGAAGCGCCGCGGCCATGACGAGCGCGGCCGCGAGCGTGCCGAGCACCGGCACCGGCGCGGCCCAGGCGGGCGCGCCCGCCAGCCCCGGGAGCGCCAGCAACAGGCCGACGGGCTCCACCACCAGCGCAGCCTGCGTCAACAGGGCAGAGGCGTTGCCGGCGGCAGCCGCAGCAGCGGGGAGAACGGACGCCCGGTAGACATCCCATGCCGACGCCGCGGACTGGCCGTCCGCGAGCGCGCGGGCGGAGGTGAGCAGAGCCTCGCGCACGGCGTCATCGAGCGCGGCCCACTGTGCCGCGGCGCGTGCGTCCGTCACCAGATACCCTGAGACGGCGGCGGCATCAGCATGTCCCGCACGCACGGCGTCGGCCACGGCGGCCAGAAGATAAACCGACGTGCCGTGAAGACGCGCGACGCCGGCGCGGAGCGGCGCTTCGAGCCAGCCGGGCACAGCGGCGAGCGGGGTCTCGCGTGCGAGCGTGCTGTAAAGCTCAAGCTTGGCGTAGGCGGCGAGCGCGGGAACGGCGATCAGCACGAGCATGGCGAAGAGCGCGGCCCAGGCGCCTGCGAGGCGCGCGCGCGCCGGATCTCTCCCGGCCGTGAGGGCGGACACCAGCGGCGGCAGCACGGCCGTTCCCAGCGCCAGCGACACAACGAGCGCCACGAGATCGAGGCCCGAGAGGCGCAGGAACGGCGTCACGTGCATGGAGAAGGTGTCGAAATCGACGACGCCGTTCTCGACGAAGCCCTCCTCGAGGCCGCCGATGGCGGACAGGACGTGGCCGTAGCCGAAGTATGGGGGCACCGCTCCGGCCTTGAGTGCCATCAGGACCAGCGGCACGATAAGACCGGCCGCGAAGACGACGCAGGCGCCAGCCGCGAGACGGCCGAAGGCACGGTCGCTCAGGCACAGCGCGCCGGCGGCGCTCAGGGCCAACGCCGTCAGGATCACCGGGAGATAGGGCAGATCGAGTCCGGCTTCGGCGAGGAGGCCCAGAAGCGTCAGCTCCGCGGACAGCAGCAACGCCACGACGAGAAGCCCCACGGCGGCAGCGGCGAAGGACACCCGCGTCCCAAAGCGCCGTTCGAGCGCGCCGGTCACGGTCTCAGCGCCCGCGCGCGCGACATGCGGCGCAATGAGATTACCTGCGAGAACGATGCCGGCGAGCAGGCCGAGGCCAAAGGCCAGATGGTCGAAGCCGGCGAGGAAGACCAGACCCGGCAGAGACGCGAGGAGCGCCACCGGAACTGCACGCCCCGCTGCCGAAAGGCCCGCAAACGCGGGCGACGTCGCCCGATCCGCGGCGGCGGCCGTCCCGGTCATGCGTCGGGCTCCCCGGCATCGATGCGGTTCTGCCGGGCGGCCCAGACGAACGCCAGGATGACGAGACCGATCAGAGCGCCCTGGGCGGCGAGGTAATAGCCGAACGGCATTCCTTCGACGCGCACGAGGTTGGCCGGGCCGGCGGCGAGCGGCAGTCCGATCGCGAGGCCGGCCATCGCCAGCAGCGCGGCGGCCGTCAGGCGCGCCGTTCTCAGGGCCTGCCGCGATGCGGTGGGACGCCGGATGGCGCGCCGGACGAGGCCATCGGCGACGAGCAGCGCGCCGATCGCGAGCAGCACAGCGGCGCCGCCGTATCCGAGGAGCGGCAGGGGGTCGAAGGCCGGGACGCCCGGCACCTTGCCGCCAACGCCCGCAAGCATCGCGAGCACGCCGGCGATGAGGAGCAGCCCAAGTCCGATCCCGATCATCCGCACTCCCTCCGCACGGCCCGATTATCCTCGCAGACGCGGGCTTCCGGCAATGGTGTCGAGGCGGCAACGACGCGCGGGCGCGAGACGCGAGCACTCAAACGAATTCGGGGTGGCGCACGATGGCACCCCCCGAATTTTTATTATGTGGATTTTCTTCCCTAGACTTGGGCCAATTCTGTTTGTCCGGATGAAATGGCCCTATCACCCGGTGCGGCGCGACAATGCGTGCACCGGTCCTCGCTGTCAAGAACGCACGCTCATGCAACGGGCTTTTCTGCCCGGGTAATCCTCTCGATGAGGCTCGCGCGGCGATCCGTCTTCTTGGCCGGCGCCTTTTCGCCGGCCGTCTCCCCGGCGGCGGCCCCGTTCGGCTCGGCGCCGTTGCGGATCTCCTCGCCGGGCACCGCCGCGGCGGCGCCATCGAGCGCGCGCAGGAAGCCGCTGATGCGCGCGGGATCCCTCGTCTCGCGATTGACCTCGCCGGCCGTGCCGATCCTGGACGGAGCGGAGTGCGAGGCGCGTGGCGCGGCAATGCGCTCGACGAGCGACGCCTTGGGACGCTCCGCCGCCTCCTGCCGCGGGCCGGCGGTCTTGACCGTGCCCGCCCCCAGACGACGCATCTCGTCCATGAAATGGGCGGCCTGACGGGCGAGCTTCTCGTTGGCGGCGGCGATCTCGGCGCGCAGGCGCTGAATGGTGACGGTCTGCTCGTCGGCCTCCGCCTGGAGAGCGCTCAAGCGGGCCCGCATGGCGACCTTGCTCTCCTTGAGCGTACGGTCGTCGGTATCCTCGGCCTCGTAGGTGGCAAGCGCCGCCTTGAGTCTCGCGACCTCGGCCGCACGATCCTCGTTGGCTGACTTCAAGGTGCGGATCTCCGCCTCGAGCGCCGCCTGGCCCGCGTGACCGGCCTCCGCCATGCCGCGCGCCGACCGCAATGCGGCCTCGGCGTCCACAAGATCCCTGCGCAGGCGATTGATTTCGGCGGCGAGATTGACGTCGGCCGGAGGTGCAGCCTCCGGAGCCTCGCGCGCGGGCATCGCCTTGGCCGGCGCCCCTTCCGTCTCCGCCGCAACGTCCTGAGCCCCGCCGGCCCCGGCGCCACCGCCGGAAAGCGCGGCCTGAAGGCGGCCGATGACGGCCGACTGGTCGCGCGTCTTGGAGCGGAGCGCCTCGATCTCGGCCCTGAGCGCCACCTCGCCGTCGAAGCGGGGGTCGGCCAGCGTCTCGCGGTTGCGCGCGGCGCGTGCGGCGAGCGTCGCGTTGAGACGGTGGATCTCATCGCGCTGCTGGGTGTTGATCTGCGTCGCCTCTTCGAGCGCCTGCGATTGCCGCTGGGAGGCGTGCGTCAACTTCGAGATCTCATGGTCGCGGCGATCGAGGAGGGTCTTTGCCTCGCCCAAGCGGAACTCCACCTTCGGCATGCGCTCGGCAATGGTCTGCTCGAGGACGCGGCGGGCGTTCTCGTGCTCCTCAAGCAGCGTCCGCAGCCGCTCGGTCTCGCCCTCGAGCTCGCTGATGGCGGCGTCGCGGCGGTTGAGCTCGACGCGCTGGCGCGCGGCGGAGAGCGCTCCCTTCTCCACTTTCTGCTCGAGCTTGTGGATGGTCAGCGCATAGGCGGCGCGCAGCCGGTCCTTGTCGGCTGCGATCTCGGCCGACGACAGCGGCAGGGTCGCGCGCAGCTCGTTGCGGGCGATGCGCGCCGAGCGGCGGCCGTAGAGCGGCGCCAGCAGGAAGCCGATGAGGCCCGCCGTGAAAAACCCGAGGGCGACCAGCATGGCCGACTGGATGGTGATCACCGGCGCATCCCCGGAGTCACTCCTCTCTTTTTCGATCCGCAGGCAAACAGCAGACGCCACCCTCCGCGTGCGCGGAGAGGGCGAACGCGCCCGACGAGCGACTTAATCTGCCCCCCGCATCGGGCGCAAGTGTGTCGCGCGCCGCGCGGATTCGTCAGGCTCTTATAACGGATTCCATGTGGGGGAGCGCGTGTACTTCAGATAACCGACGTTCGCGCCGAGACGCATGCCGACGCCCGAGCGGATGACCGCGAGCGTGACGGGGCCGTAGGTCTGAAACTGCACGCTGAGGCCGCCGATAAAATAGGCCGCCCCCTGCACACCGCCAAATCTGTGATAGATATCCGAGGGATCGTGCAGGTTGTAGACAAGCACCATGGCCTTCGACCCTTCGGCGCCGGCATCGTAGCCGACCGACGGGCCCTGCCAGAAGACCTTATGGTCGCCGGCATCCTTGGTGTAGAGCATGCCCTCGCCGTAGCGCAGGCCGACGACGAAGGCGCCGCCGGCGTCCTCGCCCAGGATATAGCCGTTCGGGCGCCCCTGGCTCTGAAAGACGTATTCGACCGCCTTGCCGAGCCCCTGGCTGATGGCACCGAAGAAGCCATGGCCGGCGGCGATGATCTCGTTCTGGTCGTAGGTTCCGCGGCTCGAGGGCGGGGGTGCCTCGCGATAGGCCTCCTGGCCGGGCGGCGCGTAGGGCTCTCCGTATCCACCGTCCGCCGGGCGGCCGGGATCGCTGTAGCCGTAGCTGTCGGCCGGGCCCTCGCGGGACGGCGCATACGAATCGCCCCCGCCGTAGCCGCTGTCGCGGGACGGCGAGTAGGCGTCGTTCCCCGGGGAGGCGCTGCGGGCGGTCGCATAGGCATCTCCGCCGTAGCCTTGACCGCCGCCGCCCATGGAATAGGCGTCGGCGTCATAACTGCCGTTGCCCGCCGCGTAGCCGTTGGTGCTTCCATAGCCGTCGTTCGAAGACGGGGCGTCAGTGCGCGGGGCCGCGTAGGCGCCGCTTCGATAGCTGTCGGGGCTCCACTCCGCGTTCTGAGCCAGAGCCGGGACAGCGAGCAGCAGCGCCGCGCCTGCGAGCGCGGAGAGACCGCGCAGACGACGTTTCGTGATCATGGGTTTTTGAATTCCCTTGGGCTGGCGCGACCGACGCAACCGCTTGCCATCGACGCGCACGAAAATGCACCGAAACCCAGCCTGATCCTTGCTTCAAAGTATTACCAATTTATGGCTGCACCGCGGCCCGACGGGCCTCCTGTGGAGGTCGCGCCACGCAAGGCATGGCGACGACTCACGAATTTCGCGTCAGATTTTTTTTCGCTCCGGCTGCGCGCGGCGATTCGCGCGTCTGCGCTGTTCGAGCGGTGCACACACGCCGACGCGCTCCAGGCTGAGGTCATTTACGCCCGAAAATTCAAGGTCCGGCTGCCCAGCCTTTGCAGATCCCGGGGTGGCGTGTAATCAGAGCGGACAGCGTGTTGCGCGACGGCGCCCTGTCGCGCGAGCGATGTCTTGCGATCGGAACGCCACGGCGACGTCATTTCAGGGGACCCTCTTCATGACCGACGCATCCCAGCGCGTCCAACCCACGGATCTCGAGCTTGCCGCTCTGATCTCGAGCAAGATCTGCCACGACGTGATCGGTCCCGTGGGCGCCATCTACAACGGCCTCGAGATCCTCAACGAGGACGACGACGAGGAAGCGAAGTCCTACGCGCTGTCCGTCATCCGCAACGTCACCGAGCAGGCCTCCGCGCGGCTCCAGTTCGCGCGCTTCGCGTTCGGGGCCGCGGGGTCGGCCGGTGCCCTCATCGACCTCGGCACGGCCGAGCAGATCTCGCGCGGCTTCATCGGCAACGGGAAGCACAAGCTCGTCTGGCACGGCCTTGCGGGCTACATGGCCAAGGACAAGGTGAAGCTGCTGCTCAATCTCGTCGCAATGGCTGTCACGGCGTTGCCGCGCGGGGGCGAGATCGAGGTCTTGATGCAGGGGACGACGGAGGCGCCAAGCTTCGTGCTGCGCTGCCGGGGTACGGGCGCGCGGGCTCCGCAGCATCTCGGTGAGTTCATCTCGGGCGAGGGCGTGCCCGCCCTCGATGCGCTGACCATCCAGGCGTACTACACGTGGCGGCTCGCTCAAGCCGCGGACATGAAGCTCTCCATCGTCAAGGACGGCTCTGACGTGCTGCTCTCGGCGCTGGCTTAGAGCGTGATCATTTCTGATTGAATCGGGACCACCCTCTCATTCCTCGATGAGACCGATGAGTGATCATGATCTGGCGCGGCCTGCCGGCGTTTCTCCGCCGGCTCCGCCTCCGCGCAGGACTTGCCGCAACCAACCGTTAACTCCTTTGCATCACAAATAACTGGCGGATCCGTCCGCCGGTCGCGTGCCGCAGGCCGGCACCGCGCCCGCTCGAACGCCTTGCTCCACGTCCCGGCCCGGAGATCAGTCGACCAATGAAGCGCTGCCTGATCGCAGACCCGTCGGAGATCATTCGCAAGGTCGCGCGGCATTACCTCGAGCAGATGTCGTTCGACGTGCTGGAGGCGGAGACCGCCGATGGGGCGCTCGCGGTGTGCCGCGACACCAAGATCAACGTGCTCATCTTCGATTGGCGGCTGCCGGGTAAAACGCCTGTCGAGTTCCTCGACGCGCTCCGCTTCGCCGGCGGTTCCCGGCATCGTCCGCTCATCATCTATGCAACGTCCGAGAACGATCCGACTGATATCTCGCGCGCCCTCTCGGCCGGGGCGGATACCTACCTGATGAAGCCGTTCGACCACACCCAGTTCCTGGAGACGCTGGCCAGCGCCGGCCTTGCCGCCTGATCCGCCGTTTTTTGTGATGAACGGCCGATGCGAGGCATCGGCGCATCTGGCTTCGGCCCCCCGCACTTGCTAAGCGTCGCTATCCTCACTTTGACGATAGGGACCGTTTCTTGCTGCGCGTCGAGCATCTTCGGGTCGGATCTTTGCCGCCGCTGTCGTTCGGCGTCTCGAACGGCGAATGCCTCGCCATCGAGGGTCCGTCCGGATCGGGCAAGACGCGGATCCTGCGCGCGATCGCCGACCTCGATCCGGTAGAGGGCCAGGTCTTCATCGACGGCATCGAGCGGCACGAGACGGCCCCGCTCGTCTGGCGCCAGGCGGTCCGCTACGTGGCGGCGGAGCCGGGCTGGTGGACCGACACGCCGCGCGACACGTTGCCCGCCGTTCCCGGATCGCGCGCGCGCGTCGTGCGCCTGCTCGCCGCGCTCGGGCTCGAGGAGGACATGCTCGATCGCCCCGTGAGCCTCCTCTCCACCGGCGAGCGGCAGCGCATCGCGCTCGTGCGCGCGCTCGTCGGCGAGCCAAAGGTGCTTCTCCTCGACGAGCCGACGGCTGCGCTCGACGTTGCCGCGACGGCGCTGGTCGAGGAGCTGATCAGATTTCAACTGCTCGCGGGGCGCAGCGTCCTGATCGCGAGCCACGACGGCGGTCTCATCGGGCGCCTCGCGGATACGCGCCTGCAACTCGCGCCGCCCGACCACGCATCCAATACGCCACGGACATCGCCGTCATGACCTACGTTCCGCTGACCCTCACGGATCTCGTCTTCGCGGCGCTGCTGTTGCTCGCGAACGGCGCGGTGTCGTTCTGGTTCCGACTCGGGCTCGAGCGCTCGCTCGCCATCTCCGCCGTGCGCATGGTCGTGCAGCTCTCGATCGTGGCGCTGGCGCTGCGCTTCATCTTCGCCCTCAACTCTCCGCTCTGGACGATCGCGTTCGCTCTCTTCATGGCGGCAGCGGCGGCCTATGAGGTCGTCTCGCGGCCGGAGCGGCGCATCGGTGGCGGCCTCGCGTTCGCGCTCGGTGCGGGAGCGCCCTTTTTCTCCAGTCTCATCGCCACGCTGTTCGCAACGACGATCGTGATCGGTCCGGATCCGTGGTACGCGCCGCGCTACGTGCTGCCCCTGTTCGGCATGATGCTCGGCAATGCGCTCTCGGGGACGAGCCTCGTCCTCGACGCCGTGACCTCCGCCGCGGTGCGCGAACGGCCGGCGATCGAGGCCCGCATCGCGCTCGGCGCCGGGCGCTTCGAGGCGTTCGATGCCATTCTCCGGCGCGCGCTCACGACCGGGCTCATGCCCATCGTGACGGCAATGGCGACGACGGGCGTGGTGGCGCTCCCCGGCATGATGACGGGCCAGATTCTGGCCGGCATCGATCCCGTCTCGGCCGCGCAGTATCAGGTGATGATCATGTTCCTCATCGCCGGCTCGACGGGCGTGGCGGTGGTGGCGGCCGGCCTCGGCTCGGTGCTCCTGCTCACGGATGAGCGCCACAGGCTGCGCCTCGACCGGCTCGCAGCGAAGAAGACGTGACGCCTCCTGAAGGAACGGCCCGAAGCAAGTTGGGGCGCGAAGTTCCATCTCAATCGAGAGCCCTTCCGACTGCGGAGGACCGGCCTTCCCCGATCCGCGCCGCAACCCTCTCCCCGTCTCGCGGCAGAGAGCCATGCTGCGCATGGAGCAGAGGTGAAGGGAGATGCTCACGTCTTACGGTCCCCCCTCCCGGTGGGAGAGGGACCGAAAGACTCGAGATCATGACCTAGGGTGTCGGCGCGATGGGCGCGACCGGAACCGCGGGGGCCGACGCGTCAGGCGTGGCGGCGGCCGGCGCCTGCTGCTGAGCCATGGTCGCGGCGGCACGCTCGGCGGCCTGGGCTGCCCGCTCCGCGGCCGCAGCCGCGCGCTCGGCGGCAGCCGCAGCCGATTCCGCAGCGGCAGCAGCCGCTTTGGTCGCCTCTTCGCTCGCGCTCGCGGCGGGGGTCACGACAGCCGGCGGCTCGACGGCCGCAGGCTCCGCGACGGGCGATACCGCAGCGGCAGCAGCCGCAGCCGTCGGCGGAACCGGGATGGTCCCCGTCTCGACCGTGGGCGTCGCGTCATGCGCCGCAGTGGCCGGCTTCTCAGCCTTGGGGATCTCGGGCTTCTCCTCGGCCTGCCGGGTTTCTGCCGGCGGCGTCTCTGCCGCAGCCTCGGCAGGCTTCGCATCGGACGCCTTCGCATCCGACGACTGGGCCTCAGCGGAAGATTTGGCCTCGGACGCGGCCTTCTCGGCCTTCGCCGCGGCTTCCTTCTTCTTCGACTTCGTGCTCGCGTCCTGCTGCTTCAGCTTGTTGATGTCCGATCCCCAGCAGACGGTCGCGGATGCCGTGCAGGTGTGCTCGTCGACGACGATCAGGTTCAGGAAGAGATCGCAGCTCACGTCCTTCTTGCCGACCGAATACTTGTCGATGCCCTGCTCCGCAGCCCACGTCGCGATGTGCTTGTCGAGCAGCTCCTTCGAATCGCGGGTGGGGCCTTCCTTGCCGTAGTCGTTGACCGTGAAGCCCATGCGCTTGCAGCCCGCCAGGGCCGGATGGGCGACGGCGAGCGCGCCGGTCAGAGCGGCGGCAAGAGCAATCCTGGACACGAAACCCATCACGTTTCTCCGTAACGGCCGAAGGTCATCTGGCGTTTGTGCTGCTATAGCCGTGTCCGGCCAGCATGCCTAGTCCACTTGGCGACATTATGCGCAGGTTTGCCAACGGGCCAAAACACTTACCGACAATCTTCCCGCCGGTGCGACCTCGCACCACGTCACGCCGGTCGCTGTCGGTCCGCATTTCTGCTCCCGATCAGCTGCGCGGCGCGCTGCTTCCGAAAAGGACGCCGCGCCCCTCACGAGAGGGCGCGGCGCATCGCTCCCCTCGGTCGCTCCAGGCTCACAGCTTGCAGATCGTGGCAGAACCGCGGCAGGTCCACCCCCACGAGCCGCCCTGCTTGCAGCTATAGGTGCGCGGGCCGAACGTATAGCCGGGCAGGTTCGCTGCCGCGCCGACCTTGTGGTTCGAGCCCATCCACGCGGCCCAGGCGCCCCAGTCCACCGCCTGAAGCAGCGCTTCGTCCACCTGCAGCTTCGCGTCCTGCTGGCTTCCCGCTTCGCCGATCGCGCCCTTCTTGACGCAGGTCTTGGCCTCGGCCGACGCCGTCATGGCCGCAAGGCCCGCAACGGCCACAAGCGCCGTCGTCAAACGCACCGCTTTCAACATCGCTCCATCTCCCTGGAAAAATTCGAGCAGTCCCTGCGCGTAGCAGATCCTGCCCGACTTAAAGAGCGCCGCCCATCCGTCGTTCACAGGAAAACCAGCCGTTGCGTGCGATTTCCCGTTGCTCGTTGCCGGTCAACAACTGGCGCGAATTCGTCTGCCGCAAGCCGTCCGCCGTCGGGCGCGAACGCACGCAAAAAGACCGTGCCTCACGCGGACGTCATGCGCTCGCCTGCGAGCCATGCGACCCGGCCCTCAGCACCTTCGTCGCGCGCGAACAGGGCGGCCAGATACGGCAGCAGCGTCGCGAGCTTCGCGTCCAGCATAAAGGGCGGATTGAGGATAACGAGACCGGTCGCGACGAGAGGCCCGTCCGGGCGCGGCGTGCCGGTGAACAACTCGACCGACAGCAGCTTCGGAATGCCGAGCGCTGCGACGTCGCGCGAAAACGCGGAGACCGCGCCCACGTCCTTTATGGGATACCAGAGAATAACCGTGCCGGTCGCGAAGCGGCGGTACGCGGTTGCGAGCCCATCGCAGAGACGCTCGAACTCCCCCGGCTCCTCGAACGGCGGATCGATCAGGACGACACCGCGCCGCTCCCTGGGCGGCAGCACCGCTTTGAGCGCGGTCCACCCGTCGAGACTCAGCACCTTGACCTGACGATCCTTGGCAAAGAGGGCCGCGAGGGGCGCGGCTTCCTCGGGATGGGCTTCATTCGCCACAAGCCGATCCACGGGCCGCATGAGGCGACGGGCGACGAGCGGGCTTCCGGGGTAGCGGAGGATCCGTTCGCCGCCGCCGTTCTCGGCCCGGACCATGTCGAGATAGGGCGCCAGCATGGCCGCGATCTCAACGGGCGGCGCGGCAGAGAGGAGACGCCCGATGCCGTCCCGCCATTCCCCCGTCCGCTCGGCTTCTCCGCTTGCGAGATCGTAGAGACCGGTGCCTGCATGCGTGTCGACGATGCGGAACGGGGCCTCCTTTCGCCTCATGTGCCCGACGACGAGCGTGAGCACGGCGTGCTTCAGGACGTCCGCGAAATTTCCGGCGTGATAGATGTGGCGATAGTTCATGGGAGTCCGAACAATCCGGGGGACGGGCCGGTGGATACCGGCACCCTCCCCCGAAGCTTGCTATCATGTCCGGACGGGTGTTGTGGACTCCCGCCGGGCCTCAGCCCGACATCATGTGGGTGAAGCTCGGCACCGCGGGCGGAACGCCCGGGCCTGCCGTCACGCGCGTTTCGAGCTCGGGAGCGATCTCCGACGGATCGGCGACCCGGCGCGAGCGGCCGTCGAAGGCCGCGCCCTGCTCGATGGACAGGAGATGGCTGTGAATGTCGCCTTCGACCTGGGCGGTCGAATGCAGCACTACGTGCCGGCCCATGATGGCGCCGCTGACGCGACCGAACACGTCGATGGTCTCCGCGGCGACGGCGCCCTGGATCAAAGCCTCCTTGCCGACCTCGAGCTCGCGGCTGTGCAGATCGGCCTGGATGTTGCCAAGAACCTTGAGCGACCCTTTGCAACGGATGGTGATGGACTGACCTTCGATCGACAGGTCGTTGCCGATTACGGATTGCGTGGTGATGCCTGCGGATGCGACGGTGTGCAGATGCTGTTTCTCTGCTCCGAGGCTCCGATCCGTGCGGCGCAGTTGCGGGACAGGCGGCGCCTCGGCCGGCACCGGCTCGGGCTTGCGACTGAATACCATGCTCCCTCCTCCCTGATGCTACTCGATGATCCGCACATGCCTTCTGTGAGACTCGAGTTGGTCGAAACGATGTCATTCTGCGGCGTCGGAGCGACGTGCGCGGATCGTCGTCGCGCCGACCCTTGGCGGATGGATGCGGCGGCCGACGTTCCATCCGAAGCCCGGACGCGGGAGCCGACATGAGCATATCCGACGACGAGACGAAGGCGCTGCGCGACGCCATGGTGCGCGAGGTCGAGCTGATGGCGGCGGAGTATGCCCGCGCGCAGCGCTCCTCACGCGAAGACCTGCACGGGCATGCGCATAAGCGCGGCGCGCGCTCGGCGCGCGGATTGGCACCGCGCGTATTGGCCGCGCTCAGCGCGGTGCCGCGGCATCTCTTCGTCCCGCCGGATCTCGTCCCGGACGCCTATCTCAACCGGCCATTGCCGATCGGCTATGGGCAAACGATCTCGCAACCGTTCATCGTCGCGCTCATGACCGATCTTCTGGATCTCGCGCCCAGCGACCGGGTGCTCGAGATCGGAACCGGGTCAGGCTACCAGGCGGCCGTTCTCGCGCGCCTGGTCGATACCGTCTTCACGATCGAGGTGGTCGCGCCGCTCGCCGAGCGGGCTCAGCGGACGTTCGCCGATCTCGGCCTCGCCAACATCCGCACCCGCATCGGCGACGGATCCCTGGGATGGCCGGAGGAGGCGCCGTTCGACGCCATCCTCGTCGCGGCGGCACCGGCCGAGATTCCCGCGCCGCTGATCCAGCAGCTCGCGCCCGGGGGGCGGCTCATCATTCCAGTCGGCGGCAAGTCGCAACAACTCATTCTCGTCGAAAAGCGGCGCGATCAATCGACTGTCTTGAGGGAGATCATTCCGGTGTGCTTTGTTCCGCTCACGCGGGAGGCCTCCCCTCCGGATTAGGGCGTGCTCGCGGGACATCCGTTGTGCGTCCCGCGCGGGGTGGAGCAGGAGACTTGGGTGATGGACGATCTCGACCAGTTCGAGCCGGGATTTCATACGTTCAGCGGCGTGGTGCGCGTCTGGGCGACGAGCACGGCGGAAGTGGTGACGGACAGCGGGCTCGTGGTCTTTCTCGATACGCGCGGCCAACCGCCTGTGGCGCCGGGAACGCGCGTCGCACTCGAAACGCGCAAGTACCGCCCCTGCCACTTCGTCACTCGGCTCACGTTGCGGTGACTTCGTCACTCGCCTAGAGTCGCGGTGACTTCGTCACCAGGCTGACGTTGCGGTGAGCCGCCTCTCCCGCCCGTGCGTGCGCCCTCTAGAACGGTGCGACGAAGCTGTCGACAACGCGCTTCCTGCCGGCGTGGTCGAACTCGATGGTGAGCTTGTTGCCATCGACCT